>NZ_CDDD01000097.1 GCF_000820165.1 Aeromonas taiwanensis
CCCCCCCCCCCCCCCCCCCCCCCCCGCCCCGAGGACCCCGCGCCCCGCCCCCCCCCCCCCCGGGGCGCCGTTTCGAGTCGGGGGGGGCCCCCCCGGCCCCGGGGCGAGCCCATCCACCGGCCCCGCCAGCACGCGGATCCCGCCCGCCCCACCGCCCTCCTGCTGGTCACGGACGGGCGCAACACCTCGGGCAACGCGGATCCCCTGACCGAGGCCAAACGGGCCGTGGCCGCCGGCATCCGCCTCTATACCCTGGGGGTGGGCGCCGACCCCGACACCTTTGCCCATCCCCTCGGGGAGGAGGACCCCAGCGCCGAGCTCGATGAACCTTTGCTCCAGCAGCTGGCGGCCCTGGGGCAGGGGCGCTATTTTCGCGCCCGCAGCCAGGGGGATCTGGCCGCCATCAACCAGGCCATCGACACCCTGGAACCCCTCGCTCGCCCCCGGATCCTCGCACGTCCCCACCTGGAGCTCTACCCCTGGCCACTGGCCCTGGCCTGGCTGCTGCTGGCGTGGCCCGCCCGCTGGCAGTGGCCGGCACGCCGACAACCGTCACCGGAGCGGCCCCATGAATAATCGGCAAGGAGCTTCTTCATGGAGCTGATCCTGCTGCGCCCGCTCTGGCTGCTGGCCCTGATCCCCTGGCTGTGGCAGGGATGGCGGCGCCGTCGCCAGCCCGGACTGCTCTCTCCCGCCATGCATGCCTATCTGCTGCCGGCCCGGCGCCGGGCCATTCCCTGGCTCTGGCTCGCCTGCCTGCCGGTGATCCTGGCCCTCGCGGGCCCCGCCCTGCGCCAGCAGAGCCTCCCCATCCAGAGCCCGGCGCTCGATCTCTGGCTGCTGGATCTTTCGGATTCCATGCTGGCAGAGGATCTGCCCCCCGACAGGGCGACCCGGGTCCGGCTGCTGCTTCAGGAGATGCTGGCCAGGGAGGATGCGCGGCCATCGCCCCATCCCCTCGGCCTCATCCTGTTTGCCGGGGATGCCTATCTCGCCATGCCGCCCACCCGGGATCATCAGGCCATTGCCCTGCTGCTGCCGGACCTGCGCCCGGCCATCATGCCCGTTCAGGGCAGTGCACCGGAGCGCGCCGTGGCCCTGGCCCTTGCGCAGATCCCATCAGGCCAGCCCGCACGCCTGCTGCTCGTCACCGACGGCCTGTCCCAGGCCCAGCGAGATCGCATCGCCGCCCTCTGGCCCTGTCTTGACACCCTCTTCTGCCCCCAAGGGGCCTCGCCCCGCCTCGACATCCTGCTGGTCAACGCCGGCAAGGAGGCCAGGCTGCCCCCCGTGCCCGCCGAACGCAGGTCACTCGGTCGCGCCCTGAGCCGTCCCCTGCCCGCCCCCGACGAAGGGGCCATGGCGCGCCTCGCGGCAAGCACGGGGGGAAGGCTCCAGTGGCTGCAAAACGGCGTGCCCCGCTTTGCCCCCCTGCCCCTGGGCCAGACGCCGACC
>NZ_CDDD01000098.1 GCF_000820165.1 Aeromonas taiwanensis
GGCCGGGCTCGCAGGCGCCATTACTGTGCCAGCCGTCCGGCCGCTTTGGCCTCGGCATCCCAGGCGGGGACTGTGGTCTTGAGGAACTGGGCCTTGTCGCCGTTCATCTGCTTCATGTCCATGCCAAGGGCGGCCTGGGCCTTCTCCTTGGTGGAGATGTCAGGGATGGCGATCTCGTGGCTGATCCCCTTGGCGGCCAGCAGGCGCACCAGCTTGGTGCGGGCGTCGGCGGCCTTGTCCAGGGCGGTCCCCAGCATGCGCAGCGCCACTTCCGGGGCGTGCATCTGCACCCCGTGGGAGGCGATGGAGAAGTCCCAGCGCCACTGGGCGTGACGGATGTCCTGCAGAATGTCCTTCATTTCGGCCTCGGTGGCGCCGGCATCCCAGGCAGCCTTGGCTTCGAAGTGGGCGTGCACCAGCTGTTTCTCGACTTTGAGCTTGATCTCGGTGACGGCATCCTTGCGCTGCTTGACCACCCCTTGCAGCATCTCCTTGCTCTGGGTGTGGCAGTTGCGGCAGGTCTGGTCGAAGCGATCGAAGGGGTTGCCTACCTTGTGATCCGTGTAGACCTTGCCCTGTTCGTTCTGCACCTTGGGCATGTGGCAGTCGACGCAGGCGACGTTGTTCTGGCCGTGAATGCCGGCGCGCCAGGTCTCGTACTCGGGGTGCTGGGCTTTGAGCATGGGGGTCCTGGAGAGGGCATGGGTCCAGTCGGCAAAGCCGATTTCATCGTAATACTGCTCCATCTGCTCCACTGTGGTGCCCTTGTCCCAGGGGAATTTCACCGCCTTGGTCGGGCCGGTGAAGTAGTACTCCACGTGGCACTGGCCGCACACCTGGGACTGCTGATCAAACCGGCCCTGCTCCTTGAACGGCTTGCCGATGGCGGTCATGGCCCGATCGGCATAGGGACGGGAGAGGTGCAGGGCGGGTTTGCCCTCCTTGAACTCTTTCGAGGCGGTGTCGTGGCAGTCGGCGCAGCCGATGGTGTTGACGATCTCGGGGCCACCCTTGGCCCACATCCCCTTGAAGTAGCCATCCTCACCCTTCTCGTCGATGACGCGGGCCACATCCGGGCCTTTGCAGCTCCAGCAGGCCATGGGCAGGGGACCATCTTCGGCGCTCTTGGGGGCGCCGGTGCGCAGGGTCTCGCGCACGTCGGTCAGCGCATAGAAGTGACCGCGCGGTTTGTTGTAATCCTTGGCGAAGGCATAGCCGCCCCAGAGCACCACCATCTGCGGATCTTCCGCCAGGGCATCGGTGCGCTCGCGACTCTCGCCGGTGGCCTTCCAGCTGCTGAACTGATCGGCGTGATCCTTGGCGAACAGCTCGCTGCGCGCCTCTACCTTGCCCTTGGGGGCGGCCTCCTCTGCCTGCGCCAGATTGCCTGCACCGAGCAGGGCGGTCAGCAGCAGGGCGGCGAAGCCTGGCCGAAATAGCTTGTCATATGAACCCACAGTCATCACTCCCAGATAAAAAGTCCATCTCTGGCCTGACCGTTCCATCTCGGTGTGGACATCTGTGCTCATCATCGACGGGCATGGCAGGCCGATTAATTGTTATGGCTGCATATAGATTGGAATTTATGCAATTGATCGAGGGAATAATACCAAATGGGTAAAATGGATAATGATTTATCCCGACGGGAATTGCGCTAGATCAATTGCCATGGGGGGAGGATCCCAAAAGTGGGATCCAGGTTGAATTATCGAGTGTCATCTGGGGGTTGCTGCCTCGCTTTTTCCGCAGGCAGGAGCGCGGGAGTGTACCGCCCCCGGATGTACCGCAAGGCAAAGGGGGCGAGCAGGGAGGGGCTAGCATCTGTTTGGCCCGGAAGGAAGGAGTGAACGCGTGAATACACATGCACGATTTTGCCTGTGCTGGCCAGGGGGATTCTGCCTGCTGAAATAGTGAGGCGGGTCGGAAAATAGGGGGGTGCCAGAAACTGTCGCGTTCTCGGGAGCCAGAAGAACCGGATGTTTGTCTGAAACGGCTTTGAAATCGCTTTCATGTCTGCGTGAAATCAATTTTTAAGTATTTAAGTGCAATTAATTGGAGGGTTTGCCGCATTTGCTTTCTATTTTATCGAAAATGGCGAAGTGTTGTGCTGGCTCGCTGGCGGTAAAATAGCCGTCTGTCACGGCGACTTTCCTTATTAAGCTTCATGTGCTGGGAAGTCTGTATTTACCCGTTGGAGGATGTATGGCCGAGCTGCGAATCGAGAAACCGACTCTTATTGCCAAGGTGGAAGGCACCGTGTTTGTGATGGATGCCGAGGGCGCCCAGCGCCCTGCCACCCCTGGTATGCAACTGGAGCCGGGAATGCGCCTGGTCAGCGGATCCGACGGACATGTGGAACTGGTCGATACTGGCGGCGAGCCCTCCGGGCCTGCCCGGCCGGAGGCATCGCCCGAGCCTCTGGCGGCGGATCCCGAGCTGGCCAGCTTGCAGGAGGCTATCCGCCAGGGGGTTGACCCGACCGCCCAGTTTGAAGAGACGGCGGCGGGCAATGCCGCCACCGGCAACGTCGGTGGCGTGGCCGGCTCCAGCGCCGGTGGCTTTGTGGTGGTGGATCGCACCAATGATGCGACCCTGTCCGAGGCGGGCTTCGACACGGATCACCAGGGTGTCGCCCGGGGCAGTGAAACGCCCTATGTGGAAGATCAGGATCAGCAGGCCCATATCACCATCACCGAACCCCAGACCGACGACAACATCATCAATGCCGACGAGGCGACCGGCGTCATCATTCGCGGGTTCGTTCGGGACGTCGAGGTGGGCCAGACGGTGACCGTTACTCTGACGGATCAGGAGGGCCATCGCCTGACCACCACCACAGTGGTGTTGCCCGGCTTCGTCTGGGAGGCGAACTTCGGGGATGTCACCGGCAAGCTGGTGGACGGCCCCCTGACCATCCAGGCCGATACCCGGGACGCCGCCGGCAACCGGGCCAGCGACACCGGCGAGACCCTGCTCGACACCATCACCACCATCACCCTGGATCTGGCGGACGAGAGCGACAGCGGGGCCAGCCAGGTGGACGATCTGACCCGCGACACCACGCCACTCTTGCAAGGGAAGGGGGAACCGGGCGCCACCGTCACCCTGACCCTGGAAGGCAAGGTGATGGCCGTGCTCACCGTGGATGGCAACGGCAACTGGCAATATCAGATCCCCGCTACCCTGGCGGACGGCGCCCATGATTTTCGCGTCGATGCGGTGGACATTGCGGGCAACCGGGCGAGCGACACCCTGACGGTGACGGTGGATACCCGGGCTGCCATCGACATCGACGATCTCGACACCAGCCGCATTCTCGGCCATGACCAGGTCACCCTGAGTGGCACGGCCACGGACGTGGAGGCGGGGCAGCGGGTCACCATCACCCTCATCGGCCAGAATGGCGAGGCTCTCTACAGCGGCAGCGCCCTGGTGGGCAGCGACGGCCGCTGGCAGCTCGATGGCCTGGATCTCTCCGGCATCCTGGGCCCCTATGAGGTGCGCGCCGAGGTGACGGATCTGGCGGGCAACCGGGTGATCGACGGGGCCCCTCTCATCGGACAGAGCGATACCCTGACCCTGTCGGAGGGGGATCTGGCCGGGGGGCCGGTGAGCGCCACCGGCTCCCTGCACACCGGGGCCGGGCTCGATGGCAGCCTGCAGGTGAGCTTCGGGGCCGATCAGAGCGCCCTCAATCAGCTCGGCCTGACCAGCCACGGGACGGCGCTCGCCTACCAGGTCAGCGGCCAGACCCTCACCGCCAGCGCCGGCGGCCACTCCATCTTTACCCTGACCCTGGCCAACGACGGCAGCTATCGCATCGTCTGGCACCAGAGCCTGGATCACGGCCAGGACAACCTGAGCCTGCCTTTCAACCTGGAGTACCGCGACAGCGACGGGGATCTGGTGAGCGCCCATCTCACCGTCAACCTGGTAGACAGCACCCCCCCGGGCTTCACCATCGCCCCCATCAGCCTTGTGGAAGATGATTTCACCCATCCGGCGGCCGTGGTGGGCGAGAGCCAGTTCGTCGTGGGTCATCAGTCCGATCCCCTGCTGGCGGACTCCCTCGCCTTCGCCGATCAGGCCAATACCCTCGTTCGCCTCAACGGCAGCGGTCTTGCCAGCGACGGCCACCCGCTCAGCTTCGAATTCAGCGGCGATCGCCTGCTGACGGGCTACTACCTGGATGGCAATGGCAAGCGGGTCGAGGTGCTCAAGGCCGAGCTCGGCGCAGCCCAGTCGGGCAGCGACATCCAGGGCAAAGTGACCGTCTCCCTTGTCGGGCCGCTGGATCATCAGGGCAGCGACAGGCTCTCCCTCGGGCTCACCGTCTCCGCCAGGGAGATAGACGGGGATGAGACCCGCGCCGATCTGGTTGTCTCCATCGACGACGGTGTGGATCCCAGCCTTGGCATCGACAGCGGTGTCACCTTGCAGGAAGGGGCCTCTGGCCAGACCCTGGATGGCCAGTTGCCGGTCACTGTGGGCAGTGATCGCCTGGTGTCGCTGAACTTCGAGGCCAGCCAGCCCGTCCTCGATAGCCTCACCAGCGGCGGCCAGCCGACCAGCTATCAGGTCAACGGCAATATCATCACCCTGCTGGATGCGGGCGGCAAGACCATTCTGACCGTGACCCTGGGGCTGGATGGCAAATATCAGGTGGCGCTTGACGGCGTGCTGGATCAACCGGTCAGCACCAACAGCGTCAACCTGGTGTTGCAGGTACAGGGCACCGACTTTGACGGGGACAAGAGCAACCTGGGCACCCTCAATATCCATATCACCGACGGCGTGCTGCCCCAGGTCGATCCCGTCTCCCTCACTCTGGTGGAGGATAGCGACTGGAGCGCGGCCCAGACCCTCTCCGGGGATCTCGATATCACCGCAGGCGCCGACCCCCTGGTCAACATCGCGTTCGATGCCAGCCAGCCCGGCCTGCAGGGGCTCACCAGCGGCGGCGCACCTGTGGTCATCACCATCGGCGGCAACAGCATCAGCGGCGCCGTCAACGGCCAGAACGTCTTTACGCTGACGCTGGATCAGCAGGGCCACTATGTCTTCACCTTGAACCAGCCACTGGATCAGGGGGGCACTGACAGTCTGCTGAAGGCGGGCTTCACCCTGACGGACAGCGACGGGGACACCGTCTCCTCGACCCTGACCGTGGCCATCGGCGACGGGGCCAATCCGGTCATCAGCGCCGTGACCGGCACCGAGATGACGGAGGCGAACCAGGGGGATGCCGCCGTGGTGAGCACCATGAGCTTTACCGTGAGCCACGGGGCAGATGCTTTGGCGCCCGATAGCCTCAAATTTGATATCGCCGCCATTCAGCAGAGCCTGGATGGCAAGTACAGCAGCCATGGCAGCCCGGTGACCTTCACTTTGGATGCCAACGGGGATCTGGTGGGGACCAGTGCGGACGGCCGCGAGGTGCTGCGGGCCGAGCTGGATGTGGTGGAGAGCAACGGCAACTGGAGCGTCACGGCCAGGGTGACCCTGGGGGCCGAGCTGGATCACCAGGGGAGCGAGTCCCTCGAGCTGCCGCTCGGGGTCACCCTGACCGACAAGGACGGAGACAGGGTCTCGACCACCTTGCCCCTGATCATCAAGGACGGCAATGCGCCGGGCTTCGTGGCGGGCAGCGGGGTAGACCTGAGCGAGAGTCGCCTCGATGGCAGCAACAGCCTGACCGAGGTGGGTCATTTCACGCTGGAGGCGGGGTCGGACCGGGTGAGTCAGGTGTCGTTTGCCGATCCCTCCGAGCAACCCCCCCTGACCGCCCTCGGCCAGTCGGTGCAATACGAGCTGGTGGACGGGGATCCCGGTATCCCGGGCAGCCAGGTGCTCAAGGGGTATGTGGAGGTGGGTGGCCAGCGCATCGAGGTGCTCCAGGTCGAGCTGGTAGGCACGCTCGACAACGCCGCCAGCAACAGGTTCGACTACAAGGTGACCCTCTATCAGGGGGTGCATCAAGACGGCGGTGATGGCGCCACCAGCCTGCCCCTCAAACTCGACATCATCGACAGTGACAAGGGGGGCGGCAACAACGACAGCACCACGGGCACCCTGGACATCACCATCAGCGAGGGGGTCAGGCCTATCGTCAACGGGGTGACCATCGACAGCGTGACCCTGGGCGAGGGGCGCTTCGATGGCGCCGCCAGTGGCGCGACCGCCGACGATCAGCTCATCACGGGCAAGGTGACGGTGCAGGCCTACTCCGACCCCATCGTCGATGTGCGCCTGGTCCTGAGCGGTCAGGTGATGGACGTCAACGGCAATCCCGTCACTCACAACGGCGAGCCCCTCACCTGGCAAGAGGTGCCGGGCAGCAACGGCCATTCCTTCCAGGCCCTGACCGCCAGCGGCACCCTGGTGCTGAGCGTGACCCTGCCCAATGTGCCCGATAGCGTCGCGGCGCACAGCAAGGTGGAGTTCGATTATCAGGTGGTGACCCACACCAACCTGGATCACGGCGCCGGCGATCGGCTCAATATCGAGGTCGGGATGCAGGTGACGGACAGTGATGGCACCGTCAGCAAAGGCGATACCGTCATTCATGTGACCGATGCCGCCGATCCCCACCTCGGCATCGACAGCGGTGTCACCTTGCAGGAAGGGGCCTCTGGCCAGACCCTGGATGGCCAGTTGCCGGTCACTGTGGGCAGCGATCGCCTGGTGTCTCTGAACTTCGAGGCAAGCCAGCCCGCCCTGGATAACCTCACCAGCGGTGGCCAGCCGACCAGCTATCAGGTCAACGGCAACGTCATCACCCTGCTGGATGCGGGCGGCAAGACCATTCTGACCGTGACCCTGGGGCTGGATGGCAAGTACCAGGTGGTGCTCGACGGCGTGCTGGATCAGCCGGTCAGCACCAACAGCGTCAACCTGGGGCTGCAGGTACAGGGCACCGACTTTGACGGGGACAAGAGCAACCTGGGCACCCTCAATATCCACATCACCGACGGCGTGCTGCCCCAGGTCGACCCCGTCTCCCTCACCCTGGTGGAGGACAGCGACTGGAGCGCAGCCCAGACCCTCACCGGGGATCTCGATATCACCGCAGGCGCCGACCCCCTGGTCAACATCGCATTCGATGCCAGCCAGCCCGGCCTGCAGGGGCTCACCAGCGGCGGCGCACCTGTGGTCATCACCATCAGTGGCAACAGCATCAGCGGCGCCGTCAACGGCCAGAATGTCTTTACCCTGACGCTGGATCAGCAGGGTCACTATGTCTTCACCTTGAACCAGCCGCTGGATCAGGGGGGCGCTGACAGCCTGCTGAAGGCGGGCTTCACCCTCACGGACAGCGACGGGGACACCGTCTCTTCCACCCTGACCGTGGCCATCGGCGACGGGGCCAATCCGGTCATCAGCGCCGTGACCGGCACCGAGATGACGGAGGCGAACCAGGGGGACGGCGCCGTGGTGAGCACCATGAGCTTTACCGTGAGCCATGGTTCGGATGCATTGGATCAAGGCAGCCTCAGGTTCGATATCGCGGCCATACAAGGCAGCCTGGATGGCAAGTACAGCAGCCACGGCAGCCCGGTGACCTTCACCCTGGATGCCAACGGGGATCTGGTGGGGACCAGTGCGGATGGCCGCGAGGTGCTGCGGGCCGAGCTGAGCCTCGTTGAAAACAACGGCAACTGGAGCGTCACCGCCAGGGTGACCCTGGGGGCCGAGCTGGATCACCAGGGGAGCGAGTCCCTCGAGCTGCCGCTCGGGGTCACCCTCACGGACAAGGACGGAGACAGGGTCTCGACCACCTTGCCCCTGACCGTCAGGGACGGTCATGCGCCTGGCTTCGTTGCGGGCAGCGGGGTGAGCCTCGACGAAGGGGGGCTCGACGGGCAGACGCCCCTGATCGGCACCGGCCACTTCGACATCCATGCGGGCTCTGATCGGGTGAGCGAGGTGTCGTTTGCCGACATCAGCGAGCAACCTGCGCTGACCGCGTTGGGCCAGAGCGTCAAATACGAACTGGTGGACGGCAATGCGGCCATCCCGGGCAACCAGATCCTCAAGGGTTATGTGGATGTGAACGGCGTGCGCGTCGAGGTGCTCCAGGTCGAACTGGTGGGCACGCTCAACAACGCCGCCAGCAACGGCTTTGACTACAAGGTGACCCTCTATCAGGGGGTGCATCAAAACGGCGGTGATGGCGCCACCAGCCTGCCCCTCAAACTCGACATCATCGACAGTGACAAGGGGGGCGGCAACAACGACAGCACCACGGGCACCCTCACCATCCGCATTTCGGAAGGGGCCAACCCGACCCTCAACCTGACCGGTGTGACGGTGAGCGAGGGGCGCTTCGACGGCGCCGCCAGCAACCAGACCGCAGACGATCAGCACGCCACCGGCACCCTGACCATCACGGCGGACTCCGATCCCGTGGTGGACGTGCGGCTGACGCTCGCTGGCCAGGTGGTGGATGGGAGTGGCAAGGCCATCACCCACAACGGCGAGACCCTCACCTGGCAAGAGGTGGCGGGCAGCAACGGCCACAGCTTCCAGGCCCTGACCGCGAGCGGCACCCTGGTGCTGACGGTGACCCTGCCGAGCGTGCCGGGCAGCATCGCCGCCCACAGCAGCCAGATCCTGGATTACCAGGTGACGGTACACACCAACCTGGATCACGGGGCGGATGACAAGCTCAACCTCACCTTGCCGGTGAAGGTGACCGACAGCGACGGCAGCGTGATCACCGGCGGTACCACTGCGGTGATCACCGATGCCGCCGACCCCGTGATCACCGCCATCGAGGGGGTGACCGTCAAGGAGTCGGACCTCAACGGGGGCAGTGGCCAGCACGGCGGCACCAGCCCGTCAGGCACGGGAGAGGTGGCCATCGGCCAGGTGACGATCGCCGCCGGGAGCGACCGGGTGGTCTCCCTGCAACTGGATGTGGCCCGCTTCAACGCCCTCAATACCCTGACGTCGGGGGGCAAGGTGGTCACCCTGGGCGCAGACAGCCAGCCGGGTGTCTACCTAGGCAAGGACAGCGCAGGCAAGCTCATCTTCAAGCTGACCCTGGATGTGTCCGGCCGCTACACCTTCGAGCTGACAGGCAATCTGGATCACAGTGTCCAGGGCAAGGATCTGCTGGATATCCAGCTGCCGTTGCAGGCCCGGGACAGTGACGGGGATCTGAGCGCCGAAGTGATCGGCCATGTGAGCGTGCAGGATGACGTGCCCGTGGCCGTGGACGCGAGCAAGGCCCTGAATGAAGGGGCGAAAGTGACCGGCGATCTGCTGGCCACCGCCAGCGAGGGGGCGGATGATGCGGTGGTGAGAGCGGTGACCATCAATGGCACCGAGCACCCCATCGCCGCCACGGGCAACACCACCATCTCGGTGACAGACGCCACAGGGCAGATCATCGGCACCCTGGTGATCAATGCCGAGGGGGATTACAGCTTCACCGCCAAATCGGGCATCGATCACAGCAACAGCACCCTGGTACAGCAGATAGGCTTCCACCTGGTGGACGGCGACGGGGATACCGACGACGGTCTCCTGACCCTGACCATCCGGGACGAGGCGGGCAAGCTCACCGCGAGCGCGGTCACCGGCCAGGAGGATGCGGGGGCGAGCGATCCGGGCCAGGGTATCCCCATCACCATGACCCTGGATGTGGGGGATTTCGATCGGGGCGAGCATGTGGAGCAGTTGCTTATCCAGGCACCCGCCAATGCCCAGGGCACCTTCTATTTCAACGGCGTCGCACTGACCACCATCACCCAGGGGGGCAAGACCTGGTATGAGGTGCCGCCTGCGGCCATGGTGGCGGTGGCCAACACCGATGACAAGTTCCAGCTCACCGGTGTCACCTTCGTGCCGAACCACGACTACTCGAGCTACAACAACGGAGGTACTCCGCTGCGCTTCCCGGTGCAGTTGCAGGTGGGGGTCACCGAGGGGAGCAAGCCCCCGGTGCTGACCGGCAATCTGGACATCACGGTGCAGGGCATTGCCGACAAACCCCTGTGGGATGCGGGCAGCACGCACCAGCATTACACCACGAGTGAGGACAGCAGCGGCATCGCCCTCAACGTCAAGGCGGGCCTCACCGATACGGATGGCTCCGAGACCCTGAGCTACCGGATAGAGTGGGCCTCCGGCCAGGGCACCCTGACCCTGAATGGCAAGGTGCTCCAGCCGGGCAGCAACGGCCTCTACACGGTGGCCGGTGGCGACATCAACAAGGTGACCGTGGTGCCCGGCAAGGACTACAGCGGTGACATCAAGCTCATTGTGACCCCGGTCAGCACGGAGCAAACCCCGGTGGTGACCGGCAAGGAGACGGCCCTCGGCGATCCGCTGGAGGTGGTTGTCAACGTGAACCCGCTGGCGGATGACGCCAAGCTGACGGTGCGCGAGATCCAGGGCAAGGAAGATACCCTGATCGATCTGGGCAGCAAGATTGGGCTCGCCCATCTGGGAGACACCACGGATGGCTCCGAGCAGCTGTTCGTGCGCATCAGCGGCCTGCCCGCCGGTGCCACCCTGCTGCTCGGCGGAGTGGCGGTCACTCTGGATGCCAACGGCTATTACGAGGTGCCCTATGACCGCATCAATGACCTCAAGCTGCAGCCGCCCAAAAACAGCAACGTCGATTTCGATCTCACCATCAAGGGGGTGGTGAAGGACACCGCCATCCTGACCGATGCCAACGGCCAGACCCACACCGTGGTGAACGAGAAGGAGACCGGCAGCCAGAGCCTGCACGTGGATCTGGTGGGGGTAGTGGATGAACCCCATTTCGATCTCAATACCTCCGGCTGGACCCAGGATAGCAACGGCTACAGCATCACCATCCAGGAGGATGGCCGGGCACCGCTCGACTTCAAGCTCACCTCCGGGGAGTGGACGGATACCCCGCTCGATCACTCGGAAACCCTCAACCTGGTGCTGGAAGGGCTGCCGGAAGGGGCCAGGGTGTTCGACGGCAATGGCAAGGAGCTGACTCTCACCTTCGCCGGACTCGATGGCAAGGGCAATCCCCTCTATCAGGTGGATGTGACCAGCCTCGGCAACCTGCAGATCCAGCCGCCCCCCAACAGCACCGCCGATCTGCACCTGGTCGGCCACGTGGTGGTGACCGAGAACGACGGCGACCACAAGAGCTTCGACGTGCCCCTCACCATCAAGGTGGAGCCGGCCATCGACGCCACCGACTATGCCAAGACCAGCCATGGCCTGGAGGATCAGTTCACCGTGCTGGACTGGCAGCCTGATCTGACCGACGGCGCCGAGAAGGTGACCCACCTCAGCCTCTCCGGTATCGAGCCCGGGTATGAAGTCTGGATCCGCGTGGGCGGGGTCGAGACCCAGCTGACCGTGAGCGGCGGCGCCGTGGACTTGAGCGACGGCGAGCTGCAGAGCCTGCTCGGCGGCGGCCAGCTGCTGGTGAGAGGGCCCGAGGATAGCGACAAGGACACCACACTCCAGAGCCATGTCACGGTGACGCAAGTGGATGTGGACTCCAGCGCCACCGCCCAGAAGGTGATCGACGGCACCCTGCATGTGGATATCCAGGCGGTGGTGGAGCCTGATGGCAACCTGGTGCAGACCGGTCAGCTGGAGAGCCCGGACGGGCACGACATCCCGCTGGACGGCGTCTTCGTGTTCGAGGATCTGGACCCCAGCAGCATCGAGACCATCGACTACCTGGTGATCAGCGATCTGCCCCCCGGCTTCGTGGTGGTGGGGGGGATCAACGATGGCCAGGGCAACTGGACCGTGCCCCATGACGCCCTCGGCAGCTACGCTTTGCGCTCGCCGGATGGCTTCACCGGCACTGTGACCTTCAAGGTGAGTGCCCTGGTGCACGACCTCAGCGATGACGGGGATGTGAGCGCCAGCGTTCGCAAGGAATTGAATGCCAGCGCCGACTTCCATGGCGCGACCCACTCGGGCCAGGTGGCCGCCGATGTCGATTTCGACAACAGCGCCCCCATCACCGGGGTGGAGGATCACGGCGTCAACTTCGGCAGCCAGCTCAAGCAGATGGTGACCCTGGGCACGGCGGACATCGGGGACGACGAGCTCAGCATCGTCATCACAGGCCTGCCTCCGGGCGTCAACGTGCAAGGGCTCACCTTCGACTTCGTCAACGGCGAGTACCTCATCAAGTTGCCGGGCGGCCTCGATGATCTCGACCGCCTGACCCTGACCCTGCCGCAAGACTATGCCGGTGACGGCCTGCACTTCAATGTGCGCCTGGTCAACACCGACACCGTGAGCGGCGACACCAAGACGGTGGAGAAGGAAATCACCCTCTCCATCACCCCGGAGGTGGACATCAACGGCGGGGCGGACGGCCTGCCCGAGCTGCAACTGAACGTGAAGGATGTGAATGGCGACGGCCAGCCTGACAACCTGGAAGACACCGAGATCCACCTCGATCTCTCGGTCAAGCTCGCCGACATCAGCCCCTCGGTGGCCGATGGCGGTCTCGAGACCGTGGAGCGGGTGGTCGTGACCGTGGATCCCCAATATGGTCACTTCCTCGACAAGAATGGCCAGCCGGTCTCCACCCTCAGGGTGAACGATCCGGCGGATCTCAAGGATCTGGTGTTCGTGCCCAAGGAGCACTTCAGCGGCAAGGTGCCGCTGGCGGTGACGGTGGAGATCCTCGATACCGCCACCACGGGCACGGATCGGGGGAGCTGGAGCGGCAACGTGAGCTTCGAGGTGCTGCCGGTCAACGATCCGGCCAATCTCACGGTCCAGAACGTCACGGGCCAGGAAGATGGCAGCGTGAGCCTGGGGGGGCTGGGGGCCAGCCTCATCGACAACGATGGCTCCGAGCAGATCGTCGGGCTGCAGATCAAGGGGGTGCCGGATGGCTTCACCCTGTCCGCACCGGCGGTGAACAATGGGGGCGGGGTATGGCAGGTGCCTGTGGGCACCGACTTCTCCACCCTGACCCTGATCCCGCCTGCGGATTTCAGCGGCACCGTGGATCTGACCCTGAGCGCCTTCACCCTGGACAAGGGGCTGACCCTGCCCCTTGAAACCAGTGCGGGCTTCACCGTCACCGTCAATCCGGTAGGGGATACGGTCATCACCGACATGCAGGATCAGGCGAGCGGCACCGAAGGGGACGTGATCACCCTGCATCTGGGGGTGGAAACCCGGGACACCCATGCCACCGGCGGCAGCGCCGGCAATGTGCACGAGAACGGGCCCGAGCAGGTGCGCGTCACCCTGGAAGGGGTGCCGGACGGGGCAGAAATCCGCCTGCCGAGCGGGGTGAACGGCACCGTGGTGGATCTCGGCGGTGGCCGCTGGCAGGTCACCACGGATGGGGGCAAGCTCGACGGGGTGGAGCTGGTGACCCATGACGCCAACGGCGCCATGGCGATCAAGGTGACGGCCCAGAGCCTGGACAACGGCGCTCTCGGCCCCGAAGTGAACGGCACCATCCATCTCGATGTGAGCCCGGTCAACGATGCCCCCGTCAACGTGTTGCCCGATGATCCCCAGGTGGCCCAGGAGGACGAGCCCTTCGTCATCCAGGGTCTGCAGGTCAAGGACGTGGATGCGGGCAACGGCATCATGGAGGTGCGCCTGTCGGTAGAGCACGGCACCCTGACCCTGCCGGACGGGAGCGGCGTGACCCTGACCGGCAACGGCACCGGCGATGTGGTGCTGACCGGCACCCTGGCGGATCTCAATGCCCTGCTCTCGGGCGGGGTCACCTATCAGGGCAACCCGGACTTCCACGGCAATGACGCCTTGACCATGGTGACGGACGATCGGGGCAATACCGGCAGCGGTGGCGCCCTGAGTGACACCGACGTGCTGCCCATTGAGGTACAACCGGTCAACGATGCCCCCGTCAACCAGCTGCCGACGACGCCCCAGGTGGCGCAGGAAGACCAGCCCTTCACCATTCACGGGCTGCAGGTGAGCGATGTGGATGCAGGCAACAGCCCCCTCTCGGTGACCCTCTCCGTGCTGCACGGCACCCTGGAGCTGGCGGCGGGCAGCACGGAGAGGGTCACC
>NZ_CDDD01000099.1 GCF_000820165.1 Aeromonas taiwanensis
CTGCGCTAATCACCGAAAATATTTTTATTCTACAAAAAACAAAGACGACCATGCGGTCATCCTCGTTATACAGCAAGTATGGTGCGAAGAGAGGGACTCGAACCCTCACACCCGGGGGGCACTAACACCTGAAGCTAGCGCGTCTACCAATTCCGCCACCTTCGCGTACCTGACAAGCTGTAAAATGGGGTGGCTGATGGGGCTCGAACCCACGACAACCGGAATCACAATCCGGGACTCTACCAACTGAGCTACAGCCACCACAGCTGTTTTCGTTCTTCAACTCGCCCGTTTAACCGGCGCACTTTTTATGGTGCGCCCGACAGGATTCGAACCTGTGACCTCTGCCTCCGGAGGGCAGCGCTCTATCCAGCTGAGCTACGGGCGCTACGCTGTCGAACGGGGCGCATTATTGATGATGACGCCAAGCTTGTCTACTCTTTTTTTGAGACATAAAACCAAGTGATTGTTTTTCAGTCATTTCTGGCGCTTTTTAAGCCTTTTTGTTTCGTTCAGAGCGGATCCTGGGTCACTCGCTGCTTTTGGCTCCCCCCCACCCTGGCCAGATGGTGGGCAATACCTTGACTTGCCTGAAAGCCCCCCTAGAATGAATGAACGTTCATTCACTCACCTCTGATAACCATGGACAAGAAAGAACGCATTTTTGAAGCGGCTCGCGAGATCCTCGGCGAACAGGGCTTCTACGGCCTTTCCATTGCCGTGGTCGCCAAGAAGGCCAGGGTGGCGGCCGGCACCATCTATCGCTACTTCAGCGACAAGGATGATCTGCTCCGTCAGCTTTATGTGCACACCATCCTTCAATGTCATCCCCAGGTCATGGAAGGCGTGCAGATAGAGGAGGTGTCCTATGCGCAGTATCGCCGCCTCTGGCTGAACATCGATGTGATCTTTACCAGCATCCCCAATGCACTCAAGTGCAAATTGCAGTACGAAAGTTCGCCATTGGGGGCTGAATTGGAGCGGGATCCGGTCATAATGGCGGCATGGGCGCCACTTGAGCGCTTCTTTGAGCAGGGACGCCAACAGGGACTCTTCGTCGATCTCCCCGTGCCTGTGTTGCAGTCATTGAGTCTGGATTGCGTGGCCAACCTGGCACAGCAACGCCGGGTTCACGATTTCGAATTGACGCAGGAACAGCTGGAGACGGTGATCCGGGCCAGCTGGAATGCCATTTTAAACCCTCACTTTTCCACCACAGGAGCCCGTTCATGAAAAAGTGGATGGCCATCATGTTGCTGATAGCGCTCGCCCTGTTTGGCAGTGTCATCGGCTTCAATATGTTCAAGCAGAAGAAGATTGCAGAGTTCATGGCCAATCGACCCGAGCCCGAGTTCCCGGTCACCGCCATGGTCACCAAGGCACAGGACTGGGTCCCCACCATAGAGGCGATCGGCTTCATCGAGCCGAACCAGGGGGTCACCCTCTCCAGTGAACTGTCCGGCACCATCGACGCCATCCGGTTCGAGTCCGGGGCCCACGTCAAGGCGGATCAGCTGCTGCTGAGCCTGGACTCCAGCGTGGAAAAAGCGAATCTGCTCTCCTCCCAGGCCCGGCTGCCTGCGGCCAAGGCCAAGTTCGACCGCTACAAGAACCTCTACCAGAAGAACTCTATCTCCCGGGATCAGCTGGATGACGCCGAAGCCGCCTACCGCTCCCTGGAGGCGGATATCGAAAGCCTGAAGGCCACCATCGCCCGTCGCGAGGTACGTGCGCCCTTCGGCGGAGCCGTGGGTCTGCGCAACGTCTTCCTCGGCCAGTACCTGGAGCCGGGGACCGAGATCGTGCGCCTGGAAGACACCAGCGTGATGCGCCTGCGCTTCACCGTGCCCCAGACCGACATCTCCAAGATAAGCCTGGGCCAGACCATCAAGATCAACGTGGACGCCTATCCCCAGACCCAGTTTGACGGCCAGATCACCGCCATCGAACCGGCGGTCAACTACCAGAGCGGCCTGGTCCAGGTGCAGGCAGACATCCCGAACAACGACGGCCAGCTGCGCTCCGGCATGTTCGCCCGCGCCAGCATCATACTGCCCACGGTGAAGGACCAGATCGTGATTCCGCAGTCCGCCATCTCCTTCACCCTCTATGGCGAGAACGTCTATGTCATTCACGCGGCTGATGGCGTGAAGCGTGCCAAGCAGGTGGTGGTCAAGGCGGGCGAGCGTCGCGGCGACGACGTTCATGTGCTGTCCGGCATCAAGGCTGGCGACGAGATCGTGCTGTCTGGCCAGGTCCGCCTGAGCAACGACACCAAGGTGCGCGTGGTCGAGAACGATGCCCTGGCCGTTCCGGCACAAACCCCGATGCTGTAAGCGCGGAGATCTGCGATGCGATTTACTGACATATTCATAAAACGGCCTGTGCTGGCGGTCTCGCTCAGCTTCCTGATCGCCCTGCTGGGCTTCCAGGCCATCTTCAAGATGCAGGTGCGCGAATACCCCGAGGTGATCAACACCGTCATCACGGTCAACACCAGCTACTATGGCGCCAGCTCGGATCTGATCCAGGGCTTCATCACCCAACCCCTGGAGCAGGCGGTCGCGCAAGCCGACAACATCGACTTCATGACCTCCTCCAGCCAGCTGGGCAGCTCCACGGTGACGGCCTACATGAAGCTGAACACCGACCCGAATGCTGCGCTGTCCGACATTCTGGCCAAGGTCAACTCGGTGCGCTCCCAGTTGCCGAAAGAGGCGGAAGACCCCTCGGTCACCTCCTCCACCGGCTCCACCACGGCGGTGCTCTACATGGGCTTCACCAGCCCGGAGCTCAACTCCAGCCAGATCACCGACTACCTGGAGCGGGTCATCAAGCCCCAGCTGTTTACCGTGGGCGGCGTCTCCAAGGTGGATCTGTACGGCGGGGTCGAATTCGCCCTGCGGGTGTGGCTGGATCCGGCCAAGATGGCGGCCTTTGACCTGACGGCCAGCGACGTGATGACGGTGCTCAACAGCAACAACTATCAGTCCGCTACCGGCCAGGCCACCGGCTACTTCACCCTGTTCAACGGCAATGCCGAGACCCAGGTCAGCAACATCGAGGAGCTCAAGCGCCTGGTGGTGGCGTCCCGGGACAGCAAGGTGATCCGCCTCTCCGACATCGCCAAGGTCTCCCTGGAGAAGAGCCACGACATCTACCGTGCCAGCGCCAACGGCAAGGAGGCCGTGGTCCTCGCCATCAACGCCGCCCCGACCGCCAACCCCATCAACATCGCCCACGATGTGCTGGAGCTGCTGCCGGATCTCAAGCGCAACATGCCGAGCACCATGCAGGCCAACGTCCTGTATGACTCCACCATTGCCATCAACGAGTCCATCCACGAGGTCATCAAGACCATCCTCGAGGCCGCCGCCATCGTACTGGTGGTGATCACCCTGTTCCTCGGCTCCTTCCGGGCGGTCATCATTCCCATCATCACCATTCCCCTGAGCCTCATCGGCGTGGTGATGATGATGGACATGTTCGGCTTCTCGATAAACCTGATGACCCTGCTGGCCATGGTGCTGGCCATCGGCCTGGTGGTGGATGACGCCATCGTGGTGCTGGAGAACGTCGACCGTCACATCAAGGAGGGGGAGGAACCGTTCCGGGCCGCCATCATAGGTACCCGGGAGATCGCCGTGCCCGTCATCGCCATGACGGTCACCCTGGCGGCGGTGTACGCGCCCATCGCCCTGATGGGGGGCATCACCGGCTCCCTGTTCAAGGAGTTCGCGCTGACCCTGGCAGGCGCCGTGTTCGTCTCCGGCATCATCGCCCTGACCCTGTCGCCCATGATGTGCGCCAAGATGCTCAAGGCCAACGAGCAGCCGGGCAAGTTCGAGCGCACCGTGCACGAGCTGCTGGACCGGATGACGGCCCGCTACGACGCCATGCTCCACGCCGTGATGCAAAAGCGTCTCGTGGTGGTGGTGTTCGCCATCATCGTGTTCGCCAGCCTGCCGATGCTGTTCAAGTTCATCCCGAGCGAGCTCGCGCCGAACGAGGACAAGGGCGTCATGGCGGTGCTGGGGACGGCGCCGTCCAACGCCAACCTGGACTACATCGAAAACACCATGGCGGACGTGAACAAGATCCTGGATGACCAGCCCGAGATAGCCTACTCCCAGGTCTTCTCCGGGGTGTTCAACTCCAACCAGGCGTTCGGTATCGCCTCCATGGTGCCCTGGAGCCAGCGCGAGGCGAGTCAGAAAGAGGTGCTGGATCGGGTGGCCGGTCTGGTGCAGGACATCCCCGGGATGGCCATCACCACCTTCCAGTTCCCCGAGCTGCCGGGTGCCTCCAGCGGTCTGCCCATCCAGTTCGTCATCACCACCCCGAACAGCTTCGAGAGCCTGTTCCTGATCGCGGGTGAGATGCTGGCGGCCACCCAGGCCAACGGCCAGTTCGTCTACTCGGATCTCGATCTGAACTACGACTCGGCCACCATGAAGATCAGCATCGACAAGGACAAGGCAGGGGCCTACGGCATCACCATGCAGGACATCGGCACCACCATGGGCACCATGATGGCGGATGGCTACGTCAACCGGATCGATCTGGATGGCCGCTCCTACGAGGTGATCCCGCAGGTGGAACGCAAGTACCGCCTCAACCCCGAGTCCCTCAAGGGCTACTACGTGCGCGCCGCCGACGGCAAGTCGATCCCCCTGGGCAGCCTGATCAAGATTGAAGTGGTGGGAGAGCCCCGCGCCCTGCCCCACTTCAACCAGCTGAACTCCGCCACCATAGGCGCCGTGCCGGCACCTGGCGTGGCCATGGGGGATGCGATCAACTGGTTCAAGGCGACCGCCGAAGAGAAGCTGCCCCAGGGCTATCGCTACGACTTCATGGGGGAAGCCCGCCAGTTCGTGACCGAGGGCAACGCGCTCTACGCCACCTTCGCCCTGGCTCTGGCCATCATCTTCCTGGTGCTGGCCATCCAGTTCGAATCCGTGCGTGACCCCCTGGTGATCATGGTGTCGGTGCCGCTGGCCATCAGCGGGGCGCTGATCGCCCTGGCATGGGGCATGGCCACCATGAACATCTACTCCCAGGTGGGGCTCATCACCCTGGTCGGTCTGATTACCAAGCACGGTATCCTGATCTGCGAGGTGGCGAAGGAGGAACAACTGCTGCACGGCATGAACCGGATGCAGGCCGTGATGCAGGCCGCCAAGGTGCGTCTGCGCCCCATCCTGATGACCACGGCAGCCATGATCGCCGGCCTGATCCCGCTGCTCTATGCCACCGGCGCCGGGGCGGCCCAGCGTTTCAGCATCGGCATCGTCATCGTGGCGGGTCTGGCCATCGGCACCCTGTTCACCCTGTTCGTGCTGCCGGTGATCTACACCTTCCTGGCTTCCGAGCACAAACCCCTGCAGGAATTCGACGAGTCCATTCCGGCGAAAGCCAAGGGTGGTCACTGATTGCCAACCTACAGCAACAAGGCCCCTTTCGGGGCCTTGTTTTTATCCATTGGATGACACACGACATGAGTCCATGAAGCAGTTACACTAAACCGCACTCAATCCAGACCGCAAGGACGCCATGTCAGGAATCTTCCCCAAGGCCGTGGGCCTTAACGGGCTCTCTTATCGCCTCCTTTCCTACATTCTGATCTGCAGTACCGTACTGGCACTGGCCATCACAGTGCTGCAGCTCGCCTGGGACTACAACAAGGACGTGACCGTCATCGAAGCGAGCATCGACCAGATCGAGGCCTCCTTCCTGCAGCCCATCTCCGCCAGCCTCTGGAACCTGGATGAAGAGCAGGTCAAGGTGCAGATAGAGGGCATCATGAACCTGCCCAACATGCAGTTCGTGATGGTCAAGGAGATGCTGGGCAACTCCGAGGTGCCCATGCTGACCCAGGGGACGCAACAGGCCCAGTACGACATCTCCCGCGAGTTCAACCTCACCTATCAGGGGGAAGTGGTCGGCAAGCTGTTCGTCGCCGCCTCCCTGGATCAGGTCTATCAGCGCCTGATAGAGAAGTCCGTGCTCATCCTGGTCAGCCAGACCATCAAGACCCTGGTGGTCTCCTTCTGCATCCTGGTCATTCTCTACTATCTGGTGATCCGTCATATCAACCGCATCGTCACTTACGCCCAGAAGCTGAGCCTGGATCGGCTGGCCGTGGAGCTGACGCTGGAAGGCCGCCCCCTGCCCCGCAAACATCCTGACGAGTTCGACGCGCTGGCGGCCACCCTCAACCAGATGCGTACCCGGCTGAACGACGAGTTCACCGCCCGCCATCAGGCCAGCGAGCAGTTGCAGCAGGAACGGGACTTCTCCGCCACCCTGATCAATTCCGCCAACATGGTCATCTGCTGCATGGAGCCGGATCTCAACATCGCCAGCATCAATCCGGCTGCCATCCTCCTGACCGGCTACCACCATCAGGAGCTGCTGCAGCACAACTGGCTGGATCTCTTCGTCGGCCCGGAACAGCGCGACGAGCTGGCGGCCACCCTGGCCGACCAGGGCACCCTCGAGAACAGGGAGATCACCATGCATGACCAGCAGGGCGACGAGCTGGTCCTGCAGTGGACCTTCGCTCCCTTCTATGAGGGGCCCAACCTCAAGTATCTGATCGGTTTCGGCTACGACATCACCCGCCTGAAGAAGGTGGAGCGCGAGATCACCCTGTTCAACGAGCAGCTGGAAGGCAAGGTGGCAGAGCGCACCCGCAGTCTGAGCGACGCCAACAACCAGCTCGGCAAGGCCTATGACGATCTCAAGCAGGCCCAGCAGACCCTGGTGGAGTCAGAGAAAATGGCCTCTCTGGGATCCCTTGTTGCCGGCGTGGCTCACGAGATCAACACCCCCATCGGCATCAGTGTGACCGCCTCCTCCTACCTGCAGGAGCGGGTGGCCGACTTCAAGCAGCATATCGAGGCCAAGCAGCTCTCCCGCTCCTACCTCAACGAGTTCACCCAGAACCTCGACGAGTCGATGCAATTGCTGCAAGGCAACCTGAGGCGAGCCTCCGAACTCATCGCCAGCTTCAAGCAGGTGGCGGTCGATCAGTCGTCCGAGGCGCGCTACAACTTCAGCCTCGCCGACAACCTGCACCAGGTAGTGGTCTCCCTCGGCTACAAGCTGAAGAAGGCCCAGTGCGAGGTCGACATCCAGTGCGATCCCAGACTGTCGATCTTCTCCTTCCCCGGCAGCTTCACCCAGATCTATTCGAACCTGATCCTCAACTCCATCCACCACGGTTTCGATGGCTGGGACAGGCCCAGGAAGATCACCATCAAGGTGGAGCAACTGGGTGACGAGCTCATCATCGACTACAGCGACAACGGTCGCGGCATCCCCCCGGAGATACTGCCGCGCATCTTCGACCCCTTCGTCACCTCCAAGCGGGGTCAGGGCGGCAGCGGGCTCGGCACCCACATCATCTACAACCTGGTGGTGCAGCTGCTGCGCGGGCGCATCCACTGTGCCAGCGAACCGGGCCAGGGAGCCCAGTTCCACATCAGCCTGCCCATCCAGCAGAACTGAACGCCGGCTCTTGTGAGCCGGCCACTTTGTCCCCATCATGCTGTGATTGCATTCTTAACGAGCGGAGAACCTCGCAATGGCACAGCATTTTGACTATATCGCCATCGGTGGCGGCAGCGGTGGTATCGCCTCGGCCAACCGGGCCGCCATGTACGGCAAGCGCGTCGCCCTGATCGAAGCCAAAGAGCTGGGCGGTACCTGCGTCAACGTCGGTTGCGTGCCGAAGAAGGCCATGTGGTATGCGGGCCAGATCGCCGATGCCCTGAGATATGGCGCCGACTACGGCTTCGACACCACCCTCAACCACTTCAGCTGGGCCAAGCTGGTCGAGTCCCGCCAGGCCTATATCGGCCGCATTCATCAGTCCTACCAGAACGTGCTGGGCAAGAACCAGATCACCGTCATCAAGGGCTTCGCCCGCTTCGTCAGCAGCAACACCATCGAGGTCAATGGCGAGCAGTACACGGCCGATCACATCCTGATCGCCACCGGTGGCCGCCCCGAAGTGCCGGCCATCCCGGGGGCCGAGCTGGGCATCGACTCCGACGGCTTCTTCGAGCTGCAAAGCCAACCAAAACGGGTGGCCGTGGTGGGGGCCGGCTATATCGCCGTGGAGATCGCCGGCGTGATGCAGGCGCTTGGCTCCGAGACCCACCTAGTGGTGCGCAAGCACGCGCCGCTGCGCAACTTCGACCCCATGATCCACGAGACCCTGGTGGAGATCATGGCGCAGGAAGGGCCCAAACTGCACACCCACGCCATTCCGAAAGCCGTGGTCAAGAACGCTGACGACAGCCTGACCCTGCAGCTGGAAGATGGTCGCCACCTCACCGTCGACTGCCTGATCTGGGCCATCGGCCGCGTCCCGGCCACCGACAACCTGAACCTGGCCGCCACCGGTATCACGCTGGACGAGCAGGGCTTTATCCCGACCGACAAGTTCCAGAATACCGCCGTCGCCAACCTCTATGCCGTCGGTGACAACACCGGCCGGATCCAGCTCACCCCGGTCGCCGTCGCGGCGGGCCGTCGCCTCTCGGAGCGGCTGTTCAACAACAAGCCGAACGAGCACCTCAACTACGATCTGGTGCCGACAGTGGTGTTCAGCCACCCACCCATCGGCACCATAGGGCTGACCGAGCCGGAAGCTGTCGCCGAATACGGTGAGGATCAGGTCAAGGTCTACCGCAGCCAGTTCACCGCCATGTACTCGGCGCTGACCCAGCATCGCCAGCCCACCCGGATGAAACTCGTCTGTGTCGGCCCCGAGGAGAAAGTGGTCGGCCTGCACGGCATCGGCTTCGCCATGGACGAGATCCTGCAAGGCTTCGGTGTCGCCATGAAGATGGGTGCCACCAAGGCGGACTTCGACAACTGTGTCGCTATCCATCCCACCAGCGCAGAAGAGTTTGTGACCATGCGCTGATGGCCGTGTGAGGGGAGAAACAAGGGGACTCTCTCAACACCCCAACCCTCTTCATCCCACCAGCACGGAAGAGTCTGCGACCATGCGCTAACCGCATATCAAGGTCACAGCGACTTGCTACCAAACCCGGCTCAGGCCGGGTTTTTTGTTCCATCCACCGCAGATCCCTCGCAAAACCCGCCTTCTTTACGCCGATTTTACGCCCGCTCCCGGCCGCTTTATGGCGCCTTTACGCCCCTCTTTCATACCCTTTCATCGTCAATGACACCTCTGGGATCGACACGGATATGCATCGGTCCCTGACGCTAATTACCTCAACGGAGTCGTTATGAATTGGCTATATCTGCTGCTGGTCCTCGCCCTCGCGGGCTATCTGCTGCGCGCCCTCGCGCGCACCCATGAGTGAGGAACCGGATATGTGGCAAGAGATCATCTATCCCGTCGCGTTTGTACTGCTGGTGCTGCTGCCGGCGCCTCTGCTTGGCAACTACCTGTATCGGGTATTTGAGGGCAAGAGTCGCTGGCTGGCTCCCGTCGAGCGCGCCACCCTGGCCTGCTGCGGCACGGACGGGCGCGAGCAGGACTGGAAGTCCTACGCCCTCAGCCTGCTGGCCTTCAACGGTGCCGGCTTCGGCCTGCTGTTCCTGATCCTGCTGGCGCAAGGGCTGCTGCCCCTCAACCCGCAACAGCTGCCCGGGCTGAACTGGCAACTCGCCTTCAACACCGCGGTCAGCTTCATGACCAACACCAACTGGCAGGCCTACTCCGGCGAGGCCAGCCTCTCCTACTTCAGCCAGATGGTGGGGCTCACCACCCAGAACTTCGTCTCGGCTGCCACCGGTGCCGCCGTCGCCATCGCCCTGTTTCGCGGCATCGCCCGCCAGCAGACCACCCACCTCGGCAACTTCTGGCAGGATCTGGTGCGTTTCTGCCTCTACGTGCTGCTGCCGATGGCATTGATCCTGGCGTTGCTGCTGGTCTGGCAGGGGGTACCCCAGAGCCTGTCGGCCTACCTGCCGTTCCACGCGCTGGAAGGCCAGGAGCAGCTGTTGCCGCTCGGCCCGGCCGCCTCCCAGATCGCCATCAAGCAGCTCGGCTCCAACGGCGGCGGCTTCTTCGGCGTCAACTCGGCCCATCCGTTCGAGAACCCGACCGCCCTCTCCAACTGGCTGGAGATGGTCGCCCTGCTGACGCTGGCCGCCGCCATGGTCTGCACCCTGGGTCGCTACGTGAAGGACCTGGCCCACAGCCGAGCCATCCTCGTCGCCATGACCCTGATGATGGTGATCGGGCTCTTCGTCTCCATCACCCAGGAGCTGAAACCGGACCCTACCCTCGCCCAGCTCACCACTGACGCCAGCAGCATGGCCGGCAACTGGGAAGGCAAGGAGAGCCGCTTCGGCCCCCTGCTCTCCAGCATCTGGGAAGTGGCGACCACCAGCGCCTCCAACGGCTCGGTCAACGCCATGCACGACAGCTTCACCCCCCTCGGCGGCATGGTCGGCATGATCAACATGCTGCTCGGCGAGGTCATCTTCGGCGGGGTCGGCTCCGGCATCTACGGCATGATGCTGTTCGTGCTGCTGACCGTATTCCTGTGCGGCCTGATGGTGGGGCGTACCCCGACCTATCTGGGCAAACGACTCGGCATCACCGAGATGAAGTGGGTGGTCGCCAGCATGCTGGTGATGCCGGTCGGGGTATTGGTGATCGGCGGTATCACCCTGCTGATGCCGGACGCCGCCACCGTCATCGGTCACGACGGCCCCCACGGCCTGTCCCGACTGATCTATGCCTACGCCTCGGCCGCCGGCAACAACGGCTCCGCCTTCGCCGGCCTGGCCGCAGCCGACAACTGGCAGTGCATCGCCATCGGGCTGGCCATGCTGCTCGGCCGCTTCGGCTACATCATTCCGGTGCTTGCCATCGCCGGCCAGCTGGCCCGCGCCCCGCGCCAGGAGCGAAGCGAGGGGGACTTCCCCGTCAGCGGCCCGCTCTTCATCACCCTGCTGATCGTCACCGTGCTGCTGATGGGGGGTCTTTCCTTCCTGCCGGTGCTGGCGCTGGGTCCGGTGGCGGAACACCTGAGCCTGCTGGGAGGTGCCTTCTGATGCTGCGCACCCCACTGATCGCCGTGGTCAACTATTCGATGCTGGGAGCTTTCCAATGAGCAAGTCCGCTTCAATGAGCACCGACACCCTCAAGGTGAAGGGCAAGAAACAGAAATCACAGATCATGCAGGCCATGGTGGAAGCCCTCTATCGCTTCAACCCCAGGGCGCTGCTCGGCAGCCCCATCCTGTTCACCCTCTGGCTGGCGGCCGTGATGGCCAGCGTGGAGTCCCTGCTGGGGCAGCCTGTCTCCGGCGTCGCCCCTTCGCTGGCCTGGCAGCTGACTGCCTGGCTCTGGCTCACCCTCTGGTTTGCCAACTTCGCCGAGACCCTGGCCGAGGGGCGCGGCAAGGCACGGGCCGACAGTCTGAAGGCCGGCATGAGCCAGCTCAGGGCGCGCCGGATCACCCATCCGCAGGATGACAAGGGGGAGTGGGTGCCGGCCACCAGCCTGCGCAAGGGCGATCTGGTGCTGGTGCGCAGCGGCGAGATGATCCCCGCCGACGGCGAAGTGGTCGCCGGCATCGCCTCGGTCAACGAGGCGGCCATCACCGGCGAATCCGCCCCCGTCATCCGCGAGTCGGGCACCGATCGCAGCGGCGTGACCGGCAACACCACTGTCGTCTCCGACGAGATCTGGGTGCGCATCAGCAACAATCCGGGCGAAAGCACCCTGGATCGGATGATTGCGCTGGTGGAAGGGGCCAAGCGCCAGAAGACCCCCAACGAGATGGCGCTGGATGCCCTGCTGGTGGGGCTGACCCTGATCTTCCTGCTGGTGGTGGCCACCCTGCCCTGGTTCCTCGACTACAACGGCACCCAGGTGCCCCGGCTCTACCTGCTGGCCCTGTTCATCACCCTGATCCCGACCACCATCGGCGGTCTGCTCTCCGCCATCGGCATCGCCGGCATGGACCGGCTGGTGAAGCTCAACGTGATCGCCAAGTCGGGCCGGGCGGTGGAGGCCGCCGGCGACGTGCGCACCTTGCTGCTGGACAAGACCGGCACCATCACCTTCGGCAACCGGATGGCGGACGAGCTGATCCCGGCCCCCGGTATCGATCCGGCCCTGCTGGCTCAGGCCGCCATGCTGGCCTCGCTGGGTGACAACACGCCGGAGGGCAAGTCCATCCTGACCCTGGCGGGCAAGAGCCACACCAGACCGAGCCAGCTGGAGAGCGACATCCTGATCCCCTTCAGCGCCGAGACCCGGCTGAGCGGGCTGGATCGCAACGGCCATCGCTATCGCAAGGGGGCGGTGGATGCCGTGCTGCGCTACCTCTCCCTCGATCGCAAGGCGGTGCCCGAGCCCATTCTCAAGTCGGTGGACAGCATAGCTCGCCAGGGCGGCACCCCGCTGCTGGTCTGCACCCACGAGAAGCTGCTGGGGGTGGTGTTCCTCAAGGACATCATCAAGCCTGGCATCAAGGCCCGCTTCCAGATCCTGCGCCACATGGGGATCCGCACCGTGATGATCACCGGCGACAACCCGCTGACCGCCGCCGCCATCGCCGCCGAGGCCGGGGTGGACGACTTCATCGCCGAGGCGACACCGGAGAAGAAGCTGGCCTACATCCGCCAGGAGCAGGCCGACGGCCGGCTGGTCGCCATGTGCGGGGACGGCGCCAACGACGCCCCTGCACTGGCCCAGGCCGACGTGGGGCTGGCCATGAACGAGGGCACCCAGGCAGCCAAGGAGGCGGGCAATCTGGTGGATCTCGACTCCAACCCCACCAAGCTGCTGGACGTGGTGCTGGTGGGCAAGCAGTTGCTGGTGACCCGTGGCGCCCTGACCACCTTCTCCATCGCCAACGACGTGGCCAAGTACTTCGCCATCCTGCCGGCCCTGTTCATCGCCGCCTATCCGCAGCTGGGGGCGCTGAACCTGATGCAGCTGGGCAGTCCCGAGAGTGCCATCCTGTCGGCCATCATCTTCAACGCCCTGATCATCGTAGCGCTGGTGCCGCTGGCCCTGCGCGGGGTCAGCCTGCAGGGCACGGCAGCCAGCCTGCTGCGCCGCAACCTGCTGATTTACGGCGTCGGCGGCCTGATCGTGCCCTTCATAGGTATCAAGCTGCTCGACCTGGTTATCACCGGCCTGGGGCTGGTGTGATGAAAACGCCGCGCGATGGTATCCACGGCCAGACCGTGCCCCCATACACCGGCATCAAGTTGATCGACCTGGTCATCACCGGCCTGGGGCTGGTGTAACAACATCACCGGATGCGGGGCAGACCCGCATCCACTCAACGCATTTGGAGCAAGAAAATCATGATAGCAATCAGAACCCTGCTGACCCTGACCCTGCTGCTGGGGGTGGCTTATCCGCTGGCCGTCACCGGGCTGGCCCAGCTTATATTCCCCTGGCAGGCCAACGGCAGCCTGCTCACCAACGACAAGCAGCAGGTGATCGGCAGCGCCCTGCTGGCCCAGAAGTTCGAGCGGGCCGACTACTTCCACTCCCGCCCCTCCGCCAGCGACTTCGCCACCATAGGTGGCAGCGCCAGCAACCTGGGGATGAGCTCGCCCCTGCGGGCCGAGTTTGCCGCAGCGGCGGCCAGGGCGCAGCCGGAAGCCAGGGTCCCCGCCCTGCTGACCCGCTCCGCCTCCGGCCTCGATCCCCATCTGCCCCTCGATGCGGTGCTGGCTCAGGTGGACCGGGTCGCCGGGCAACGGGGGCTGGATCCCGTCCGTCTGACGGAGCAGGTCAAGTCGGCGGCACAAGCTGGTATCCTTGGCCCCCAGGTGGTCAATATTCTCCAGCTGAATCTGCAGCTCGATAAGGACAAGAATGCGTGATGAGGTGAGGGCCGATGCCCTGCTGGCCAGTCTGGAGCAGGATCACAGGGGCAAGCTGAAGGTGTTTCTCGGCGCCGCCCCCGGTGTGGGCAAGACCTACGCCATGCTGCAGGCGGTGAGGGAACAGGCCAGAGAGGGGGTCGACATCCTGATCGGGGTGGTGGAGACCCACGGCCGCCAGGAGACCCTGGCCCTGCTCGACAAGCTCGCCATCCAGCCGCGCAAGCTGTACCTGCACCGCCAGCAGCGGCTGGAGGAGATGGATCTCGACGGCCTGCTGACCCGCAAACCCGCCATCGCCGTGGTGGACGAGCTGGCCCACAGCAACGCCCCCGGCAGCCGCCACGAGAAGCGCTGGCAGGACGTGGAGGAGCTGCTCGGTGCCGGTATCGACGTCTATACCACCCTCAACGTGCAACACCTGGAGAGCCTCAACGATCTGGTGTGGCAGCTGACCGGGGTCAGAGTCAAGGAGACCCTGCCCGACCAGGTGCTGCTGGAGGCCGACAGCCTGGTGCTGATCGACCTGCCTCCCAAGGAGCTGCTCGGCCGCCTCAAGGAGGGCAAGGTCTATGTGCCCCACCAGGCCAAGGCCGCCCTGCAATCCTTCTTCTCCCTCAACAACCTGACCGCCCTGCGGGAGCTGGCGATGCAGACCGCTGCCAGCCACGTGGAGGGGGATCTGCAACTGCAGTGGCAGGCCGCCGGCAAGACCACACTGCCGCTGCGGGGCAAGCTGATGGTCTGCCTCGGCGACGAGCACGGCGCCGCCCTGGTGCGCTACGGCCACCGCTTCGCCCAGCGCCGTCAGCTGCCCTGGCTGGTGGTGCACGTCGACAGCAAGGGGCAGCGTTCCGCCGAGCAGGAGCAGGCGCTGGCGCTCGCCTCCCAGCTGGGTGCCAAGGTGCTGACCCTCTCCAGCCCGGCGGTGGCCGACGCACTGCTGGAGACGGCCGAACAGCAGCAGGTGTCGCAGCTGCTGCTGGGCAAACCCCGCAAGGCGCCCTGGCGCCGCTCCCTGGTGCAGCATCTGCTCAAGAAAGCTGAGGGACTCGAGATCACCCTGGTGGACACGGAGCAGCGAAAAACCGGACCTAGGTTGCAGCCACCCCACCCCAAGGACATTCGCCAGAGCCTGCTGGCGGTGGTCATCATGGGGACCACCTCGGCCGCCGTCTGGGGCCTCTCCCACTGGCTGCCCCCCGCCTCCCTGCCCATGCTGTTCGTGCTGGGGGTGCTGGCCACTGCTCTCACCACCAGCCTGGTGCCCGCCATCCTGGCCGCCGTGCTGGGCTTCGTCGGACACAACCTGTTGTTCACCGTCCCCTATTTCTCGTTGAGCGTGGCCAGCCACAGCGACCTGCTCACCCTCTTCGTGCTGCTCATCGTCGGCATCACGGCCGGACGCCTCGCCTCCCGTCAGCGCCAGCAGCTGGTCGGTCTGCGCGAGACCCAGCAGCTGGGCAACGCCCTGCTCTCCCTGAGCCAGGGGCTGGCCACCGCCAGCAGCCCGGTCGAGGTACTGAGGCAAGGTTGCCAGGCCATCTCGCTGGCGCTGGGCCAGCCGGTGTTCGCCCTCGACCACCACTACCAGTACTGGGCGGGCTCGACCGAACACAAGCCGGGACAGACCGACAAGGCGGCCATCGACTGGTGTCTGGCCCAGAAGCAGAGCGCCGGCGCCCACACCGCCACCCTCAACGCGGCCGAGGCCCAGTACCATCACCTCAGCGATGACCTGGTGCTGGGCATATTGCTGGCCAATCCGCTCGCCTCCTCGGCCGAACATCAGCTGCAGGCGCTGCTCACCGACATCCGCGCCGCCCTGGCACGGATCGACCTCAACGAGCGGCTGGCCGACAGCCAGCTGCAGGCAGAGACCGACCGGATGCGCGCCGCCCTGCTCTCCTCGGTCTCCCACGATTTGAAGACGCCGCTCGCCACCATCATGGGGGCCGGCAGCACCCTGCAGGAATATGGCGACCGGATAAGTGCGGAGGACCGCGACGAGTTGCTCCACTCGGTGCAGGAGGAGGCGCGCCGCCTGCACAGCTATGTGCAGAACCTGCTGGACATGACCCGGATCGGTTCGCCGGACTTCCAGCTGAAACGGGACTGGGTCGAGCTGGCGGATCTGGTGGAGAATGCCCGTCGCCGGCTCGACTCCTCCTGGCGTCAGCACAAGCTGCTGGTGCACTTCGATCAGCAGATCCCCCGGCTCTATGTGCACGGCGCCCTGATCGAGCAGGTGCTGGTCAACATCCTCGACAACGCCTCCCGCTACTCGCCGGCCGGCACCCCCATCGAGTTCAAGGTAATGCTGGCGGACCCCGACCTCATCATCGACATCATCGATATCGGGGTCGGTATCGCCGAGTCGGACCGGGACAAGATCTTCAACCTCTTCTACACCCAGCCGGTCGGGGATTGCGGCAGCCGCGGCACCGGACTTGGCCTCGCCATTTCCCGCGCTATGATAGAGGTCCACGGGGGCCGCATCTGGGCCTTTTCCGGCCCCAACGGCAACGGCACCTGCATGCGCATCTCCCTGCCGCTGGCCCTCAACGCTCCGGCGGCCTGATGGTCGCCGCCCTTTTTTATCTGCGAGCTGGAGGTTGAATGGCTCACATACTGGTCATCGACGACGAGGCGGCCATCCGCCGTTTTTTGCGGATCAGCCTGGTCGCCGAGGGGCACAGGGTGAGCGAGGCGGTCGGCGTCAACGAGGGGCTGGCGCAGTATCGCCACCTCAACCCCGACCTGGTGATCCTGGATCTGGGTCTGCCGGATGGGGATGGCCTCCAGGTGTTGCAGGCCATTCGCGAGCACCATCAGCATCCGGTACTGGTGCTGTCGGCACGGGACTCGGAGCAGGAGAAGGTACGCCTGCTGGATGCGGGAGCCAACGACTACATGAGCAAGCCGTTTGGCGTCGGCGAGATGATGGCCCGCATCCGGGTGCTGCTGCGCCAGCGGGTCGGCGCCACCAGCGGCGAGTGCCGCCACTTCCCCCACTGCGGCCTGACCCTGGACAGCAGCAGCCACAGGGTCACCCTGAGGGAGGAGGAGGTGGCCCTCTCCCGCAAGGAGTTCGCCCTGCTGCAGGCGCTGGTGTGCCACCCCGGCAAGCTGGTGCTGCAGACCCAGCTGCTCAACGACATCTGGGGGCCGAGCCACAAGGAGGACACCCACTACCTGCGCATCGTCATCGCCAGCCTGCGCAAAAAGCTGGGGGATAATCCCCAGCAACCCAGTCTGATCGAGACCGAATCCGGCATCGGCTACCGTTTTATCGGCAGCTGATGTTTCACGTGGAACGTCGCCAGCAACAACACAGGGCCAACAGTCCGCAGCCACCGAGCAGCAGACCGAGATCCTGCAAGCTGGCTGCAACCGCCAACCCCAGGCTGAGCAACAGGTAGTAACCGAGCCCGAACAGGGCGCCGGCACTGCCTGCCACCTCCCGATAGGCCAGCAGCGCCTGGCTCAGCACATTGGGGATAGCCAGCCCGAATGCCACTACCACACCCATCATGGGCAGCAGAAACCAGAGCGAAGCCTGACTGGCCCACACCAGCCAACCCGAGCCCAGCGCCAACACGGCGGCGAGCCGGATCAGGGAGGCAGGCGACCAGCCAAGCCCCAGCAGACGCTTGTTGAGCAGACTGCCCCCCAGGGTCGCCTGTGCCAGCACGACACCGGAGTAACCAAACTCGCCCGCGCTCAGCCCCAGCCCGGCAAACAGAAATGGCGCCAGACTGTAGTAGCCGAAAAGCATGGTGTTGAACAGGGCCACCAGAGCGGCGCTGCGCCACAAGCCGCTATCACGCACCATCCGGCATGCCAGTGGCCAGAGTGCCATTCGCTGGGTGGTGATCGGCCGGGTTTCCGGCAACTGCCGGCAGGCCATCAGCAACAAGCCGACTGCCAGCGCCAGCAGGGCGCCAAATACCCCGAGATAACCAAAACCATCGGCCAGCAGGCCGCCGCTCACCAGCCCCAGTACTGGGCTCAGGGAGAGCGCTATGCCCATCACCGAAAAGACCCGCGCCAGATCGCTGCCCTGATAGCTGTCGCGCAGCATGGTCTGGGTCACCACTGAGCCCACGGCGGCACCGAAGGCCGCAATGACCCGGGCCAGCAGCAGGGTTTCAAACTGGGTGGCCAGCAACGCCAGCAGGGTGCCGGCGCCATAGGTGAGCAACCCCGCCAGCATGGCTGGGCGCCGACCGATGAGATCGCACAGTCTTCCCCAGCAGACCACGCCCGCCGCAAACGCCAGAAAATAGACCGACAGGGTCTGGGATGCCTGCCCCTCGCTCACCCGAAACTCAGTGGCGATATGGGTCAGTACCGGGCTGTAGATGGTCTCCACTATCTGCGGAAACATCATCAGTCCGACCACCAGCCAGAGCGGTGGCAACTTGTTGTTCATGACAAACCTCCTTCACTAGAGAGGCCGTCATTCTAGAGTGACGCCGATTGTCCGATTACAATAAGCAAGACTATAAACATCAAGAATCGGACACATGGCCTTTATTCTTCCCGATCACCCTTTTGATCCGGACCAGCACGACGGCAGTGCCATCGGGATCGCCGCCGCCCTCGGCTGGCACGACTCCGGCCGCCACCAGCACAGGCGCCATCAGCTGCTGTTCGCCCAGGCCGGCTGCATGACCATAGAGCTGGACGATCAGGTCTGCCTGCTCCCGCCGACGCGAGCCGCCTGGTTGCCGGCGGGTCTGCCCCATCGGGTGCTGATGCGCGGGGTGGTGGCCTATCGCTCCCTCTACTTCCAGCCGGAGCCTGGCTTGCCGGCCGAGATGGCGGTGCTGGCGGTCAACCCGCTGCTGCGGGAGATCATCGAACGGATGGCGCTCTGGCCGTGGGACAAGCCGGAGGCAGAGCAGACCTGCACGCTGGCATTATTGAAAGAGGAGCTGGCGCAAGCGCCGCGGGAATCCTGGCTGTTGCCGCTGCCGTCAGACGTTCGTCTGGCCGGCTGGCTGCAGGAGGTGAAACAGGGTGGCGCCCTGCCCGATCGGCTCAACCGGCTGGCCGAACGGGTGGGTGCCAGTGACAAGACCATAGGCCGCATCTTCATGCGGGAGACCGGCATGAGCTACCAGGCCTGGCGTCAGCAGTGGCGACTGCTGCGGGCGCTGGAGCTGCTGGCAGAAGCCGAGCCCATCAGCCGGGTGGCGCCTGCGCTGGAGTTCGCCAGCGACAGCGCCTTCATCGCCTTCTTCAGGCAACATACGGGGCAGACCCCCTTGCGCTATCTCAACTCTCGGGGTGAGTCGTATCGGCCGAGCTCGCCTCCACCACCAGGGTATCCAGCGCCAGCGGCTTGAGGTTGTGAATGGCTTCCGCCACCACGGCATGGGAGGCCTGCTGCTGCTGGGCCAATATTTCCTGCTCCAGCTTGACGCTGTCCAGTTCGGGTCTGGGGTATTCGTCGGCCATGACGTTCAGGCTCAGGCTGCAGGCAATCAAGGTTGCGATCAGGATTTTCATCTGGTGTGCTCCGGTGTGGTTGGGATGACCAGATAGCTACTCCAATAGTTGTGCCAGATTTATAAGCTTATGATTTTAATGATATAAGTATTTTTTTGATGCTATTGATGGCACTCTGAGCATGTCCATTGGTTATTTTAAAACCTATAAGTGGTTGTTTTTACCACACCCAGGGAACACCCCTTGTTTCACGTGGAACACTCCATTTTTTTGATCGACACCCGCTTTTAAACTGAGCTATGGTGCTAGCTCCCCCCTAACAACTGACTCTGGATTTGCCACCGAATGGAATTCTCCTTGTTCGGCGAGAAGTTCACTCGCCACGCCGGTATTACCCAACTCATGGACGACCTCAATCAGGGACTGCTCAACCCCGACGCCATCATGCTGGGAGGCGGCAACCCGGCCCCCATCCCCGCCATGCTTGAGCGCTTCCAGACCGAGGCAAAGACCCTGCTGGACAACGGCGAACTAATCAAGGCCATGGCCAACTACGACGGCCCGCAAGGCAAGGACAGGTTTACCAGAGCGCTGGCCGGGCTACTCAGCAAGGAGCTGGGCTGGGAGATCTCCGCCCGCAACATCGCCCTGACCAACGGCAGCCAGAACGCTTTCTTCTATCTGTTCAACCTGCTAGCCGGTGAGTTCGCCGACGGCCGCAAGAAGAAGGTGCTGTTCCCGCTGGCCCCCGAATACATCGGCTATGCCGACTCGGCCCTCTCGGACGATCACTTCGTGGCCTACAAACCCACCATCGAGAAGCTGCCAGACGGCCAGTTCAAATATCACGTGGACTTCGAGAGCCTGCAGGTAGGCGATGACATCGGGGTGATCTGCGTCTCCCGTCCGACCAACCCCACCGGCAACGTGCTGACCGACGAGGAGATCGAGCACCTCGATCAGATCGCCCGCGACAAGGGGATCCCGCTGCTCATCGACAACGCCTACGGCGTCCCCTTCCCCGGCATCATCTTCAGCGAGGCCAAGCCGTTCTGGAATGCCAACACCATCCTCTGCATGAGCCTCTCCAAGCTGGGGTTGCCTGGCACCCGCTGCGGCATCGTCATCGCCGACGAGAAGATCATCCGGGCCATCACCAATCTGAGCGGCATCATCAACCTGGCACCCGGTAGCCTGGGACCCGCCATCACCATTCCGATGATCGAAAGCGGCGACATCATCACCCTGAGCGAACAGGTGGTGAAACCCTTCTATCGCCAGAAGGCCGATCTCGCGGTGCAGCTGTTGCGGGATGCCATTCCGGATCCCCGCTTCCACATTCACAAGCCGGAAGGCGCCCTCTTCCTCTGGCTCTGGTTCGAAGACCTGCCGATCCACTGCCAGGAACTCTACGAGCGATTGAAGGCGAAGAACCTGCTGATCGTGCCTGGCCACTACTTCTTCCCCGGCATCGACGATCCCGAGTGGCGTCACAGCCGGGAGTGCATCCGTCTCAACTACTCCCAGAGCGAGGAACTGGTGCGTCGCGGCATCGCCATTCTGGCCGACGAGATCAACGCCCTCTACGCCGGCTAATCCCCTCTCGGCGATACAAAAACAGAGAGGCCTGCGAATGCAGGCCTCTCTTCTATCGGGTGGTCAGCGATACTGTTTAGCCGGGCAGCGCCAGTTGCTCTGGTTTGCCGATGGGAATGGCGCGGGGCTTGAGCGCCTCCGGCAGCTCCCGGGCCAGCTCTATGGTCAGCAGACCGTGCTCCAGTTTAGCCCCCTGCACTTCCACGTGCTGGCTCAGCTTGAAGGCGAGCTCGAAGTCCCGCTCGGCGATCCCCTGATGAAGGAACTGGCGCTCGCCCATGGAGGCGACCTTGCGCCCCTTCACCTTGAGGGTGCCGTTTTCGGTCTCCAGCTCCAGCTCATTGCGATCGAAACCGGCCACGGCAACCGTGATGAGGTAGCTGTCATGATCGCGTTTTTCGATGTTGTACGGGGGGTAAGCCGAGGTCTTCTGATCGAACAGGCCTTCCAGCTCACGGGCCATCCGCTCGAAGCCGACGGCATTGGAATAGAGATGAGAAAAATCGAGGTTACGCATGATCCTATCCTTCTATAAAGCAACAGGGTTTACTCTCCACGGGCCCGTCAATCGGCACCCGGGAAACATCAACAATGCAACGAGGTCAGGCTGTCAGCCGTTGATCTCGATCTTGCGAGGCTTCATCGCCTCGGGCACTTCGCGCACCAGATCGATGTGCAGCAGACCGTTTTTCAGGTCGGCGCCCTTCACCCGCACATAGTCGGCCAGCTGGAAGCGACGCTCGAAGCCGCGCTCGGCTATGCCTTGATAGAGGTAGTTGCGCTCGGTGTCGGCCTGTTTGTTGCCCTTCACCGTCAGCAGATTTTCCTGGAAGCTCAGCTCCAGCTCTTCCTGGGTAAAGCCAGCCACCGCCATGCTGATGCGATAGTCGCTGTCACCCAGCTGCTCGATGTTGTAGGGGGGGTAACCGGCATTGCCATTGCTGGCGGCAGATTCGATGAGAGTGGCCAGACGATCGAAACCGATGGCAGAACGATAGAGCGGAGAAAAGTCGATAGAACGCATAGTATTATCCTCTTTTGAGCGATAACGAATTGTTTGCCCTCCTGATTGACGGGCTCCTGGTCGAAACCTCTGTCGAGCGTTCCGGCCTTGTTATCTATATAGGGGCCCGCTTTCGGCTTTCAAGACCCCTGATCGAAAAATCTTCTTGTTGTCCGTTGCAGGCTGTTTCTCGCCAGAGCTACAGGCCGTTCCTCCAGTCCTGCAATCGAATGGGATTAGCGGAGTCCATGTTCCACGTGGAACGAGCGGATGTAGCTCAAGATGCCAAAAACAAAAAGCCGCTCACAAGGAGCGGCTTTCTTATATCGCGCTAACCGTATCGAATTAGACGTCGAGGTTGGCCACACGCAGAGCGTTGGTCTCGATAAAGTCGCGACGGGGCTCTACGGCGTCCCCCATCAGGGTGGAGAAGAGTTGGTCGGCACCGACGGCATCGTCGATGGTGACGCGTAGCATGCGGCGGGCTTCCGGATCCATGGTGGTTTCCCACAGCTGGTCCGGGTTCATCTCGCCCAGCCCTTTATAGCGCTGGATGTAGATGCCACGCTTGCCTTCCCCCATCAGCCATTCAACCGCTTCCACGAAGTTCGCGACCGGTTTGACCTTCTCGCCACGCTTGATGTAACCGCCTTCCTCGATCAGGTTGGCAATCTCCTTGCCCAGGGAGACCAATTGACGGTACTCGCCGGATTGCAGGAAGTCGTAGCTGAGCGGGTATTCGCGGTCGACCCCGTGCTGGCGTACCACGGCGTGCGGCACGAACAGGCTGCGCTCTTCGTCGCGGCGTACCTGCATCTGGTACTGGATGCCGTGGTTGCTCTCGTTGAGCACGGCTTCCATGCTCTGGCACCAGGCCTGCAACTCGCTCTCGCTGGCCAGCAGGGTTTCGTTCAGCTCTGGCTGATAGATCAGCTGGGTCAGCACGGCTTCCGGCGCACGGCGGGACATGCGAGTGATCAAGTGAGAGACGGCACGATGCTGGTTCACCAGACGCTCCAGCGCCTCGCCACCGATGGCCGGGGCCGATTCGTTGACGTGCAGGGTCGCACCGTCCAGCGCCATGGCGGTCTGGTATTGCAGCAGCGCGTCCTCGTCTTTCAGGTACTGCTCCTGCTTGCCCTTCTTCACCTTGTAGAGCGGCGGCTGGGCGATGAAGACATAGCCACGCTCGATGATTTCCGGCATCTGACGATAGAAGAAGGTCAGCAGCAGGGTACGGATGTGCGCACCATCGACGTCCGCATCCGTCATGATGATGATGTTGTGATAGCGCAGCTTGTCCGGGTTGTACTCGTCGCGACCGATGCCGCAGCCCAGGGCGGTGATCAGGGTGCCCACCTCCTGGGAGGAGATCATCTTGTCGAAGCGGGCCTTCTCCACGTTCAGGATCTTGCCCTTGAGCGGCAGAATGGCCTGGTTCTTCCGGTTGCGACCCTGCTTGGCGGAACCACCCGCAGAGTCACCCTCCACTATGTAGAGTTCGGACAGGGCCGGGTCTTTCTCCTGGCAATCCGCCAGCTTGCCGGGCAGACCTGCGATGTCCAGCGCGCCTTTACGGCGGGTCAGTTCGCGGGCCTTGCGGGCCGCCTCACGGGCGCGGGCCGCATCGATGATCTTGTTGACCACGATCTTGGCATCGCCCGGGTTTTCCAGCAGGAAGTCCGCCAGCTTCTCGCCCATCGCCTGCTCGACGGCAGTCTTCACCTCGGACGAGACCAGCTTGTCCTTGGTCTGGGAGGAGAACTTGGGATCCGGTACCTTGACGGAGATGACGGCGATCAGACCTTCACGGACGTCGTCACCACTGGCGGCGGACTTGGCCTTCTTGCTGTAGTCCTCCTTGTCCATGTAGTTGTTCAGCGTCCGGGTCAGCGCGGTACGGAAGCCCACTAGGTGGGTACCACCATCCCGCTGCGGGATGTTGTTGGTGAAGCAGTAGACCCCTTCCTGATAGGCGTCGTTCCACTGCATGGCGACTTCGACGCCGATGCCGTCCTGCTCAGTGGTGAAATGGAATACCTTGGGGTGGATCGGGGTCTTGTTCTGGTTCAGGTACTCAACGAAGGCCTTGATGCCCCCCTCGTAGCAGAAGTGCGCCTCACGGCCGTCACGCTCGTCCATCAGGCGGATGGAAACGCCGGAGTTGAGGAAGGAGAGCTCGCGCAGACGCTTGGCCAGGATCTCGTAGTGGAACAGGGTGTCGCTGAAGATGGTCGGGCTCGGCCAGAAGCGCACCTCGGTCCCGGTGCCGGTGCTGTCGCCGATCTGCTTGAGCGGCGCCTGCGGCTCGCCCAGGTGATAGGTCTGCTCGTAGACGTGACCGTTGCGGCGGATGGTCAGCAGCAGCTTGTCGGAGAGCGCGTTCACCACGGAGACGCCCACGCCGTGCAGGCCGCCGGACACCTTGTAGGAGTTGTCATCGAACTTGCCGCCCGCGTGCAGCACCGTCATGATGACTTCGGCGGCGGAGCGGCCCTCTTCCGGGTGAATGTCCACCGGAATGCCACGACCGTTGTCGCGCACGGAGACGGAGCCGTCGGAGTGGATCTTGACCTGGATATCGGAGCAGTAGCCAGCGAGCGCCTCGTCAATGGAGTTGTCGACGACCTCGAACACCATGTGGTGCAGACCCGATCCATCGTCCGTATCGCCGATGTACATCCCCGGGCGCTTGCGGACCGCATCCAGGCCCTTCAGCACCTTGATATTCGAGGAGTCGTAAGTATTTTCACTCATAGCTTACTCTCTGCCTTCTCTAACGTTTCGGAGATCTTGCCTTGTTCCACGTGGAACAGCTTGCAGTCACTCGCATCCATCATGTCTGCGAGCTGGCCGGTATCGATGGCGGTAATGAACACCTGAGACGCACACTGCTTCAGCCTTGCAGCCAGCAGACGACGCTTGTCGACATCCAGTTCAGAGGCAAAATCATCAATTAAAAAAATACAGCCGCGGCTGCTATGTTGATTCAAATAGAGCCCTTGGGCCAGTCGCATGGCACAGACCAGCAACTTCAACTGACCCCTGGACAAAATATCCTGAGCGGGAACGCCGTTTGCCTTGAGCCGCACGTCCGCCTTCTGCGGACCGACCCCAGTGTACCCCATGGCACGATCCCGTTCGAACCCCGCCTCCAGCAACTCATTGAGAGGCGTGTCTTTTTCCCAGCCTCGATAGAATCCAAGACTGATATCGAATTCCGGCAGGAAATCTGCCGTCATCTCCTTGATCAGGGGGGTAATGGCCTGACAATAACTGGCGCGAAAGCCGGCCAGCTCACCACCCAGACGTACAAGCTCCTGATCCCAGTGCGCCAGCTGGCGATACTGTGTGCTCTGGCGCAGCAGGGCATTGCGCTGCTTCAGCAGCCGCCGCACTCGCCCCCAGAGGGAAAAGAAGGTCGGTTCCTGATGAAAGACCCCCCAATCCAGCCAGGCCCGGCGTGCCTGGGGCCCACCGGTCAGCAGACTGAAACCATCGGGGTGGATCAGTTGCACCGGCAACAGCTCGGCCAGATCGGCCAGGCGCTGGGCCTGGACACCGGCAATCTTGAGCTGGGTCTCGCCCCCCTTGTCCTTGGCAAGCCCGATGGGCACCTGACGCCCCTCCAGCTCGCACTGGGCAAACAGGGTAAAGGCCCGTTCGCCCTGGCGGATGACCCGCCCGGTCAAATGAGTACGAAACGAGCGGCCGAGACCAAGGTAATGAATGGCTTCCAGCACGCTGGTCTTGCCGCTGCCGTTGCTCCCGACCAGGATATTGAGGCCGGGCGACAGCGCGAGACTGGCGTGCTGAATGTTGCGAAAGTCGCTGAGCTGGAGTTTGACCAGGGACACGACTAGATCCGCATCGGCATCACCACGTACTGGGCATCTTGGCTGTCAAAATCCTCAATAATGGCGCTGCTGATGGAATCGCTCAGGCTGATCCGGATTTGGTCACATTTTAACGTATTCAACACGTCCAGCACATAGGAGACGTTGAAGCCTATCTCCATCTCGCCAGCGGCATATTGTACGTCAAGCAGCTCTTCGGCTTCTTCCTGTTCTGGGTTGTTGGCGGTGATGCGCAGCAGGTTTTCCTGCAGATTGAGACGCACCCCACGGAATTTCTCGTTGGAGAGGATGGCGGCGCGGGCGAAGGCCTGGCGCAGATCCTCGCGACCGGCGATCAGGGCCTTGTCGCTTCCTCTCGGGATGACGCGACGCCAGTCCGGGAAGCGGCCATCCACCAGCTTGGAGGTGAAGATGAAGCCGTCGAGGGCGGCGCGCAGATTGCTGCGGCCGATCTGCAGGCGCACCGGCTTGTCTTCCGCTTCCAGCAGGCGCACCAGCTCCAGCACCCCCTTGCGCGGCAGGATGACCTGATGATCGGGTAGCGATTCCCCCACCACCTCGCGACGGCAGGTGGCCAGGCGATGGCCGTCGGTCGCAACCGTGCGCAGGCCGTGGCCCTCGCTCTCGAACAGCATGCCGTTCAGGTAGTAACGCACGTCCTGGCTCGCCATGGAGAACTGGGTGGCGTCGATGAGCTTCTTCAGCTCCAGCTGGCTGATGTCGAACTCGAGCACGGACTCCCAGTCCTCGATGTTCGGGTATTCGGTCGCCGGCAGGGTCGACAGGTTGAAGCGAGAGCGACCGGAGCGGATGATGAGGCGCTCGCCCTCGGTATTGAGACGAATCTCCGCCCCTTCCGGCAGGCCGCGGCAGATGTCCAGCAGCTTGCGGGCCGGCACTGTGGTGCGGCCATCCTGGCTGTCGCTGTTGAGATAAACCTGTCCGATCATCTCCACTTCGAGATCGGTCCCGGTCAGCGACAACAGACCATTGCTGACATCGAGCAGGACGTTGCCGAGGATCGGCAGGGTCGGCCGGCCACCCAGGGCACCGGACACCAGTTGCAGAGGACGTAACAGGGCCTCACGGCTAATTTCGAGCTGCATCTGTGCTCTCCGTTGTTATTGGGAGGAAAGGGTTCGGATCCCGGGCTGCATCGGTGCGCTCCGTTCCGTTATCAGGACGAAAGAGTACGGATCAGGTTGGAATAGTCTTCCTTGATGTCGTGACTCTCCTCCTTCAGCTGCTCGATCTTGCGGCAGGCATGAAGAACGGTAGTGTGGTCACGGCCACCGAAGGCATCCCCGATCTCCGGCAAACTGTGGTTGGTCAGCTCCTTGGCCAGGGCCATCGCCAGCTGGCGCGGACGGGCAACGGAGCGGGAACGGCGCTTGGACAGCAGATCCGCCAGTTTGATCTTGTAGTACTCCGCCACCGTCTTCTGGATGTTGTCGATGGTGACCAGCTTCTCCTGCAAGGCCAGGAGGTCGCGCAGCGCCTCGCGAACAAAGTCGATGTTGATGGCGCGACCGGTGAAGTTGGCGTTGGCGATGACCCGGTTGAGGGCCCCTTCCAGCTCACGGACGTTGGATCTCAGTCGCTTGGCGATGAAGAAGGCCACTTCGTCCGGCAGGTGGATCTGGTTCTCGTCCGCCTTGCGCATCAGGATCGCGACCCGCGTCTCCAGCTCCGGTGGCTCGATCGCCACGGTCAGGCCCCAGCCGAAGCGGGACTTGAGGCGATCCTCGACACCGTTGATCTCCTTCGGATAGCGATCCGAGGTCAGGATGATCTGCTGGTTGCCTTCGAGCAGGGCATTGAAGGTATGGAAGAACTCCTCCTGGGAGCGCTCCTTGTTCGCAAAAAACTGGATGTCATCGATGAGCAGGGCATCGACGCTACGGTAATAACGCTTGAACTCTTCAATGGCGTTATTCTGCAGCGCCTTCACCATGTCCTGCACGAACCGTTCGGAGTGCATGTAGATGACTTTGGCGTCTTTCTTGCGATCCTTGATGGCGTTGCCGACGGCGTGCAGCAGGTGGGTCTTGCCCAGGCCGGTGCCACCGTAGAGGAACAGCGGGTTGTAGGCCCCGCCCGGATTGTCGGCCACCTGACGGGCGGCCGCACGAGCCAGCTGGTTGGACTTACCCTCGACGAAATTCTCGAAGGTATAGTTCACATTGGTATTGCTCTTGTGGTTCGGCTCGGGCTTGGTTTCGGCCTTGTTTTCCCAGCTCTTGGGAGAGTTATTCACAGGATCGACACCGCGCGCCGGGGCCCTTGCGGCCGCGACGGGATGGGGACGATTGCCGATGTCGAAACGCAGGGTAGGCGCATCCGCTCCGCACAGCTCGTTGATGATGCCGTTGACCCGGAGCAGGTACTTGTCGCGTACCCAGTCCAGAACGAAGCGGTTCGGTGCATACAGGGTCAGAGTATTGTCACTCAACTCCGCTTGAAGCGGCCGGATCCACATGCTGAATTCTGCCGAGGGCAACTCATCTTGCAGCCGGTTAAGGCACTGCTGCCATAGCGAAGCAGTCACTCTAGACTCCCGTCAATTGATTAAGTAAAGACCGGCTATTCTACGTTTTTAGTGGCCGGATCTCCAGTTGCCGCCGCACGGATCCAGCAAATAAGATCCTTGACTTTCAAGGATCCAACGCCCCAGGATCTGATTTCATCCCCAAAGTTACCCACAGCCGCCAACCGGCAATGTGGACAGAATGGAACTCTGCGACCACAGTTATTTTATATAACCAAATATCATTTATTTTTTATACTTTATTCCAATAACATCAGCGCCATTCCGTGAATACAACTAAAAATACTGCACTACAGAGAGAGGAATCCCCATGAAATCCACCATCAAGCTGATTTCCGGCGCCGCCATTCTGCTGGCCAGCCTGTCCGGTCAGGCCATCGCCCAGGAAACCATCAAGGTCGGCATGTCCGGCAAGTATTTCCCGTTCACCTTCGTCAAGCAGGACAAGCTGCAAGGCTTCGAGGTGGACATGTGGAACCAGATCGGTGAGCGCACCGGCTACAAGGTCGAGTTCGTGACCGCCAGCTTCTCCGGCCTGTTCGGTATGCTGGAAACTGGCCGCGTCGACACCATCTCCAACCAGATCACCATCACCGACGAGCGCAAGGCCAAGTACGACTTCTCCCAGCCCTATGTCTATGACGGCGCCCAGATAGTGGTGCGCAAGGGCAACAGCACCATCCACGGTCTCAAGGATCTGGAAGGCAAGACTGTGGCGGTGAACCTGGGTTCCAACTTCGAAGAGCTGCTGCGCAAGAACGATCCGAACAAGAAGATCGACATCCGTACCTATGACTCCGCCTTCGAACAGGACGTCGCCCTGGGCCGTATCGATGCCTTCGTGATGGACCGCGTCTCCACCGCCCAGCTGATCAAGGAATCCAAGCTGCCGCTGCAACAGGCTGGCGCGCCGTTCGAAACCATCGAGAACGCCCTGCCCTTCCTGAAGACTCCGGAGAAGCAGGCACTGCTGAAGAAGGTCGATGACGCCCTCACCGCCATGCGCAAAGACGGCTCCCTGACCAAGATCTCCGAAAAATGGTTCTCTGCGGACATCACCAGCAAATAAATGATGGAATTTGATCTCGAGTACACACTAGGGCTGTTCCCCATCCTGCTCAAATACCTGGGCACCACGATGGAAATGGCCCTGTGGGGATTCGTATTGGCACTCGTACTGTCGCTGATCCTGGCGATAGTACGGGTCTTTCGCGTTCCCGCAATTCACTGGCTGGCGATGCTCTATATCTCGTTCTTCCGAGGTACCCCCCTGCTCGTCCAGCTGTTCCTGCTCTACTACGGGCTGCCGCAACTCTTCCCCATCTTCGTGGGAATGGATGCCTTCACCGCCGCCATCATCGGCCTGACCCTGCACTTTGCCGCCTACATGGCCGAGTCGATCCGGGCCGCCATTCTCGGCATCCACAAGAGCCAGATGGAGGCCGCCCTCAGCATCGGCATGAGCCGGCTGCAGGCGATGCAGCGGATCATCCTGCCCCAGGCCGCACGCATCGCGACCCCCTCGCTGATGAACTACTTCATCGACATGATCAAGAGCACCTCCCTGGCGTTTACCCTGGGTGTCGCCGAGATCATGGGCAAGGCGCAGATGGAGGCCTCCTCCTCCTTCAAGTTCTTCGAGAGCTTCATGGCGGTGGCCCTGGTCTACTGGGTCGTGGTCATCTTCTTCACCCGCTTGCAGCACCTGCTGGAAGTGCGACTCAACCGCGCCTATTAAAGGAGGGCCATCATGATCAAGCTAACCGGCCTCTCCAAGGCTTATGACGGGAATCAGGTGCTCAACGGCATCGATCTTGAGGTTAAAAAGGGTGAGATTGTCGTCATCATCGGTCCATCCGGCACCGGCAAGTCGACCCTGCTGCGCTGCCTCAACCTGCTGGAAACCCCGGATGCCGGCCGACTCGCCATCGACGATCTGCAGCTGGATCTGGCCAAGGCCAGCGACCAGCAGGCCATCGAGCTGCGCAAGCGTGCCTCCTTCGTGTTCCAGAATTACGCCCTGTTTGCCAACAAGACGGCGCTGGACAACATCGCCGAGGGGCTGATCACCGTCTGGAAGCAGCCGAAGGCGGAGGCCCGTGCCACCGCCCTTGGCATCCTCAAGGACATCGGCCTCGCCGAGAAAAAGGATGCCTATCCCGCCTCCCTCTCCGGTGGCCAGCAGCAGCGGGTCGGCATCGGCCGCGCCATGGCAGCACACTCCAAGGTGATCCTGTTTGACGAGCCCACTTCCGCCCTCGATCCCGAGTGGGTCGACGAGGTACTGGGCCTGATGAAGCAGCTCGCCCGCCAGCACCAGACCATGGTGGTGGTGACCCACGAGATCGAGTTCGCCCGTGATGTCGCCGATCGGGTGATCTTCATGGAGGGAGGACGGATCGTGGAGCAGGGTCCGCCGAGCCAGATATTGGTCGATCCGCAGGATCCCCGCACCCGGGAATTCCTGCGCAAAGTACTTAAATAGCTCTCTCTTTGGCGGCTCTGCCGCCTTTTTTCTTGAGGGATCCTTGTTTAACCCCGGGTTGCCAGTATAATTCGGGGCCCTTGATCCTCCGGATCCAGCCAGCTTTTCCTGCTTGTATGACGAGCAGGGCGAGGCGGGAAGGAACGGCGGATTGACGAGAAGCTGAACTCTGTTTAGAATTCGGCCTCTTTTGCTAGTCGTCACACGCTATAGCTGGCGCGTCGGCTAAGTGTGACAATCAAAACTGTACAGAAATACGGAATCGAATCATGAAACGTACTTTTCAACCGTCCAACCTGAAGCGCAAGCGCTCTCACGGTTTCCGCGCTCGCATGGCTACTGCCAACGGGCGCAAAGTTCTGGCCGCTCGTCGTGCCAAGGGTCGTGCCCGCCTGGTAGTCTAATGCCTACCCAGCACACCTTCTCTCGGGAGTTACGTCTGTTAACTCCCGAACACTTCAAACGCGTTTTCGCCGAGCCTGTCCGGGCCGCTTCTCCGCAAATTACGCTTCTCGCTTGCCCCAATTCCCTCGAACACCCCCGTCTTGGTCTCGCCGTGCCCAAAAAGGCGCTCAAGCGTGCCGTCTGGCGCAACCGTGTAAAACGAGTCGTTCGGGAGAGCTTCCGCCTCAATCAAGCCAATCTGCCCGCTATCGACATCGTCGTGATCGCCAAGGGTGGCGTGAAGGAGATGGACAACGAAGCGCTGTTCAAGTTACTGGAAAAGCTATGGCGCACTCTTTCACGCCGTTGCAATGGGTAGCCATCAAACTGATACGCCTGTATCAGCTAATCATTAGTCCCCTGCTCGGGCCGCGCTGCCGTTTCACCCCGACTTGTTCCCAATTTGCGATAGAAGCAATCCGACTTCACGGTTTCATAAAAGGCGTTTGGTTAGCCAGCAAACGTCTATTAAAATGCCATCCCTTATCCGAGGGTGGTTATGACCCGGTTCCGCAACCAAAGCGAAGAAACTGAAGACTATGGAATCACAACGCAATTTACTCCTGATCGGTTTGCTGTTCGTGAGCTTCTTGCTCTGGCAACAGTGGGAGTCCGACAAGGCTCCGAAGCCGGCCCCGACGACCGTGGCCCAAACCGAACATTTCGTACCTGAAGCCGGTCAGACCGGTGATATTCCTCAGGTTTCCGAGCAAGCAAATGGTAACGCCGCGCGCAAGCTGATCACCGTCTCCTCCGACGTGCTCAAGCTGACCCTGGATACCCAGGGCGGTGACATCGTCTCTGCCGAACTGCTGGCCCACAAGCTGGAAGAAGGCAAGGAACAGCCGTTCACCCTGCTGACCAGCCAACCTGCGCATATCTACGTTGCACAGAGTGGCCTGGTGGGCCGTAACGGTCCGGACAGCCAGCCAGAAGGCCGTCCGACCTATGAAGCCGCCCAGACCAGCTACCAGCTGGCAGACGGTCAGGATCAGGTCGTCGTCCCGATGACCTGGACCGACAGCAAGGGCGTTGTCTTCACCAAGGAGTTCGTGCTCAAGCGCGGTGACTACGCCGTGGGCGTCGACTACAAGATCGACAACAAGTCTGCCGAGCCGGTCCAGGTACAGTTCTACGGTCAGCTGAAGCAGACCATGACCACGCCGAAGGATCAGGAAGGTCATGCCATGGTGGCCAGCGCCTACCGTGGTGGTGCCTTCTCCAGCGACGACAGCCGCTACAAGAAGTACACCTTCGACGAGATGAAGGATGCCGACCTGAACAAGACCACCCAGGGTGGTTGGGTCGCCATGCTGCAACACTACTTCGTCTCCGCCTGGGCGCCGAATGCCAACGACAGCAACAGCTTCTACAGCCGCGTGATCCCGGGCAAGGACCAGGCCATCATCGGTTACAAGGCCCCCCTGGTTGACGTCGCTGCCGGCCAGCAGGCCGAGGTGAGCGGCAAGCTGTGGATCGGTCCCAAGCTGCAGGATCAGATGGCCAAGGTGGCCAACCACCTGGATCTGACCGTCGACTACGGCTGGCTCTGGTTCATCGCCCAGCCGCTGCACTGGCTGCTGACCGTGTTCCACGGCTTCGTCCAGAACTGGGGTCTGGCCATCATCATGCTGACCCTGCTGGTCCGCGGCATCATGTTCCCGCTGACCAAGGCCCAGTACACCTCCATGGCCAAGATGCGCATGCTGCAGCCCAAGCTGGCGGCGCTCAAGGAACGCTTCGGCGACGATCGCCAGAAGATGTCCCAGGGCATGATGGAGCTGTACAAGAAGGAGAAGGTCAACCCGCTGGGCGGCTGCCTGCCCATCCTGGTGCAGATGCCCATCTTCATCGCCCTGTACTGGGCTCTGATGGAGTCTGTTGAACTGCGCCACGCGCCGTTCGCCCTGTGGATCACCGACCTGTCGGTGAAGGACCCCTTCTTCGTGCTGCCGATCCTCATGGGTGCCTCCATGTGGTACCTGCAGAAGATGAGCCCGACCACCATCACGGACCCGATGCAGCAGAAGGTGATGCAGTTCATGCCGATCATCTTCACCTTCATGTTCCTCTGGTTCCCGGCAGGTCTGACCCTGTACTGGCTGGTGAGCAACGTCATCTCCATCATCCAGCAGACCATCATCTATCGTCAGCTGGAGAAAAAAGGTCTGCATTCCCGCAGCTAATCTTCCCTGGTGACAAAAGAGGCGGCCTTCGGGCCGCCTTTTTTATTACAATGTCCGCAATTACCGAACAGACGAGTCAAGCAAGATGACAACAGAGACCATAGTGGCCCAGGCCACCGCCCCCGGCCGTGGCGGCGTCGGCATAGTCCGCGTCTCCGGCCCCGCCGCCGAGCGGGTCGCCGAGATAGTGCTCGGCAGGCTCCCCCGCGTGCGTTACGCCGAATACCTGCCGTTCAAGGACGAGCAGGGGCAACCGCTGGATCAGGGCATCGCCCTGCTGTTCAAGGCCCCCAACAGCTTCACCGGGGAAGACGTGCTGGAGCTGCAAGGCCACGGTGGCCCCGTCATCCTGGACATGCTGGTGCGCCGCATCCTGCAGATCGAGGGTGTCCGCCCCGCCCGTCCCGGTGAGTTCAGCGAGCGCGCCTTCCTCAACGACAAACTGGACCTGGCCCAGGCAGAGGCCATCGCCGACCTCATCGAGGCTTCCAGCGAGCAGGCCGCCCGCAGCGCCATGCACTCCCTGCAGGGGCAGTTCTCCGGCAAGGTGCAGCAGCTGGTGGAGAGCCTCACCCGGCTGCGTATCTATGTGGAGGCGGCCATCGACTTCCCGGACGAGGAGATCGACTTTCTCTCCGATGGCAAGGTGGCCGGGGATCTCTACGCCATCATGGCAGAGCTGGACGACGTGCGCGGCGAGGCCAAGCAGGGCGCCCTGCTGCGGGAAGGGATGAAGGTGGTGATCGCCGGTCGTCCCAACGCCGGCAAATCGAGCCTGCTCAACGCCCTGGCCGGCCGCGAGTCCGCCATCGTCACCGAGATCGCCGGCACCACCCGCGACGTGCTGCGCGAGCACATCCACCTGGACGGCATGCCGCTGCACATCATCGACACCGCCGGCCTGCGCGATACCCAGGACAAGGTGGAGCAGATCGGTATCGAGCGCGCCTGGGCCGAGATCGAGCAGGCTGACCGGGTGCTGTTCATGGTGGATGGCACCACCACGGATGCGGTCGACCCCCACGAAATCTGGCCGGAATTTGTCGATCGCCTGCCGAAGAACATCGGCCTCACCGTGGTGCGCAACAAGGCGGACCTGACCGGCGAGGATCTGTCCCCGAGCGAAGAGCTGGGCCACGCCGTCTACCGCATCTCCGCCAAGACCGAGCTGGGGCTGCCCGCCTTGCGCGAGCATCTGAAGGCCTGCATGGGCTTCCAGGGCAACACCGAGGGGGGCTTCATGGCCCGCCGCCGCCACCTGGACGCCCTGGAGCGTGCCGCCGAGCGGCTGCTGGTAGCCAGGGAACAGCTGGAGGTGTTCGTCGCCGGCGAGCTGGTGGCCGAGGAGCTGCGCCTGGCGCAGGAGTCCCTCTCCGAGATCACCGGCGAATTCAGCTCGGACGATTTGCTGGGCCGGATCTTCTCCAGCTTCTGCATCGGCAAGTAGTGACCACTGACTCGTCGTCTTGTCCATCGGCGCTGGGCGCAGGCAGAGCGCCGATGGCAAGATAACCCCTTCCCCCAACCCACGGCATGGCCATGACCGACATTCGCAAGCTGGACCTGAATCTGCTCAAGGCGTTTGATGCCTTGCTGGACGAGCGCAGCGTGACCCAGGCGGCCGCCAGGCTCTCCCTCACCCAGCCGGCCGTCAGCGGCATGCTGACTCGGCTGCGGGAGAACTTTGACGATCCCCTCTTCGTGCGCACCTCACGCGGCATAGTGCCGACCCAGCGCGCGCTGGCGCTGGCCCCCACACTCAAGCGGGTGCTCGGCGACATCCAGGTCATGCTGCAACCCACCAGCTTCGATCCGGCCACCGCCACCCTGCGCTGGTCGGTGGCGGCGACCGACTATGCCCTGCAGGCCGTCCTGCTCCCCTTCCTGCGACAACTGCGCCAGCTGGCCCCGGGCATTCAGGTGGTCGCCCATCCTGTCGAGGATGCCGCCGTCTACAGCCAGCTGGAGCGCGGTGAGCTGGATCTGGCCCTGATGACCCCGGACTCCACCCCGGACAACCTGCACCTGAGCCCCCTCTATCAGGAGGAGTATGTCTGCGTGGTGCGGGCCGACCACCCGGTCACCACGGAGGGCAAGCTGTCGCTGGATCGCTTCTGCGAGCTGGATCATGCGCTGGTCTCCTACAGCGGTGGCGGCCTGCAGGGGGTCACAGATCACGCCCTCGCGGCCCAGGGCCGCACCCGCAGGGTCGCCCTGTCGGTGCCCAGCTTCCTGGTGCTGATGGAGGTTCTGCGCTGCAGCGATCTGGTGGCCATGCTGCCGCGCCGCCTGGTCTCCCGGGCACAGGGGCTGGCCGTGGTGAACACGCCGCTCGCCATCCCGGGGTTTACCAAGTCGATGGCCTGGCATGAGCGTGCGCATAACGATCCCGCCCAGCGCTGGTTGCGGGAGCTGATGCAGGCCACCAGCCAGGTGGCATAGAAAAAGGCGCCGATGGCGCCTTTTTTGTCGGGATCAGTTGGGGCGATATCGCTCCAGCCAGTGGGCATAGGGGGCGGGCAATACCCAGGATGGCCGATCGATGCCGAGGTTGAGCGCCGCCTGATAGGACCAGTGCGGGTTCGCGAGATGGACCCGGCCAATCATCACCAGATCCAGCACGCCGTCCGCCACCGTCGCGTCCGCGCTGTGGGGGTTGTCGATGCCCCAGGAGGCGGCGACGGGCAGCCCCGTCTCCTGCCGCACCCGGCCGGCGACAGGGGCCAGGAAGGCCGGCCCCCACGGAATGGCGGCATCCGGGGTGGAGAAGCCGATGCTGACGTTCAGCATGTCCAGCCCCTTGTCCGCCATGGCCTTGGTCAGGGCGATCGCCTCTTGCAGCGTCTCCTCGTCCCGCCCGTCATATTCGATCACCCCGAAGCGGGCGGTCAGTGGCAGGCGCGCCGGCCAGACGGTGCGCACCGCGTCCAGCGTCTCCAGCAGGAAGCGGCCACGGCCGCGCCAGTCACCGCCATATTCATCCTCACGCCGGTTGGCATGGACAGAGAAGAAGCTCTGGGCCAGATAACCGTGGGCGAAGTGCAGCTCCAGCCACTCGAAACCGGCCTCCTTCGCCCGTCTGGCAGCGGCAGCGAAGTCGGCCTGCACGCGGGCGATGTCCTCGTGGGTCATGGCACGGGGGACCCGGTCCAGATGATGACCAAAGGCGATGGCGGAGGGAGAGAGCGTCTCCCAGCTGCGGGGATCATCCTGCGCTATGTGGTCATCCCCTTCCCAGGGCTTGTTGGCATTCGCCTTGCGCCCGGCATGGGCAATCTGGATGCCGGGCACGGCGCCCGCGGCCTTGATGGCGGCGGCAATCCTGGCCAGCTCGGCGGCCTGCTCGTCGTTCCACAGCCCCAGACAGGCAGGGCTGATGCGCCCCTCCGGGGAGACGGCGGTCGCCTCGACGATCACCAGACCGGCGCCGCCCCTGGCCAGGCCGGTGTAATGGGCCAGATGCCAGTCATTGGCCAGCCCGTCCACGGCGCTGTACTGGCACATGGGGGGCACGGCGATACGGTTGCGAAGGGTCACATCCTTGAGGGTAAAAGGGGTGAACAGAGCTGACATAGGTTCTCCTGACGCCGCCACGGGGGCAGCCACAATCACAAAAGGAGATCATCATGCGGAAAACCGGCCACCCGATGCAAAACGTGATTGCTGATACCTGCCATCAGCCGGCTCGATATCAGCGCCCTGATGGCTGCCGCCCTAGATATCAGCCTCATAAATATATTAGATAGAAAATCACGATTTTACTTATATCTTCGTTTTTCTCACCCTGTGATCACCACAACGGGCCCGCCAGCGGGCTCAAGGATGCGTCTGAACGAGGAAGATATGATGAACGAGATTCTATGGCCCGAGGGCTACCTGCCCGGATTGACCGACAACTTCGCCTCCAACGAGGTGATAGTGGCAGGCCTGAGCGTGGCCGATGTCTGGCCCCTGCTGAACACCCCGGCGTGCTGGCCCGATTACTACCCCAATGCCGCCAACATCCGTTTCTACGATGACAAGGGGCCAGAGCTGGCCAGTCAGGTGCGCTTCTACTTCGAGACCTTCGGCTTCCCGGTCGAGGCCAGGGTCGTGGAGCACGAGCCGCCCGTCGATGGTCAGGCGGCTCGCGTCGCCTGGCACGGCTGGGCGGGGGAAGAAGGCAGCGACGATCGTCTCGATGTGCACCATGCCTGGCTGCTGGAGGATCTGCCGCTGGGACGGCTGCGGATCCTGACCCAGGAGACTCAGCGCGGCAAACCGGCCCAGGCGATGGCGATCGCCGAGCCCAACCCCATGATCCATGGCCACGATCTCTGGTTGAAAGGATTGATCAAGGCGGCCCAGGCGGGCAAACGCGCTTGAAAACAAAGCGGGATGGCATGGCCATCCCGCTTCTCGTTCCCAAGGTTCACTTCACAGGCAGATCTTCGAACGGCACCCTAGATGCGGCGCAGGCACCACATGAAGTAAGCGCCCCCTAACAGGGTGGAAACCAGACCGACCGGCACCTCCTGGGGGAAGAGGATCTGCTGGCCGACCCAGTCCGCCGACACCATCAAGAGGGCTCCGAAGCCCGCCGCTCCGAGCAGGTGCCAGCGCGCCCGCACCAGTCCCATCATCCTGGCCAGGTGCGGTGCCAGCAGGCCGGCGAAGGAGAGCGGACCTATCACCATGGTCGCACTGGCGGTGAGCACGGCCACCAGCAGCAGGATGACGAGCTGGGCCCGGTTGAGGCGAATGCCCAGCGCAGTGGCCACCGCCGGCCCCATGGGCATCAGATCCAGCCAGCGGCTCACCAGCAGGCAGCCGGCCAGCATCAGCAGCGCCAATGCGGTCAGGCCAAGGGCCACCGGCTGGGTGACATAGTAGGTGGAGCCGGACATCCAGGAGAGCAGCTGCTGTACCCGCATGTCCCCGTTGGCCAGAGCGATGGCCTGCAGCGGCTCGAACAGCGCCGTGATGGCGATGCCGGAGAGCAGGATCCGCTCAGGCTGGAACCCGTTCCTGCGGTTGATCAATACCAGCAGCAGCAGGCAGGCGAAGGCGCCCAGCACGCCCCCCAGCAGCATCATGGGCAGCGGCAGGGCCGGCAGCAAGACCGCGGTGGCAATGACCCCCATAAAGGTGCCACCACTCACCCCCAGCAGTTCGGGGCTCGCCATGGGGTTGATGCTGACCCGCTGCAGCAGGGTACCCGCCAGGGCCAGCAGCACACCGGCCGCACCGGCTGCCAACGTGCGCGGCAGACGCCACTCCAGCTGGGCCTGCCACCGCAGCCAGCTCGGCCAGCTCCACCCATCCATCCCCTGCCCGAACAGCAGGGAGGCGACCACCGCGGCTACCAGTCCCAAGAACATCAGGCCAAGCAGGCGGGATGGCGCGGGATGCCGCGCCACCACCAATCCGGCGGCAGATCTGGGGGTCGACGACTTCACGCTGAGGCGCGGGATCAGCCAGAGCAGCAGTGGTGCCCCCAGCAGGGCCGTCATGGCGCCGGTCGGGATCAGCACGGGCCAGAAACGGGTCAGGGATTGCAGCAGCAGGTCGGTGGCCGCCAGCAGCAGAGCGCCCAGCACGGGCGCCCACAACAGGCGCAGCCCGAGCCGCCTCACCCCCAGCATGCGCACCATGACCGGCGCCGCCAGCCCGATGAAACCGATGAGCCCCACCACGCTCACCACGCAGGCGGTGATGAAGACCGCGAGGCCGAGGCCGGCGAAACGCAGGTGCTTGAGGGAGACTCCCAGGCTGCGCGCGCTGGCATCGTCCAGCTCCAGCACCGTCAGGGGACGGGCCAGCAGCGCAGCCAGCACACCGGCTGCCAGCAGCCGTGGCAGCAGGTAACTCACCCCGCTCCAGCTGGTCTGGGCCAGGGAACCGCTGCCCCATACCAGCAGACCCTTGAGCTCCTCCTGGAAGAACAGCAGCAGCCCCAGGCTGATGGCCGCGAGATAGAGGTTGATCACCAGGCCAGCAAAGACGATGACCACGGGATTGAGCTGGCGGCGCCAGGCCAGGGCGAACACCAGCCCCATGGCGAGGCTCCCCCCCAGCATGGCGATCCACTCTCGCCCGATCAGCAGCCAGGAGGGGACGAACAGGGTCACCACCATCAGTGCCAGCTGGGCGCCAGAGGCGACCCCCAGGGTGGTGGGCGAGGCGAGCGGGTTGCGCAGCACCTGCTGCATCAGGGTGCCGGCCAGACCGAGGGCGGCGCCGGCCAGCAGGCAGAGGGCGAGCCGCGGCAGCCAACTGAAATGGATCACCGCCTGGCGGGCATCCCCCAGCTGCGGCGCGAAGATCGCCTGCCACCAGGCCCCATCCGGCAGCTGGTGGGCCAGATCCCAGCCGGCCAGGGCGAGGGTCAGCAACAGCAGGGCCAGGCCGGGGCGCAGCAGGGGGACGGGAAGCAACGGGTTCATCGGGTGGCCCCCTTGGCGGTCACATGGGTTGCCGGTGCGAGAGAAGGCTCCCCTTGCAGGGCCCCGCTCAGCAGCTCGGCGAAACGGCGGGCGGCGAGCAAGCCGCCGAAACTCCAGACGGCGGGCAGGTGCATGACCTTGCCCTGCTTCACCAGGGGCAGATGCTGCCAGAGACCTGGCTCCTGCAGCCGTTCACCCACCCCCACGGGGATGGGGTCGACCACCACCAGCCGGGCGTCTGGCAGGGCCAGGAACTGTTCCAGGCTGACCACGGAGAAGCCCCAGGCATTGGTCTCCCCCTGCCAGGCGTTGCACAGCCCCAGCCTTTGCATCACCGCCTCGAACAGGCTGTGGCGACCAAACACCCGCACGTGGCGTTCGTCGATAAACTGCACCACCAGCAGGGGTTGCGTGTCGGCGGGCACCTGCTCCTTCATCCGTGCCAGATCCCGCTCCAACGCGGTGAGCAGTTGCTCGGCCTCGGCGCTCTTGCCCACCAGCGAGGCGATGGTCCGGGTCGCCTCGTGCAGCCGTTGCCAGAGATCCGCATCGGGTTCATAGAGGGCGATGGACTGCACCGGGGCGATGCGAGAGAGGCTGGGTTCCAGCGACGCCATCAGGGGCGAGATGAGGATGAGATCGGGTTTGAGCTCCGCCAGCAACTCGCGATTGGGCTGCATCCGCAGGCCGATGTCCACCACCTTTGCCGGCAGTGCCGGCTCCCCTACCCAGGCGCGGTAGGAAGCCACGTCCCCCATGGCCAGCGGCGTGACGCCGAGGGCCAGCAGGGTTTCCGCGACCGTCCAGTCGACGGTCGCGATGCGGGGGATGGATTGGGCGTGTTGTTCGGTCGCCACAGCTTGTGACTCGGCCAGTGCCGCCAGCGGCAACAACAGGCTGACAAGGCAGGGCGCCATCTTCAATAAACGGTTCAAGAGATCCCCCCGGTCAGACGATGGCGATGGCGTGGTCATGGGCCGGATGGCGAATGACCTCCATGGGGATGCCGTAGATGTCGTGCAGGGTCTCGCTGGTCATGATCCGCTCGGGCTCGCCGTGGGTCAGCAGGCGGCCGCTGTGCAGCGCCACCAGCCGATCGCAGAAGCGGGACGCCATGTTGATGTCGTGAATGACGATGATGACCCCGAGGTTGAGCTGGCGGCTCAACTGCCTGACGAGGGTGAGTACCTCCACCTGATGGGCCACGTCCAGGGCGGCCAGGGGTTCGTCCAGCAGGATGAAGCGGCTCTCCTGGGCCAGCAGCATGGCGAGCCAGACCCGGCCCCGCTCGCCACCGGAGAGGGTATCCACCAGTCGATCGGCGAAAGGCTCGGTGTGGGTCAGGGCGATGGCCCGATCGACCTGGCGGTGATCCTCAGCCCCCATGCGCCCCAGCAGGCCGCGCCAGGGGTAGCGCCCCATCTCCACCAGCTCGCGGCCGAGCAGGTTCTCGGCGCTCGGCAGGTGCTGGGGCAGATAGGCCACCTGGCGGGCGAACTCCCGGTTGCCCCACTCGGACAGCGGCTTGTCGTCGAACCGGATCTCGCCTCCACTCAGGGGCTGCTGGCGGGCCAGCAGCTTGAGCAGGGTCGACTTGCCAGAACCGTTGTGGCCGATGAGGCCATAGACCTGGCCCTGCTCGAAACGCAGGTCGGTGGGGTGAAGCAATGGGCGATCGTTCACCACAAAGCTCGCGGCTTTCATCTCGAACATAAGCAATTCCTGTGCTGGCTTGCTGCCAGTCTCATCGGAGCCAGCATCAGGCCGGCACTTCGCTATCCAGGTGGGCGACCGCATCCCGGCTCACCTGCTCGCGCCGCTCGCCGAGCAGCTCGGTGAGCCGGCCCTGGCGCATCTCCAGCAGGCGATCGGCCTGGGAGAAGTAGAGATCGTCGTGGCTGATGGCGATCACCGTCTTGCCCATCTCCTTGAGACGCGGCAGCAGCACCTGATAGAAGATGCGGCGGAACTGGGGATCCTGATCCGCCGCCCATTCGTCGAACAGCATCACCTCGCGCTGCTCCGCCAGCGCCAGCAGCAGGGCAACCCGCTTGCGCTGCCCCTGGGAGAGGTCGATGTCGGTGATGAAGTCATCCTCGATGCGCAACTTGCTCCCCATCTGCAGACGCTCCAGCCACTCGGCTATCAGCGCGTCCTTGGGCTCGGGCCCCAGCAGGTGCTGGAACAGGTGGTAGTCGGTGAAGATAGCGGAGAAGAGCGCCAGGTAGGCGTTGCGATCCGCGACGGGCTCCCCGTCCAGCAGGATCCGGCCAGAGACAGGCTGATAGAGCCCGGTCAGCAGCATGGCCAGGGTCGACTTGCCGGAGCCGTTGCCCCCGATGATGAAGATCTGCTCTCCCTTCTCGATGGCCAGATTGACGGGACCCACGGCGAAGCCACCCTCCCCCGGATAGTGAAAGCTCACCTGCTCCAGCTCGATGCGCCGCCAGGCGCGGGGGGCCGGCGGCAGCGGGAACTCGGATCTGGGCTCGGCCAGAGTCAGGGCCGCAATCTTGTCAAACGCCACCTGGGCGGCGATCAGGGTCGGCAGGGCACCGATCCCCTGCAGCAAGGGGGTGCGCAGAAACAGCAGGGTCAGGGCAAAGGTGGCGGCCACATTGGTGTTGGCCCAGCCCAGGCTGTTCGCCAGGAAGAAGACCAGGCCGATGGCCCCCAGCATCATGATGTTCGACCAGTTCACCGCGCTCAGGTGGTAGGTGTCGGCGCGGATGATCTCCTGGCGGTAGTCCCGGGCATTCTGTTCATAGAGCTGGTGGTAGACGAAATGCGCCCGCTCGCGATTGAGAGCCAGCTCCTTGCTGCCGGCGATGATGGACTGGTAGTTCTGGTAGAGCTTGTCTTCCGCCAACCGCATGCGCGATAGATGGCGATAGACATGGTTCACCAGCAGCCAGCCCACCACCATGGTGACGGTGACCCAGAGCGCGGTGACGGTGAGCAGGGAGGGAGAGAGCCAGCCGAGGTAGATGACGGATCCCAGGGTCAGCACCAGCCCCTGCACCAGCTCCGGCAGGCGCACGAAGGCGATGGTGATCTGGCCGATGTCGCTGGAGAGGGAGGCCAGGAGCGGCCCCTGCCCTATCTGGCGAATGCGGGCGACGTCGGTATCCAGCAGCTGCTTGAGCAGGCGACCGCGCAGCTGATAGACGAAGTGATGACCCAGAGTGGTCAGGGCCAGCTGGGCGCCCAGGGTGACAACAAGCAGCAGGACAATGAGGCCGAGCAGCTGGCCGAGGATCGGCAGCGGATCGCCAGAAGATTCGATAAGAGATTGATTGATAAAAGCAATGACGCCTATGCCGCTCACCGCACTGAGCAGGCTGAGCAGGACGATGGCGATGAAGGGCCAACGGTATTGGCGGTAAACCAGTGACAAGAGTTCCATGACAGGCCTGTAGACAGAAAGAAGGAGGGCAGGAGCCTGATGCCCCCGCCCGGCCTGGATCTTACCAGCGGTAGTTGACGGAGCCGACTATGCTGCGCGGCTCGCCGTAGTAGCAGTAGTAGTCACAGCTCGCCACATAGGTGTCGTCCAGCAGGTTGTTCACGTTGATCTGGGCACGCCAGTTCTTGGCGAAGTCATACCCGATCATCGCATCCCACACGGTCTGGGCCGGCACTTCGGCGGAGCCATAAATGGGATTGTAATTGGCATCCACGGCACCTATGCCAACGCTGGAGCCGATGTAGCGTACCCCGGAGCCCACTTCCAGCCCGGCGACCGGACCCTGCTGCACCTTGTAGTTGCCCCAGAAGGAGGCCTGGTGACGCGGGATCAGGCTGGCACGGCGATCGCCGTGGCCGGTGTCGTTGGTCTTGGCATCGGTGTAGGTATAGGCAGCGGTCAGACGCAGGGCCTCGGTGGCCTGCACGCTCCCTTCCAGTTCGATGCCCTGGGAGGTCACTTCACCCGCCTGGGTCTGCTGGCCGGATCCGGTGGAGACGAGGGAGTTGGTCTGCTCCAGATCGAACAGCGCCAGGTTGATGTAGCCATCGAGGAAGCTGGGGGCGTACTTGATGCCCGTCTCGTACAGCTTGCCTTCCAGCGGCTTGTAGGAGTTCTTGGTGTTCGGGTCTATGCCCGGCAGCACTTCGAACGACTCCGCATAGGCGAAGTACGGGGAGAGGCCGTTGTCGGCCAGGTACATCAGGCTGCCGGAGAGCGAGAGGTTGTCGTCATACTGCTTCTCGTTCTTGCTGGTGGCCTCGCTGACGTTGTGGGTCTCCACATAGTCGAAGCGGCCACCGGCGGTCAGCAACCAGCGGTCGTCCCAGCGGATCTGGTGCTGGGCATAGAGGCCGCTCTGACCCTTGGTGTTTTTCTGGTAGGTGGCGGTGGATTCGTCGAAGCCGGGGAAGCCGCTGTAATCCGGGTTCATGGTGTTGATGGAGCCCATGCCGTAGTTGTCGGCTTCGTCCCCTTCATTCACATGGCGCTGCAGATCGATCCCCATCAGCAGGGTCTGCTCGGTGCGATCCGTGTTCCAGTACCCCACCAGCTGGTTGTCCATGGTGGCACTCTTGGTGTCGCCGTCACGGTAGACCAGACCGCGATAGGCGGTAGTGCCCTGATAGGTCGGGAAGATGTAGGTCTGGCGCAGCAGCAGATCGTTGTAGTTGAAGCGGACGTTCTGCTTGAACTCCCAGGTCTGGTTGATCTGGTGAGTCAGCTCGTACCCCGCCGAGATCTGGGTGTTGCGGTTGCGATCGTAGCCCGGCTGGCTCAGGTTGGTGCTGGGATCGATCTGGCCACCCGAGGTGTTCAGGGTGCCGTAGACGGGGAAGAAGCCGTTGGTGGGCACCCCTTCATCGTGCAGGAAGCTGGAGAGCAGGGTCAGGCTGGTGCTATCCGAAATATCCAGGGTCACGCTTGGCGCCAGATAGGCGCGCTCGCTGTAGGTACCGTCCAGCACGCCGTCCCGCTCCTTATAGAGGGCGACCATGCGATAACGGCTGTTGTCGGCCAGATCGTCGGAGACATCCACCCCGACCTGACGCAGATCCCGACTGCCCAGCTGCAGGTTGACCAGCCCCTGCGGGGTCGCGGTGGGACGCTTGCTGATGGAATTGATCACGCCGCCGGGAGGGGCTTCGCCATAGAGGATGGAGGCAGGGCCCTTCAGCACTTCCACGCTCTCCAGACCGAAGGGTTCCGGGGTCCAGACATAGTAGCCGGTACCGAACAGGCGGTTGCCATCCAGATAGGAGGCAGCATCGAAGCCACGCACCTTGAACCAGTCGGTATTGTTGTCGGAGCCATAGAGGCCGGTGAGGATGCCGGAGCGGTAACGCACGGACTCGTCCAGCTGCTGCACGGCGTGTTGATCCAGCTCTTCGCGATTGACCACGGAGACGGCACGCGGGGTCTCGGCCATGGGCACCTCGACCTTCATCGCTGTCCCGGTCACCACCATGGTCTCGCCGGCCTTGGGCAGCTCTTTATCCGCTTGCTCTGCAGCCAGCGCCGGCAGGGTCGCCAGCAGGCAGGAGAGCGGCAACAGCCGGGCACCTCGTTTTCGCATCACTGCATTCGGGGTATTTTTTTGCGCAATCATATAAGTGTCTCAAATATCAACAAGTTATGTTTTGGTTTCTTATTATTGGCGCCCTGTGCTGCCGGTCTGCCCGACGCCTTAGGCGAATAAAGCAGCGTCATGCTACTACAGGAGCCATGATCGAATCGATTCAATAATTGCTAATCATTTGCATCTGTATTGTTATCCGTCATATCAACGATGAGTTTTCACGAAGAAGGGACTCATTCGTATGGGGATGGAGAGGAAGGAGAGAAAATGAAGGTCACAGGGGCCGTTTCACCCTAAAAAGTCGGGCAGGATCCTTATCCCCAAGCTTTATCCATATTTATCCACATGCTTTGGCGGTAAGATCCCGGCTCTTCACCCTTTCGATAACATCAGGATCCATTCCATGGCCAAACTCAACCTCGTCGTCGGCTCCATGCTGGGAGCCTCCGAATATGTCGCAGATCATGTGGCCAGCCTGCTGGAACAGGCGGGTCATCAAGCCGAGATCCACAACCCCGCCAGCCTGGCCAGGATCCTGTCCGAGCCCCAGGCCATCCTGCTGGTGATCACCTCCACCCATGGAGCAGGGGATGTACCCGACAATCTGCAGCCCTTCGCCCGGGATCTTGCCGAGCAGCATCCGGATCTCAACGCATTGAAATATGGGGTGATCGCCTTGGGGGATCGCAGCTATGACACCTTCTGCCAGGGTGGAAAGACGCTGGATCGTCTGCTGGCGGAGTGCGGGGCCGCCAGGATCGGGGACCGTCTGGAGATAGATGTCACCCAGCACGAGATCCCGGAAGATGCTGCCGAAGCCTGGATCCACGACTGGATGGCCTTGATCGCCTGATCAGGAGGTGGGAGATCCGGTCACAGCCCCCGATCTCCCCCGTTTATCCCCAGATCCCTATCCACCAGGTTATTAACAGGTAGATCCGCAGAAGTTGTTCCCGCCTGCTCCCCAGACGCCTCCGGATAAATGTGTATAACTACGGTGTAAAGCTCTGCAAAACCTATAGTTATTCATGTATTAGATCCAAACCAAGACCGGTCTGTGTATAAAAACCCGGGTTATCCCCCCGTTCACCGCCCCTGGATCCAAGCTTTTCCACAAGCAGCGATCGCCTTTAAGCGAATGATCTTTATGATCAAAAATGGCTTATCAACAGAAGTTCCGGATCCTAATAAAAGATCCAGTAAAAGATCGATCTAAAGATCCTTAAGATCTATTTAGGAGATCCCTGATCCATACTGATCCTGAAGTAGACGTTCCCCTCCGGATGCTAAACAGATAGAATGATCCGCCCTTCAGACCAGGCAAATAAAGATCTTCAGGCGTGCAGATCAAGGTGATCCCCAATGCAATACCATGAACAATTTGATGTGATCGTCGTCGGTGGCGGTCACGCAGGAACCGAAGCAGCAACAGCGGCCGCTCGTATGGGCCTCAACACCCTGTTGCTGACCCACAACATAGATACGCTGGGACACATGTCCTGCAACCCGGCGATCGGCGGGATCGGCAAGGGACACCTGGTCAAGGAAGTGGATGCCCTTGGCGGGATCATGGCGCAGGCCATCGATCTCGGCGGGATCCAGTTCCGTACGCTCAACTCTTCCAAAGGCCCGGCAGTACGAGCTACCCGTGCCCAGGCGGATCGCCTGCTCTACAAGGCCGTGGTTCGTCAGACTCTGGAAAATTACCCGAACCTGAAGATCTTCCAGCAAGCCTGCGACGATCTGGTCATGGACGGGGATCGGGTTGCCGGTGTCGTCACCCAGAGCGGGATCCGCATCAGCGGCAAGACGGTGGTACTGACCGTCGGTACCTTCCTGAACGGCCTGATCCACATCGGCATGGAAAACTACAAGGGCGGTCGCGCCGGGGATCCTCCCTCGATCGCCCTGGCTCAGCGCCTGCGCGAAATGCCGCTGCGCATCGATCGCCTCAAGACCGGCACGCCGCCGCGTATCGATGCCCGTACCGTCGACTTCTCCGTGATGCAGCAACAACACGGTGACGATCCTCGTCCGGTCTTCTCTTTCATCGGCAACGCCAGCCAGCACCCCCGTCAGGTGCCCTGCTACGTGACCCATACCAACGAGCAGACCCACGAGGTGATCCGCAATAACCTGGATCGCAGCCCCATGTACGCCGGGGTGATTGAAGGGATTGGCCCGCGCTACTGCCCGTCGATCGAAGACAAGATCACCCGCTTCGCCGACAAGACGGCACATCAGATCTTCGTCGAGCCGGAAGGGCTGACCACCCACGAGCTCTACCCGAACGGGATCTCCACCAGCCTGCCCTTCGACGTGCAGGTGCAGATCGTCCGTTCCATCCGTGGCTTCGAGAACGCTCACATCACCCGCCCCGGCTACGCCATCGAATACGACTTCTTCGATCCGCGGGATCTCAAGGCCAACATGGAGAGCAAGTGCATCGAGAACCTGTTCTTCGCCGGCCAGATCAACGGCACCACTGGCTATGAAGAAGCCGCTGCCCAGGGGCTGATGGCCGGTCTGAACGCGGGCTTGCGCGCCCAGGGCAAGGAAGCCTGGCACCCGCGCCGGGATCAGGCTTACATGGGCGTGATGATGGACGATCTCTCGACCCTGGGAACACGCGAGCCCTATCGCATGTTCACCAGCCGCGCCGAATATCGCCTGCTGCTGCGGGAAGACAACGCGGATCTGCGCCTGACCGCTATCGGCCGCGAACTGGGTCTGGTGGATGATCACCGCTGGAGCCTGTTCAATGCCAAGGTGGAACTGGTGGAGCAGGAACGCCAGCGCATGCGTTCGACCTGGATCCACCCGCAACATCCCTCCCTGGAAGCGGTCAACGCCCTGGTCAACACCCCGCTGACCCGGGAACAGAGCCTGGAAGAGCTGCTGCGCCGCCCCGAGGTGACCTATGATGCCCTGATGGCTATCGAGGGCATCGGTCCGGCCCTGAACGATCCGGCCGCCGCGGATCAGGTGGAGATCCAGATCAAGTACGCCGGCTACATCGAGCGTCAGCACGACGAAGTGGAGAAGCAGCTGCGCAACGAGAACACCCTGTTGCCGCTGGACATGAACTACCGCGACGTGAACGGTCTCTCCAACGAGGTGATCGCCAAGCTGAACGATGCCAAGCCAGAAACCATTGGCCAGGCGTCCCGCATCTCCGGCATCACCCCTGCGGCCATCTCCATTCTGCTGGTGCACCTGAAGAAACACGGCCTGCTGCGTAAAACCGCCTGAGGAATTCCCCGTTGGAAAACATGCTGGAAAGATTGAACGGCCTGCTCATGCAGGCCGGAATTGTTATCACCGATACCCAGAAGACCCAGTTGGTGCAGTTGGTCGAGTTGCTGCACAAGTGGAACAAGGCTTACAATCTCACCTCGGTGCGAGATCCGGACGCCATGCTGGTCAAGCATATCCTCGACAGCCTGGTGGTGAGCCCTCACCTGCACGGTGAGCGCTTCATCGATGTGGGCACAGGCCCGGGTCTGCCCGGACTGCCGCTGGCCATCATCAATCCGGACAAACAGTTCGTGCTGCTCGACAGCCTGGGCAAGCGGATCAACTTCATCCGCCAGGTGATCCTGGAGCTGGGGTTGACCAATGTGACCCCCGTCAAATCTCGGGTGGAGGAGTATCAACCCGAGACGGGATTTGATGGTGTACTGAGCCGGGCCTTCGCCTCTCTGGAGGACATGCTGAGCTGGTGCCATCATCTGCCGTCACCCGAGGGCTGCTTCCTGGCGCTCAAGGGACAATACCCCGAGCAGGAACTGGCACAGCTGCCTGCCAGCATTCGTCTGGTCGCCACCCACAAACTGGTGGTGCCGGAACTGGAAGGCGAACGCCATCTGCTGGAGTTTAAAGCCATCCAGCCCGAATAGGGCCGCCGCATTCATTTAGGGGATAGTGTGGGAAAAGTCATTGCCATAGCCAACCAGAAGGGTGGAGTGGGTAAAACCACCACCTGTGTGAATCTGGCCGCCTCCATGGCCGCCACCCGGCGCAAGGTGCTGGTGATCGATCTGGATCCGCAGGGCAATGCCACCATGGGCAGCGGTGTCGACAAGTACGACGTCGAGCGCACCGCCTATGAACTGCTGATCGAAGATACCCCCATCGGCGAGGTGATCATCCCCGAAACCACCGGGGGGTATCACCTGATCGCCGCCAATGCCGACGTGACCGCGGCAGAAATCCGCCTGATGGAATTTTTTGCCCGGGAGATCCGCCTGCGCAATGCCCTGGCCTCGGTCCGGGACAAATACGACTACGTCTTCATCGACTGCCCGCCTTCTCTCAACATGCTGACCGTCAACGCCATGGCCGCCGCCGACTCCGTGCTGGTACCCATGCAGTGCGAGTACTACGCGCTGGAAGGGCTGACCGCCTTGGTGGACACCATCAGCAAGCTGGCGGCCGTCGTCAACCCGGAGCTGAAGATCGAGGGGGTGCTGCGCACCATGTTCGATCACCGCAACCGGCTGGCCAATGATGTGTCCGATCAGCTGAAACAGCACTTCGGGGACAAGGTCTACCGCACCATCATCCCCCGCAACGTAAGACTGGCCGAGGCACCGAGCTTCGGTGCGCCGGCCATGCACTATGACAAATCATCGGTGGGGGCCAAGGCCTATCTGGCCCTGGCTGGCGAGATCCTGCGTCGCCAGGAACAGGAGTCCCAGCCGCTCACCGCAGACCGAGAGAGCATATGACGCCGAAGAAACGTGGGCTGGGCAAGGGGCTGGACGCTCTGCTCAGCACCAGCACGGCCGCCCGCCAGAAACAGGTGATGAGCGACCAGCGCACCGAGCAGGCCATGGCCCCCACCAACCAGGGGGAACTGCGCAAGTTGCCGGTGGAGTGGTTGCAGTCCGGCAAGTACCAGCCGCGCAAGGACATGTCGCAGGATGCGCTGGAAGAGCTGGCCAACTCCATTCGTGCGCAAGGTGTGATTCAGCCCATAGTGGTACGCTCCATCGGCGAGAACCGTTTCGAGATCATTGCCGGTGAGCGGCGCTGGCGGGCCTCCCAGCTGGCCAGGCTCGAGGTGGTGCCCTGCCTGGTCAAGGACGTGCCTGACGAGGCTGCCGTCGCCATCGCGCTCATCGAGAACATCCAGCGCGAAGACCTCAACGCCATCGAGGAGGCGGTGGCCCTGCAGCGGCTGCTGACCGAGTTCGAGCTGACCCACCAGCAGGTGGCCGAAGCGGTGGGCAAGTCCCGCACGACTGTCACCAACCTGCTGCGCCTGAACCAGCTCAACGAGGATGTGAAGCGCTTCGTGGAGCACGGCGATCTTGACATGGGCCACGCCCGTGCCCTGCTGGCCCTGAGCGGCCAGGCCCAGTCCGACCTGGCCAAACTGGTGGCCCAGAAGGGGCTGACCGTGCGAGATACCGAGAAACTGGTGCAAAAAGCGCTGGAACCGGCAAAAACCAAGAGTGAACCCGTCCGCGATCCGCAGTTTGGTTACCTCGAGCGCCAGATTTCAGAAAAAATTGGCAATCAGGTGCAACTTCAGCCGGGCAAGAAGGATAGCGGCAAGTTAGTAATAAGTTACGATAACTTGGCAGATTTGGACCGAGTATTGGGCTATTTTGGCCTGTCAGAATCGTGATTTTTACGCTTTTTGTAGTAATAAAACATCCATTCCTTTCGTTATGAACATAACCTTAATTTCGCGCGGAAAGCCGCAAAAATTAAGGATTTTTGCCATGTTGCAATAGCCGTCTTCACGGGTATAATTTGACCGGCTTTTTGAGCTGTGAACCTGGGGTCTTCGGATCCCGATTTTTTACAGTTCTGTAATGTTCAGGGGTAGGTTGGTGAAGCAGAAAATAGCCTTGGAAGGTTTGACGCTGGCCTTGGCTATGCTCGTTTGTCAGCTGGTCCTGATCCTGGCAATCAGCTCCGTCTGGTTTTACCAGAAGGGAGCCTTTGCCGGACAATCCTCTCTCTACGGAGGGGGGATGTACTGGGTTCCTCAAGCCCTGTTCACTCTCTGGGTTCTGCGCCGCAAGGTGACGAAAGAGAGCGTGGGCCTGGTCTTGAGGGACTTTTATGGTGGGGCAGGGATTAAGCTCATTACTACAACAGGACTTTTCGCCCTGATGTTTGGCTCCGGGATCGAGGTCGACACCGCTTCGTTCTTCGCCACTTATATCCTCGCCCTCGTTGTACAGTGGATAGTTTCATTCACGCTTAACAACCACTATTAGGAAAACTCATGTCTGCAACCGGAGAAGTCCTGACTCCTCAGGGATATATCTCCCACCACCTGACCCACCTGCAAGTAGGGTCCGGGTTCTGGACGGTGAATATCGATTCCATGATATTTTCCGTCGTGCTAGGCGCCCTGTTTATCTGGTTGTTCCGCAAGGTTGCCGTCAAGGCCACCAGCGGTGTACCCGGTAAGCTTCAGTGCTTTGTGGAGATGCTGGTCGAGTTTGTGAATGGTAACGTCAAGGACATCTTTCATGGTCGCAACAAGGTCATCGCACCTTTGGCCCTGACGGTGTTCGTGTGGATCTTCCTGATGAACCTGATGGATCTGATCCCCGTTGACTTTATCCCTCACGCTGCACAGTTGATGGGTGTTCCCTATCTGCGTGTGGTTCCCTCTGCTGACGTTAACATCACCATGTCCATGGCTTTGGGCGTGTTCTTCTTGATCCTGTATTACAGCATCAAGGTCAAGGGTATCAGCGGGTTCGTGAAGGAGCTGACGCTTCAGCCTTTCAACCACCCTGCTGCCATCCCGGTTAACTTCATCCTTGAAACCGTCACGTTGATTTCCAAACCTGTTTCATTGGGTCTGCGACTGTTCGGCAACATGTATGCTGGCGAACTGATCTTCATCCTGATTGCGGGTTTGTTACCCTGGTGGTCACAGTGGATTCTGTCCGTGCCTTGGGCAATCTTCCACATCCTGATCATCACTCTGCAGGCGTTTATCTTCATGGTTCTGACCATCGTCTATCTGTCGATGGCGCAGGAAGACCATGGTTGATGCAACTCAAATAATCCTTTTTATACAATCAATTACATCTAAATAAATGGAGATCCTCATGGAAAACTTGAACATGGACCTGCTGTACATCGCCGCTGCAATGATGATGGGTCTGGCGGCTATCGGCGCCTCCATCGGTATCGGTATCCTGGGTGGCAAGTTCCTGGAAGGTGCTGCTCGTCAACCTGACCTGATCCCTGTTCTGCGTACCCAGTTCTTCATCGTGATGGGTCTGGTGGATGCGATCCCGATGATCGCCGTTGGTCTGGGTCTGTATGTGATGTTTGCGGTTGCTTAAGTCGTAAAGACCCACGCAGAACCCATTAACTAACTAAAGAGGACATCGGCTGTGAATATCAACGCCACCCTCCTCGGCCAAGCAGTTGCTTTTTTCATCTTCGTAGTGTTTTGCATGAAGTACGTATGGCCGCCGCTGATGGCTGCCATCGAAGCCCGTCAGAAAGAAATCGCTGACGGCCTCTCTTCTGCAGATCGTGCCAAGAAAGATCTGGAGCTGGCCAAGGCCAACGCCACCGATCAGCTGAAAGAAGCCAAGCTTCAGGCTGCTGAAATCATCGATCAGGCCAACAAACGCAAGGCACAGATCATTGATGAGGCTGCTGTTGGAGCCCAAGCTGAGCGGGAGAAAATCCTGGCTCAGGGCCGTGCAGAGATCGAAGCTGAACGTCATCGTGCCAAAGAAGAACTGCGCAAGCAGGTTGCTGCTCTTGCCATCGCGGGTGCAGAGAAGATCCTGGCACGCCAAATCGACCAGGCTGCCAACAGCGACATCGTCGACAAACTGGTAGCAGAACTGTAACGGGAACGGGGCTATGTCTGAACTGACTACAATCGCTCGCCCCTACGCCAAGGCTGCTTTCGAGTTTGCCGTTGAGCACAAGGCGGTTGACCAATGGCTGGAGATGCTCGATTTCGCCGCTCAGGTGGCAGAAAACGAGACCATCCACAGCTTGGTAAACGGCTCTGTGGCTGCCGAAGAACTGGCAAAGCTGTTTGTCGGTGTCTGCGGTGAGCAGCTCAACGAGCACGGTCAGAACCTGATCCGGGTGATGGCCGAGAATGGTCGCTTGGGTGTGCTGCCGGCGGTCGTTGCCGAATTCGTCGCGCTCAAGGCTGAACTGGACAAAGAGGTTCAGGCTGACGTGATTTCGGCGATCGAACTGACCGACCAGCAGAAAGCCAATATTCAGGCTTCTCTGGAACAACGTCTCGCGCGCAAAGTGAAGCTGAATTGCAGCACAGATGCGTCCTTGATGGCCGGGGTGCTCATCAAGGCCGGTGATCTGGTTATCGACGGCACGGTCCGCGGTAAGCTGGATCGCATGGCCGATGCGCTGCAATCTTGATTGGGGTATTAGAGCATGCAACTGAATTCCACTGAAATCGCCGAGCTGATCAAGCAGCGCATTGCGCAGTTTGATGTCAAAAGCGAAGCGCGTAACGAAGGTACCATCGTTTCTGTAAGCGACGGTATCATTCGTATCCACGGTCTGGCCGATGCCATGCAGGGTGAGATGATCGAGCTGCCGGGCAACCGCTTCGCTCTGGCATTGAACCTGGAGCGTGACTCCGTTGGTGCCGTAGTAATGGGTCCCTACGCCGATCTGGCCGAAGGGATGAAAGTAAAGGGTACCGGCCGTATTCTGGAAGTGCCGGTCGGTCGTGGTCTGTTGGGCCGGGTGGTCAACACCCTGGGTCAGCCGATCGACGGTAAGGGTCCGGTAGACAACGACGGCTTCTCGCCGATCGAAGTGATCGCCCCGGGCGTTATCGAGCGTAAGTCTGTTGACCAGCCAGTCCAGACCGGTCTGAAAGCCATCGATGCCATGATCCCCATCGGTCGTGGCCAGCGTGAGCTGATCATCGGTGACCGTCAGGTAGGTAAGACCGCCATCGCGATCGACACCATCATCAACCAGAAAGACTCCGGCATTAAGTGCGTCTACGTTGCGATCGGCCAGAAGGCCTCCACCATCGCCAACGTGGTGCGCAAGCTGGAAGAGCACGGCGCCCTGGCCAACACCATCGTGGTCGTGGCTTCTGCCTCCGAAGCGGCTGCCCTGCAGTACCTGGCTCCCTACGCCGGTTGCTCCATGGGTGAGTACTTCCGTGACCGCGGCGAAGACGCACTGATCATCTATGATGACCTGTCCAAGCAGGCCGTTGCCTACCGTCAGATCTCCCTGCTGCTGCGCCGTCCGCCTGGACGTGAAGCCTACCCGGGTGACGTCTTCTATCTGCACTCCCGTCTGCTCGAGCGTGCCGCTCGCGTGAACGCCGAGTACGTCGAGAAGTTCACCAAGGGTGCCGTGAAAGGTCAGACCGGTTCCCTGACCGCCCTGCCGATCATCGAAACCCAGGCCGGTGACGTGTCCGCGTTCGTTCCGACCAACGTGATCTCCATCACCGACGGCCAGATCTTCCTGACCTCCCAGCTGTTCAACTCCGGTATTCGTCCGGCGGTTGACCCGGGTATCTCCGTTTCCCGTGTGGGCGGTGCTGCTCAGACCAAGATCGTCAAGAAGCTGTCCGGTGGTATCCGTACCGCGCTGGCCCAGTACCGCGAACTGGCCGCATTCGCCCAGTTCTCTTCCGATCTGGATGACGCGACCCGCAAGCAGCTGGACCACGGTCAGAAAGTGACCGAGCTGATGAAGCAGAAGCAGTACACCCCGATGAGCGTGGCACAACAGTCCCTGGTACTGTTCGCCGCCGAGAAGGGTTATCTCGCCGATGTCGAACTGAGCAAAATCGTCGACTTCGAAGCCGCTCTGCTCTCTTACGCCAATACCCAGCATGCCGAGCTGATGGCTGAAATCAATGCCAAGGCCGACTACAACGACGCGATCGTTGGCAAGCTGACTGCGTTGCTGGATGACTTCAAGGCAACCCAGACCTGGTAAGCGTGTGTGGCAGCGCAAGCTGCCACCTGATGGAGAGAAGAGATGGCCGGCGCAAAAGAGATACGTAACAAGATCGGGAGTGTGAAGAACACTCAGAAGATCACCAGCGCTATGGAAATGGTGGCAGCAAGCAAGATGCGCCGTGCGCAGGAACGCATGTCTGCCAGCCGTCCGTACGCTGAAACCATGCGCAAGGTGATCGGCCATATCGCTCAGGGGAACTTGGAATACAAGCACCCCTACCTCATCGAACGTGAGGTGAAGCGAGTGGGTTACATCGTCGTCTCCACCGACCGTGGCCTGTGTGGTGGTCTGAACATCAACCTGTTCAAGGCTGCCCTCAATGATATGAAGCAATGGAGCGCGAAAGGTGCCAAGGTTGACCTGGCATTGATCGGTAACAAGGCCTCCAACTTCTTTGAACGGCACGGCGCCAAGGTGAAAGCCCACGTCTCCGGACTGGGCGACAACCCGAGCGTCAATGACCTGATCGGTTCAGTGAAGGTCATGCTGAAGGCTTACGACAACGGTGAGATTGACAGGCTGTATCTGGTGTACAACAAGTTCGTCAACACCATGGTTCAGCAACCAAAAGTCGATCAACTGCTGCCTTTGCCCGTAACAGAAGACAGCAAGCTCGCCAAGAAGCACCACTGGGACTACCTCTATGAGCCGGATCCCAAGCAACTGCTGGATACCCTGCTGATTCGCTACGTCGAATCCCAGGTCTACCAGGGTGTGGTAGAAAACTTGGCAAGTGAACAGGCAGCCCGAATGGTTGCCATGCAAGCCGCGACTGACAACGCCGGCAACCTGATTAACGATCTGCAACTGGTATACAACAAGGCCCGTCAGGCCAGTATTACCCAGGAGCTCACAGAGATCGTTTCCGGTGCTGCTGCGGTGTAAGGCAAGGGTTATCAAAGGTTTAGAGGATTTGACATGAGTAACGGTTTCATCGTCCAAATCATCGGCGCTGTGGTGGACATCGAGTTCCCGCAGAATGCCGTGCCCCAGGTGTACGATGCACTGAAGGTTGTCAGCGAAGGCCAAGGCCAGGGTCTGGTACTGGAAGTTCAGCAACAGATCGGCGGCGGCGTCGTGCGTTGCATCACCATGGGTTCCTCCGACGGTCTGCGTCGTGGGTTGGAAGTAGTTAACAGCGGCAAGGCCATCCAGGTACCGGTCGGTACCTCGACCCTGGGCCGTATCATGAACGTACTGGGCGACCCCATCGACGAGAAGGGTCCGATCGGCGAAGAAGAGCGTTGGTCCATCCACCGCGAAGCCCCCAGCTACGAAGATCAGTCCAACAGCACCGAGCTGCTGGAGACCGGCATCAAGGTTATCGACCTGGTATGTCCGTTCGCCAAGGGTGGTAAGGTTGGTCTGTTCGGTGGTGCCGGTGTAGGCAAGACCGTCAACATGATGGAGCTGATCCGTAACATCGCGATCGAACACAGCGGTTACTCCGTGTTCGCCGGTGTAGGTGAGCGTACCCGTGAGGGTAACGACTTCTACCACGAGATGATGGAGTCCAACGTACTGGACAAAGTATCTCTGGTTTACGGTCAGATGAACGAGCCGCCCGGAAACCGTCTGCGCGTGGCGCTGACCGGTCTGACCATGGCCGAGAAGTTCCGTGACGAAGGTCGTGACGTGCTGTTCTTCGTGGACAACATCTACCGTTACACCCTGGCCGGTACTGAAGTATCCGCACTGCTGGGCCGTATGCCCTCCGCAGTAGGTTACCAGCCGACCCTGGCCGAGGAGATGGGTGTTCTGCAAGAGCGCATCACCTCCACCAAGACTGGTTCCATCACCTCCGTACAGGCCGTTTACGTGCCTGCGGATGACTTGACCGACCCGTCTCCGGCGACCACCTTCGCCCACCTGGATGCGACCGTCGTACTGTCCCGTCAGATCGCGGCACTGGGTATCTACCCGGCCGTTGACCCGCTGGACTCCACCTCCCGTCAGCTGGATCCGCTGGTGGTAGGCAAGGAGCATTACGAGACCGCTCGTGGCGTTCAGACCGTACTGCAGCGCTACAAGGAGCTGAAGGACATCATCGCCATCCTGGGTATGGATGAACTGTCAGAAGAAGACAAACTGACCGTAGCCCGTGCCCGTAAGATCGAGCGTTTCCTGTCCCAGCCGTTCTTCGTGGCCGAAGTATTTACCGGTTCTCCGGGCAAATACGTGCCGCTGAAGGAAACCATCCGTGGCTTCCAGGGCATCCTGAAGGGCGAGTACGACGATCTGCCGGAGCAGGCGTTCTACATGGTTGGCGGCATCGACGAAGTCGTCGAGAAGTCCAAGAAACTGTAAGCCTCGATAGGAGGGCCCATGGCTGAGATGATCTCCTTTCACCTGGATGTGGTGAGCGCCGAAGGAAAACTGTTTTCCGGTCGCGTGCAATCCGCCCAGGTATCAGGCTCCGAAGGTGAGCTGGGTCTCCGCCACGGTCATGCTCCGTTGCTGACTGCCATCAAGCCGGGCCTGGTCCGCTTGATCAAGCAAAATGGTAGCGAAGAGGTGCTGTACATCTCCGGCGGCATGCTGGAAGTACAACCCGAAGCCGTGACCGTGCTGGCCGATACCGCCATTCGCGCCGATGACCTGGATGAGGCGAAAGCCCAGGAAGCCAAGCGTCGTGCCGAAGAGCGGATCAACAGCTCCCATGGTGATATCGACTATGCTCAGGCGTCTGCCGAGCTGGCCAAAGCGATGGCCCAGCTGCGGGTTATCGATATCGTCAAAAAGAATTACCGCTAATCACGGTGATGCAAAAAGCGACCTTCGGGTCGCTTTTTTTTTGCCCGTTGGATAGACTCCGCCCAGCATTTCCACCTGTTTCAAAGGCTAGCTATGTCTCTCAATGTCGTGATCCTGGCTGCGGGTAAAGGTACTCGTATGCGTTCTGTTCTCCCCAAGGTGCTGCACCCCGTGGCCAACAAGCCCATGGTCTCCCATGTGATCGATACCGCTCGCCAGATCGGTGCCGAACAGCTGCACCTGGTCTATGGCCACGGTGCCGAGCTGCTCAAGGAGCGGATCGTCGCGGAAGATGTGAACTGGGTACTGCAGGCCCAGCAGCTGGGAACCGGCCACGCGGTGGCCCAGGCCATCCCGTTCTGGAACGACGAAGACGACGTGCTGGTGCTCTATGGCGATACCCCGCTGATCCAGCCCGAGACCCTGCAACGGCTGCTGGCCGCCAAGGCGGCAGGTGGCATGGCCCTGCTGACCGTGGTGCTGGACAACCCCACCGGCTATGGCCGCATCGTGCGCGACAGCGGCCAGGTGGTCGGCATCGTCGAGCAGAAGGATGCCAACGCCGAGCAGCTCGCCATCCGCGAGGTGAACACCGGCGTGCTGGTGGCCAACGGTGGCCAGCTGCGCAGCTGGCTGTCGCGTCTGGACAACAAGAATGCCCAGGGCGAGTTCTATCTGACCGACGTCATTGCCATGGCCCACGGTGACAACTGCCCCATCGCCGCCGTCCATCCGGACAGCGCCATGGAGGTGGAAGGCGCCAACAACCGGGTGCAGCTGGCCCAGCTCGAGCGCAGCTACCAGCAGATGCAGGCCGAGAAGCTGATGATCGCCGGCGCCACCCTGATCGATCCGGCCCGCTTCGATCTGCGCGGCACCCTGGAGATCGGGGAAGAGGTAGTGATCGACGTCAACGTCATCATCGAAGGCAAGGTGGTGCTGGGCAACCACGTGCGCATCGGGGCCGGCAGTGTGCTGAAGGATTGCGTGATCGGCGATCACACCGAGGTGAAACCCTACTCCGTCATCGAAGGGGCACAGATCGCGGATCAGTGTTCGGTCGGCCCCTTCACCCGCCTGCGCCCGGGCGCCGTGCTGGAGCAGGACGCCCACGTCGGCAACTTTGTCGAGATGAAGAAGGCCCGCCTCGGGGTGGGGTCCAAGTGCGGTCATCTGACCTACCTGGGGGATGCGGAGATCGGTGCCAAGGTGAACATCGGCGCCGGCACCATCACCTGCAACTACGACGGGGTGAACAAATTCCAGACCATCATCGAGGACGATGTCTTTGTGGGCTCCGACACCCAGCTGGTGGCGCCGGTGCGGATCGGCAAGGGGGCGACCCTGGGGGCCGGCTCCACCATCACCAAGGACGTGGCGGAAAACGAGCTGGTGATCACCCGGGTGCCCCAGCGCCATATCCAGAACTGGGCGCGCCCGGTCAAAAAGAAGTGATGCCCGATCAATGAAATGCAAACCGGCGCCTGATGGCGCCGGTTTTGTTTTCAGCTCTCCTGCCCGGTGGCGGGGGGCGTTGGGGCGTTCCCCATCACCCGATACCAGTCCAGCTTGCGGGTCAGTACCATGACCAGCGCCAGGATGGTGAACAGCAGCAGGGCGCCGAGCAGCAGGGCTATTTCCTCGGCCTGCAGCAAGCCGAACAGGATGGCGTAGACCAGCCCCAGCAGGGCTGCGAAGCCGAGCCCCTGTTTCGGCCCACCCAGCACGTGGCTGAGGTAGAAACCGTTGAGGGTCACGCTGGCCAGGGCGGCGATGAGATAGGCCCAGGCAAATCCGAGGTGCTCGGTCAGTGCCAGCAGCACCAGATAGAAGATGGCCAGCCCCATGCCCACCAGGGCGTACTGGATCGGGTGCACCCGCAGCCCCCTGAGCAGCTCGAACATGAAGAAGCTGAGGAAGGTGAGGCCGATGAACAGCAGCGCATACTTGGCGGCCCGCTCGTTCAGCTGGTAGTGATCCACCGGTTGCACCAGGCTGACGCTGAAGCTGGGTAACGGCTCGTCCCCTCCCCGCATCATGCGGTTGAAACGGCTCTCCATATCGGTGGCAAACCAGCTGCTCTGCCAGCTGGCCTCGAAGCCGTTGGCGGTGAGGGTGCGGCTGCCCGGCAGAAAGTCGCCGATGAAGTTGGGATGGGGCCAGTTGCTGGCGAGGTTGAGTCTGCTGTCCTGGCCAAGCGGCACCACTTCCAGCTGGTTCATCCCCTGCAGGTCCAGTTCGATGTGAAAGGCGCCGCCCTCCCCCGGCAGGGCCGCGAGCGGCGCATGGATGCCGGCCAGTCCGTCACCCAGCAGGGCGCCTGGAGCAAACGGGATGCGCTGCTCCCCCAGTTGCAGCTCGGGCACCCGGTTGATGCCGCGGGCATCGGACAGCACCAGGCTCAGATACGGTTTGCCCGCCACCAGCGCGGGATCGGTTCCATCGACGGCCAGATCCGGCTCGCCGCTGATCAGGGTTTTACCGTTCAGCTCGGCAGGCAGTCGCCCGGAGAGGGAGAGCCGGGTGTGATAGACCTGGGCCTGGTAGATGCCGAGCTTGCGCGGGGTCACCTCCATGCTGGCCTGCACATCCAGCTGCTCCGGCAACAGGTAGCGGTAGAGCGGCAGCTTGCGCTCGAAGCGCTTGCCATCCTGCTCCACCGTGACGGTGCGGGTATAAGGCTGCACCACGACCGGCCCCAGCAGTCGCTGCGGCCCGCTGCTGCTGGCCATGATGCTGTGGATGGCCTGGCTGCGATAGGCCTGGCGCTCCCGGTTCAGCTCCATGATGGATTGCACCGGCACCATCAGCAGCAGGCTGAGCAACAGCAGCAGAAAGATCTTGTGGCTGAATATCTGTTTGACCATGACACGTCTCCTTGTTGATGGAGCGAGTGTGGCTGGGTCGGGTGAAGGGGGGATGGGGCTGTGTGAAGTGGAGGTGAAGGGGGATAAAAAAACCGGCGCAGAGCGCCGGTCTCGGTATCACAGGGTTTTCAGTTTGGCGGGCAGGGCGGCCAGCACCTCTTCCTTGGCCTTGAGGGAGGCGAACTGCTTGCCGGGTTTTTGCACCACGGTATGGACGAAGATGAGCTGCTTGCCCGGTTTGCTGGCCCAGCCGACGAACCAGCCTATTTGCTGATCCCGGTCGAGGCTGCCATCCAGTTTTTTCGGGTAGCCCATGCCGGTCTTGCCGTGGATCTGCCAGCCGTCGATCTCGCTCACCTTGAGGATATTGGCGGTGTACTGCAGGGTTTGGGCGGAGACCGGCAGCTTGCCGCTCACCATCCTGCCGAGGAAGCGGGCCTGCTCCTGGGGGCTGATGGTCAGGCTCGAACTGAGCCAGGCCTGGGTCAGACCGTCGTGCTTGCCCAGGTTGCCCGAGAGATCCCGGTTGCCATAGTCGAAGCGGTCGACGTAGTGCTGGAAGCGCGCCTCCCCCAGCCATTCTGTGAGACGCTGGGAATACCAGATCACCGAATAGGTCATCCAGCGGCTCGGGGTGGCGGTCTCACGCCATTCGGGCAGAAAGTCGGCATCGCCGGGTTTGAACGGCAGGGCGGGCAGCTGTTCATCCACCAGGAAGCCGCTGTCATAACCCATCAGGGCCAGCGGGATCTTGAAGGTGGAGGCGGGGGTCAGCTGGGCGGCACACTCTCCCTCGGCACTGAGGGGTTTGCCTGTGCCATCGGCAAACAGCATGCAGCCTGCGGCAGCGCTGGCGGGAAAGGCACAGAAGAGTCCGGCGGCAAACAGGCCGGGCAACAGAATACGGGACATCACTCTCTCCTTGATTCATGGGAATGCGCATCGACGGGGAAGGGTCGGCATCGAGAGGGCGCAGCTTAGCCCGGCTCTGTGTGTTCAGTGTGAAGTGCCTTAGCTGGCGGGGAGCCAGAGTTCTGCCAGCACGCCGCCGTCAGGCTGGTTGGTCAGGGTCAGCCGGCCGCCGTGCTGGCGCGCCACTTCCAGGGCAAAGCTGAGCCCGAGGCCGCTGCTCTTGCCCTTGTCGGGTCTGGGTAGCGAATAGAAGCGCTCGAAGATGCGCGGCAGGGCGTAGGCCGGGATACCCGGCCCCTGATCCCGTACCCGGAAGCAGTACCCCCCCTCCTCCATGGTGCCACTCAGCCTGAGGGTGCTGCCGATGGGGGAGAAGTCGAGGGCGTTGTCCAGCAGGTTGCCGAGGGCCTGCTCCACCAGCAGGGGATCCCACTTCTGTTTCTGGGCTTCGTCCAGCGCACTCAACAAGGTGATCTGGCGACGCTCGGCGGCGATCTGGCGGGCATCGATCGTTCGCCTGCCCAGCCGGGCGGGTTCCACCGACTGTCTGTCCAGCCCCTGCCCCGACTCCAGCCTGGCCAGCTGCAACATCCGCTCGATCAGCTGCTGCATGCGGGCCGTCTCCAGATTGATGTTGCCGATAAAGCGCGTCGCTATTTCGGCTGGCGGCGCCTCGGCCAGGATCTCCCCTGCCCCGCGGATGGCGGCCAGCGGGCTCTTGAGCTCGTGGGTCAGGCTGTGCACATAGGCTTCGATGTAGGCCTTGCCGTCCAGCTGGCGACGCATGGTCTCCAGGGAGCGGCCGAGCCGATCCAGCTCCGGACTGTAGAGGCGTGGCAGAGTGGCGGGCTGGCCCTGGCTGACCGCATCGGCGTAGTGCACCAGCTTGCCGATGGCACGGTTGAGCCACCACACCAGCAGGGCGCCGATGAGCAGGGAGATGCACAGCAGCAGAGCCGCCCCCTGCAGCAACTGGTGCTCGCTGCGCTCTATCATGGGCAGCAGGGTGCGGTTGGGCTTGGCGACGGTGAGGGAACCCAGGATGTCGTCCCCTTCCCGTAGCGGGGCGGCGACGTGCATCACCGAGCTGGCGGGATCGTCAGGATCGCTGCGGGTGCTGCGGGCGCCGTATTCGCCGCGCAGGGTCAGGTAGACGTCGTTCCAGCGAGAGTAGTCCTTGCCCAGATCCACCCCGTCCGAGTCGTAGACCACCTTGCCCCAGCGGTCGACCACATAGATGCGGTACTCCGCCTGCTGCTTGAGGTGGCCGTCGATGAGGGCGTTGATGGGGTTCTGGTTGAGGCGGGCGAAGGCGCTGGCGAGCCGGCCATTCGCCATCTTCCCTTCCTGCATGTCGTCCAGGGCCAGGGGGGCCAGCATCTGGGCCATGTCCACCAGGGTGTCTTCGGTGGCGCTGCGCACCCCGGGTTTGATCTCCTCGACGAAGATCTCCAGCACGAACCAGGCGGCCAGCGCAAAGATCAGCACCAGCCCGCACAGCAGTTGCAGTCCGATCCTCATGTCAGCCTCCGGCTGGTGCCCGGCAGCTGGGCGTTCATGCCAGCTCCAGGCTGTAGCCCAGCCCGCGGTGGGTCAGGATCAGGTTGGCTTCCGGGTCCCGTTCCCTCAGCTTGGCGCGCAGGGTCTTGATGTGGGTATCGACGGTGCGGTCCAGGCTCTCCTCCGCGTCCTGCCACACCAGCTCCATCAGCTGCTGGCGGGAGTAGACCCGGCCGGGGGACTGCATGAGCGTCTTGAGCAACAGGTATTCGTAGCGGGTGAGGGCCAGCGGCTGCCCCAGGAAGCAGATACGGGCCCGCTCCTCGTCCAGCACCAGGAAGTGCTGCTGCCGGGGGGCGGTTGGCTGGCTGCGACGCAGGATGACCCGCACCCGGGCGCACACCTCCCGCGGAGAGAAGGGCTTGGCCACATAGTCGTCGGCCCCGATCTCCAGCCCGATCAGGCGGTCTATCTCCTCGCTGCGGGCGGTAAGGAACATCAGCGGAACGTCGCAACGGGTCCTAACCTGCTTGCACAGCTCGAAGCCGCTGATGTCCGGCAGCCCCACATCCAGAATGAGGAAGTCCGGTCGCGTCTGTTCCAGTCGCGCCAGCAACGGCTGGCCGAGGGGGAACCACTCCACCTCGAAACCGTCGGTCTGCAGGGCGTAGATCAGGGTGTCGGCAATGCTGGCCTCGTCTTCCACCAGCCAGATGAGTCGTTTTTGCATGATGTCCTCGTCGCAAATCGGCTTGCCCATTCTGGCATCGAACCAAGTTGGATCCTATTTGCCGTTTGATTTTTCCCGAAAAGGTATTAATATTTCGCCATTCTTTCGAATCGAAACTTATAGATGACCAAACGCAACACTCAACAGCGTCGCCACACCATCGTCAGCCTGGTACAGGAACAGGGTGAAGTGAGCGTCGACGCCCTGGCCAGGCACTTCTCCACTTCCGAAGTGACCATCCGCAAGGATCTGGCCGTGCTGGAGACCGGCGGTCTGCTGCTGCGCCGTTACGGCGGTGCCGTGCCCCTGCCCAGCGAGATGGTGGTGGACAGCAATCCGGATCAGGTTTCGAAACGAAAGCTGGCCATTGCCCGCGCCGCCGCCGAGCGGATCCGCGATCACAACCGCGTCATCATCGACAGCGGCAGCACCACCAGCGCCATGATCCCCATGCTGGGCAACAAGCGCGGCCTCATCGTCATGACCAACTCCCTCAATGTGGCCGGCGCCCTGCGCGAGCTGGAAAATGAGCCTACCCTGTTAATGACCGGAGGCACTTGGGACCCACATTCCGAGTCCTTCCAGGGCCAGGTGGCGGAGCAGGTGCTGCGATCCTATGACTTCGACCAGCTCTTCATCGGCGCCGACGGCATCGACCCGGAGCGCGGCACCACCACCTTCAACGAGCTGGTGGGCCTCTCCCGGGTGATGGCCGAGGTGTCGCGGGAGGTCATCGTCATGGTGGAATCGGAGAAGATCGGCCGCAAGATCCCCAATCTCGAGCTGCCCTGGTCCAGCATCCATACCCTGGTGACCGATGAGGGGCTGGCTGGTGAGGCCAGAGAACAGATCCAGGCCAGGGGGATCACGCTGATTTGCGCCCCCGTGGCCGTTTGACCTGAGCAATCCATTATCCAATCGAATTAACGTCTTACGTCTCAAGGAGAAGTCTATGTGTGGCATCGTCGGGGCCGTCGCCCAACGTGATGTGGCTGAAATTCTGGTAGAGGGCCTGCGCCGTCTGGAATACCGTGGCTATGACTCTGCCGGGGTCGCCGTGTTCAGCGCCGATCGTCCGCTGCAGCGGGTGCGCCGTCTGGGCAAGGTGGCCGAGCTGGCCAAGGCGCTGGAAGAGCAGTCCGTACACGGCGGTACCGGCATCGCCCATACCCGCTGGGCCACTCACGGCGAGCCGTCCGAGCGCAATGCCCACCCCCACGTCTCCGAGCATATCGTGGTGGTGCACAACGGCATCATCGAGAACCACGAAGAGCTGCGGGAAGAGTTGAAGGCGCTGGGTTATGTGTTCAACTCCGACACCGACACCGAGGTGATCGCCCACCTGGTGCACCACGAACTGAAATCCGCTCCCAGCCTGCTGGTGGCCATGCAGGTGGCGGTGAAGCAGCTACGCGGCGCCTATGGCACCGTGGTCATGGACAGCCGTGACGACAGCCGCGTGGTGGTGGCCCGTTCCGGCTCCCCCCTGGTGATCGGTCGCGGCATCGGCGAGAACTTCATCGCCTCCGACCAGATGGCGCTGCTGCCGGTGACCCGTCGCTTCATCTTCCTGGAAGAGGGTGACGTGGCCGAGGTGACTCGCCGCGACGTGCATATCTTCGATACCCATGGCGAGGCCGTGGTGCGCGAGGAGCTGGAATCCGAGCTCTCCCACGATGCCGGTGACAAGGGCGAATACCGCCACTACATGCTCAAGGAGATCTACGAGCAGCCCAAGGCCATTACCAACACTCTGGAAGGCCGCCTGGGCAGCGATCACGTGGTGGTCGAGTCCTTCGGCAACGGCGCGCGCGCCATCTTCGACAAGGTCGATCACGTGCAGATCGTCGCCTGTGGCACCTCCTACAACTCCGGCATGGTGGCCCGCTACTGGTTCGAGGAGATCGCCGGCGTCTCCTGCGACGTGGAGATCGCCTCCGAGTTCCGCTACCGCAAGTCCGTGGTGCGCCCCAACAGCCTGCTGGTGACTCTCTCCCAGAGCGGTGAGACCGCCGATACCCTGGCGGCCCTGCGCCTGGCCAAGGAGTCCGGTTACATGAGTTCCCTGGCCATCTGCAACGTGCCGGGCTCCTCTCTGGTGCGCGAGTCGGACCTGGCCTTCATGACCCGGGCCGGTGCCGAGATCGGGGTAGCCTCCACCAAGGCATTTACCACCCAGCTGGCGGGCCTGCTGATGCTGGTGGCCTCCGTCGGTCACTGCCGTGGCAACCTGAGTGCCGCGGCCGAGGCAGAGCTGGTCAAGGCGCTGCAAGCCCTGCCGCTGCGCATCAAGGAGAGCCTGGCGCTAGCCAAGCAGATCGAGACCCTGGCCGAAGAGTTCGCCGACAAGCACCACAGCCTGTTCCTCGGCCGTGGCAGCCAGTACCCCATTGCCATGGAAGGGGCGCTCAAGCTCAAAGAGATCTCCTACATCCACGCCGAGGCCTATGCTGCCGGTGAGCTGAAGCATGGCCCGCTGGCCCTGATCGATGCCGAGATGCCCATCATAGTGGTGGCGCCGAACAACGATCTGCTGGAGAAGCTCAAGTCCAACGTGGAAGAGGTGCGTGCTCGCGGCGGCATCCTCTATGTGTTCGCCGATGCGGATACCGGCTTCAAGAGCGACGAGACCATGCGAGTGATGTGCCTGAACCACGTGGAAGAGGTGATCGCCCCCATCGTCTATACCGTGCCGCTGCAGCTGCTCTCCTACCACGTTGCCCTCATCAAGGGCACCGACGTGGATCAGCCGCGCAACCTGGCGAAATCCGTGACCGTGGAATAAGCCATTGTCATGAATGAAAAAAGAGCCGCATTGCGGCTCTTTTTTTATTGGCTGTGCCGCCGGGCCGGCGTCACGACAACCGCAGGTTGGTGATGGTCACGTCATCCAGGGAGGGCACTATGATGCCGCTGGAGATGCTCTTGGCGATGGCCTGGTTGCGATTCTTCGAATCCGTCTTGTTGGTGACCTGATTGAGGTGGAAGTTCACGGTACGCTCGCTGATCCCGAGGATGGTGGCGATCTCCCAGGAGGTCTTGCCCTCGCTGGCCCAGAACAGGCACTCCTTCTCCCGATCCGACAGCTCGGTCAGGTGCCTCATCAGCTCGGGCCTGCTTTTTATCAGCTGAAGTGCCGAGTTGAAGATGTAGCTGGCGCAGAACGACAGCAAGGGAACGTTTTCAAACATCAGGTCGGAGCTGGATTTTTCCTTGCTGATGAAGGAGAGGATGCCGTGCTCCCCCTGCGGGGTGTGGAGCGGGAAGGAGACCCCGTTTCTGACTCCGAAGTCGGCGGCCAGATTCATGACTTCCTGGCTGGCACTGGGCAACCAGGGGGAGTCGCAATCGAGCTTGTTCCAGAAGATGGGCTGGGTCTGCTTCAGTCCCAGGAAGACCACGGGATCCTGGGTCAGGTAGTGGCGCTCCGAGTAGGCGTCAAACCAGCTGGTGGGGCAGTTGTTGAACAAGGCGACATGTGACTTTTGCATGCTGATGGGAAAAATGATCAGCAGCCGGAAGTAATCAAAACCCATCTGGTGACTGAAACGCTCCAGTTGCTGCTGGATGTCGCAAGTCTTCTTGGCCTTCGTGAACCGATCTATGTGTTCCCAGATCGCATCGTTAAACATGTAAATCTCCTTTTTCGACCACTTATCATCCTGATCGAAAAGACATTTTTTAGTTATTTAGAATGGAGTTGCGACTTCCAACGCCAGTTAATCCCGTACTTGTCTAAAAAGTATCCTGTTTTTTCGGTCGCAGGCCAAGAAAATCATCTGATTGCCACTGGCGCGACTCTCTGAGACAATGAGAATAGTTATCATTGTTAAGATTTATATCATGAACAAGTTTTGGGGTCTGGCCTTGTTGCCATTGGCCGTTCATTTCGTCGCCTCTGCCGACGATATGGTCGCGCCAGAACTGAAAAAAAGCATAGCCGACGGGAAATCTTCCCAATTGCGTGTGGAAAAAGCCGCCGATGCGGCCGTTGCCGCCAGGGCGGAGCTGCAAAATGCGCAGCTGCAACTGCGGGATCTGGAAGCCTACAACCGCTACATGCAGACGCTGGTGGCCGATCAGCAGCAGGAGTTGGGCAAGCTTACCCAGCAATTGGAGGCGGTACAGGAGACCCGACAGGGCTTGGTTCCGCTGATGCTGCAGATGCAGGCGGACTTGGAACAGCTGGTGGAGAGCGACATTCCGCTGCGCAAGGAAGATCGCATGGCGCGAGTTGAACAGCTGAAAGCCACCCTGGCCAGGGCCGATGTGAGCGAGGCGGAGAAATTCCGCCAGCTGCTGCAGGCCTACCAGATCGAAGCCGAATACGGCAGCCGGCTCGACAGCTATGTCGCCGAGCTTGTACTGGACGGCGCACCGCGCCGGGTCGACGTGCTGGCGGTGGGCCGTGTCTCCCTGCTGGCCATGACTGCCGATCGCAGCCAGGCGTGGCGCTGGTCTGCGCAGAACAAGCAGTGGCAGTCCCTCGATAGCCAGTGGCTCTCCCCCATCGCCGAGGCGCTGGAGATGGCCGCCGACAAGAAGGTTCCCCAGTTGTTGAATGTCCCCCTTTCCGTCAGCCGTGGTCAGGAGGCCCAGTCATGAGCGTCACCATGAAGTGGTTCCCCCTCGCCCTCGTCCTCACTCTTGGCACTACTGCCGCCGTGGCCGACGAAGCCTGGCAGCAGCAAGAACAGGCCCGTGAACAGCAGGCACAGCAGGATCTGGCGTTCGTCTCCAAGGAGCTGAACAGCGCCCGTGCCAAGCTGGCCGAGGCCCAGCGCCTGAGCAAGGAGCTGGCCAGCCAGTTCGCCGCCAACGAGAAGCAGCTGGTGGAGCTCAATGCCCAGTGGGAGCAGGCCTCCGGCGACATGAACGAGATCTTTGCGGTCACCCGTCAGGGTGCCAGCGATGCGGTCAAGCTGCTGAGCGAATCCTCGGTCGAAGGTCAGTACCCCGAGCGCCTCGCGCCGCTCAAGGCGATGGCGCAGGAGAAGCAGGTACCGGATCGTGCCGCCCTCGCCCTGCTGCCCGCCACCTTGTTGCAGGAGATCCGCGAGTCGGGCCGGGTTGCCCAGTTCAACGGCAAGGTGCTGGATGCCCAGGGTGCGGCCAGCGAACAGCCGCTGACCCGGGTCGGCAGCTTCGCCCTGTTTGGCGAGCAGGGGTTCCTGCAGCCAACCGCCGAAGGCCTGAGCCCGGTGCTGGGTCTGCCCGGCGGTGTGCTCTCCGCCGTGGCCGCCTATCAGGGCCAGGAAGGGGAAGCGCTGCCGCTGGATCCCTCCCACGGCACCCTGCTGGCGATGCTGGCACAGGCGCCCACCTTCTGGCAGCAAGTCCAGCAGGGCGGCCAGGTCGGCGCCATCATAGTGCTGCTGGCCGCCATCGGCCTGGGGATAGCTGGAGTACGGCTGTGGAGCCTCTCTCGTGAGCTGACATTGGTGCGCCGCCAGCTCAAGAGCGGTGAGTATCATGCCGACAACGCCCTCGGCCGGGTGCTGACGGTGGCCGACAAGCATCCCGAGCTGAGCATGGAGACTCTCGAACTGCGTCTCGACGAAGCGATCCTGCAGGAGACCCCTCGCATGGAGCGCGGCATCGGCATGGTCAAGGTGATCGCGGCCATCGCCCCCATGCTGGGGCTGCTCGGTACCGTGACCGGGATGATCGGCACCTTCCAGGCCATCACCCAGTTCGGCACCGGCGATCCCAAGATCATGGCCGGCGGCATCTCCATGGCGCTGGTCACCACGGTACAGGGTCTGGTGGCGGCCATTCCGCTGATCCTGGCCCACAGCCTGCTGCAATCCCGTTTCACCGAGCTCTCCAACGTGTTGGAGCAGCAGGTGGCCGGCATTCTGGCCGAGCGGGCCGAAAGCAACCGTGACGGGATGGAGCGGGCGGCATGATGCTCGACATCTGGCAACAGCTGCAGAGCTTCATGGGCCGTGGCGGCCCCGTGCTCTGGGTCATTCTGGCCCTGCTGGTGCTGATGTGGATTCTGATGATCGAGCGGCTGCTCTACCTCAACCTGGGGTTTGCACCGCTGCAGCGCCAGCTGCTCAGCCGCTGGCAGGCCCGCAGCGAGCGTCACAGCTGGCATGCTCGGGCGATTCGCTGGCGCTGGCTGGCCGAGGCCGAGCTTGAGCTCAACCGTCATCTGATCTTCATCCGCACCCTGGTGGTGCTCTGCCCCATGCTGGGGCTGCTGGGTACCGTGACCGGCATGATAGGCGTATTCGATGCGTTGGCCGCGGCCAACCGCTTTAACCCGGAGAGCATGGCGGGCGGGATCTCCCGTGCCACCATCCCCACCATGGCTGGCATGGTGGTCGCTCTCTCCGGCGTGTTGTTACTCAGCCGGCTCGAGAGCCAGGCCAAGCGTGCGCTGGCCAAGACCCGGGACGGCCTGCGAGAAGAGAAGGTAATGCAATGAGACGGCAATCCAAACGCCAGCGCGACGAAGTGCAGATCGACATGACCCCCATGCTGGACATCGTGTTCATCATGCTGATCTTCTTTATTGTCACCACCTCCTTCGTGCGGGAAGCCGGGCTCGAGGTGCACAGGCCCCAGGCCAGCCAGGCCAAGGCGCAGAAGTCCTCCAGCATCATGCTGGCGATCGGCCCCCAGGGGCAGATCTTCCTCGACCGCAAGCAGATCGACGTGGAGCGGGTGCAGGCCAGCGTCGCCCGCCTGCTGGCGGAACAACCCGATGCCAGCCTGGTGATCCAGGCCGACGAGCGGGTGCCCCACGGCAAGGTGGTGCGGGTGATGGATGAGGCCAAGGCGGCAGGCATCGCCAACATCGCCGTGGCGGTGGCACCGAAATGAAATACAAGCTGATGAGCCTGGGACTGGGGATTGCCCTCAGTCTGGGGATCCTGCTGTTTATGGCCACGTTGGTTGAACCACCCCGAGGCGAGAAGGTGGCGAGCGAGCAGAAGTCCATCGTCATCAACATGCAGAACGAGGTGACCGAGGTACAGGTGCGCGAGCGCCCGGTCCCCCAGGAGCCTGAACCCTTGCCGGAGCCGCCTGCCGCCCTGGCCTCGACGCCGCTGCCCATGCCGGCGGCGGCCCCGTTACCCTCGGTACAGCCGAGCCTGGATCTGGTCTCCAGCCTCAGCGCGGTGCAGGTCTATGCCCCCGGCGTCGCGACCAGTCCCAACCCGGTCGCGAGCGGCAACTTCCATGGCCAGCAGCAAGGTGCCGGGATCGGCGCCGGCGACATGCTGATGCCGTTGCAGCGGATCGAGCCTGTCTATCCCTATCGGGCCCAGCAGGCAGGCATCGAAGGGGCTGTCACCCTGCGTTTCAGCGTCGATGCCGACGGTCGGGTACAGGATGTGGAAGTGGTCGAGGCCAAGCCGAAGCGTCAGTTCGAGCGGGCGGCCATTCAGGCGATCAACAAGTGGCGCTATCAACCGAGACCCGGCGCCACCGACAAGCTGGTGCAAGTCATCACGCTCAAATTCAAACTGGAGTCATAACCATGTTGCGGATCTGGATCTGTGTGCTGGCCCTGGTCAGCCAAGCCTGTCTGGCGATGGAGGTGAGCCCCCATTTCTCCCGCCAGCTGGAGCCCGTGATGAAACTCTATCAATCCGGCCAGTGGCAACAGGCCCAGAGCAAGGCAGCCGGCCTCAAACCAAGTAGCGATGCTGAACGCGCCTGGCTGGCCCAGCTGCAGGCGTCCCTGGCGGCCAACCTGCAGCAGACCGTGCAGGCGAGTAGCTACGTGGAGCAGGCCCTGGCCTATAAGGAATGGCCAGAGCAGCAACAACTTCAGCTGTTGCGTCTGCGCGGCGACATCCAGGCCCAGCAATCCAACTGGGCCGGTGCCATCGCCAGCTACAAGGCTGCGTTGGCCATCAAGGCTGACGATGCCTTGCGCCTGCGTCTGGCCGGCCTCTATTACCACAATAAGCAGTACGGTGAGGCGGCCAGCCAGAGCGAACAACTGTTGAAGAAGAGCTGGCAGAAGCAGGCCGCCGTCATCCGCCTCTCCGCCCTCACCGCGCTGCAGCGCTACGGTGTGGCGGCCGATCAGGCCGAAGATCTGATCCGCCATGAGCCGAAAGAGAGCAAGTGGTGGCAGCAGGCGGTGTCGCTCAACCTCTCCGCCAAGCGCGGCGATCAGGCGCTGGCTCTGCTGCAAACCGCCATCAACAGAAAACTGATGGATGACGCCGCCGCTCGCAACCAGCTGATCCGCCTGTATGCCTGGCAAGGGCTGCCCTATCGCGGCGCCCGCCTGCTGGAAGCTGCCATGGCGAAGGGACAGATGAAACAGAGCGCCGACAATCGCCAACTGCTGGCCCAATTGTGGGAAGGGGCGCGCGAGTGGCCGAAGGCTGTCGACAGCTGGCAGCTGCTCGCCCGTGAGCATGCTCATCCCAAGGCGGCCATGCGCGCCGCCGAGCTGCTGTTGCAACAAGGCAGAACAGATGCCGCCATGACCCAGCTCGCGGCCATCAAGTCGGTGAAAGGGGAGCAAGGCAACAGGGCCAAGGCGCTGCTGGTGCAAGCACACCTTAATAAGGAGCAGTATGCCGAGGCGCTGGCGCTGGCTCGTGAACTGCAGCAGCAGGGCAACTGGGAACAGCGGGCGACCAGCTGGGTCAACTACATTCAGGCGCAGACCGACGGAGCGAACAAAAATGCGGCGTGAAACTGGGCAAAAACGCGCATTTCATGGGCTTTAGCCTGCTTTTTCAGCAAACGAACGCATTTCCACAAAAAGCCCTTGTCATCGCGGCGCGGCTCCCTATAATGCGCCCCTACCAGCACGGCGGACAACGCCAAACTGATGAGCCAGCTTCCTTGTGAAGCCGGCGCCGAAAGAAAAGCGAAAACAAGCGCTTGACTTTCGAAGTGAGGAAGGTATTATACGCCACCTCAGCGCGACAGGCGCCACGCTCTTTAACAAT
>NZ_CDDD01000100.1:0-120140 GCF_000820165.1 Aeromonas taiwanensis
CTGTTTCCACTGGCTCAGCACCTTGAGGAGCTCGGCCATGGGCACGGGGTGGGTGAGGCGGGCCTTGACCATGGCGGTAGAGGGGGTGATCCCCTTCGCGCTCAGTTCGTTGGCTATCTGGATGATCTCTTGGACTGACATCTTGGCTCCTGCGCGGCCGTCTTGCTGGCTGGGGGAGAGAGCTTAACCAAAGCCCGGCGGCCAGGAAAGGGCGAGGCTCAGTTTGCCTGGCGCAGCATCACGTCCAGCTGGTCGATGGCTTCCGCCCAGTCGGAGTCATGCCAGAGCGCATCGCGCAGGAAGCCGGCCTGGGACGCGGTCCAGAAGGTGGCGTCCGGCAACAGGGTCTGGTTGTCCAGCGGGTGCTCGCGAATGAAGCGGTGCAGGCTGATGTCGTCATTGGCCAGCCCCAGCTGGGCAAACAGGGCTGTCATGTCATGGGTTAGCAGTTCCATCTCGGCGCTCCTGGCAAGGGGATTGTCGAGAATTATAGCCAGTCCCTAGGAGGGCAGACGATGGGGGGGCAGCTCGACCCCGGCGACGTGCAGCCCCTGCATGCAGAGCTGGCCTTGGTAATGACTCTCCCCGTCACTGGAAAACTCGAACTGGTAGTAGGTGAGCAGGCGCAGGGGCTTGTGGCCCAGGGCGCGGTGGGTGCGTGCCAGCGACAGCAGTTGCAGATCGTGGTGCTGGCAGTAGCGGCGCATGTATTGCCATGCCAGCTCCGCCTGGCGGCGCTGTTGCCAGAAGGCCCAGCCGACGAGGCCGAGCAACAAGATCCCAAGCATTTCTCCCATCAACGGGTTCCTTCTGTGATGCATGAGCGGGGCCCGGCTCCCGCGGGGGCCGGGCCTTGGTATCGGATATCCCTACGCCGAGGTGAACAGGCGGCCGATGGCCTGACCCAGTGCCTCGCTGCGTTCGGGGTCACGCAGCCTTGCCAGCATATCATTGCGCAGGGCCGGCAGGGTCACGAGTTCGGCAAACACCTGGTTGAAGAACTGGGTGGGTTGCAGGGCGAGCTGTTCCAAAAACAGGCCGAGCAACTCGGGGCTCTTGAGATCGGGCCAGAGACGGCCTGCGATGGCGAGCAGCAGGGACGGGCTGGAGCGGGTCTGCAGCAGAGTCAGCAGCTTGTTGCTGCGCAGGGCATTGCCGGGGCAGGAGGCCAGCGCCCGGCACAGATAGGCCAGGGTCTCGGCATCGGGGTCGGCGCACTCCTGCTCCTTGCCGATGCGCTCCAGCAGAGCGCCCTGCAGAGCCGGGGGCAGGGGGGCGTTTTCCAGGCTCTGGCACAGGGCATAGAGGGGCGCTTGCGGCAGCTTCGGCAGGGCCTTGCATACCAGGGCAAGATTGCGTTCATCCTGCAGCCGCTCCGCGAGATCGGCGAAGCCTTGCAGTCCCAGGCTCTGCCATCCCTCTTCCCCGGGCGCTGCCAGGTAGTGGCAGAGCGCCTCGTAGTAGGCGGACGGTGCCTGCTCCAGCTGGCGGGCCAGCTTGGCGTGCAGGCTCGCCATCTTGGCTTCGGCCGGCCGGAAGGTGTAGGGGTTGTCGGCGAGGCGCTGGGCCTTCTCTTCATCCAATTCCCCGGTGAGCTTGTAGCCCAGGGTCTCGACCACCTGATCCATGAAGTGCTTGGGGCCGCTCGAGATGAGCAGGCCGCGCTCATCGAGCGCAAACTTGAGGAACCAGAGATAGTGTTTCGACTCGGCTGGCTGGAAGAAGTGCACGCCGAGCCAGGCATGCTGCTGCAGCGGCCAGGGGTAGGGCTCCTGCTGCTGCTCGATGCGGATGAAGAGGTCGTTCGCCAGCGGGCGCACCTGGCGGCCCATGTCGAACAGTTGGAACTGGGTATCGGCCTGGGTCAGAAATTCGGTCAGCGTGTTGATGGAAGACATGGGGAGATCCGGCTTGAAGGTGATGCGGGGGATTATAAGGAGGCTGCACCAGATAGCCAGTGGTGGCCACACCGGGCACGGTGGCGACGGCAACATGGCAGCCACCCCTGGGGCAGTGTATAGTAGCGCCCCTTTTTGATGGCTGTAATGAGTGGGGCGCCGGCATTCGCCGACCGCACGAATGAGGAAGTGAGCGAGATGAATCAATATCTGCTGGTGGCCGGCCTGCTGGGAGAGCTGACCGCCGAGTTGCAACGTCTGGAACGCTGGCAAGCCGAGCATCCGGGGGAGGAGGCGCTGGCCAGCGAGCTGCCGTTCTGCGTCGATACCCTGAGTTTCGATCAGTGGCTGCAGTTCGTGCTGATCCCGCGCATGGAGCAGCTGGTGCTGTTGCAGGCGCCGTTGCCGACCAGCGTCTCCCTCTATCCCATGGCGAGCGAAGTCTATAAGGAAGAGCTGGCCGAGGTGGAGGCCCTGCTGCGCCTGATTGCCCGTTTCGATCTGTTGCTCTCCGGCAAAGTGGTTGACCAATGATGGCGGAGCAGACCGACGTCGAGAAAGCCTTGTCCCTGACCCTGCTCTATCAGGATGACTGGCTGGTGGCGGTGAACAAGCCGTCCGGCCTGCTGGTGCATCGAAGCTGGCTCGACAAGGGGGAGACCCGCTTCGCCATGCAGATGACCCGGGACCTCATCGGGGGCCGCCACGTCTATCCGGTACATCGGCTCGACCGGCCCACCTCGGGTGTGCTGCTGTTTGCGCTGGATCCTGCCGTCGCTCGCACCCTGACCGAGGCGTTTGCCTCACGCCGGGTGCACAAGGAGTATCTGGCGCTGGTGCGGGGATGGGCGCCGGAGGAGGGGCTCATCGACTATCCGCTCAAGGAGCAACTGGACAAGATTGCCGATGCCTTCAGCGACCCGAATCGCCCCGCCCAGGAGGCGGTGACCGCGTTTCGTCGCCTGCATCAGGTCGAGCTGCCCCATGCGGTCTCCAAGAAGCACCCCACCAGCCGTTACAGCCTGGTGCGCCTCTTTCCCAAGACAGGGCGCAAGCATCAGCTTCGCCGCCACCTGGACCACCTGTTCCATCCCATCGTCGGTGATACCACCCATGGTGATGGCCGGCACAACCGCTTCTTTCGCGAGCACTACGGCTGCGACAGGCTGCTGCTGATCGCCCACCGCTTGAGTTTCGAGCATCCCGTGCTCAAGGTGCCGATGCGGATCCAGGCGCCGCTGGGTCCCCAGGTACTGCAACTGTTCGCCGAACTGGGATGGCCCGCCAGCGAGAGCGACTACGGCAACTGATCGCCGTCTCCATCTGTTGCCTCTGACCGGGCTGTGGCATGCTGTAGACCACGTCCGTCAGAGGAATGACTCATGGTTCCACACGCATTTTCCTTCGCAATACAGCGCGCACCTGCTTTGCCGGCGTGCGCCCTCCTGAGCTTAGAACCGGGCCCGCGATCGCCTCTGGGGAGGCGCTGATGGCCGAGATCGACATCCTGGTCGGCACCGTCTATGGCGCAGCCATGCTGGTGGCCGAGACCCTGAGTGACCACCTGGAAGCCAACGGCCATGTCTGCCACCTCCATGAGGAGGCCGAGCTGACGGACATCGATGCCTCCCGATTCCTGCTGATCGTCAGCGCCACGACCGGGCAGGGGGATATACCTCCCAATCTGCAGCCTTTCGCCAGCGCCCTGGCGGATCGCGCACCTTATATGAAGGGGTGGCGCTATGCCCTCATCGCCATGGGAGACAGCAGTTATGAACACTTCTGCGGGGCGGGACGGCGGCTCGACGAGTTGTTGCAGGAGCTGGCTGCCGACGCCCTGGTGCCGCGTCTTGAGATAGATGCGACCGTGGAGGATGAGCCCGAGGTGGCTGCGCTGGCCTGGCTGAAGACCTGGGAAAATAGGCTGTAGCCGGATTGGGTCTGGTTTTTTAATTTCTCCCCCGTGATGCCGATGACGGGGGAGCGTTATTTCGGTCTATTTTTCCTCATCCCCTCAAATATTCCCTGCTTTTTTTTCGTTATTTTTCTCGCCGATGACGCCCTTTGCCAGGCTGATATTCATCAGAATGGCGACAAATCAGAAAATTAAAAGTTCCCCATTGAAAGCGATTTCAGTCATGTTTTTGTCACCGAACAGTGACTTTAATACTTAACAATCATCGCGAATTAATATTTGAAAGCGATTTCTTTGGTTTGTTGTTGTTTGTTTTTTCTTTTTATTGGTGTTTATCTTCTTTTTTTGTCCATTTGTCATCTCAACTTCGCCCTCCCGGTGCGATGCGGGCGATTTGTCACCATTTTGTGAATCAGCTCATGTTTGTGCCGAAATCGGGTACATATAATCGACCCCGGTTATCACCAAAACGTTTTTCCGGTGATAAGAACTTGAATATCAGGATCACACTCCTCCCAGCGGGAATAAGGAAAATGAAAATGAAAGCAAAGTGGCTCCCGATCGCTGCAGCAGTTACCGCAGCCCTGGCTTCCCAAGCCGCCTTCGCCGTTGATTTCCACGGCTACTTCCGTTCAGGTGTCGGTGTTTCCGGTGACGGGGACATGGTCAAATACAACGTCAACAAGGTCGGTCGTCTGGGTAACGAAAACGACACCTATGGTGAAGTGCAACTGGGTCAGGAAGTCTTCAACAAAGATGGCAAGACCTTCTATGTAGACTCCATGTTTGCCATGACTTCCAATGGTTCCAATGACTGGGAAGGGACCGGCACCGTTTGTAACTTCGATGCCAAACAGTGCAACGGCGACTCTGAATTCGCACTGCGTCAGTTCAACGTACAAGCCAAGGGTCTGCTGGGCTTCGCGCCGGAAGCCACCCTCTGGGCCGGTAAGCGTTTCTATCAACGTCACGACATCCACATCTCTGACTTCTACTACTGGAACATCTCCGGTCCTGGCGCAGGTATTGAAGGTATCCAGGCTGGCCCCGGCAAGATCTCCTTCGCCTGGGTGCGCAACGATCGCAGTGCGGCCGATGTCTTCGGTCAGTACAACCAGATCGGTACAGACCCGACTACTGGTGATCCCATCTATCGTAAAAATGAAGACCTGAACGTCAACACCCTGGATCTGCGCTATGCCGGTATCCCGCTGTGGCAAGACGGCTCTCTGGAAGTGGGCGCCATGTACGCCCTGGTCAATGAGACCGACGCCCAGAAAGATCTGAAGAACGACAACATGAAAGACGGCGTCATGCTGACTGCCGAGCTGACCCAGGGCATCTTCGGTGGCTTCAACAAGACTGTGCTGCAGTACGGTACCGAAGGCTACTCCAAGACCATGGCTTACTACGGTGATGGCTCCTGGTACGGTGCCGAAGCAAAAGACGGTGCCGACGGCTACCGTATCATCAACTGGGGCGTCATCCCGATGGGTAACTCCTGGGAGATGGGCCACCAGTTGGTCTACGGCGTAGGCAACGAGATGTGGAGTGGTCATGACGAGACTCAAACCTTCTCTGCCGTCGTCCGCCCGATGTACAAGTGGGATGACTTCAACAAGACCATCTTCGAAGGTGGCTACTTCAAGGACAAGACCAGCTATACCAGCGGCGGCAGCGACAAGGATGGTGGTTACAAGCTGACCCTGGCTCAGGCCTGGTCTGCCGGTGCCAGCTTCTGGGCCCGTCCGGAAATCCGTGTGTTCGCCTCCTACCTGGCTGACACCGAAGCTGATGCTAACGGTAGCAAGAACAGCTTCGAAGGCGGTACCTCCGATGACACCTGGCAAGTGGGTGTACAAGCTGAGGCTTGGTGGTAAGCAGTATCTTCAGTTAAGTTAGTGACTGCCCCCTTATGGGGGCAGTTTTGTTTCGCTGGATTTGGCTATCGGGTTATGGAGATAAGAAGAATGAAACTGGTAAAGATGTCTATCGCGGCCGTGGTTACCGCGCTGTTGGCCGGCTGTTCCGGTAGCATGGTTGTGCCCGTGCAGGAGCACGCCTCCATCCTGAGCAATGCCGACCAGGCCAAGCAGGCGCTCTCCCAGGCGACGAGCTGCTGCAAGGATTTCAACGAATTCAATTATGTTTCTCTGCCGGAAGGCGAGACGCTGCTGGCCATCGATGGCAAGCAGCCCAGTTATCAGTTTGACGAGGGGATGAGCTACTTTGCCGCCTATCGTCTTCCGGCCAATACCGGCAACCTGGCCATTACCCTGGCTTCCCAGGTTAGCAAGACGGTGCTGGTTCCCAAGGTGATCATGCTGGATGCCCAGTTCAAGGTAACGCGCGTGCTGGGTGAATCGGTATTTGCGTACCAGCCTGCCCACCTGCTCGACAACGACAGGATCGAAGGTCGGGTGTTCGTGGATCGCAGCATGCCGGGCAATCCCGCCAGCGAAACCTATATGGTTGTCTACGCACCGGCCGATGAGCTGTCCGGCAGCACCACCATCCTGCACCCTGCCAAGGCCTTTGCCCGCGCCAATGGCACGGTCGAACCAGATATCAAGGACCCCGTGATCCCGCATTCCCCCTGGGGCCTGGTACAGATCAAGGTGACGGACATGGCCAAGGGGCAAGGCCTGGAGGCCGTGTTCAAGCCGGAATACGCCGACAAGGTTGCCATGAGCCAGGCCAAGCCGGCCGCGACTGCCGTGGCTGCGACAGCGACTACGGCTGCAGTGGCCGCAGCGCCGAGCACGCCGGCTCCTGCCATGCTGAGCGAAACCGAGAGCTTCTACAACACCCAGATCGAGAAGGCCGTGAAGGCCGGGGATATCGACAAGGCGATGCAGCTCGTGAGCGAGGCCGAGCGTGCCGGTTCAACCAAGGCGAAGTCCGTCTTTATTGATGCGGTTAAGCGCTCACAAAAGAACTAAATAACCGGGGTTATTTAAATCAATATTTGTTGGAGGCCTCCCTTGTTGGAGGCCTTTTTAATCGGTAGACTGGATAATATAAAACCGCAATAAGTTACATATGGTTACAATGGGTTTCGTTGGGTATTGTTTTGTTTCTGTGTGATTTATTCTGAAGTGGTTTTTTTCTTTTTGCGGCGAACCCATAACAATACGAAATAATATTCAAGATAGTCCCCTCCCTGCTTATTTATTATCTTGTGATCTCTCCTCCAAATTTATTATTAGCTTGCTCTGGGCTAAGGCATTTCTAATTCTTCTGGGTTATATTCTGATGGTCAAAATAAGCAACCCGGGAAACGTCTTCGGTACTATCGCGGATGAAGAAAATCGTCATCCATAACCTGTACTGTGTCGTTGTCGGAAAAAATCCATTCAGGAGCGCACACATGTTCAAAAATGCTTTCTCTAATCTGCAAAAGGTCGGTAAGGCGCTGATGCTGCCAGTATCGGTCTTGCCCGTTGCAGGTATCCTGCTGGGGGTGGGTGCTGCCCACTTCAGCTGGCTGCCGGAAATCGTCTCCCAACTGATGGAGCAGGCCGGTGGTTCTGTCTTCGGTCAGATGGCCCTGCTGTTTGCCGTGGGCGTGGCCCTTGGCTTCACCAATAACGACGGTGTATCCGGCCTGTCCGCCATCGTCGGTTACGGCATCATGGTTGCCACCCTGAAGGTGATGGCCCCTGTGATGGGTGTCGAGAGCATCGATACCGGCGTACTGGGTGGGATCCTCGCCGGTGGTGTCGCTGCCTGGGCGTTCAACCGCTTCTACAAGATCCAGCTGCCCGAGTACCTCGGCTTCTTCGCTGGCAAACGTGCCGTTCCCATCATCACCGGCTTCGTTGCCATCGGTCTGGGTGTTCTGCTCTCCTTCATCTGGCCGCCGATCGGTGGTGCCATCGGTGCCTTCTCCGACTGGGCTGCCAACCAGAACCCGGTACTGGCCTTCGGTATCTACGGCGTGGTTGAGCGCTCCCTGATCCCGTTCGGTCTGCACCACATCTGGAACGTGCCGTTCTTCTACCAGGCTGGTACCTGTGTCAACGCCGCCGGTGAAACCGTACACGGCATCATGACCTGCTTCCTGACCGCTGATGACGCTACCCGCGCTGCCGGTAACGGCTTCGGTCAGCTGGCCGGTGGCTACCTGTTCAAGATGTTCGGTCTGCCTGCCGCTGCGTTTGCCATCGCACACGCTGCCAAGCCGGAAAACCGTGCCAAGATCGTTGGTATCATGGCCTCCGCAGCCCTGACCTCCTTCCTGACCGGTATCACCGAGCCTATCGAGTTCTCCTTCCTGTTCGTGGCTCCGGTGCTGTATGCCATCCACGCCCTGCTGGCTGGTCTGGCTTACGTGCTGACCAACATGCTGGGTGTCGTGCACGGCCACACCTTCTCCAACGGCTTCATCGACTTCATCGTACAATCCCCGCGTGCCAGCAACATGCTGCTGCTGGTGGGTCTGGGTCTGGTCTATGCCGCTGTCTACTACGTCGTATTCAGCTTCGTTATCCGCGCCATGAACCTGAAGACCCCGGGTCGCGAAGATGAGACCGCACAAGAGTCCTCTGCCGCTCAGAGCAAGGACGAGATGTCTGCCGCTCTGGTCTCTGCCTTCGGTGGCAAAGAGAACATCTCTTCCCTGGACGCCTGCATCACCCGTCTGCGTGTTGGTGTGAAGGACGTGGCCAAGGTTGACCAGGCTGGTCTGAAGAAGCTGGGCGCTGCCGGTGTAGTGGTTGCAGGTTCTGGTGTACAGGCCATCTTCGGCACCAAGTCCGACAACCTGAAAACCGACATGGACATCTGGATGAAGAGCAACTAATCCCTGCTTTCATACCGAGTTCCGAAAAGGGAGGCGCAAGCCTCCCTTTTTGCTGGGCGCGAGTCAGGAGAATCGCCGAGACGAGGTAGTCTGATCCCGGCGAAGAGGAACAAAAAAGGCGCCTGATGGCGCCTGATGCATTGGGAAGAGGCTAGAGCTTCTCGAGATCCCGCTCAATCTCGCTGATCTTGTTCTGTACCACCTTTTCCAGATGGCGCAGGTCGCGCAGTATCTTCTGCTTGATATCCGGGTCGGCCTGGGTCTGTCCGCCCTGGGTCAGACTGTCCAGCTCGTCCACCACGTATTTGAGGTTGGCGTTGATCTCGGTGACATCCTTGTATTCATGGGTGCCCGAGTTGACCAGCATGGTCTTGCGCTGACGGGGATACTTGAACTTGACGCTCTTGGCGAAAAACTCGCCCTTCTGCTTCTTGAAATAGATCTTGAGGATGTCGTGGTTGGCTTCCTGGCGCAGGGTGTAGCTGTCCACCGAGGTGGGCTCCTGGATCCCCAGGCTCTTCAGATTCTCGTACATCGGGCTTCCTTGGTTTGAAACGATCCTGACCCGTATATCTTACCCGAGTCGCGCCCGCTTGCCTGTGACAGGTGCGCCAAATTCAGGATGGCTTCAAAGCGGTCTTTTGTATCGACGAGCCAAGGGGGAGGGGGAGTGCCTCGCCAGCACGGTCATAGGCGGGCGGAATTGCCTGGCAAGAGGGGCGTAGTGATAGAGGGGCAGGGAATCCGGCAGGCCCATGAGACCGGGCATGAAAAAGGGCACCAGAAGTGCCCTCGATGACATCGGCGAGGAATTACTCGTCGATGGAGCGCAGCAGGGCGTTGATCCCCACCTTGGCGCGGGTCTTGGCATCCACCTTCTTGACGATGACGGCCGCGTACAGGCTGTATTTGCCGCACTTGGAGGGCAGGGAGCCGGAGACGACCACGGAGCCTGCCGGGACGCGGCCGTAGTGGATCTCGCCGGTTTCACGGTCATAGATGCGGGTGGACTGGCCGATGAAGACGCCCATGGAGATGACGGAGCCCTCTTCCACGATCACGCCTTCCACCACCTCTGAACGGGCACCGATGAAGCAGTTGTCCTCGATGATGGTCGGGTTGGCCTGCAGCGGTTCCAGCACGCCGCCGATGCCGACGCCGCCGGAGAGGTGCACGTTCTTGCCGATCTGGGCGCAGGAGCCCACGGTGGCCCAGGTGTCGACCATGGTGCCTTCATCGACGAAGGCACCGATGTTGACGTAGGAGGGCATCAGCACGGTATTGGGGGCGATGAAGGAGCCCTTGCGTGCGGTGGCCGGCGGCACCACGCGCACACCGGCGGCCTTGAACTGCTCGGCGCTGTAGTCGGAGAACTTGAGGGGAACCTTGTCGTAGTACTGGGCGTCGTCGCCCTTGATGATGCCGTTGTCATTGATGCGGAAGTAGAGCAGTACGGCCTTCTTCAGCCACTGGTGGACGACCCACTCGCCGGCGATCTTCTCGGCGACCCGGGCCTTGCCGGAGTCCAGCAGGTCGATGGCTTCCAGAATGGCGGCCTTGGTGGCGGCATCGACGGAGCCGGGAGTGATGGAGTCACGGCGCTCGAAGGCCGCTTCGATGGTCTGTTGCAACTGGGTCATGACAGGTTTCCTTTAAAAAATTCTGTTTGTTGTATCACACTTTTCCAATCGTTTTTAAGGGCTCTTGCCGATTTCTTCCGAAGAAAGGCGTTTTATTGTGCTTGAGTGGCCCAACCACTTGTTATGATTGAGAAATCAACACTATGAAAAAGCCTCTTATGAGGCTTTTTCATGGCCTGTTCAGCCCGCCTCATCACCGGGTTCCCTGGGATTGAGCTGGTTGACCAGTCTCTCTTCCAGTGCCTGCTGCTCGGCCTGGCTGAGGGGCTCCCCGGCCAGGGTGGTGAGGCTGAAGAAGTCCTCCACCCGCTCGCCTATGGTGGTGATCTTGGCCGCGTGGAGCGACAGCCCGCACTGCTGGAACACGGCGCCGATGCGTGCCAGCAGGCCCGGGGTATCCAGTGCCGTCAACTCCAGCAGGGTGTGGCGGTTTTCCCCCTTGTGGGGCAGAAACACCACCCGGGTCGGCACGCTGAACTGGCGGTGGCGCCGTGACAGGGGTTTGCTGCGCAGCACCAGCTTGCCCGGCTCCTGCAACGCCTTCTCCAGCGCCTTCTTGATGGTGGCGGTGCGATTGGGGCTGATGGGCTCGCCGCTCGGCTCCAGCACGATGAAGGTATCCAGTACATAGTCGTTGCGCGAGTTCATGATCTGGGCGTCATGGATGCTGAGGTTCTTCTGATCCAGCGCCGAGGCCACGGTGGCAAAGAGGTTGGGCATGTCGCGGCAATAGATGAACACCTCGCTGCCGCCGCGGATGGGGTGCTTGCCGATGAGCACCAGAGGGGCCGGGTTGTCGCCATGGGCGATGATCTTGCGGCAATGCCAGGCGATCTGCTCCGGGCTGTGGCGCAGGAAGTAGTCGGCCTTGAAGTCGTTCCAGAGAGTGTTGACTGCCTCCAGAGGCACCTCGCGCTGGGCCAGGATCTGCCTGGCCTGGCGCTGGTTCTCGCGGATCTTGAGGCGCATGTCCGGCGGGTTCTCCAGCCCCTGGCGCAGGGCTTTCTGGGTGGCGAAATAGAGCTCCCGCAGCAGGGTGCCCTTCCAGTCGTTCCACAGGGTGTCGTTGGTGGCGCAGATGTCGGCCACGGTCAGGCAATAGAGCAGATCGAGGTGCAACTCGTCGCGCACCTTCTGGGCAAAGTCGGTCACCACGTCCGGGTCGTAGATGTCGCGGCGCTGGGCGGTCACCGACATCAACAGGTGGTGGCGCACCAGCCAGGCGACCAGCCGGCTCTCGTAACGATCCAGCCCGTGCAGCTGACAGAACTCCAGCGCATCCACGGCGCCGAGTTCGGAGTGATCCCCCCGCCGTCCCTTGGCGATGTCGTGGAACAGGGCGGCGATGCTGAGCAGCTCGGGTTTGCGCAGCTGGGTGAACACCTCGTGGCAGAGCGGGTGCGTCTGGCGGCTGGCCGGGTTGGGGAAACGGTGGATGTTCTGGAGCAGGCGATGGGTGTGTTCGTCCACCGTGTAGGCGTGGAACATGTCGAACTGCATCTGGCCGACGATGAGATTCCATTGGGGCAAGTAGGCCGCCAGGATCCCGTATTTGTGCATGAGCGTGAGCGGCTGGCCGATGCCGTTGGGGTGGCGCAGGAGCGCCATGAAGAGGCGGCGGCACTCGGGCAGATCCTGCAGCCAGCAGCTCAGGGTACGCCTGGCCTCGCGCAACTGGCGCAGGGTGGCGGAGTGGATGCCGGCGATCTCCGGGTGCTGGGCTATCTGGTAGAAGAGGCGCAGGATGGCGGCGTGATCCCTGCCGAACAGCTCGGAGTCCACCGCATCGATGAGGCGGCCACGCAGCTGGAATTCGTCGCTGATGCGGCGTACGTCCATGGCAGTGTTGCCGAGGATCGCCTCGTCAAACAGCTGCAGCAGCATCTCGTTGAGCTCGGCTACGCGCCGCACCGTCTGGTAGAAGCGCTTCATCATCTGTTCTACCGGGCCGTTGCCTTCCCCTTCGAAGCCCAGCATCTGGGCCACGGTACGCTGGCGGTCGAACAGCAGGCGGTTGTCCCCCTTGTTGATGGCCATGTGCAGGGCGAAGCGCACCTTCCACAGGAAGTTCTGGCAGTCGAGCAGCTCGCGATATTCGGCGCGGTTCAGAAAACCGTGGCTGGTCATCTCGAACAGGGTGGTGGCGCCAAAGTGGCGGCGGGCGACCCAGGCCAGAGTCTGGATATCGCGAAGACCCCCGGGGTTGTTCTTGAGATCCGGCTCCAGCTTGTAGGCGGTGCCGAGGAACTGCTGGTGACGCAGGGTCTGCTCTTCGCGCTTGGCCCGAAAGAAGGCTTCGCTCGGCCAGAAGTGCTGGGGCTGGGTGGCGGCCTGCAACTGCTCGAAGCCCGCCAGACGGCCGGTGATATAGCGTGCCTCGATGAGGTTGGTGGCGACCGTGATGTCGGCACGCCCCTGCTCGATGCACTCGGCCACGTTGCGTACCGACTGGCCGACCTCCAGCTTGAGATCCCACAAGAGGGTGATGAACTCGCCGATGCGCAGCCCCAGCACCTCGTCCAGCTCATCCCCTTCGTAGAGCAGCAGCAGGTCGATGTCGGAGTGGGGGTGCAGCTCGCCCCGGCCATAACCCCCCACCGCGATCAGGGTGAGTTCCGTCTTGTCGAACCCGAACTTGTGCCACAGCCGGGTCAGCAGCGCATCCATGTATTCGGAGCGGGTGGCCACCAGTTCGATGATGTTGTCACCGGCATCGAAGCGCTCGTGCAGCCAGCCGAGAAAACGGCTCAGGTACTCCTTGCAGTTCTCGCGGGTGAGCTGATCGTCGGGCAGCAGATGGGGGGAAAGCAGGCTGGCGTCCATGGCGTCTCACACTCTTGTCGCAGGCCGCCGTGCGGGGCCTGCGGCTGATAAAAACAAAACCCCGGCGAGGGGCCGGGGTTTGATGTTAACCGTGTTTGATGAGACGGTCGATAGTGTCGTCCGGGCGCAGGGTCAGCACCTCGCAGCCATCCTCGGTCACCAGCAGGGTGTGCTCCCACTGGGCGGAGTCGCCGCCGTCCTTGGTGGTGACGGTCCAGCCGTCCTTCGGATTGACCTTGCAGTGATACTTCTTGCTGTTGACCATGGGCTCGATGGTGAAGCACATGCCCGCTTTCAGCTCCAGCTTGCCGCCGTTGCGGTAGTGCAGGATCTGCGGCTCTTCGTGGAACTCGGCACCGATGCCATGGCCGCAGTAGTCGCGCACCACGGAGAAACCGGCCTGTTCGACGATGGGCTGGATCACGGCGCCGATCTCGGTGATGCAGGCACCCGGACGCACCTTCTTGATGGCGGCGTAGAGGCTATCCTGGGCAATCTTGCACAGCTGGCGGCGCAGGGGCGTGGTCTGGCCCACGATGAACATGGCGGAGGTGTCGCCGTGGTAGCCATCCTTGATGACGGTGATGTCCAGGTTGATGATGTCCCCTTCCCGCAGCTTCTTGTGGTTCGGGATGCCGTGGCAGATCACGTCGTTGACCGAGGTGCAGATGGACTTGGGGAAGCCGTGGTAATTGAGCGGTGCGGGAATGGCCTGCTGTACGTCGACGATGTAGTCGTGGCACAGGGTGTTCAGTTCATCTGTGGTGACGCCTGCCTTGACGTGGGGGGCGATCATGACCAGCACGTCGGCAGCCAGCTGGCCGGCAACGCGCATCTTTTCAATCTCTTCCGGTGTCTTGATTTTAATGGACATGGGATCTCTCTTGGGGCCCGGTTGCGCATCCTGGCGATGACCAGCAACCGGGTAATGAAAAATAGATGCGTTTGCAATCAGGGCGAAATTTTATCCCCAACCCCCGTTTACTTCCAGTGTGATCGTCATCGCAACGTCATCCAGCGGTCGCACCCTGTGCAGGGATCCATTTTTAGCGCTGCAGCTGGTGGTGTCGTGACCAAACTTATGGTATAAAGCGCGCCGGAATGGGGAACTCGTGTCCCCCTCCATCACCCTTACTTAAACAACACACACACATCGACACCTGTACCGGGGTGCCCCCTTGGGGTCGGTTACATGGGATGTGTGGAGGCCTAACCCCAATACAGAGGTATAAAATGGCTAAAGTTTCTATGCGCGACATGCTGCAAGCCGGCGTTCACTTCGGTCACCAGACTCGTTACTGGAACCCGAAAATGAAGTCCTACATCTTCGGCGCCCGCAGCAAGGTTCACATCATCAACCTGGAAAAAACCGTTCCGATGTTTGACGATGCCATGAACTTCATCAGCTCCGTAGCTGCCAAGAAAGGCAAGGTACTGTTCGTTGGTACCAAGCGTGCCGCGTCTGAAGCCGTTAAAGAAGCCGCTGAGCGTTGCGACCAGTTCTATGTTAACCACCGCTGGCTGGGCGGCATGCTGACCAACTGGAAAACCGTTCGTCAGTCCATCAAGCGCCTGAAAGATCTGGAAACCCAGAGCCAAGACGGCACCTTCGACAAGCTGACCAAGAAAGAGGCGCTGATGCGTACTCGCGAAATGGAAAAGCTGGAGAAGAGCCTGGGTGGTATCAAGAACATGGGCGGCCTGCCTGACGTTCTGTTCGTTGTCGATGCCGACCACGAGCACATCGCTATCAAAGAAGCCAACAACCTGGGTATCCCGGTAGTTTCCATCGTTGATACCAACTCCAACCCGGACGGCGTTGACTATGTCATCCCGGGTAACGACGACGCTATCCGTGCCGTACAGCTGTACCTGAACGCTGCTGCTGACACCGTTCTGGAAGCCCGCGAGCAGGACATCGTTGTTCAAGCCGAACAAGATGGCTTCGTTGAAGCTGAGTAATTGATAAGGACTGAAAAGCCCTTATTAACCAAGCTGATGTAATTGGTTAGCAGGGGCCCTTGTGGCCCCTGTTTCTTGTCAATTCAAGACCGAGGATACTGGACATGGCAAACATTTCTGCCGCCCTGGTAAAAGAACTGCGCGAGCGCACCGCCGCTGGCATGATGGATTGCAAAAAAGCGCTGGAAGAAGCCAACGGTGATATCGAGCTGGCTATCGAAAACATGCGTAAATCCGGTCAGGCCAAGGCCGCCAAGAAAGCGGGCCGTATCGCCGCTGAAGGCGTGATCTTCGCCCGTACCGAAGGCAACGTTGCCGTCATGATCGAGCTGAACTGCGAGACTGACTTCGTTTCCAAGGATGCCGGTTTCCTGGCCATGGGTCAGAAGATCGTCGAGATCGCTGCTACCCAGAAAATCGCTGACGTTGACGCGCTGAAAGCCGCCGACTTCGGTAACGGTGAGTCCGTAGAGCTGACCATCACCAACCTGATCGCCAAGATCGGTGAGAACATGAACCTGCGTCGCGTGATGCTGGTTGAAGGTGACAATCTGGGCACCTACGTTCACGGCTCCCGTATCGGTGTTATCACCAAGCTGGTCGGCGGTACCGACGAGCTGGCCAAAGATCTGGCCATGCACGTTGCTGCCAACAGCCCGCAATTCGTCAAGCCCGAAGACGTGTCTGCTGAAGTCGTTGCCAAAGAGCGCGAAATCCAGATCGACATCGCCATCAACTCCGGCAAGCCGAAAGAGATCGCCGAGAAGATGGTTGAAGGCCGCATGAAGAAGTTCACCGGTGAGGTTTCCCTGACTGGTCAGCCGTTCGTGAAAGATCCTTCCATGACCGTTGCCGAGCTGCTGAAGAAAGAAGGCGCTGACGTTGTTTCCTTCACCCGTTTCGAAGTGGGCGAAGGCATCGAGAAGCAAGAGACCGACTTCGCTGCTGAAGTAGCAGCACAGATCGCGGCCGCTCAGAAGGCCTAATCGAACCGGTTTTTCCGTTTCCCCAGACCGCGACTTATGTCGCGGTCTTTATATGACCAGGAATCAGTGACATGAGTACCAATCCCAAGCCTGCATACAGACGTGTTCTTCTGAAGTTGAGTGGTGAAGCCCTGCAAGGATCCGAGGGTTTCGGCATTGATCCGGCGGTGCTGGAACGGATGGCCCAAGAGATCAAAGAGCTGGTTGAGCTGGGTGTTCAGGTCGGTCTGGTCATCGGCGGCGGCAACCTGTTCCGTGGTGCCGGTCTTGCCAAGGCGGGCATGAACCGCGTGGTGGGTGACCACATGGGCATGCTGGCGACCGTCATGAACGGCCTGGCCATGCGTGATGCCCTGCATCGTGCTTATGTGAATGCCCGCCTGATGTCTGCCATCTCCCTGCAGGGGGTCTGCGACTCCTACAGCTGGGCAGAGGCCATCAGCCAGCTGCGTGCCGGCAAGGTGGTGATCTTCTCCGCCGGTACCGGCAACCCCTTCTTTACCACCGACTCCGCAGCCTGCCTGCGCGGCATCGAGATCGAAGCCGACGTGGTGCTGAAAGCCACCAAGGTCGATGGTGTGTTCACCGACGATCCGGTCAAGAACCCGGATGCAGTGCTCTATCAGGAACTGAGTTATGATGAAGTTCTTGAAAAAGAACTCAAAGTGATGGATCTTGCTGCTTTTACCCTGGCCCGCGACCACGATCTGCCGATCCGGGTGTTCAACATGAACAAACCGGGTGCCTTGCGCCGGGTGATCATGGGCGAGCCGGAAGGTACCCTGATCCACCAGGGCAGCAAGTAAGGCAAGTGTGAGCCCTGCTCGCTTGTCCATTACGCCAGTCAACAAGATAGATACGGGCCGCCCGCCGGCTCGTTCGCCAAAAGGAAAACCACTGTGATCAACGAGATTAAAAACGACGCCAAGGACCGCATGGGCAAAAGCGTAGAGTCGCTCAAGACCCAGATGTCCAAGATCCGTACCGGCCGTGCTCACCCGAGCCTGCTCGACGGCATCCAGGTGGAGTATTACGGTGCTGCCACTCCTCTGAAGCAGTTGGCCAACGTGGTGGCAGAAGATGCCCGTACCCTCTCCATTTCCATTTTCGATCGCTCCATGATCCAGGCGGTGGAAAAAGCCATCCTGACCTCCGATCTGGGCCTGAACCCGTCCAGCAACGGCCAGACCCTGCGCGTGCCGCTGCCGCCGCTGACCGAAGAGCGTCGCCGCGATCTGACCAAGATCGTCCGTGCCGAAGCCGAAGGTGCCCGCGTCGCCATTCGTAACATCCGTCGCGATGCCAACGCCGATCTGAAGGCCCTGCTCAAAGACAAAGAGATCTCCGAAGACGACGACCGTCGTGCCCAGGAAGAGATCCAGAAGCTGACCGATACCTTCATCAAGCTGGTGGATGACGCCCTGGTTGCGAAGGAAAAGGAGCTAATGGAAATCTAAGCCTCCGACAGGTATATTACGAGCGCCGTGTAGTGCCCCTGCACGGCGCTTTTGTCTTTGTGGGAGAAATGAATGTCGCTTTTGGCTGCGCTTGGCGATAGCGCCGGCTCGTCCTTGCCTCGTCACGTCGCCATCATCATGGATGGCAATGGTCGCTGGGCCCAGAACCGCGGCAAGATGCGGGTTTCCGGTCACAAGGCGGGCGTGAAATCCGTGCGTGAGGCCGTGTCCTTTGCCGCCCGTGCCAAGATGGAGGCGCTGACCCTGTTTGCGTTTTCCAGTGAAAACTGGCGCCGCCCCGAGGGGGAGGTCAATGCCCTCATGGAGCTCTTCATGACAGTGCTGGGGCGTGAGGTACAAAAACTGCACGAAAACGGGATCCGTCTCAAGGTGATCGGCGATACCTCTCGTTTTAGTGAACGATTGCAGGCCAAGATCGCCAAGGCCGAGGCCCTGACCGCTGACAACCGGGGGCTGACCCTCAACATCGCCGCCAACTATGGCGGTCAGTGGGACATCGCCCAGGCGGCCCGCAAGCTGGCCCGGGCCGTGGCCGTAGGCGAGCTGGATGCCGAGGCGGTCGACGAGGCTGCACTGGGACGCGAGGTCTGCATGGCCGACCTGCCGCCGGTGGATCTGCTGATCCGCACCGGTGGTGATCATCGCATCAGCAACTTCGTGTTGTGGCAGCTTGCCTATGCGGAACTCTATTTTACCCCGGTCCTGTGGCCCGATTTTGACGAGGCCGAGTTCAGTGGGGCTGTCGCCTCCTTCGTTGCTCGCGAGCGTCGTTTCGGGTGTACGGGTGAACAGATCCGGGAATTGATCGCCGCGCAACAGACCGGCTAAACCCCGCTCCCAAGAGAGAGGTTTCTTTTGCTAAAACAACGAATTATTACAGCACTACTGTTAGTGCCCCTGGTGTTGGGGGCGCTGTTTTTCCTGCCATTGAAATTCTTTGCCCTGCTCGCTGCCCTGGTCTTCCTGCTGGCGAGCCGTGAGTGGAGTGCCTTCGTTTCTGCCCAGCCGCAGCAGTGGCTGCCGCTGGTGTTCTGCCTGTTGCTCGGGGCCAGCCTGTTCTGGGTGCCGGTGGAGCAACTCTGGATCCCCCAACTGCATCCGCTGGTGATGGGCGTGCTCTGGACCGCCGTCAGCTGGTGGCTGCTGGGGCTGCTGCTGGTGCTGCGCTACCCGCGAAGTGCCAGGCTGTGGCGAGAGTCCATCTGGCTCAAGTCCCTGTTCGGCCTGGTGACCCTGGTGCCCTTCTTCTGGTCCCTAGTGGCCATCCGTGGCTACAACTTCTACCACGACCCCATGATGGGGGCCTGGATCCTGCTGTTCGTGATGGGGCTGGTCTGGGCGGCAGATTCTGGCGCGTATTTCTTCGGCAAGGCGTTCGGCAAGCACAAGCTGGCACCGTCCGTCAGCCCGGGCAAGACCATCGAAGGCATGCTGGGCGGCCTGTTCACCGCCAGCCTTCTGGCCATCGGCGTGACCTGGTTCATGGGGTTCGTGCCTGCCAAGATGGTGACAGTGCTGCTCTGTTCTCTGCTGGCGGTGCTGGCATCCGTACTCGGTGATCTCACCGAGAGCATGTTCAAGCGGGAGGCCGGCATCAAGGATTCCGGTACCCTGTTGCCAGGCCACGGCGGCATCCTCGATCGCATCGACAGCCTGACGGCGGCCCTGCCGGTGTTCCTGCTCAGCTACCTGTTGCTCGGTCAGGAGTTTTGATGCCTCGCGCACTGATGATCCCGGGAGCGTCCCGCTCCATCAGTCTGATACCCATTCAGGAGTCTTGATGCATAACCTGGTGATCCTGGGAGCGTCCGGCTCCATCGGTCAGAGCACCCTCAAGGTACTGCGACAAAATCCCGGGCGCTGGCAGGTGCTGGCGCTGACCGCGGCCCGCAGCGTGGACGCCATGCTGCGGGACTGCCTCGAATTCTCTCCCCGCTTCGCCGTCATGGTGGACGAGGCGGCTGCCAGCGATCTGGCGGGGCGGCTCAAGGCCCACGGCTGCACCACCCGGGTGCTCTCAGGCCAGGCCGCCCTGTGCGACGTGGCCGCTCATCCCGAGGCACACAGCGTGATGGCGGCCATCGTCGGGGCGGCGGGTCTGGCGCCCACCATGGCTGCCGTGCGCGCCGGCAAGCGGATCCTGCTGGCCAACAAGGAGGCGCTGGTGATGTCCGGGGCCTTCTTTATGGAGGCGGTGCGCACCCACGGCGCCGAGCTGCTGCCCATCGACAGTGAACACAACGCGATCTTCCAATGTCTGCCCGAGGCCATCCAGCGCCAGCCGGGCTTTTGCGATCTGGCAGGCGCCGGCATCAGCAAGATCCTGCTGACCGGCTCGGGCGGCCCCTTCCGCTACACCGACATCGGCGAGCTGGCCCACGTCACCCCTGCCCAGGCGGTGGCGCATCCCAACTGGTCCATGGGGGCCAAGATCTCGGTGGACTCCGCCACCATGATGAACAAGGGGCTGGAGTACATAGAGGCGCGCTGGCTGTTCAATGCGGCGCCCGAACAGATCCAGGTGGTGATCCATCCCCAGTCGGTCATCCACTCCATGGTGCAGTACAAGGATGGCTCCGTCCTGGCCCAGCTTGGCAACCCGGACATGTGCACCCCCATCGCTCACGCCTTGGCTTACCCGGCCAGGATTGAGTCTGGCGTGGAACCTTTGGATTTCTTCAGTGTCGGAGAATTCAGCTTCATCCGGCCCGACTACGCGCGCTACCCCTGTCTGCAGCTTGCCATGACGGCCTGCCAGCAGGGGCAGGCGGCGACCACTTCCCTCAATGCCGCCAACGAAGAGGCCGTCGCGGCTTTTCTTGCAGAGCGGATTGGATTTATGGATATTGCCAGAATCAATGAATCCGTCATGGCCGAGCTGGGCACGAGTGCCGCAGGCTCGCTGGCGGATCTCATCGCCCTGGACGGTACGGCCCGTGCCCGTGCCCAGCAACTGATAGAGGTACTTGCCCGATGAATGAACCGCGTTGGTGTGACGCCCCTCTTGCTGCCGTTGAGGTGACGCACTGATGGGCGGCGTGTTGTGGAATATCGGCGCCTTCATCGTCGCCCTCGGGCTGCTGGTGGCGGTGCATGAGTTCGGTCACTTCTGGGTCGCCCGTCGCTGCGGCGTCAAGGTGGAGCGCTTCTCCATCGGGTTTGGCAAGGCGATCTGGCGCCGGCTCGGCAAGGACGGTACCGAGTACGTGCTGGCGCTCATTCCCCTCGGTGGCTACGTCAAGATGCTGGATGGGCGGGTCGACGAGCTCAAGCCGGGCGAGGAGCAGTACGCCTTCAACCACAAGAGCGTCTGGGCACGAATGGCCATCGTCGCGGCCGGCCCCATGGCCAACTTTGTGTTCGCCCTGTTCGCCTTCTGGCTGATGTTCATGATCGGGGTGCCGAGCGTGAAGCCGGTGGTCGGCGAGGTGCGCCCCGCCTCCATCGTGGCCCAGGCCGGCATCGAGCCCGGCATGGAGATCGTCGGCGTCGGCGGCGAGGAGACAGGTGACTGGGAGAGCGTGACCTATGCCCTCATCAGCCACCTTGGCGATGATTCGGTCCAGCTCAAGCTCAAGGCTGCCAATACCAGCTACGCCGTGGACAAGACGCTCCAGCTCGAGGGCTGGACGTTCGATCCGGACAAGGAGTCCCCCATCGGGAGCCTCGGGATAGTGCCTCTCGGCGGCAAGGTGCTGCCCGTGGTGGAGGCCGTGGTGCCGTCGAGCGCCAGCGAGAAGGCCGGTCTTCAGATAGGGGATCGTATCAAAGGGGTCGATGGACAAGCCATCACCGAATGGGCACAGTTTGTCGAGCGGGTGCAGCAGTCGCCGGAACAGCAGATGCAGGTGACCGTCGAGCGGGCGGGCAGCGATATCACCCTGACCCTGACCCCGGATGCCAAGAAAGTACGTGGCCAGCTGGTCGGCTTTGTGGGGTTGTCGCCGCAACTGGTTCCATTACCGGATGAGTATCGAACTCTGTTACAGTATGGGCCTTTACAGGCCTTGTGGCACGGGGTCCAGAAGACCTGGAGCCTGATCACCCTGACCTTCGACATGATAGGCAAGCTGATCGGTGGCATCGTCTCCCTGGACAATCTGAGCGGCCCCATCTCCATCGCCAAGGGGGCCGGCAGCAGCGCCGATTACGGGTTGGTCTATTTCCTCGGGTTCCTGGCACTCATCAGCGTCAACCTGGGGATCATCAACCTGTTCCCCCTGCCGGTGCTGGATGGTGGCCACTTGGTCTATTTCCTCATCGAGGCGGTCACCGGCAAGCCGGTACCGGAAAAAATTCAGGAAGTTGGGTTCAGGATAGGCGCCGCCATTCTGATGTTACTGATGGGCATTGCGCTGTTTAATGATTTCGCTCGCCTCTGAGGCCAGAGCATCAACAAGGACACATAAGAACAAAATGGCTGTTAAAAAAGCATTGGTGTTGAGTTGCCTGCTGGGGGCTAGCTTCCTGGCTCAGGCTGCCCCGGCCTCTTTTGTGGTGCAAGACATTCAGGTCGAGGGCCTGCAACGGGTGACCCTGGGTGCCGCCCTGTTGAATCTGCCGGTGCGGGTCGGTGATTCCGTCGATTCCGTGGCCCTGGCGAACGCCATCAAGAAGCTCTATGCCTCAGGCAACTTCGAAGACGTCAAGGTCTATCGTGACGGTCAGGTGCTGCAGGTCGTGGTCAAGGAACGCCCGACCATCTCCAGCATCGAATTCTCCGGCAATAAGGACATCAAGGAAGAGCAGCTGACCCAGAGCCTGGAGTCCTCCGGCATCCGGGTCGGTGATCCCCTCGATCGCACCGTGCTGAGCTCCCTCGAGAAAGGGCTGGAAGATTTCTACTACGGCGTGGGCAAGTACTCCGCCAAGGTCAAGGCCATCGTCACCCCGCTGCCGCGCAACCGGGTCGATCTCAAGTTCACCTTCGTGGAAGGTCAGGCCGCCAAGATCCAGCAGATCAACATCGTCGGCAACAACGTCTTCCCGGAAGAGAAGCTGCTGGCCCAGCTCTCCCTCAAGGACGACGTGCCCTGGTGGAACTTCACCGGCGACCAGCGTTATCAGAAACAGAAGCTGGCGGGTGACCTCGAAGTGCTGCGCTCCTACTACATGGACCGCGGCTACATCCGTTTCACCCAGGAGTCCACCCAGGTCTCCATGACCCCTGACAAGAAAGGGGTCTACGTCACCCTCAACATCAAGGAAGGGGATCAGTACAAGGTCTCCGGCGTCCAGCTCAAGGGCGACCTCATCGATCGCGGTGGCGACATGAAGGGGCTCATCCCCATCGAGGCCGGCAGCGTCTATTCCGCCAGCCAGGTGACCCACACCGAAGAGGTGCTCTCCAAGTTCCTCGGTCGTTACGGTTACGCCTATCCGAAAGTGGTCACCTTCCCCCAGATCAATGACCAGACCAAGGAAGTCGAGCTCATCGTCAACGTGGAGCCGGGCCCCCGCGTCTACGTGCGCAACATCAACTTCAGCGGCAACGTCACCACCAAGGATGAAGTGCTGCGTCGCGAGATGCGCCAGATGGAAGGCACCTGGCTCTCCTCCGACAACGTGGAGCAGTCCAAGACCCGTCTCAACCGCCTCGGCTTCTTCGAAACCGCAGAAGTGGATACCAAGCGTGTACCGGGCAGCGATGACCAGGTCGACCTCGACTTCAAGGTCAAGGAGCAGCCTGCCGGCTCCATCAACGCCGGTGTCGGCTACGGTACCGAGTCAGGCCTGAGCCTGCAGGCGGGCCTGCAGCAGGACAACTTCATGGGGACCGGCAAGAAGATCGGCATCAACGCCAGCACCAACGACTACTCGAAGAACATCGATCTGAGCTACAACGATCCCTACTTCACCGTCGATGGGGTCAGCCTGGGCGGCCGCCTCTACTACAACAAGTTCAGTGCGGCCGACGCCAACATCGTGGATTACGAGAACACCACCATCGGTTTCCGTCTCTCCAGCGGTTTCCCGGTCAACGAGAACAACCGTCTCGACTTCAGCCTCGGCTACGAGAACAACAAGCTCTCCCAGCCCAACCCCTATGTGCAGGTGGATGAGTTCTGGAAGGTGTATCAAGCCAACCTGGATGGCGACAACCGCATGGTGTTCAACACCGTCGACGTCACCGCTGGCTGGACCCGTTCCACCCTCAACAAGGGCCAGTTCCCGACTGCCGGTGACCGTCAGCGCGTGAATGCCAAGGTGACGGTGCCGGGTATGGATCTGCAGTACTTCAAGCTCAACGCCGAAGACTCCCATTACTTCCCGCTCGATGCGGACCACAAGTGGGTCATGCTGGCCAAGGCCCGCGCCTCCTACGGCAACGGTTATGGCAGCAACGGTGACTATGAGCACGTCCTGCCGTTCTTCGAGAACTACTACGCCGGTGGCTTTGACACCCTGCGCGGCTTCAAGAGCAACACCGTGGGTCCGAAGGCGCTCTACTACTACAACCTGGGCGGTAACGACGTGATCCAGGGTACCGACAGCTCGGTGGGGGGCAATGCCCTGGCGGTCGCCTCCTTCGAGATGATAGTGCCGACGCCGTTCGCCTCTGAAAGCTATCAGCCCCAGCTGCGGACCAGCTTCTTCGTCGATGCGGGTACCGTGTGGGACACCACCTTCGACTACAGCGATTACGAGAACCGTTGCTTCAGCGGCTGTAGCTATCTGATGGACTACTCCGACCCCAGCAACATCCGGGTGTCGACCGGCCTGTCGCTGCAGTGGCTCTCCCCCATGGGGCCCCTGGTGTTCGTGTTGGCGAAACCGATCAAGAAATACGAAGGGGACGATACCGAAGTCTTCTCCTTCAACATCGGCCGTACCTTCTAAAGGCGGACGACCCCCCGCTGCGGCGGGGGAAATATGATGGGTCACGCGGTGTGCGTGCCTCACCAGGTAACAAGACGGTCATGTGGATCGCTTGCACAATCAGGTAAATCAGGTAGCCCTCTACCGAGGGACCAAGGAGTTAGTGTGAATAAAGCGTTGAAAGTAGCTGGTTTGAGTTTTGCACTGATGGCTGCCGGCATGGGTTCCGCCTGGGCCGAGACCAAGATCGCCGTGGTCGACATGGCCGAAGTGTTCCAGAAACTGCCCCAGCGTGAAGCCGTTGCCAAGAAGCTCAAAGGTGAATTCGAGCCGCGCATGCGCGAGCTGCAGAAGCTGGAGTCCGACGGTCAGGCACTGGTCGAGAAGTTCAAGAAGGACGAAGCCTTCATGAGCAACGAGCAGAAGAAGCAGAACCAGGAGAAGCTGGCCAAGCTGCAGATGGAGTTCAACCAGAAGCGCCAGGCATTCGAGCGTGACAATGGCCGTCGCCAGTCTGAAGAGCGCAACAAGATCCTGACCAAGGTACAGGCTGCCATCGACTCCATCGCCAAGAGCAATGGCTACGATCTGGTGCTGGAGCGCAACGCTGCCCCCTATGCCGCCAGCAAGCTGGACATCTCCGGCCAGGTTATTTCTCAGGTTAGCAAGAGCAACTAATTGATGGCATTCACTCTCGCACAGCTGGCCCAGCAACTGGGGGCCGAGGTCCATGGGGATGGGACCCGGGAAATTCGCAAGGTCGCGACACTGGAAAAAGCCGGGGAGGGGGAGATCGCCTTCCTGTCCAACAAAAAGTACCGGCATTTCCTGGAGCAGAGCAAGGCGACTGCCGTGCTCATCACCGAGGCAGACCTGCCGTTTTGCCCCACCAATGCCCTGGTGCTCAAAGACCCCTATGTGGGCTTTGCCCGGGTAGCCCAACTGCTGGACACCACGCCGCAGCCGGCCATGGATATCCATCCGAGCGCCGTCATCGCGGCGGACGTGCAACTGGGCGAGAGAGTGGCCATCGGTGCCAATGCGGTCATCGAATCCGGCGTGGTGCTGGGTGATGATGTCCGCATCGGTCCGGGCTGTTTCGTTGGCAAGAACACCCGACTGGGCGCGCGCTCCCGGTTGTGGGCCAACGTCACCCTCTATCACAACGTGACCCTGGGCACGGATTGTCTGGTGCAAGCCGGAACCGTGATCGGGGCCGACGGTTTTGGCTATGCCAACGAGCGTGGCGAGTGGATCAAGATCCCCCAGCTCGGTGGCGTGACCATCGGCAACCGGGTCGAGATCGGTGCCTGCACCACCATCGACCGTGGTGCGCTGGAAGATACCCGCATCGCCGACAACGTCATCATCGACAACCAGTGCCAGATCGCCCACAACGTCGAGATCGGCTACGGCACCGCCGTGGCGGGCTCCACCGTGATGGCCGGTAGTCTCAAGGTCGGCAAATACTGTATCATTGGCGGCGCCTCCGTCTTCAACGGGCACATGGAGATCTGCGACCAGGCTACCGTCACCGGTATGGCCATGGTCATGCGGCCCATTACCGAGCCCGGTATCTACTCTTCCGGCATCCCCCTGCAAACCAATAAAGAGTGGCGCAAGACCGCTGCCCGGGTGATGCGTATCGAAGAGATGCACAAGCGGTTGAGCAAGCTTGAGAAAAAGCTGGATCAAGAATAATCACGATTGGTATAGGGTACTGTTTTGACTACTGAAAAGAAGAGCCTGGGTATCCAGGAAATCATGGATCTGCTGCCCCACCGTTATCCGTTCCTGATGGTGGACAAGGTGGAAAATTACGAGATCAGCGATGAGCGCAAGACCCTGCGCGCCATCAAGAACGTCTCGTTCAACGAGCCGATCTTCCAGGGCCACTTCCCGGCCAAGCCGGTGTTCCCCGGCGTGCTGATCCTGGAAGCCATGGCCCAGGCCACCGGTATCCTGGCCTTTACCATGGTGGGCAAACCGTCCCCCAACGAGCTCTATTACTTTGCCTCCATCGACAACGCCCGCTTCAAGCGCCCTGTCGGACCTGGCGATCAGCTGGTGCTGGACGTAGAGTTCCTGAAGGAGCGCCGCGGCATTGCCAAGTTCACCGGTGTCGCCACCGTCGACGGTGAAGTGGTCTGTACTGCCGAACTGATGTGCGCCAAACGCGAGGTATAACCGTGATCGACCAGACTGCCATCATCCACGATACCGCCATCGTCCATGAGTCTGCCGTCATCGGTAAAGGGGTTGAAATCGGCCCCTTTTCCGTCATCGGTGCCGAGGTGGAAATCGGCGACAACACCTGGGTCAGCTCCCATGTGGTGATCAAGGGGCCGACCAGGATCGGTCGTGGCAACAAGATCTTCCAGCACACCTCCATCGGTGAGGATTGCCAGGACAAGAAGTACGCCGGCGAGCGCACCTTCCTCGAGATCGGCGACAACAACGTGTTTCGCGAGAACTGCACCGTGCACCGTGGCACCACCCAGGATCAGAGCCTGACCAAGGTGGGCAGCGGCAACCTGTTCATGGTCAACGTCCACGTAGCCCACGACTGCATCATCGGTGACAACTGCATCTTCGCGAACAACGCGACCCTGGCGGGCCACGTGCACATCGGCGACTTCGTGATCTTCGGCGGTCTGTCCGCCATTCACCAGTTCGGCCGCGTCGGCTCCCACGCCTTCGTCGGTGGCTGCGCCGCCCTGAACAAGGACGTGCCGCCTTACGTGATGGCCGCTGGCAACTACGCCAAGCCGTTCGGGGTCAACTCCGAGGGGCTGCGCCGCCGTGGCTTCACGCCTGAGGCGATCTCCGCCGTCAAGCGCGCCTACAAGGAGATCTTCCGCTCCGGCAAGACCATCGAAGAGGTGCTGCCGGTGCTGAGTGAGATGGCCCAGTCCGAGCCTGCCGTCCAGCTCTACGTCGATTTCCTCAAAGACAACGAGCGCGGGATCATCCGTGCCTAAGCCCATTCGCATCGGCATCGTCGCCGGAGAGGCCTCCGGCGACATCCTGGCCGCAGGGCTGGTGCGCGAACTGCAGCGTCGCTATCCGGACGCGCAATTCGAGGGGATCGCCGGGCCGCGCATGCAGGCCCTGGGCGTCAAGGCGCTGTTCGAGATGGAGGAGCTCTCCGTCATGGGCATCGCCGAGGTGTTGGGCCGTCTGCCCCGCATCCTGCAGGTGCGCCGCGAACTGCTGCGCCACTTCATTGCCAATCCTCCCGACGTGTTCGTCGGCGTGGATGCACCGGATTTCAATATCGGGGTGGAGCTGAAACTGCGCCGCGCCGGTATCAAGACGGTCCACTATGTCAGCCCCTCCGTGTGGGCCTGGCGTCAGGGCCGCATTCACAAGATCAAGGCGGCCACCGACATGGTGCTCGCCTTCCTGCCGTTCGAGAAGGCCTTCTACGACCGCTTCGACGCTCCCTGCCGTTTCGTCGGCCACACCATGGCGGATGACATTCCCCTGGTGCCGGATCAGGCAGCCGTGCGCAAGGAACTCGGCATCGATCCTGCCCGCCGCTGGCTGGCGGTGCTGCCGGGCAGCCGCCACGCCGAGGTGGACTTCATGTCGCCGGTCTTCCTCGAGGCCTGCAAGCACCTGACGGTGCACTGCCCGGATCTCGGCTTCATCGTGCCCCTGGTCAACCAGAAGCGGCGCGAGCAGTTCCTGGCCATCAAGGAAGAGATTGCGCCGGATCTCGACATGGTGTTGCTGGATGGCCAGGGTCGCGAGGCCATGATCGCCGCCGACGTGGTGATGCTCGCCTCCGGCACTGCGGCCCTCGAAGCCATGCTGGTGAAAAAACCCATGGTGGTGGGCTACAAGCTCAAACCCTTCAGCTACTGGCTGGCCCAGTGGCTGGTGAAGACGGACTATGTCTCCCTGCCCAATCTGCTGGCGGACAGGATGCTGGTGCCCGAGCTCATCCAGCACGAGTGCACCCCGGCCAATCTGGTGGAAGAGGTGAGCAAGTTGCTGGAGCACGACAACAGCGAACTCATCGCCACCTTCACCAAGTTGCACGAGAAGATCCGCTGCAATGCCGACGTGCAGGCCGCCGAGGCGGTGGCCGCGCTGCTGGAACGCTAGCCGGCCTGCGCGCCTCACGCGATATTGTGCTGACACTGGCCCTGCGGGGCCGGTTTTGATTCAAGGCTATGAGATGACGATCGATATTCCCGAAGACAAGCTGATTGCCGGGGTGGACGAGGTGGGCCGCGGCCCCCTGGTGGGTGACGTGGTCACCGCCGCGGTGATCCTGGATCCCGCCAATCCCATCGCCGGCCTTGCCGACTCCAAGAAGCTCTCCGAGAAGAAGCGGCTGGCCCTGTTCGACGAGATCCGGGAGAAGGCGCTGGCCTATGCCATCGGGCGCGCGAGCCCGGAAGAGATCGACGAGCTCAATATCCTGCACGCCACCATGCTGGCGATGCAGCGCGCCGTGGCGGGGCTCAGGGTCACGCCCGAGCTGGTCTTCATCGACGGCAACCGCTGCCCGGCTCTGCCGATGGAAGCCCGCGCAGTGGTCAAGGGGGACAGCCTGGTGGCCGCCATCAGCGCCGCCTCCATCCTCGCCAAGGTGACCCGGGACGCCGAGATGAGCGAGCTCGACGCCCGCCATCCGGAGTACGGCTTCGCCCGTCACAAGGGCTACCCTACGCCTGAGCACCTCGCCATCCTGGCCGAGCGCGGCCCCCTGCCCGAGTACCGGCAGAGCTTCAAACCGGTGCGCCGCGCCCTGGGGATCGAATAACCCATGCCACGCTGTCTGCATGACGACATTCGCGCCAGCTGGCGCCACGAGAGGGGATAACCATGGCTGACCCCCGTTTCATCCATCTGCGGGTCCACTCCGACTTCTCCATGGTCGACGGCCTGCAGAAAATCGGGCCCATCGTCTCGGCCGCCGCCGCCAACAACATGCCGGCCCTGGCCCTGACCGACCAGATGAACATGTGCGGCCTGGTGCGCTTCTACGGCAGCGCCCACGGCAAGGGGATCAAGCCCCTGGTTGGCGCCGACTTCTGGGTGCAGAGTGACGAGCTAGGCGACGAGCAGTTCCGTATCACCCTGCTGGCCATGGACAACGACGGCTACCAGAACATCACCCTGCTCATCTCCCGCGGCTACCAGCGCGGCCACGTGCAGGGGCGCCCCGTCATCGACAAGGCCTGGCTCGCCGAGCATGCCAAGGGAGTGATCGTGCTCTCCGGCGGCCGCGAGGGGGATGTGGGCAAGTTCCTGCTCAAGGGCAACCGCCAGATGGTGGAGCAGTGCCTCGCCTTCTACCAGACCCACTTCCCCGACGCCTACTATCTCGAGCTGCTGCGTACCGGCCGCCCCGACGAGGAGGTCTACCTGCACATGGCGGTCGTCCTCGCGACCGAGTTCGGCGTGCCCGTGGTGGCCACCAACGAGGTGGTGTTTCTCGGGGCCGATGACTTCGACGCCCACGAGATCCGGGTCGCCATCCACGATGGCTACACCCTGATGGACAAGCGCCGCCCGCGCCGTTACAGCCCCCAGCAGTACCTGCGCAGCCAGGAAGAGATGTGCGAGCTGTTCGCCGACATTCCGGAGGCGCTGGAAAACACGGTGGAGATCGCCAAGCGCTGCAACGTGACGGTGCGCCTCGGTGAATACTTCCTGCCGAACTTCCCCACCGGCGACATGACCACCGAAGACTTCCTGGTCATGAAATCGAAAGAGGGCCTCGAGGAGCGCCTCGAATTCCTGTTCCCGGATCCCGCGGTGCGGGCCGAGCGCCGGCCCGAGTACGACGATCGCCTCGACATCGAGCTCAAGGTGATCAACCAGATGGGCTTCCCGGGTTACTTCCTCATCGTGATGGAGTTTATCCAGTGGTCCAAGGACAATGGCATCCCCGTGGGCCCGGGCCGGGGCTCGGGTGCAGGCTCGCTGGTGGCCTACGCCCTCAAGATCACCGACCTGGACCCGCTGGAATTTGATCTCCTGTTCGAACGTTTCCTGAACCCCGAACGGGTATCCATGCCCGACTTCGACGTCGACTTCTGCATGGACAGGCGCGACGAGGTGATCGAACACGTCTCCGAGATGTACGGCCGGGAGGCGGTCTCCCAGATCATCACCTTCGGCAGCATGGCGGCCAAGGCGGTGGTGCGGGACGTAGGAAGGGTGCTGGGCCACGCCTACGGTTTCGTCGATCGCATCTCGAAACTCATTCCGCCGGACCCCGGCATGACGCTGGCCAAGGCGTTCGAGGCCGAGCCCAAGCTGCCGGAGCTCTACGAGCAGGACGAGGAGGTCAAGGACCTCATCGACATGGCGCGCCGCCTGGAAGGGGTGGTGCGCAACGCCGGCAAGCACGCCGGCGGCGTGGTCATCGCGCCCACCAAGATCACCGACTTCGCGCCCCTCTATTGCGACGACGAGGGACACCACCCGGTCACCCAGTTCGACAAGAACGACGTGGAGTACGCGGGCCTGGTGAAGTTCGACTTCCTGGGGCTGCGCACCCTCACCATCATCGACTGGGCGCTCGGCATGATAAACCCCCGTCTTGCCAAAGAGGGCAAGCCGCCGGTGGATATCGCCGCCATCCCCATCGATGACAAGAAGTCGTTCGCCCTGCTGCAGCGTTTCGAGACCACGGCAGTGTTCCAGCTCGAATCCCGCGGCATGAAGGACCTCATCAAGCGCCTGCAGCCCGACTGCTTCGAAGACATGATCGCCCTGGTGGCCCTGTTCCGTCCGGGCCCGCTCCAGTCCGGCATGGTGGACAACTTCATCGACCGCAAGCACGGCAATGAGGCCATCTCCTATCCGGACGAGAAGTGGCAGCACGAGAGCCTTCAGCCCATCCTGGAGCCCACCTACGGCATCATTCTCTACCAGGAGCAGGTGATGCAGATCGCCCAGACCCTGGCGGGTTATACCCTGGGGGGCGCGGACATGCTGCGCCGGGCCATGGGCAAGAAAAAACCCGAGGAGATGGCCAAGCAGCGGGCCGGCTTCGAGGAGGGCGCCATCAAGAACGGCGTCGACGGCGAGCTGGCGATGAAGATCTTCGACCTGGTGGAGAAGTTCGCGGGTTACGGCTTCAACAAGTCCCACTCCGCCGCCTATGCCCTGGTTTCCTACCAGACCCTCTGGCTCAAGACCCACTTCCCGGCGGAGTTCATGGCGGCGGTCATGACCGCGGACATGGACAACACCGACAAGATAGTGACCCTGGTGGACGAGTGCCAGCGCATGGGGCTGACCGTCATTCCTCCTGACGTCAACACCGGCCGCTACCGCTTCAGCGTCAACGAGGACGGTCACATCGTCTACGGCATCGGCGCGGTGAAGGGGGTGGGGGAAGGCCCCATCGAGGCGATCCTGGAGGCGCGGGATCGGGACGGCCCGTTCCGCGACCTGTTCGATTTCTGCAACCGGGTCGACATCAAGAAGCTCAACAAGCGGGTGATGGAGAAGCTCATCCTCTCCGGCGCCATGGACAGGCTCGGTCCCCACCGCGCCGCCCTGATGGCGACCCTGGAGGAGGCGATGCGCGCCGCCGAGCAGCACGCCAAGGCGCAGGCGGTGGGGCAGGTCGACATGTTCGGCGTGCTCACCGAGGAGATCGACGACGTCAAGAAGGCGTTCGCCAACGTGCCCCACTGGCCCGACAAGGTGTGGCTGGAAGGGGAGCGGGAGACGCTGGGTTTGTACCTCACCGGTCACCCCATCAACCAGTACAGCGGCGAGCTGCGTCGCTACACCTCGGGCCGACTGTGCGATCTGCATCCCACCTCCCGGGATACGGTGACCACGGCGGCGGGCCTGGTGATCGCGGCGCGCAGCATGGTGACCAAGCGTGGCAACAAGATGGGGATCTTCACCCTGGACGACAGATCCGGCCGTCTGGACGTGACCCTCTTCAGTGAAGCGCTGGAAAAATACGAAGAATTGATGCAAAAAGACCGTATTTTAGTGGTTTCTGGACAGGTCAGCTTTGATGACTTCTCCGGTGGCCTTAAAATGTCGGCCCGCGAATTGCTGGATATCAACGATGCGAGGGAGCGTTTTGCCAGGGCAATCCGTATTTCCCTCGATGAACAACGCATTGACGAGCGCTTTTTCCCGCGTTTGTGCGAGATTTTGGAGCCCGCCCGTGCCGGAGTCTGTCCGGTTCAGGTAAACTATCGTCGCCCCGGTTCCCGGGTGCGATTGACGCTCGGTACCGAGTGGCGGGTGACGCCCACCGATCAACTGATAGATGACTTGCGAGTCCTGCTTGGACGAGAGCGGGTTGAATTGGTTTTTGATTAGAGGATCTATTGTCCCTATGAGTCTTTTTCTGGATTTTGAACAGCCGATCGCCGAGTTGCAGGCACAGATCGATGAACTTCGCCATGTGAGCGAGCACAACAGTGCCGTGGATCTGAGCGAAGATATTCGCCGGCTGGAGAAGAAAAACGAAGAGCTGACCAAGAAGATCTTCGGCGATCTGGGTGCCTGGCAGGTGTCCCAGATGGCGCGTCATCCCCAGCGCCCCTACACCCTCGACTACATCGAGCAGATCTTCACCGACTTCGACGAGCTGGCGGGCGATCGCGCCTACGCCGATGACAAGGCCATCGTCGGCGGCATCGCCCGTCTGGACGGCGAGCCCGTGATGATCATCGGTCACCAGAAGGGTCGCGAGACCAAGGAGAAGATCAAGCGCAACTTCGGCATGCCGCGCCCGGAAGGGTACCGCAAGGCCCTGCGCCTGATGGAGATGGCCGAGCGCTTCAAGATGCCGATCATCACCTTCATCGACACCCCGGGTGCCTACCCGGGCGTGGGTGCCGAGGAGCGTGGCCAGTCCGAGGCCATCGCCCGCAACCTGAAAGTCATGGCCGGTCTGACCGTGCCGGTCGTCTGCACCGTGATCGGTGAGGGCGGTTCCGGCGGTGCCCTGGCCATCGGCGTGGGCGATCGCGTCAACATGCTGCAGTACTCCACCTACTCCGTCATCTCCCCGGAAGGCTGCGCCTCCATCCTGTGGAAGAGCGCCGAGAAGGCCTCGGTGGCGGCGGATGCCATGGGCATCACGGCCCAGCGCCTGAAAGAGCTCAAGCTCATCGACAACATCGTCGAGGAGCCCCTCGGCGGCGCCCACCGCGACGTGGAGAAGATGGCCCAGCACCTCAAGGCCCGCATCAAGCAGGACCTCGAGGCCCTGCGTCCCCTTGACAGCGAGCAGCTGCTGGAGCAGCGCTACCAGCGCCTGCTGGGTTACGGCTACTGCTAAGCCCGCTTCGCCCTCGTCAAAAGTCCCCGCTTGCGGGGACTTTTTTATGGGCGATCGTCTGGGGCCGGGGTCAGGAGGTCGCGGCCTGCGTCCTCATCCGGGCAGGGGCATGGCGCTTGGGGGCGACGGGGAGCAGAGCCCGCCACTCCCGCCACAGCAGCCAGCACAGGGGCGGGGTCAGTAGCAGCACGGTTGCGGGCTGGGCCACCAGGACGCCCTCGCGCCCCCACCAGAGGGGCAGCAGGAAGATGAGCGGCAGCAGCAGCACCGTCTTGGCCACCGAGAGGACGAGGGCCTGCCGGGTGCGGGCCATGGACTGCAGCAGCACGATGCCGAACATGATGATCCCCTCCAGCGGAATGGCGCCAAGGTTGAGGGTCAGGCTGCTGATGGCAGCCGCCAGCAGCTCGCCATCCTGATCGCCGGTGTAGAGCATGGCCACCTGGCGCGGCAGCAGCTGGATCAGCAGCCAGACCGCCAGACCGTAAACGAGCGTGATCTTGAGCCCCATCTCCATCAGGAACTTCAGGTCGCGATGGCGTTTGGCGCCGGCCGCCTGGCTGACCAGGGGCTGGATGCCAAATGCCAGCCCCTGCAGGATGACGATGAAGACCGCCTCTGTGTAACCGGCCACGGTGAAACCCGCCAGATCCTTGACCGAGCCGTGCACCATCAGCTGGCTGTTGTGCAGCAGCAGCAGCAGACCCAGGTTGAACTGGGCGATGAGGCTGGGCAGCCCGGTGTACAGCAGGTTGGGCATGGCCGGCAAGCTGGGCACCAGCTGGCGCCACTCCAGACGCAGCCTGGCATGGCGGGTGAAGAAGTAACCCAGACCGATGAGGCTGACCACCCCCTCGGAGAGGAGAGTCGCCTGGGCCGTGCCGGTCAGGCCCAGCCCCAGTCGGCCTACCATGATGTAGTTCAGGAGGATGTTGAGCACGGCCCCGCCGCTCACCAGCACCATGGCGAGACGGGGGCGGCCGTCGTTGCGCAGCAGGTAGGGCACCGCCAGATTGCTGGCCAGCAGCAGGGTGCCTCCCCCTATCCAGGTGAGGTAGTCGCTGGCCTGATGCCAGGTCTCGGTGCCGGGCTCCATCCCCAGGGCCAGCAGGATGTCAGGGTGCCAGTGGTGCAGCAGCAGGGGGGCCACTGTTCCCAGCAACAGCAGCAGCCAGAGCCCGTTGACCAGCGCCTGGCGTGCCAGAGCGAGGCTCCTGGCGCCCTGCTGGAAGGAGATGGCGGTCGCTGCCCCCATGGCGATCATGGCCGCGAGGCCGATCAGTACCATGATGACCGGATAGACCAGGTTGATGCCGGCGAGGCCGGCAGCCCCCACGTAATGGCCGACGAAGATGCCGTCCACCAGGTAGTAGGCGCCGGAGACCAGCATGGCCATGATGGAGGGGAGGGCATAGCCCCAGAAACGGCGGGTCATGGCCCGCTGGCGTCGAATGAAATAGGCAGACATCGCTGTGCTTCTTTGGATCGGGGATAGAAGTCACAGTGTAAATTCACGTCATTTTATTGATAATCGGCCATTTGGTTGATGAATTGATGAACACGATTCATCAGTAATGCCTCTGATAGTGGGCCTTCAGCATGTCGATGAGGGCACGCAACCCTTGTCCCAGCTGGTGCCGACCGGGATAGAAGAGGTTGAAGCCGGCGAAGGTGGGGCTCCACTCATCCAGAACAGCGACCAGCCGACCCGTCGCCAGGGCCTCCTTTACCTCCCCCTCCTCGCAATAAGCCAGCCCGAGCCCCGCCTCTGCCGCCCCCAGATAGAGGGCCGGCGTGCTGGTGGTGAGGGGGCCCGCCACCTCTATCTCCAGCAATTCGCCGTTGGCGGCGAAGTCCCAGCGATAGTGATGATGGGGAGTGAGCCGATAGCCGATGCAGTCGTGCTGGCTCAGCTCCGAGGGGTGTCGGGGCGTGCCGCGCCTCGCCAGGTACGCGGGGGAGCCCACGACCAGATAACGCTGCGGGGGCCCGAGGGGCACGGCGATCATCTCCTGGGGCAGCAGATCCCCGTAGAAAAGGGCTGCGTCGAAACCGTCCTCGATGAGGCGGGGCATCAGCTCCTGCTCCACCACCTCCACCTGCATGCGCGGGTAGCGCACCAGATAGTCGATGAGCACCGGGGTCAGTATCTCCTGAATGGCGGCCCGGGGGGCACAGATCTTCAGCTTGCCCACGGGCTCGCCTGCGTGGTGCTTCAGCTCGTCCAGGGCCTCCTCCAGCTGTCCCAGGGTCGGCAGCAACTGTGCCAGCAGGCGCTCGCCAGCTTCAGTCGGCACGACAGCCCGAGTGCTGCGATTGAGCAGTCGTACCGCCAGGCGGCTCTCCAGCCCCTTCAGGGAGTGGCTCAGGGCCGAGGCAGAGACCCCGAGTTCGAGGGCGGCCTTGCTGAAACTGCGATGGCGGGCGACGGCGGCAAATACCGCCAGTTCGGCAAGATCGGTGCGAGAGATGGTCATGGTCGGCACGCAGGAAGAGGGCGAAAGGCAAGGGTACGTCAAGGGAGGACGGGAGACAATCGGCACGCAGGCAACGGGGTTTGTAATGGGTTTGTTGCTGTTTTCCGAGGGCAAGGAGATGCCAAGAACAGTTTATTTGTTAAAAAAAAATCGCAATATGGCGATTGCAATGTGATCTAACGCGATTGAAAGGCGACTGCAATCAAACTTTGGTTGATTAATTCAAAAAAACGCTGTGATTAATAGGGCCTTTTAACTAGAGTCTGCTCATCGGATGAGGCGACCGTTGTCAGCTTGTTAACGACGGAAGGCGCCGCCATCAGGTTCAGGATTTCATGCCGCAGTATGTTGCAATTCGGTTGTCGCGGGACGCGATGGCCCCATTGCCCTGGCGTGAGAGCACAACCACAGGGATGAACAGCAGCAGTTCCAGGGACGAGGAACCGGCCAGATGGCCAATAAGCAACGAGATTCCACTTTCCTTGATGACAGGAACACCCCTATGTCTGACATGAACATTGCAGTTGAAGGCAGCTTAAGCAAAGCCTCCTCCCGTGGCATCAACAAGGCCGATGTGGTCTGGATGCTGGGTCTGTACGGTACCGCCATCGGTGCCGGTGTCCTCTTCCTGCCGATCAATGCCGGTGTAGGTGGCCTGTGGCCGCTGGTCGCCATGTTGATCCTGGCCCTGCCGCTGACCTTCTTCGCCCACCGCGGCCTGACCCGCTTCGTGCTGTCCGGCTCCACCCGTGATGGCGACATCACCGAGGTGGTGGAAGAGCACTTCGGCAAGACCGCAGGCAAGTTCATCACCCTGCTCTACTTCTTCGCCATCTACCCCATCCTGTTGATGTACTCGGTCGCCATCACCAACACCGTCGAGAGCCTGATGGTGCACCAGCTGGGCATGACTGCTCCTCCCCGTGCCATCCTCTCCCTGGCGCTGATCCTGGGTCTGATGGCCATCGTCCGCCTCGGCGGTCAGGTCATCGTCAAGGCGATGAGCGTGCTGGTCTTCCCGTTCGTGCTGACCCTGATGGGCCTGGCGCTCTACCTGATCCCGCACTGGAACGGTGCCATCATCACCGAAGCACCGGCGCTGGGCGATGCCTTCAACGGCGACTTCCTCAAGACCCTGTGGCTGGCCATCCCGGTCATGGTGTTCTCCTTCAACCACTCCCCGATCATCTCCTCCTTCGCGGTGGACAACAAGGGTCGTTACGGTGAGAACGCCGAGAAGAAGTGCAGCAACATTCTGCTGGGCGCCCACGTCATGATGGTGATGACAGTGATGTTCTTCGTGTTCAGCTGCGTGCTGAGCCTCTCCCCGGCCGATCTGGCGGCCGCCAAGGAGCAGAACATCTCCATCCTCTCCTACCTGGCCAACCACTTCGACAACCCGGTGATCGCCACCGTGGCGCCGCTGATTGCCATGGTTGCCATCAGCAAGTCCTTCCTGGGTCACTACCTGGGTGCGCAAGAAGGCATGAACGGCCTAATGGCCAAGTCCCTGCGCGAGAAGGGCAAGAACGTCGACGTCAAGCAACTGAACAAGGTGACCGCGATCTTCATGATCCTGACCACCTGGGCCGTGGCCACCATCAACCCGAGCATCCTCGGCATGATTGAAGACCTGGGCGGCCCCATCATCGCGATGCTGCTGTTCCTGATGCCCATGTACGCCATCGCCAAGGTGCCGGCCATGCGCAAATATGCTGGCAACCTCAGCAACGGCTTCGTGACCCTCATCGGCCTCATCGCCATGTCCGGTATCCTCTACAAGCTGATTGCCTGATAACGCCGGTCAATCCGTTGAATGAAAAAGCCGCCTCGCCAGAGGCGGCTTTGTTGTTTGCGGCGCAGAGTGCTTAACAAAGGGGCGAGGGAGGCCTAACATGGCGGGATGTTTTTCTAGACAGGACAAAAGGATATGTCTGGGTTGAAAAAGGATCTCGGGCTCTGGCAGGGGATGGGGCTGCTCGCCACCTCATTGCTCGGCACCGGGATCTTCGTGGTGCCAGCGACGGCCGCCTCCCTGGCGGGCGGGGCGTCCCTCTGGGCCTGGTTGCTGCTGATTGCGCTGGTGCTGCCCATCGCCTTTACCTTCGCCCGCCTCGGCCGTCGTTATCCCCACGCGGGAGGCGCCCCCCATCTGATTGGCCTTGCCTTTGGCAACGGCGCCGAGCGCTTCTCCGCCTTCCTGTTTCTGGCGGTGCTGCCGGTGGGCCTGCCCGCCGCCCTCACCATCGCCGCCGGTTTCTGGCACGCCCTGTTCGACATGGGGGAGTGGACCCTGTGGGGCATCCAGCTGCTCACCCTGCTCGGGGTCTTCCTGCTGGGGCTGCGCGGGGCGCGCTCCTCCGGCAACCTGCAACTGCTGATCGCGCTCGCCATTTTGGGGCTCACCCTGCTCATCTGGTTCAAGGGGGATCTGAGCTGGCGCGACGCGGATCAGCCGTTGCCGACGGCGAGCGAGTGGCCCGCCATGGGCTCGGCCCTGGCGGTGATGTTCTGGTGTTTCGTGGGGCTCGAGGCCTTCGCCCACATGGGGGAGGAGTTCAAGCGGCCAGAGCGGGACTATCCGCTGGCCCTGCTGGGCGGCGTGCTGCTGGCGGGGCTCATCTACTGGGTGCACTCCCTGGTGGTGCTGAAATACGGTCTCTACGGGGACGAGGCGACCAATGCCACCGCCATCCCGGCCCTGCTCTCCCTGCTGTTCGGTCCCACCGCCAAGTGGCTGGTGGCGGTGCTCGGCTACCTCTCCTGCTTCGCCAGCATCAACATCTACCTGCAAGGCTTCGCCCGGCTTATCTGGAGCATGGCGCGGGAGGGCAAGCTGCCCGCCTCCCTGGCCCGGCTCTCGGCCCGGGGCGCCCCTCTCCATGCCCTTGCCTGGGTGCTCGCCATCTGTTTCGTCTCCATCACCCTGATCCTCTGGCTGCGGTTGCCCCTCGACGAACTCATCCGCTATGCCAACGGCAACTTCGTGCTGGTCTACCTGCTCTGCATGGCGGCGGGCTGGCGCCTGCTCGGCGGGGTCGGCAAGGGGCTGGCGGGGGTGAGCGCTATGCTCTGCCTTGCCGTGCTGGTGGCCCTCGCCTCCCAGGTGCTCTATGCGGTGGCGCTGAGCGCGGGGTATGGTCTCTTCTCCCTGTGGCGACGCAGACGCCGCCGCACGTTGGCTGGCGACGTCTGCGCCATCAAGTAACCCCCGAAAAAAGCCCCGCACTGCGGGGCTTTTTGTTGCCGTTCAGCGGCGGGCTGGCAGGTCGCTTCGCAAGATGGCGTAGTGGCGCAGGGAGATGAAACCGTCCCCCTTTCGTTCGCACTCCCGCGCCGTGCCCTCGTAGTGAAAGCCGGCCTGCTCCAGCAGGCGGGCGGAGGGGAGGTTGGGCTCCTCCACCACCGCCAGCAGCCGGTGCAGCGCTGTGGTGCGATAAGTGAGCGGCAGCCACAGTTGCAGCGCCGCGCTCATCACCCCCTTGCCCCAATGCTCGGGATAGAGCCAGTAGCCCAGCTCGGCCCGCCGGTGAGTGGGGTCGGCATCGTTGTAGCCAATGGCGCCGAGCGGCTCGCTGGTGCGCCGGTCGCGTACCAGGTGCCAGGCGCCACGGCCGGTGCGGGTCAGCTCGGCATACCAATCCATCTGGACCTGGCAGGCCGTCAGGCTGTCGTAGCTGACGCCGTAGTAGGCGACGACCCGCGGATCGGAAAGGCCGCGGTAGATGTGGGGCAGGTCAGCGTCGGTGACGGGATCGAGCCGGATCTCGGGAAACATTGAGTCAGTCATGATGGTTCCTTGCGGCCAGCCGTGGCTGGCCGCGTGAGTTGAGTGTTAAAGGATGGATGATGCTGGCTGGCGTCAGGCAAGGTCGAGTAGGTCGGCAAGGCGTGCCAGCTCGTCACGCCACTGCTGCTGCAGGCGCGGGGTCTGGTGCCTGGGCTTGCGGGCCAGATCGGCGGCGAGCAGGGCATCGAGTTCATACCAGCGCGCCAGCAGAGCCTCTTCGTCATCCGTCGGGCCGGCCGGGGTCTGCCCCATGGCGGGGTCGGCCAGGCTTGCCTTGTCTGCTGCCGGCAAGGGCGGGTCGCCCAGCAGCTCGGCATAGGCCCGCTCGGCGCTGTGAGCCTCGTGGATGCGCCCGTCCCTGATCAGCCAGAAGCGGTTGCAGCTGCGCTCGATCAGCTCCCGATCGTGGGAGACCAGCAGCACGCCCCCCGGGAAGGCGGCGATGGCCTCGGCCAGCTCCTCCTTGCCCGCCAGATCCAGGTGGTTGGTGGGCTCGTCGAGCCAGAGCATGTGGTGGCTGCCGAGGGACAGGGCGAGAAACAGCAGCCGTGCCCGCTCGCCGCCGCTCAAGGTGCGCACCTGCTGGCCGTGGCGGGCATAGGGGAAGCCCGCCCGGATCAGCGCCTGTCGCCTCGTCACCTCAGGCAGAGGGGCCAGGTGGTACAGCGCGTCGCTCAGGGTGGCGTCGTCAGCCAGCTGCTGCAGGGACTGATCGTAATAGGCGATGCTGGCGCCGGGGTGGCAGTACCAGCCCGCCTGCGGGCTCTGCGCAGCCCGCTCGCGCCAGCACTGGCGCAGCAGGGAGGACTTGCCGGTGCCGTTGGCACCGAGCAGGGCGACCCTGTCACCCGCCCGCAGCCAGAGCCCTTCGGCCCGCAGCAGCGGCGGCAATGCCGGTGCCGGCGCCACGTCGAGGGCCTCCAGCCGCAGCAGGGTGTCGGCAGGCAGGCTCAGCCCGCGCAGCTCGAGCCGCCAGGGGGCTAGCGCCGCGACCTGGCTCTGCTCCTCCTGCAGGCGGGCGATGCGTTTTTCCATGGATTTGGCCTGGCGCACCAGCTTCTCGTTGTCATGCTCCCGCCCCCAGATGGCGAGGCGCTTGCTGCTGGCGCTCAGGCGGTCGATCTCTTTTTGCTCGTCCGCCCGGCGCAGGCGGGTCTGCTCATCCTCGGCGGCCAGGGTCGCTCTGGCCTGGCTGCAGGGCAGGGCGAAACGGTGCAGCTGGCCATCTCGCAGGATCAGGGTCTGCTCGGTGACCCTGTCCAGCAGGCGAGCGTCGTGGGAGACCAGCACGAAGGCGCCGCGCCAGCCCAGCAGAAACTGCTCGAGCCAGAGCAGGGCGGGCAAGTCCAAGTGGTTGCTGGGCTCATCGAGCAGCAGCAGGTTGGGTTGACGCAGCAGAGCGCGCCCTATCTGCAGCCGGCTGTGCTGGCCGCCGCTCAGGGCACTGACCGGCAGCGCGGCCTGGGCTTCCAGCTGCAGCTCGGCCAGCAGCTTGTCCACCTGCCACTCGGCGGCGGGGTCGTTGCCCAGGGCATCCAGCAGCACGGCGCGGGTGCTGAGGGGGGAAAGCCTGGCGGGCAGTTGCTGGGCCACGAACTCGCAGCGGCAGGCAGCGGCCTGCACGACCCGACCGGCCTGGGGCGTGCGCTCGCCCGCCAGCAGCGCCAGCAATGTGCTCTTGCCGCAGCCGTTGGCGCCAATCAGGCCGAGCCGGTCGCCTGCGCGGATGCCGAGTTCGAGGTGGTCAAATAACGGAAGGTGCCCCGCACTCATCTGCAGGGAATGGGTACTCATCAGGGTTGTCATGCTCTTGCTCTCTTAAATCGCGGGATCGAAGATCCCTGTCATCAGGAGCGCTGGCGACAACGGCAGAGTCGAGAAAGGTCTCGGTATGGAAGGGAGTCGGCTTTGCTCGAACCCGCTATCGCAGCGCGATGGTATGCAGGCAAGAGCAGGCAAATGTGCCGAACAGGCGAGCCGAGAACATCGGACACGCTTGGATAACCATTTTTACCTCCTTGTGTTTCGTTATGGCACGGTGCGGCGATTATAAGCGCATAAAAAATGAGCGTCTATCCGTGGTATGGGGGGCTGTGGGCGCCGCATCGGAAGGCGCGGAAAAAAAACGCCCCGCTGGGCGGGGCGTGGTGATGGGGGGATCAGTCGTGAGGGGTCTTGAGGGCCTCTATCACATCGTCCTTGGGGGCCAGCCCCTCCACGTGGTTGAAGCTCTCCAGCCCCTCCCGGGGCTTGATGGTGAGTGCGTCGGCGCTCAGGTAGCTGCCGCTGCCGGCACTCTCGATCACGACGATGAGTTCGGGCTGCTTGTCGCCGTCGAGATCCAGCAGCTTGAGTTCCTTGATGCTGCCATCGCGGGGCAGCACCTTGCCGTCGATGAACTGATCCAGCGGGAACTGGGGGTTGGCGCCGGAGTAGAGGCGCACGTCGTAACTGCCGGTGGAGGCCGGCTCGCCGCGCCCCTCGCTGACGGTCACTACCTGGCCTGAGGGGAGCGTCAGCTGTTTGAAGAACCCGTCCGCCGCCTGGCTGGCGAGGGGCAGGGTGAGCAGGCCGAGTGTCATGAGCAAGGCTTTCATCGGTTTGACCCTTGTTACTGCGGTGGCGGCTGCCCGCCACCTGTGTCACTGTGCGGGCCGGCCGGGCAATCCCCGTCGGCCTGCGTCATCCGCCCCTCATCGGGGCCATCATTACCAGATCTTGACCCGTTTGGCCGGGTCCAGATAGAGCTTGTCACCCGGCTGGATGTTGAACGCCTCGTAGAAGGCGGGGATGTTCGGTACCACACCGTTGACCCGGTACTCGGGCGGCGAGTGGGGATCCGAGGCGAGCAGCATCTGCATCAGCTCGGGGCGATACATGCCCTTCCACACCTGGGCCCAGCCGAGGAAGAAGCGCTGCTCACCGGTGAAGCCGTCCAGCACCGGGGCCTCCTTGCCATCCAGGGACAGCAGGTAGGCCTTGTGGGCGATGGTGAGTCCGCCGAGATCGCCGATGTTCTCCCCCAGGGTGAACTGGCCGTTGACGTACTGGCCCTTGATGGGTTCGAAGCGGTTGTACTGGGCCACCAGCCGGCTGGTGCGGAACCTGAACTCCTTGAGATCGGCCGGCGTCCACCAGTCGCGCATCACGCCGTCGCCGTCGGATTTGGCCCCCTGATCATCAAAACCGTGGCCCATCTCGTGGCCGATCACCCCGCCGATGGCACCGTAGTTGACCGCGTCATCCGCCGTCATGTCGAAGAAGGGAGGCTGCAAGATGGCGGCAGGGAAGACGATCTCGTTGTTGCTCGAGTTGTAGTAGGCGTTCACGGTCTGGGGTGACATGTGCCACTCGTCCCTGTCCACCGGCTTGCCGAGGCGCGCCAGGTTGTCGGCGTATTCGAAGGCGCGGGCGCGCAGCAGGTTGCCCACCAGATTATCGGATCGGATCTCGATGGCGCTGTAGTCCTTCCACTTGTCCGGATAGCCTATCTTGGGCCTGAACTTGGCGAGCTTCTCGAGGGCCTGGGCCTTGGTCGCCGGCGACATCCAGTCCAGCTCCTGGATGCTCTGGCCGTAGGCGGTGCGCAGGTTCTCCACCAGCTGCTCCATGCGGGCCTTGGCCGCTGGCGGGAAGTAGCGCTCCACGTAGAGCTTGCCCACCGCCTCCCCCAGGTTGTTGTCCAGCACGCCGAGGGCCCTCTCCCAGGGGGCGCGCTGCTTGGGCGTGCCGCTCAGGGTGGTGCCGAAGAAGGCGAAGCTCTGATCATCGGTCTGGCTGTCGAGGTAGGGGGCGTAATCGGTGATGAGCTGCCACTTGAGGTAAGCCTGCCAGTCGCCCATGGGGGTCTGCGCCATCAGGCCGTTCAGGGCCGCGAGGTAGCTCGGCTGACCGATGACCAGGCTCTGCTGTCCCGCGAGGCCGGCCTGGCCGAGATAGGCGTCCCAGTCGATGGCGGGGGCGAGGCGCTTGAGTTCGCTCACTGGCCCCTTGTTGTAGTTCTTCTCCCGATCCCGCAGGGCCACGTTGTCCCACTGGATGCGGGCGATCGCCGTCTCGAGGGCCAGGATGCGTTTGGCCTTGGCCCCCGCATCCGCCTCACCGAAGCGGGCCAGCATGGCGGCGATGTGCTGCTCGTATTTTTGCAAGAGCGCCTGACTGTTGGCGTCGGTCTTGAGGTAGTAGTCCCTGTCCGGCAGGCCGAGCCCGGACTGGTAGAGGTAGACTGCATAGCTGTCCGGCGCCTTGGCGTCCGCGTCTATCCAGAAGCCGAAGGGGGCGTTGCCACCGGTGCGGGCGCTCTGGGCGAAGGCGCGGGCGAGCTCCTGGCTGCTGCCGATACGGTCGATGGCGCTCAGCATGGGCAGCAGGGGGGTAGTCCCCTTGGCATCTCGGGTCTTCTTATCCAGGTAGCTCTGGTAGAGATCGCGGATCTGCTGGGCCGGGGTGCCGGCGGCGGCCTTGCCGTCCAGCCCTTCCACCAGCACCCGCACGTCCGCCAGGGATTTGTCCCGCAACAGGTAGAAGGCACCGTCTGCGGGCCTGTCGTCCGGGATCTTGGCGGTGGCCAGCCAGTGGCCGTTCACATAACGGAAGAAGTCGTCACCGGGTTTGACGCTGGTGTCCATGTTGGCCAGCGCGAGGCCGGAGTGCTTGTCTGCGCCATCCGGTGCCTGACTGCAACCGGCCAGCAGGGCCAGCCCGACGAGGGCGGCCAGTATGCTTTTCTTGTTGTTCATTATGTTGGATTCCAATTCGGGTTATACGGCTTCCTTGCCCACGCAGGGAGCGCCTCACTCTAGCAGTCGGGTTAGCGCTTGATAAGCCCGACTCTGCTAAGATCGGCCAGGTCGTATTGGGGAAGCCTATGATTTCTCGTATTTATTCTCGTTTTTGTCAGACCCTGCCCGCGCCGGAAGGTTCCCGTGGCCTGCTGGTGGCCTTCAGCGGCGGGCTCGATTCCACCGTGCTGCTGGTGCTGGCGGCCCGCTTCGCCCGGGAGCACGGCCTTGCCCTGCGCGCCCTGCACGTGCACCACGGCCTGAGCCCAAATGCCGACGAGTGGGTGGCCCACTGCGAAGGGGTGTGCCAGCAACTGGCGGTGCCGCTCATCACTGCGCGGGTGCAGCTGCAACGGGGCAGTGGGGACAGCCTGGAGGCACAGGCCCGCGAGGCCCGCTATCAGAGCCTTGCCGCTCATCTGGGGGAGGGGGAGTGGCTGCTCACGGCCCACCATCAGGACGATCAGCTGGAGACCCTGCTGCTGGCGCTCAAGCGTGGCGCCGGCCTGCGCGGTCTGGCGGGCATGGTGCCGAGCCAGCCCTTTGCCTGTGGTCTGTTGCTGCGCCCCTTGCTCGAGGTGAGCCGGGCCGAGCTGGCCGATGCAGCCGCCACCCTGCCCCATGGCTGGGTGGAGGACGAGAGCAACCAGGACACCCGCTATGACCGCAACTTCTTGCGCCAGCAGCTCATCCCGCTCCTCAAGGCGCGCTGGCCCGCCATGGCCCAGACGGCGGCGCGTACCATGGCGATCTGTGCCGAGCAGGAGGTGCTGATAAACGAACTGGCCGAGTCGGATTGGCAACGGGCCGGTGAGGGGGAGGCGCTGCGCATCGCCCCTCTGCATGCATTATCCGCAGCCCGTCGCAACAACCTGCTGCGTTACTGGATCCGCCGCCAGGGGGGGGAGATGCCGTCCCGGGAGCTGCTCGGTCTGCTGTGGCAGGAGGTGGCGCTGGCGCGGGACGACGCCAACCCCAGGCTGGGCCTGCAGGGGCTGGAGTGCCGCCGCCATCAGGGGAGACTGCATCTGGTGGCGCCGGATCTCGCGCCCCGTGAGGAGGTGTTGCCCATCCGACTCGGGGAGGCTGTCCCCCTGCCGGATGGTCTGGGGACGTTCAGGTTGTGGTCATCGGGCGGGGAGGGGCTGCGGGCGCCCCGGGCGGACGAGCCGCTCTCGATACGCTTCCAGGTGGCGCCCGGCAGCATGCTCAAGCCGACAGGACGAGGGGGGAGCCGGCGGCTCAAGAAGCTGCTGCAGGAGTACGGGGTTCCCTCCTGGCTGCGGGGGCGCATTCCCATCCTCTATTACGGGGAGCAGGCTGCTCTGGTGGCCGGGCTCTTCGTCTGTGACGGATTTATGACGCCGGAAGGCGGGGTGGGATGGGAGTGGCGGCGAGCCGCCCCCGTGGACGGTGAGATATAGGGCGAGTCATGAAGGGCGGCCCTGACAGGGGACGCCCTGGCCCCTAGTCGGGGGTGCCGGTTCCCCCGGCTTTCTTGCGGGCGTAGAGGTGGGCATCCGCCGCCCCGTAGAGCCGCTCCACATCCATGCCGGCGTGCCAGCTCGCGGCCCCCAGGCTGCATCCCACCGAGAAGGCGCTGAGCTCCTTGTGGCTCTGCAGCACATGTTGCAGCCGCAGCCAGACCGGACGCCAGGCCTCGGGATCGGCGGGTTGCAGCAGCAGGGCGAACTCATCCCCGCCGAGGCGAAACGCCTGGTCCGTGCCGCGAATGCACCCCTGCAGCAGCTGGGCGAAGCGGCTCAGCACCAGATCGCCCACCGGGTGCCCCCAGGTGTCGTTGACCTGCTTGAAGCGATCGAGATCCAGCAGCACCAGCACCAGGCCGTGGGGCTCCCGGCAGTGCTGTTCCACCGCCCGGCCGATGGCCTCGTCGAAGTAGGCGCGATTGCCGAGCCCGGTCAGGTGATCGAGTCGTACCTGGCGCTCCAGCTGAGCCAGTCGCAGATAGAGCGGCAAGGGGAGGCAAAGCAGCCGGTGATACTGCTCCAGCTGCCGGCGCTGGCCATCCCCCAGGGGCTGTTCCAGCTCGTATTGCAGCTGGCCGAGCAACTGTTCGTGCTGGCCCCGCAGCTCGAAGCGATAGCTGTGCAGCACCAGTCTGGCCTGGGGGGGGCGAGAGATGAGAGCGTGAGGCTGGCCGCAGTCGAAATGGAGCGTATGGATCCGGACAATGCTTGCCACCCGCGCGGCAAAGATTGCCAGCAGGGCGTCAAGATCCCGTTGTACCAGCAACTGCTCGAGCTGCTGATAGCCATCCTGGCCGCTCAGGGGCGCAAGCCGCTCCATCTGCTGTACCCACTGCTCTATGCCATGTCCGAAGCCGTTCAATGACGATGTGTTTTCCACCTTGCAGCCCTTACACCTCTCTACTCGTTGGGCGGGTTCCTGCAATCCTTGTGCCCAAAATATGTCCGATGCCAAACAAAAGGGCTGGCTAGGCTTAACGGGATGAAACGGGAAGGAAAATGAAGGGGGGGTTCTCCCTTCAGGCACCAGCCCGATGGCGTCAGAAGGGGCGGGAGCGTGTCGCCTCGACGTCCCCGGAGGCCCTGGCAGCCGGGCCATCCACAACAAAAAGGGAGGGATGAGTGTACACAGACGTGTTGATCCTGCTGCTGTTTGCAGTCCTGCTGGTGGCCATCTTCCGGCGCCTCGGCCAGCCGGTGATCCTCGCCTATCTGTTCGTCGGCATGCTGCTCGGTCCCCATGGGGCGGCCATCGTCACCGGGCAGGCCATGATGCAGACCATAGGGGAGCTTGGCATCGTCTTTCTGATGTTCTCCCTCGGCCTCGAATTCTCGCTGCCACGCCTGCTCGCCATGCGCAAGCTGGTGCTGGGGGTCGGCAGTCTGCAGGTGCTGTTCACCTCGTTGCTGTTTTTTCTGCTCGCCTGGTGGTGGGGGCTGAGCCTCCCCCAGTCGCTGGTGGTGTCGGGCACCCTGGCACTCTCTTCCACCGCCGTGGTGATCAAACAGCTCGGCGAGCTCAAACAGATGCATACCCGGCGGGCCCAGCTCGGAGTGAGCGTCCTGCTGTTCCAGGATCTCGCCGTGGTGCCCTTGCTGGTGATGATCCCCATACTGGCCCGGCCCGAGGTGCAGGGTAGCGCCCTGCTGGCGGAGGTGGCCTGGGCATCGCTCAAGGGGCTGCTCGCCCTGTCGGTCCTGCTGGCGGTGGGCAAGTGGCTGCTGCCCATGGTGTTTCACGAGGTGGCGCGGGCTCGCTCCGACGAACTCTTCGTGCTCTGCACCCTGCTGGTGGCCTTGCTGGCCGCCTCCCTCACCCAGTGGATGGGGCTCTCCATGGCGCTGGGGGCCTTTCTCGCGGGCATGATGCTGGGGGAGTCCCACTATCGCCACCAGCTGGAGGTGGACATCAAGCCGTTTCGGGACGTGCTGATGGGGCTCTTCTTCATCACCATCGGCATGACCATGGACTGGACGCTGGTGGCGGGGGCCTGGTGGCAGCTGCTGCTGTGCGTGGCCGGCCTCATCCTGTGCAAGTCGCTGTTGGTCCTGCTGGCGGGGCGCCTGATGGGGGAGCGCAAGCGCGACGCCATGGCCGCCGGCATCATGCTGAGCCAGGTGGGGGAGTTCGGCTTCGTGCTGCTGGCGCTGGCGAGCCACCATGGCCTGCTGGATCACCGCCTGGTCTCCCTGCTCATCGGCATCGGCGTCATCTCCATCGCCCTCACTCCCTGGCTGGTGCTGCGGGCCCAGGGGCTGGCCCGCTCCCTCACCGATGCGTCCCTGCTCTCCCGCTCCGAGGTCGCCCAGTCGGGGCTGAGCAAGCACCAGCACGTCATCATCGCCGGGTTCGGCCGCACCGGGCAGACCTGCGCCCGTTTTCTCAAGCTCGAGGAGATCCCCTTTCTCGCGCTGGATCTGGACCCCGAGCGGGTGAGTGAGGCCAAGCAGGCGGGCGAGCAGGTGGCGTTCGGCGATGCCAGCCGCCGCGACATCCTGCTGGCCGCCGGCCTGCTGCGGGCGAGGCTGGTGATCATCACCTTCGACGATCGCAAGCGGGTCGACGCCATGCTGACGCTCATTCGGGAGCTGGCGGGGGATCTCAAGGTGCTGGTGCGCACCCGGGACGACAGCTTCCTCGAACACTACAAGCAGGCCGGCGCCTTCGAGGTGATCCCCGAATCCCAGGAGGGGGCCCTGATGCTGGTCTCCCACCTGCTGGTCAATTGCGACATCCCCATCGGCCGGGTGATCCGGCGGATGGAGCACGAGCGCAGCAGCCAGTACCGCTTCCTGCACGGCTTCTACTGGGGAGGCCAGAGTGCCGGCAACCTGGAGACGGATCAGCTGCTGGAACGGCTGCACCCGGTACTGCTGCACGATCAGGCCTGGGCAGTGGGGCGCAGGGTGCGGGAGCTCGTCCTGGACGAGGTGCGGATAAAGGCGGTGCATCGCGGGGAGCGCAGTCTGGAGCCCAGGGCGGATTTGCGGCTGTTGGCGGGGGATACCCTGGTGCTCTTCGGAACCGCCGTCGCCATGGAGCAGGCAGAGCAGCGCCTGCTGGAGGGGCGCTAGGCTTAGTTTGCGCCAAGGCCCCGGGGCTCAGGCGCCCTCGCGCAGGCGGGCCTCCTCTTTTTGCCCGGGCAGGTCCAGAAAGTCTTCGATGCGCTGGCGCTGCGCCAGCGCATCCTGGTAGCCCAGTTTGATCAGACGCTGGCAATAGCCGGGATCAAACATCAGGAAGCTGGCCAGGCTGCTGCTCTCCTCACCGTTGACCCCGAGCACCCGCAGCAGACGCCGCAGCTGGGTCGGGAGCCTCGGCAGATAATCGAGGGCGATGAGATCCAGATCCTGGCTCGGGCGGATGACGCAGGTCTCCACCTGGCGCAGTTTCAGGCGGCTGCGCTCCCGGGCCGGAATGAGGGAGAGAGTCTGGTTGATACGCCCGAGGCGCTCCAGATCCGAGTTCAGGGTGTCGGAGAAGATGGTGTTGAGCAGGTGGCCGGCGATGTTGGAGCTGGTCAGGTGCCCCTGACGGGGAGTCGGATTCTCCTCGTGGGGTGAGTCCAGGGTCACCAGCAGGATCCGCTCCGCCCCCAGGTGGATGGCGGGGCTGAGCGGGCTCAGCTGGTGGATGGAACCGTCGCCATAGACCCTGTCCCCGATGGCGGTGGCCGGAAAGACGAAGGGCAGGGCGGCGGAGGCCATCAGGTGATCCGAGGTGAGCAGGGTGCGCAAGCCGCGTCGCCTGGCCCGCTCCCAGGGCTGATGCTCGGCCCGCCCCTGGAAGAAGGTGGTGGAGAGTCCGTCGTCGTAGTCGGAGGCGGTGATGGCGATCGCCTCCAGGCTGCCGTAGAGGATGTTGTCGTCGATGCGATGGTAGTCGATGAGCTGATCCAGCAGGCGGCGCAGGGGCGCGTTGTCGAACAGGTGGAAGGCCCGGTTGCTCTGGGGCGTGATGAGGCCGGCCGAGCCCTGATAGAGGGTGCGCCACAGCAGCTGGCAGGGGTGAAAGTCGAAGATGTGGTGGGTCTCGAAACGGCGCCAGACCCACTCCAGCTTGCGCACCCCCAGGTGGAAGCAGGAGGCGTAGCACGCCAGAGCCGTGATGTTGAGGGCCCCTGCCGAGGTGCCGCACAGGATGGGGAAGGGGATGCCGATGTTGCGGGGGTAGAGCTCGGCCACCGCCTTGAGGACGCCGACCTGATAGGCGGCGCGAGCACCGCCACCGGTCAACAGAAGTGCTGTATTGGGTCTGGCCATGATGGTGCGCCTTATTGTGATCGCCAGGGCGGGTTGCCACCGCGCAATTTAACTATAAGACGCTGTATCGCGGATAAAAATGGGCCGCGCGCGCATTTTTTGCAGCCCGTTTTTAACTCAGTCCCGGGCAAGGGGCTGGCTCAGCTGGTCGAAGGCGGCGAAGACGGGGGGGCTCGCCAGGATGCGCCCATGGCCGAGGCCCCGGGTGCTCACCAGCCGGGTGCGGCCATCTTCCACCGCGCGCTGGGAATCCCGGTGCGGGGCAAACCTGTCCTCCTCGTCGTGGACTATGATGGCGGCCCCCGCTCGGCTGGCGAGCCGGCCAAGGGGGTCCACGGTGCTGAGCGGGTGCTGATATTCATGCTCTATCTCCTTGACCACCGCATCGAACAGCCGGATGGAGTAGCCGGAGCGGGCCACCATGCCGTAGAGCTGGGGCACGTAGTCGAGCACGGGGGAGATGAGCAGCAGCGGCAGCCCGTCGAGGGCGGGGTGACGGCTGCTGAGGGTAACGGCGCCCCCCATGCTGTGGGTGATGACCCCCTGAATCGGGCCGACGCGCTCGAGGATCTCGTCGAAGGCGCGCACGAAGCGGGGCAGGTGTCCCGTTTTCCCCTCGCTCTGGCCGTGGGCGGGGTGATCATAGGCGAGCGCCGTGTAGCCCTGGGCGGCGATATGGCTCATCAGGGGATAAAACTGGCTGGCGCTGCCAGACCAGCCGTGCATCAGCAGCCAGACCGGTCCCTGGCCGAGCCGGTAGCTCATCAGGGTACCCTCGCCGGTGTGGATGGCCTGCTGCACCAGGCCGGCCGGTGGTGGCGTATCCCTCGCGGGGCGCTGCGGAGTGAGCAGCAGCTTGCTGGCGGTGCGCCTGGCATGGGCGGGCGCCAGGGCGTGATGCAACCGGGTGCCGAGACCCAGCAGCAACTTGCTCGGGCTGAAGCGGCGGGTGTTGAAGTAGATCTTGCTGCTCATGATGGTCCTGTTGTTTTTATGTGCGAACGGTCGTGCTTTTTTGTCGGTTTTTAAAAATCAGTGTCGATACTCAGTGCCAGCTGGCCAGCAACAGTTCCACCTCGGGCCAGAAGTGGCGGCCCGGATCCTGGCTGAGATCCAGCGCATGGAACACCTGGTCCCCCAGATAGAGGCCATAGAGGCGGTAGACCGCGCGCCAGGGATCGAGATCGGCGCGCCACTCCCCCCTGGCCTGCCCCTGCACCACCTGGCGAGCCAGGTAATCGAGCCAGAAGCGCACCAGCCGGCGGGCGGCCTGCTGGACCTCCCCCTCCTGGGCCGACGTCCAGGCGTCGAGGAACATGCAGCGTCCGGCGAAGCTCTGGTTCCAGGCCAGCCAGGCCTGCAGCAGGGCGAGCAGCTTTGCCTGCTGGGTCTGGTGCTGCTGCTGGCGCACCGGCTGGATCACCCGCTCCCGAAACACCTCGGCGGAATGGGTGAGCACGGCGATCTGCAGGTTGTCGCGGGACTGGAAGTGGGCGAACAGACCGCTCTTGGACATCTCGCAGGCGGCGGCGAGCGAGCCTATGGTCAGGCTCTCCAGCCCCTGCTGGCTCGCATGCTCAAACGCGGTCTGCAAAATCGTGTCACGGGTCAGGCGCCCCTTGCTCATCCTGCTCTCCTTCGATGAAGAGTGGCAGCATAAAGTACGACCGTGCTATTTGTCGAGGAGCAAAGGCCGCACTCAGGGCGCCAGGGTGCGGTTTCTGGCGTCTGGCTTGCGAAGGACGGTGGTGAGATGGCGCAGCCGGGAAAAAACTCAGTCGTCCTTGATGCCCATCTGCTGCAGGGCGATGACCGCCTGGGTGCGGTTCTTGACGCCGGGTTTGCGGAAGGACATCGGGGATGTGCGCCTTTGGTACACGGAGGCTCAGTCGTCCTTGATGCCCATCTGCTGCAGGGCGATGACCGCCTGGGTGCGGTTCTTGACGCCGAGTTTGCGGAAGGACATCGGGGATGTGCGCCTTTGGTACACGGAGGCTCAGTCGTCCTTGATGCCCATCTGCTGCAAGGCGATGACCGCCTGGGTGCGGTTCTTGACGCCGAGTTTGCGGAAAATCGCGGTGATGTGCGCCTTGATGGTGGCCTCGGAGACGTTGAGCTCCCAGGCGATCTGCTTGTTGAGGCTGCCGTCCCGCAGCATGATCAGCACCTTGTACTGCTGGGGAGTGAGGCTGGCCAACTTGCTGGCGAAATCCGGGCCGTCGACGGGCTCGGGGTGGAGGGAGATACCCTCGGGCACCCAGTTGTCCCCCCCGATCACCGTATTGAGGGCGTTGACCAGCTCCTTCATGGGGACGGACTTGGGAATGAACCCCAGGGCCCCGAGGCGCAGCACCTGCTGGATGATGGCGGGATCTTCCGACGCCGAGACCACGACGATGGGCAGATCCGGATGGTGGCCGCGCAGATAGGCCAGCCCCTCGAACCCGTTGGCCCCGGGCATCTTGAGATCCAGCAGCAGCAGGTCGACGTCCGGGTGCTCGGCGAGCAGGTGACTCAGGCTGTCGATGGAGTCCGCTTCCAGCAGCCTGGCGTCGTCGATGGCCATGTGCACCGCTTGATAGAGGGCTCCCCGAAACAGGGGGTGGTCATCTGCGATGACGATGGTAAATTGGCTGTCCATTGCTCACATTGTTGCTAACTGATTGTTTTGAAAAATCAAACTAGCACTGCTCCCCAGGTGGGTCAAACCCGCGGGTGTGCAAATGTGAGGCGGCCATCGGATGTCGTGCCTGCCTGGCCGATACCGGGTCATGAACAACCCATGCAGGAGGCAATAGATGGGATCTCTGGTATTGACGGTGGGCACGGGCTCCACCTGGGCGATGAGGGCCGCACTGGTGCTGGCCATGAGCGGTCTGGAGTGGCAGGAGCAGGTATTCGATCTGGAGGATACCAGGGCGCTGCAACGGCTCAAGCGGGTGGCACCGGCCGGCCTGGTGCCCTGGCTCGATGACGGGGCGCTGCGCATCCACGACTCCCTGGCCATCGCCGAGTACCTGCACGAGCTGTGTCCGGAGCGTCGCCTCTACCCGACCGAGCGGGCCGAGCGGGCGCTCTCTCGCAGCCTGTGCGCCGAGCTGCACGCGGGCTTTGGCCAGATCCGCAGCCTGCTCCCCTTCTTCCTCGGCGCGCCGACCCAGAGCGAGCCACCGGTGGAGACCCTCGGCGAGCTGGCCCGGTTGCAGACGATCTGGTCCCAGGCCAGGGGCGCCTTCTACTTCGACGAGGCGGGCATCCTGGATGCCTTCTATGCGGTGATGGCCTACCGGCTGGCGAGCTACGGCATCCTGTTGCCCGGTCAGGCCGGCGCCTATCAGCAGGCCCTGCTGGCCTGGCCCCTGTGGCAGGAGACCCTGCTCAAGGCGCGCCTGCAGTGGCCGGTGGCGGCCCGTCACCCGGAGTAACCGGCGGGAATGAAGCGAAAAAGGGGGAGCTCATGGCTCCCCCCTTTTGCGTGTACTCAGCCTTATTTCTGCCGGCCGGCAAAGACCACCACTACCTTGTCCTCCCCTTTCTCCCGCACGAAGCTGTAGGGGGTATCGGAGATCTTCTGGTGGCTGCCCGCCGCAATGGCCGGGTGGGCGGCGCGGAACTGGCCGAGGCGCTGCCAGTGTTTGACCAGCCCGGCCTTCTCGCCGCTTGCCAGCTCCTGCCAGTTCATGTCCGAGCGCACGCTCTGATCGAACACGCCGCCGTCCTTGGCGAGCCCACGGCCCGACTCGTCCCCGTAGTAGATCTGGATGCCCCCCGGCAGCATCATGAAGCTGCTCGCGACCCGGCGCTGCAGCGGCACGTCCTGGTAGTCGCCGAAGAAGAGCTTGGTGTCGTGGGAGCTGATGTAGCTCAGCACGTTGAACTCGGGATCCTGGTTGATGCGGCTGGCGTAGCCGGCATAGGTGGGCTCGGCGCCTGCCATGCACTGGGCCTGGGGCAGGGCGAATTCACGCTGGTAGTCGAAGTTGATGAGGGAATCGAAGCCGTTCTGATACCAGAAGTCCTTGGCGACCCCGTGATCCCACACCTCGCCCACCATGTAGAAGGGGAGGTCATCGAGAGCCTTGTCCGGGTTGGCGGCCTTCCACTCCTTGAGCGCGGCGGTGCCCGCCTGCTTGAGCTTGGCCCAGACCGCGGGCTCCAGGTGCTTGACGGTGTCGGCCCGGAAGCCGTCGATGCCAAAGCGGCGCACCCAGTCGGTGTGCCAGGCGATGAGGTAATCGCTCACGGTGGCGTCGGGCAGGGCCTTGGCCCGCGTGTCTTTTTTCGCGGCCAGCAGCGGCGGCAAGCCCACCGGTCTGGTGGATTCGGTCAGAAAGTCCGGCAGCCCGGCCACCGAGCCGGTGACGTCGTCGGTGCCGGGCTGGGGGTAGCCGGGCAGACCGGCCCGCACCCAGTCGGGCCCCCACCACTTGCTCCACTCGCTTGACTGGTAGTCGATAAACTGGTTGTAGCCATGCCAGTTGAGGCCGCCGCTCGGGCGCCATTCGTTCCAGCGGGTCGGCAGCGTGCCGGTGTTCTGGGTGAGATCGGTGAGCCCCAGATCCTGCAGATCCGCCAGGGTGGCGTAGCCCGCGTGATTCATCACCACATCCAGGATGATCCGCATGCCGCGCTTGTGGGCCTCGTCCACCAGGGTCCTGAGGCTCTCCTCGTCGCCGTAGTTGGGGTCAATCCTGGTGAAGTCCAGGGCCCAGTAGCCGTGATAGGCGTAGAAGGGGAAGTTGCCCTGCTCGCCACCGCCGATGAAGCCGTGAACCTGCTCCACCATGGGGGTGATCCAGATGGCGTTGATGCCGAGCTGCTTGATGTAGTCGAGCTTCTCGGTCAGCCCCTTGAAGTCGCCGCCGTGCCAGGTGGCCACCTCGTCCTGTCCATCCTTCTGGCGGCCGAAGCTGTGATCATTGGCCGGATCGCCGTTGTGGAAGCGGTCGGTCAGCAGGAAATAGACGCTCGCCTGATCCCAGCTGAAGGGGGCGGCCTTGGCGGCCTTGACCGGTTCGAGCAGCAGGAGGCCGCCGCTCTCCTTGCTCGGCGTCAGGGTCACCTTGCCGCCCTTAACCACGACTTCCTGTCCCGAGTAGGCATCTCGCAGCCGGGTGCCGTCTGGCCAGACCCCCTTGAGTAAGGTCGTCACCGGGCCGCCATCCCAGCTGATGCAGGGCTCTTCCGGGGGCTGGCGTTTGAACTCGCTCTTCTTGGTCGCCCGCAGCACCTTGAGGCTGGGGGTATCCGGGTTGAAGGTGAACTCGTAGTCCCCCGCCAGCATCACCCTCAGGTTGAAGCTCGCCCCCTTGCTGCACTTGTCCATGGGCTGGGCGGTGCCGAAGGGAAGTGGCCTGGCCTCGGTCGGCCCAAAGCTGGTACCGCAGCTGTTGCCTGCATCGCTGATGCGGATCTGGTGGCTGCCCTTGTCCAGCCTGTGGGTCAGGGTGATTATGCCCTTGTCCAGCGTCAGCGCCCCGGCCACCGGCTTGCCATCCACGTGGAGATAGACCTCGGGGGCGGCCATCGCCTGACCGATGAACAGCGGTGTGGCGAGCACGGCAAGCCACAGGGGTGATGGGCGAAGAGCGGGGCGCGAAGAGAGACGCATAGGCCATTCCTTGAGCAGAGTGTGGAGTTTGGGGTCCGTTGAGGCACTCATTCTAGGGGGCATGACGGCGGGCTTGGACCGGCAAGATGCCGATTTGTGACGTCAGTTCAAATGGTTACGTTTTCAAGAATGGAAAAATGTGAGCGGGATTCGCGCCCATGAAAAAAGCCGGTCAGTGGACCGGCTTTGTGGGGTGCGGGGGAGCGTCACACGGTGAAGAACTTGAAGTTGACGAAGGCCACCGCGATGAAGGAGGCGACCATGCCGCTGATGCAGAGCACTGCCGGGCGGATGGCCGGCCAGCGATGGGTCATCAATATGATGGCCAGCAGGGTCGGGTAGAGGCCGAACATGTAGCGGGGCATGGCGTTGAGGCCCGTCATCAGCGGTATGGTGCAGCAGATGAACATCAGGGTCGCCTCGGCCCAGCGCTTCTGGCTGAACAGGTAGCCGTTCAGGCACCAGCCGAAGATCACCATGATGGAGAGGTAGGCCTTGCGACCGCCCAGCTCGAAGCCGCTCAGCCACCAGTCCAGCGGGCTGTCCATGTAGCGGCCCCAGGCGACCTGGATGTGCTTGAAGGCGAACGCATCCCCGGTCAGATGGTAGAGATAGACCATGTAGGAGAAGAGGCCGAGGGGAATGAGCCAGAGGGTGAACACCACCTTGAAGGCCCGCTCGGTGAAGCGGAAGAACTCGCGCCAGCCGTAGGCCTGCAGGGCCAGGATCAGCACGGGGAACACCATCATGACCCCCAGGTTGCGGGTCGCCGAGATGAAGACGCCGAGGAAGGCCACCATCAGCCACTGCTCGCGATAGGCAAACAGGAACATGCCCAGCATCAGCGCCATGAACATGGACTCGCCATAACCGGAGACGAAGTAGGCGGAGAAGGGGGAGAAGGCGAGCAGCCAGACCCCGAAGCGGGCGGTCTCGTCCCCCAGCTTGAGCTGGCGCAGCACCAGCAGCATCAGGGGCAGGCTGATGAAGAAGGCGACGTTGGTCACCAGCATCAGGCCGAACAGGCTCTCCATGTTGAACAGGCTGGAGATCCCGCCTGCGAGCATGGGATAGAGCGGCATGAAGGCCCAGTTTGCCGCATTGCCCTTGCTGAGCCAGCGCGGGTAGAGGTCGTAGCCGTTCTCGATGATGCGCTGGAACCAGACGCAGTCGAACTGGCAATAGGCCTGCAGCGGCCCGATGTCGGTGGTGCCATAGAGCTGGACACCGAAGTAGCCCATGCCGTACAGGGCCACCCGGCTCAGTACGAAGGCGGCGACGATCATCAGCCAGTCGCGGCCGCTGATGCGCAGTGACGGGCGATAGGGGAGAGCAGCCCCGGTTGGCGGGGCAGTATTGGTCATATCATTCATCAGGCAAATACCCAGACGCGGGAGAGTATGTAGGTGAGGATGGTCACGGTCAGGGTGGCGATCACCACCGGCAGCAGGCCCTGAAGCCCTGCAAACAGCAGGCCGCTCAGGATCAGGTTACGCACCGCCAGGGAGAAGAGTGCGACCAGCAGGAACTTGCTGGCGGCACCCTGCTTCTGGAAGGTGATGTAGCGGTGACCGAAAAACGAGAACCAGAACGCAACGGCGAACGCCAGGGTCGTGACCAGGTGCTCGGAGATGCCGGGCCAGGTATGGAACAGGGCGACCGAGGTGCCCAGATCGACGAGGGTGGCCCCCCCGCCGACAAAACCGAAGCGCACCAGCCGCCAGAATTCCTCGCGGGAGATCATCGGGACGCCGGCTCCTGCTTGTCTGCATCCGGCTGCGCGGCAGGCGCCTGCGGCTGCTCGGCATCCTGGCGGGCATACTGGCCGTAGACCCCCTCGATGAGGTAGACGGGACGCCGCTTCACTTCCACGAACATGCGGCCGATGTACTCGCCGATGATGCCCAGCGACAGCAGCTGGATACCGCCGAGGAACAGCACCACCGACATCAGGGAGGCGTAACCCGGCACGTCGATGCCGAAGAAGACCACCTGGGTGACGATCTTGAGGATATAGAGGAAGGCGATGAAGGAGACGCCGACCCCCACATAGCTCCAGACGCGCAGCGGCCAGCTGGAGAAGCTCATCAGGCCGTCGAGGGCGAAGTTCCACAGCTTCCAGTAGTTGAACTTGGTCTCGCCGGCGTGGCGGGCGGGGCGCTCGTAGGGCACGCCGACGGCGCGGAAACCGGCCCAGGCAAACAGCCCTTTCATGAAGCGGTTGCGCTCGGGCAGCTGCTTGATGGCCTCGACCACCTTGCGGTCGATGAGGCGGAAGTCACCGGCGTTCTCCGGCAGCTTGGTGCTGGTGGAGAGGGCGTTGAAGAAACGGTAGAAGCCGCCGGCGGTCAGGCGCTTCATGGGGGTGTCGGCGCTGCGATCCACCCGGATGCCGTAGACGGTGTCATAGTCGCCGGTCTGCCACAACTTGACGAATTCGAGGATGAGGGCCGGGGGATCCTGCAGATCCACGTCCATGGGCACGATGGCATCACCCTTGGCATGGTGCAGACCGGCGGTCATGGCCGCCTCCTTGCCGAAGTTGCGGGCCAGGTTGACCAGGGTGACGCGGGGATCGCGGGCGATGGCCTGCTCGACCACGTCGCGGGTGCGGTCGCGGCTGCCGTCGTTGACGAACACGATCTCAAGCCGGTCTTTGAGGGGGGCCAGTTCGTTGTCTATCGCGCTGATGAAGGCGTCTATGCTCTCTTCCTCGTTATAAACGGGCACGACCAGAGAGAGTCGAAAATCGGCATGCGACATGGAAACTTCCTTATTGAAAGAATTATTTTATAAAACAGCGTGTTGAGAATTCAGCTTCACTGCGCGACGGTCAGACGCACCGACTGGACGTTGAGCGGTGTCGGGGCGGAGAGCGCCAGGAAGTTGGGGTGCTTGGGATCGGCGGTCAGGGAGTCGCCCGGCAGGCTGAGGCGGATCTCGTTGATGCCCGCCTTGGCCAGTTTGACCGTGGTGGTGAAGTCGTGACCCAGGGCTACCTTCAGCAGGGCGCCGGCTTCGGGGCTGTTGATCCTGGCCTGGATGGTGAGCTGCTCCGGCTGGGCCTGCTGCTTGGGCAGCACGAAATAGAGACCGCCCTGACCACTCAGTTCGGTGCCTTGTTCGCTCGGCTTCTTGGCCCAGCCTTCGCTGGAGAGGAAGCGGCTCGGCTTGGTCAGGTTGAGTTCGTTACCCGGCTGGTAGGTCATGCTGGAGTTGTGCTCCCAGAAGCGGGTCTTGCCTTCCAGGTAATAGAGCTTGTAAGCCAGGCTCACGTTGGGGTGAGCGGCCAGGTAGAGGGTGTACAGATAAAAACCGCTCAGTGCCAGGATGGCAGCCAGAAAACCGAACTTTTTGTAGGTCATATTACTCACTCGACGCCTGACAGATGGGTAGGCAGATTTCGCGCATATGCTAATCCAATTGCAAAAAAAGCATAGTGGATCACAAAAATATATTTGCTCACATATTAACCCTTGATATCCCTGTACTCCAAGAGGCTTTGGGGCCGTTTGTCACCTGGGTTTGTCGCCCTTTCTACGGGGCCTCCCGCCGGCCCGGGGCTTGGCCGCCTCAGGCAAATGGCTGAAATTATCCATTGCTGTGGCAGGATCTGTCGCCATTTTGGGCGGCCACCATTAAGATGGCTCGTCCCGCTGTCAAGGATGACCCATGAGACTGCTATCTCTGAGCGTGCTCTGCTGCCTGCCCCTGCAATCCCTGTGGGCGCAGACCCTCTGTCCTGTGCCGCTTCGTGTCGGTTTCGATGACTGGCCGCCCTATCACTATTACCAGCAGGAAGGGGAACACCGTCAGTTGCGCGGGTTCGCTATCGATTACCTCAACGCCGTCTCGGCCCGGCTGGGATGCCGTCTCCACTATGTGGAGCTCCCCTGGAAGCGGGGACTGCACGATCTGGAACTGGGCCGGCTGGACATCCTGATGGAGGCCTACTTCTCCGACGACAGGGCGCGCTATGCCTGGTTCTCCATTCCCTACAATCCCGGCCGGACGGCGCTCTGGGTGCGCAAGCCCGATACGGGTGATGAAATGGATCTGGGTCGCTGGCTGGACCGCGGGCACCGGCTGGGGGTCACCCGGGATTACTACTATGGCCCCGACATCGCCGAGCAGCTGCGTCGTTATCCTGATCGGGTGAGCGCGGTCAACGATGTGCAGAATTACCGCAAGCTGGTGCTGGGACGGATAGACGGGTTTCTCGGGGATAGTTTGGCCACTTCCTGGGGTCTGAAAAAAGAGGGGCTGTCGGACAAGGTGGTTCCCCATGCCATGGGGATTTACGAGACGCCGACCTCTTTCATGCTGAGCAAGAAGACGATATCGAGTGAATTTGTGCAGCGATTCAACCAGGCGATCGTGGCCGTGGGCGAGAGCGGGGAGCATGAGCATATCTGGCGTCGCTACACCTCCGTGCGCTAGCAAAGTCGCCGGCATTCACGCATCATGGGCACCTGACCGTCGCGCCTGACAGGCCGAATTGAACCGATTTGAGGCAAGCGTGGTAAGAAGCATGGGTAAGAAGTATTGGTTGGCATTGGCGAATCTCATCTGGCTTGGCTGCTGGCCGGCCAGCATGGTTCAGGCAAGCCCCGAGCAGGCGGTGGTGGCCAGTACCAGCATTCAGCATGACTGGTATCAGAACAGCACAGCGGAGCAGGCGCGCCATGAGCTCGAACAACAGATGCAGGAGGCGGTGCTGGCCCAGCTCCATCCCGACTTCTACCAGCTCTGGCAGCGACTGCAGAAGGCCCCGGCGGATCGGCGCGGCGCCCTCTATGACGAAGCCTTTGGCAAGCTGGCTCGTTTCCAGCAAGCCTGGCGGGCCATGGATCTGGTCGCTCGCGAGCAGATGCAGACCCTCAAGCTCGATCTGAACCAGCCGCTGGCCCACGAGCCCGTGGGCGACAACCTGCTGGATCAGGTCAAGCAGCTCAGACCCCAGGTGGCGGAGTATGACGCCGTGCGCGAGGAAGTGCGCAAGTTGCTGGCCATGCCCATGGCCAAACGCTGGCCCAACCTGGAGATGCCGACCCTGAGGGCCGGCGAGAGTTCGGCTGAGCTCGGCCAGATCCGCACCATCCTCAACGAGCTGGGGGATGGCGCTCCCACCCACCAGGATGCCCTCTACGATGCGGACACCGAACAGGCCATCAAGCAGTTCCAGCGCCGCCATGGCCTGACCGCCGATGGCATCATCGGTCGCCAGACCCGCACCTGGCTCAATACCGGGCCCGAGGTGCGCGCCAGTCTGCTGCTGCGCAACCTGTGGCGCCGGGATCTGGTGGATCACCTCGCCGGCCGCTATGTGCTGGTCAATATCCCGGATTACCGCCTGAGCGTGGTGGAGTCCGGCAGCGAGGTCTTCACCAGCCGGGTCATCGTCGGCAAGGAGCAGCGGGCCACCCCCATCCTGGCAAGCGAGATCCGCTCCATCGTGCTCAACCCGGCCTGGCACGTGCCGCGTTCCATTCTGAGCAAGGACATCCTGCCCAAGCTCGGGCGCGATCCTGCCTACCTGGATCGGGAACAGTTCGAGGTGATCGACGGCGAAGGCAATCCGGTACAGTTCAGCGAAGATGGCTGGCACCAGGCGCTGGCCTCCGGCTTCCCCTATCGGTTGCGGCAAAAGCCGGGGGATCACAACGCCCTGGGCCGCTACAAATTCTACCTGCCGAACAACGACGCCATCTACCTGCACTCCACGCCGCGCAAGGCGCTGTTCGAGCAGGGGGCCCGCGCCTTCAGCTCGGGCTGCATCCGGGTCGAGCACGCGGACGATCTGGCGGAGCTGCTGCTGGCAGACTCCCGCTATCAGCCTGACAAGGTGGCCAACATCCTGAAAGAGACCCAGACCAAGTGGCTGCCCCTGACCAGCCCGATCCCGGTGTTCACCGTCTACTGGAGCAGCTGGATCGATGAAGAGGGTCGCCAGCAGCTGCGCAACGACATCTACGGATTCGACAGAGTCAGCTACCAGAGTCGCTTGTTGTGATCCTCGCCACAGAGTGAACAGCCCGGCCTGCGCCGGGCTTTTTCATGGGCGCTTGCGGTTTGACAGGGCTTTTCCCGGCAGGTAGTTTCGGCCTCTGTATGACTTTCATTCACCATGAGATGGACGGACAACGGATGCTGGAACAAGAGATGAGCCGACGCCGTCTGCTGCTGGGAGCCGGCTGCCTGATGGGCGCCAGCCTGCTGTCGTTTCCGGCGCAGGCGAGCCGCAGTACCTCGGGGCGGGAGCTCAGCTTCTTCAACCTCAATACCGGCGAGCGGGTGCGGGCCAGTTATTGGGAAGATGGCCGCTACCTGAACGACGGGTTGGCGGAGCTCAACCACATTTTCCGCGACTATCGTCGCAATGAAGTGTTCAACATCGACAGGAAGCTGTTCGATCAGCTGTTCCTGCTGCAGCACAAGCTGGGCCGCAAGGGGGAGATCCAGCTCATCTCGGGCTACCGTTCCCCACGGACGAACGACCAGAAGCGGCGCAAGAGCCGCGGGGTTGCCAAGCACAGCTACCACACCCTGGGCCAGGCGGTGGATGTGCGCATGCCAGACGTGCAGCTGGCCCATCTGCGCAAGGCGGCCCTGAACCTCAAGGTCGGCGGGGTGGGTTACTACCCGTCTGACAACTTCGTGCACCTGGATACGGGCCCCGTTCGTAGCTGGTGACGGCGGTTGAGTGGTGTCGTATGCCGCTGGTGGGCGCTGGCAATGAGGGGGTTTCTGCTGCTAGGCTCTGGACTCCAGCAAGAGGAGAGAGAGATGAAGCAGATTTTGATCGGGGGAATGATCGCCCTGCTGCTGACCGGTTGCAGCAAGCTCAACCGCGAGAACTACGAGAAGCTGAAGGTCGGGATCAGCTATGCCGAAGCGAGCGCCATCCTCGGCAAGGCCGAGCGTTGTGACGATGCCCTCGGCACCACCAGCTGCATCTGGGGGGGAGAGGACAAGAACATCAAGATCCGCTTCATCGCTGACAAGGCGACTTTCTTCAGCTCCGAGGGGATCAACTGAGCCAGATTTTCATAAGCTCAGCCAACAAAAAAGCGCCCTTTGGCGCTTTTTTGTTGGTCGTTATCCGGGCGATGCGGCCAAAAACTGGCGCGCTCAGTGGGCCGCATACTGATAGTTGAAGGTGGGCAGCCCCCACTTGAAGCGCACCGCCAGCAGGCGCAGTACGAAGCCGATGCCGATGGCGCCGAAGGCGGCCCAGTCCGCCGGGATCCCCTGATCCAGCGCAAAGCAGTAGAGGGCGGCCGTCACCAGGGAGACGGCGGCATAGAGTTCGCGTTTGAACACCAGCGGGATGCGCTGGCACAAAAGATCCCGCAGCACACCGCCGAAGACGCCGGTCACCACGGCCATGATGCAGGCGATGCCGGCCCCGTGCCCCATCTCCAGCGCCCGGGCGGCCCCGAAGATGGAGAAGACCACCAGTCCCAGGGCATCCAGCGCCAGGAACAGCTTGCCGAGGTAGCGCATCAGCGGGGCAGAGATGACCCCGGCCATGGCGGCGCCCGCCACCAGCAACACGTATTCGGGGTGTTCCACCCAGAGCAGGGGATAGTGTCCGAGCAGCACATCCCGGATGGTGCCGCCCCCGATGGCCGTCGCCGAGGCGATGATCACGACGCCAAACAGATCCATCCGTCGCCGACCCGCCGCCAGCGCGCCCGTCATTCCTTCGGCCACCAGGCCCAGCAAGAAGAGTGCATGTAACATGAGATATCCCAGGGTGCGAGAAAGGCCCGCATCCTAACAACCCAGTGTTGGTGCGGCAAGCAAACTCATGCATGCATTAGATTAAGTAATGAAAAGGGGGCTTTCGCCCCCACTTTTTATCATGGTTGCCCAGGTCAGCGGCGCAGTTGCTCTGCCCGGTACTGATCCACCCACATGGCGGTGGCGCCACAAATGGCGACCGGCATCACGAACAGGTTCACCACCGGGATGGCGGAGAAGAGGGTGACCAGGGCACCGAAGCTCAGGCACTTGCCACGGCGCTGCTTGAGGGCGTCGCGCATGGTGATGAAGTCGATCTTGTGGTTGTCGAACGGATAATCCACGTACTGGATCGCCATCATCCAGGCGCTGAACAGGAACCAGAGCACCGGCGCCAGGGTCTGGCCCACCACGGGGATGAGGAAGAGGATCAGGCAGCCGATGGCCTTGGGCAGGTAGTACTTCAACTTGGTCCACTCGCGGCCGAAGGTGCGTGGCACGTCCTTGACCACGTCCAGCATGCCGGTGTCGTTCACGGTCTCGCCGGTGAGCACCTGCTCCACCTTCTCCGCCAGCAGGCCGTTGAAGGGGGCCGCGATCCAGTTCGTCACCGAGCTGAAGATGAAGGAGAACACCACCAGTATGGTGACGAGGGCGATGGGCCAGAGCAGGTAGTCGAGCCAGGAGAGCCAGGACGGGATCTGCTGGTGCAGCCAGGTGAACAGGCCGTCCAGCTGCAGCAGCAGGGCGTAGAAGGCGCCGGCGAAAAGCACCACGTTGACCAGCAGGGGGATCAGCACGAAGGTGCGGATGCCGGGCTGGCGAATGAGGGAGAAGCCGCGCAGGAAGTAGTCCGCGCCGCTGACAGAATCTTTGACCATGTGGGGTGATTGGCTCATATGAGCTCCATCAATGAATGGGGAAAGTGCCAGCATATTACAAACAAGCCCTTGATTTGGTAAAGTCGCCGACTATTCCTTATCGCTTGCCCGTTGCGACTGCGCGCCGGGTATTGAGGGGGGGGCCGCCTGTCATGACAGGCAAGGTCGGGTCTGGATTCGGTAAGATCCCCTGTTCGCCTCCTCTTTATTTCGTGACCCACATAGGCCGCCATGCGTCTGAAATTGATCAAACTCGCCGGTTTCAAGTCGTTTGTCGAGCCGACCCGCATCGAACTCAACGCCGACATGACCGCCGTGGTGGGCCCCAATGGCTGCGGCAAATCCAATGTCATCGACGCCGTGCGCTGGGTGCTGGGGGAGAGCTCCGCCCGCCACCTGCGCGGGGAAAACATGACGGACGTCATCTTCAACGGCTCCATCAACCGCAGCGCCCACGGTCGCGCCTCGGTGGAACTGGTATTCGACAATCCCCACAACCGGGTTCCCGGCGAGTTCGGCCGTTTCACCGAGATCTCGGTGCGCCGCGAAGTGCTGCGCGACGGCTCCAACCACTACCAGATCAACGGCCAGAAGTGCCGTCGCAAGGACGTGACCGACCTCTTCCTCGGCACCGGCCTCGGGCCGCGCAGCTACGCCATCATCGAGCAGGGCACCGTCAGCCGGCTGGTGGAGTCGCGCCCCGCCGATCTCAAGCTGTTCATGGAAGAGGCCGCCGGGGTCTCCCGCTACAAGGAAAGGCGCCGGGAGACCGAGCAGCGCATCCGCCATACCCAGGAGAACCTGGAGCGCCTCGGCGACATCCGCAGCGAACTGGGGTCGCGCCTCGATCACCTCAAAGCCCAGGCCGAGACCGCCGAGCGCTACAAGCAGCTCAAGAGCCGTTCGCGCGCTGCCCGGGCCGAGCTTATCGGTTCCGAACTGTGGGCGCTGGAGACGCGCCTCGGGGAGGCCAAGAGCGAGCTGGCCCAGGCCGAGCAGGCGCTGGTGGCCCTCGATGCCAAGCGCACCTCGGACGAAGGGCGCCACGTCACTCTCTCGGTGGCCCGCCAGGAGGCGCAGGCCGAACAGGCGAGCCGCCAGCAGCAGATCTTTCTCGGCGGCCAGGCCATCGCCCGTCTCGAGCAGCAGCAGTTGCACCAGACCGAACTCGGCCGCGACTGGCAGGCGAGGCGCCAGGCCCTTTGCGAGCGCATCGAGGGACTCAGGGCCCAGCTGGCGAGCCAGCAGGATCAGCTGAGCGAGGGGGCACTCAAGGCCGAGGTGGAGTCGGCGCGGCTCGAGCAGTGTGAGCAGTTACTCGCCGACCAGCAGGGTGTGCGCGCGGCGGCCGGTGAGCGGCTCGAGCAGGCGCGTCAGCGTCAGCAACAGTGGCAGCAGCAGCTTGGCCAGTTGCAGGGGCGGCTCAACCAGACCCGCACCGAGGTGAACGGCCTGCAAGAGCTGCAGGCCAAGACCCGGCTCGCCCGTCTCAAGCTGGAGGATGAACAGGCCGGCCCCCTCGGCGGGGAGGAGAGCCTGCAACCCGCCCTCGATTCCCTGGCGGCGGAGCTTGCGCTCTCCCGCGCCCGTCATGAGGAAGCCGAAGCGGCGTGGCAGGCCGGCGTGGCCCGTCACGAAGGGCTCAAGGCCGAGCTGGGTCGCCAGCAGGGCTCGCAGCGGGAGCTGGAGGCCCGCCTCGCCACCCTGGATCAGATCCTGGGGGAGCAGATGGCGGGCGCCACCCTGGCGGATCGGCTGCAGGTGGCCCCCGAGTGGGCCGGGGCCCTCGACAAGGTGCTCGGCCGCTGGCTCACTGCAACGCCTGCGGACGAGTGCAATCTGGCGCAGCCCGGGCTCTGGATTGGCCAGGCCCACCCCGCCGTCCCCGGCACCCTGGCGGCCCGGCTAGGCGGCGAGCATATTCCGGCCTTCCTCAATGCCATCTGGTTGGCACAGAGTCGGGAGGAGGCGCTGGCTCGCCTGCCCGAACTCGCCGCCGGTGAGTCGTTGCTCACTCCCGCCGGGGACTGGTTCGGCCCGAACTGGGCGGATCTGGGTGAGGGGGGCGCCCTCGGCACCCTGGCGCTGCTCGGCGAGCGTGAGCGGTTGCACACCGAGCAGGCCGCAGGCCGGCAGACGCTGGCCCAGCTGGACAGGCAACTGGCGGAGGCTGATGCCACCCGGGCCCAGCTGCACGGCGCCCATGAGCTGGCCCAGCGTACCCTGCGGGAGCAGGAGCAGCAGTGGCAGCAGCTGCGCGAGGCCTGGAGTCTGCAAGAGGGGCAGCGCCAGGCGCGCATGCAGCGCCTCGGCCAGCTGGGAGAGGAGCTGACCCGGCTGGATAAGGAGCAGGCCGAGGAAGCCGGACGCCTGGACGCCGCCAGGGCCAGGCTCGAGCTGGACGAAGCGACCCTGAGCGAGCAGCAGGAGCAGGGGGAGACGCTGGCCGAGGCGCTGTTGCTCGCCCAGGAGCAGGTGAGCGGGGCGGAGCGGGGGCTGGAAGAGGCCCGCCTGCGCCGGGAGCAGCAACAGGCCAGCTGTCAGCGGTTGCAACTGGAGCAGCAGAATCTGTCCCAGCTCATCGCCGTGCGGGAGCAGGAGCTCTCGCGCCTCGGGCTGGAACTGACCGCGCTCAAGGAGCCGGGGGCCGAGCCCGGTCAGGATCTGACCCCCCTGCTGGCGGAGCAGCGCAATCTGGAGGCGCAGCAACTGGCCTGCCATCAGCGGCTGGCGGAGCTGGAGCGCCAGTTAGGGGAGCTGGAGCTGGCCAGAGGTGCCGATCACAAGCAACTGGTGCAGATACAGGAGAAGCTGGCAACCCTGCGTCTCGAGCGCGAGCGCAACCTCACCCGCAGGCAAGGGTTGCACGAGCAGTTCGAGGAGCTGGGGGTGAGGCTGGTGGATCTCGATCAGGCCGTGCTGATTGCCGCCGATCGTGGCAAGCTGCGCCAGGAGATCCAGACCCTGGAGGCGCAGGTGGAGGCGCTTGGCGCCATCAACCTGGCGGCGCTGGAGGAGTACGAAGAGGCGAAAACCCGCTCGAGTTACCTGGAAAACCAGTGCCAGGATCTGGAGCAGGCCCTCGACACCCTGAGCCAAGCTATTAAAAGAATTGATAAAGAAACACAAATACGCTTCCGCGACACTTTCGATAAGGTCAATGAAGATTTAAAATCCCTGTTTCCAAAAGTGTTTGGGGGAGGCAGTGCCTGGCTTGAGCTGACCTCGGATGATCTTTTGGAGGCCGGAGTGAGCATCATGGCAAGACCTCCGGGCAAGAAGAATGCTACCATTGCCCTGCTTTCCGGGGGGGAGAAGGCGCTAACCGCCCTTGCGCTGGTTTTTGCCATCTTCAGACTCAATCCAGCACCATTTTGTCTGCTGGATGAGGTGGATGCACCGCTCGATGAAGTGAACGTCGGTCGCTTCTGTTCTCTTGTCAAAGAGATGTCGAGCACAGTACAGTTCGTTTACATCAGTCATAATAAGGTCTCCATGGAGATGGCCGAGCAGCTGGTTGGCGTCACGATGCAAGAGCCCGGGGTTTCGCGCATAGTGTCGGTCGATATCGGTGAAGCCGTCGCTTTGGCTGAGCAAAACTAGAAAGAGAAGCAGCTAATGCAGGAATTGCGTTACATCTTGGTTGCCCTGGGCGGTATTGCCATCGCGGCATTGCTCATTCACGGGTTGTGGAGCAACAGAAAAAATCGTCAGGCACCGATCAAGGAAAAACCCCTGGGTCGGATGGAATCCAAGTCGCGGGAGCGTGACAACGATGCGTTTGACAGCGATGGTATCGGCCAGGTGCGCGTGGTCAGTGGTGGTCGCCGTGCCGAGCCCAAGCTGCGTGGGGAAGAAGCCCGTCAGCCAGAGCCCCGCCGTGTCGCCCCCGCGCCCGCCTTCGATGACGAAGATGACGACGCCGATCTGCCGCCTCCCGTGGTGCGCAAACCCGCCGCACGTCCGGCGCCGCAGCCCGTCTATCAAGAAGAGGACGAGTACGAGGAGCCGAGTGCAGAGCCTGTCGAAGAGGCGCCTGCCGCCCCGGTGCGCAAGCCTGCCCAGGTGATCCGCCGCACGCCGGTGCACCGTTCCCGTCCTCAGCGCGAACCCATGATGCAGCCGCTGGATGAAGAGCCGCTGGTGGAGCCTGCCTATGCCCAGGCACCGACCTTCGGTGCTCGCGAGGCCGCTCCTGCACCGCAGCAGGCGCCCCGCTATGCCCAGCCTGCCCCTGCGTATGAAGAGCCCGCCTACGATGACGAGCCGGCCTACGAAGAGCCGATCCGCGCGGTCGAGCCTGAGCCTGCTCCCGCCCCGGTCGAGAAGATCTGGCAGGATGTCTATGTCATCAACCTGATGGCGCGTCCCGGCCACGATCTGCAAGGGGCGACCCTGCTCTCCTCCCTGCTGGCGCTCGGATTCAAGTTTGGCGAGATGGACATCTTCCACCGCCACGAGGATCTCGGCGGCAAGGGCGAAGTGCTCTTCTCCATGATCAACATGGTCAAGCCGGGCACCTTCAATCCGTACCGGATGGAGCAGTTCAGCACCCCGGGTGTGTCGCTCTTCATGCAACTGCCCCTGCGCAGCAATGCGGCCTTCGCGTTCGAGCACATGTTGCAGGCGGCCGATCAGCTGGCCAGCGATCTCGATGCCATGCTGACCGACGCCTCGCGCAGCCCGCTGAGCGATGACGACATCGCCCGCTATCGCCACGAGCTGGCAGCCTACGAGGCCAGCCGCGACTGATGCGCTCCTGGCGTTGACCATGAAAAGTGCGGTACCCCGGTGCCGCATTTTTATTTGTGCCCCAGACTGAATGTTCCATCACACTTCGAGACTCTTCCATGAGCGATATCCTCTCCCGCCACCGTCAACTGTGTGAACTGCTCACCGAATACGGCCACCAGTACTATGTGCTGGACAATCCAACAGTGCCGGACGCCGAATACGATCGCCTGATGCGCGAGCTGATTGAGCTGGAAGCGGCCCACCCCGAGCTGAAGACCCCGACCTCTCCCAGCGTGCGGGTGGGTGGGCAGCCGCTGGCCGCCTTCAATCAGGTGCGCCACGAAATCCCCATGCTGAGCCTGGACAACGTGTTCAGCGACGAGGAGCTGCTGGCCTTCGAGCAGCGCATGCGCGACCGCCTCAAGCGAGAGGTGAGCTTCACCTTCTGCTGCGAGCCCAAGCTGGATGGCCTGGCGGTGAGCCTGCTCTATGTGGACGGCCAGCTGGTGCAGGCCGCCACCCGGGGCGATGGCACCACGGGGGAGGAGATCACCGAGAACGTGCGTACCATCAAGGCCATCCCCCTTGCCCTGCGCGGCACGGGTTGGCCGGCGAGGCTGGAGGTGCGCGGCGAAGTCTTCATGCCGAAGGCTGGTTTCGAGGCGATGAACGCCAGGGCGCTGGCGGCGGGGGAGAAGGTGTTCGTCAACCCGCGCAACGCCGCCGCCGGCAGCCTGCGCCAGCTCGATTCGCGCATCACCGCCTCCCGTCCGCTGGCCTTCTATGCCTATGGCGTCGGGGTCGGTGGCGACGAGCTGGGGGCATCCCACTTCGGCCGCCTCACCCAGCTCAAGGCCTGGGGCCTGCCGCTCAGCCCCGAGGTGAAGCTGAAAGAGGGGGCTGCCGGTTGCCAGTCCTTCCACGACGACATCCTGGCCCGCCGTGGCGAGCTCCCCTACGAGATCGACGGGGTGGTCTACAAGGTGGACGACATTGCCCTGCAAGGGGAGCTTGGCTTCGTGGCCCGTGCCCCGCGCTGGGCCACCGCCCACAAGTTCCCGGCCCAGGAAGAGATGACGGAGCTTGAGAACGTCGAGTTCCAGGTCGGCCGCACCGGCGCTGTGACCCCGGTCGCCAAGCTCAAACCCGTGTTCGTCGGCGGCGTCACCGTCTCCAACGCCACCCTCCACAATGCGGACGAGATCGCTCGCCTCGGCGTCATGGTCGGCGACACCGTGATTGTGCGCCGGGCGGGGGACGTGATCCCGCAGATCGTGGCCGTGGTGGAGGCGCAGCGCCCAAGCGATGCCCGTGAGATCCTGTTCCCGACCCAGTGCCCGGTGTGTGGCTCCGCGGTGGAGCGGCTGGAAGGGGAGGCGGTGGCCCGCTGCTCCGGCGGCCTGTTCTGCGAGGCGCAGCGCAAGGAGGCGATCAAGCACTTCGCCGCCCGCCGCGCCATGGACGTGGACGGCCTGGGCGACAAGATCGTCGAGCAGCTGGTGGACAAGGGGCTGGTAAAGACCCCGGCGGATCTGTTCGGCCTCAACGCCATCCAGCTGGCCGGGCTCGAGCGGATGGGGCAAAAGTCCGCCCTCAACCTGGTGGCGGCCATCGATGCGGCTCGCAGCACCACGCTGCCCCGCTTCCTGTTTGCCCTCGGCATCCGCGAGGTGGGGGAGGCGACCGCGCTGAACCTGGCCAACCACTTCCTGACCCTGGATGCCCTGCGCGCTGCGTCCGTGGAGCAGCTGCTGGCAGTGGCGGACGTAGGCGAGGTGGTGGCCAAGCACGTCTACTACTTCCTGCGTCAGCCCCACAACGTGGAGGTGCTGGAGGCCCTGCTGGCCGCCGGCATCCACTGGCCGGCCATCGAGAAGAAAGAAGCCGCAGAGCAGCCGTTTGCCGGCAAGACCTTCGTGCTGACCGGCACCCTCACCCAGCTCTCGCGCAATGACGCCAAGGCGGCGCTGCAGGCACTTGGTGCCAAGGTAGCGGGATCGGTGTCGGCCAAGACGGACGTGCTGGTGGCCGGCGAGGCGGCGGGCTCCAAACTCGCCAAGGCCCAGGAGCTCGGTATCACCATCTGGACCGAAGAGGAGCTGCAGCAGGCGCTGCAGGGCTGAGGCGCTCCCCCTCGCACTTGAAAGAACCCGGCCTTGTGGCCGGGTTCTTTGTTTGGGGCGGTGCGTCACTCACGCCAGAGTATTTTGTAGCGCCACTTGTCGGGCAGGGTGAGTTGCCAGCGGGCCAGCTCGCTCTTGCTGAAGACATATTCGCCGCGCAGGGCGGCGCGCGGTGCCAGGGTCCTGGGCTGGGCCCCTGCCAGGATGGCATTGACCAGTTCGGCCGCCTTGGCCCCCTGATCGCGGCCATCCAGCACCAGGCCGCCGATGGCCTTGCCCTTGCCCACCGTAAACTCCCAGAAACAGAACAGCGGCACCGGGCTGTGGGCGCTGGTCCACGCCAGCACCTGCTGCTCGTCCACGTGCCTGCCCTGATCGTCGGTGAGGGTGTGATAGAGGCCGACGAAGATGGCGTCATGGCCACTCTGCCTGGCGCCGAGCACGGCCTCCTGCCACAGGCCGTAGTTGCCGATCAGCTGGCTGTTGACCAGGGTTTGGCCGATGCGCAGCTCGGTCTGGCTCCTGAACTCGTCCTCGATGGCGGTGAGGGAGACATTGCTCGAGTCGAACAGCACCAGTGCCTTCTTGATCCCCCCCATCATCTGGCTCATCTCGCTGATGTTGCGCTTGAGCAGGGGGCGCTCCAGCACGCCGGTGATCATGGGATGGCCGACCAGCCCCTTGTGGCGCGGATTCTCGTTCATGCCGAGAAACACCACAGGGGTGCCGAGCGCGGCGATGTCTCTGGCCAGGTAGTTGATGGCGTTGTCATCGCCAAGGATCACCAGATCCGGCTTGCTCTGCCGGTAGTAGGCGAGCGCCTGCTCGGCGATCCGGTCGAAGTCGTCAGGAGAGCGGCGCTTGGTGTCCATGTAGAAGTAGTTGAGGCGGTGGTGGTCACCCAGGTGGGCCTCCAGGCTGGCGCTGTAGCTTCTGTCCCACAGGTATTCGGGGTGGTAGCTGCTGATCACCAGGATCTCGGCGGCCCACAGCCGCAGCGGGAGGGCGCACAGCAGCAGTAACAACAGCCGCAAGGGAGGGTTGGTCATGTCGCTTCCAGATGGACAGGGAGAGTCGTCACCCATTATGTCCATTTTGGTGCAACTCTGTCCCGGTCAATTACTGTCGGAGGGGGAATTCTTTTTCTGGCCGGCCGGATGAGGCGCCAGCCCGCCCCCCGTCTGGGGTAGGCTAAGAAAGCCCCTTTTGACGCTGGTTGTGAACTGCCCCACTCCTCCCAAAACCTGTTCTGGATCAAGAAACAGGGTATCGCTTTGGTGCCTAATAGCCCCACATATAGGGGTTAGTGAAATAAAAACACCCATATGTTGTGTTGTTAAGCTGTGTATAAGTCGTCACCCTCTCAGTGTCAGCCCAGGTGTTGCAAGCCCCGGCTGATTTTATTTGCGCCGGGGACAGGTGCGGGGAAGGGGACTCCATAGGGCGAGCCGAGGGTGGCCGCCAGGCCTTTAATGCGGGGATATTCGATGAAACCGGTAGTGATCAAACGCGATGGATGTCGTGCACCATTCAATGGCCAACTGATCGCCGAGGCGGTGAGCCGGGCGGCGGAAGCGGTCAATCAGGCCAACCCGGCGCTGGCTGCGCGCATCGCAAACGCGGTCAGCCAGGAGCTGGAAGGGCGCGGCGAGGTGGACATCCACGAGATCCAGAACCGGGTCGAGAACCACCTGATGGCGTCTGACGACAAGGCCATCGCCCGCGCCTACATCGAGTACCGGCACGACCGGGATCAGGCCCGCGAGGCCCGCGGCCGCCTGGCCCAGGAGATCCGTGGCCTGGTGGAGCAGACCAACGCGGCCCTGCTCAACGAGAACGCCAACAAGGATTCCAAGGTGATCCCGACCCAGCGCGACCTGCTGGCGGGCATCGTCGCCAAGCACTACGCCATCAGCCACATGCTGCCCCGGGAGGTGGTGCAGGCCCACGAGAGCGGCGATCTGCACTTCCACGATCTCGACTACTCCCCCTTCTTCCCCATGTTCAACTGCATGCTGATCGATCTGCAGGGGATGCTGACCCACGGCTTCAAGATGGGCAACGCGGAGATCGACACCCCCAAATCCATCAGCACCGCCACCGCGGTCACCGCCCAGATCATCGCCCAGGTGGCGAGCCACATCTATGGCGGCACCACCATCAACCGCATCGACGAGGTGCTGGCGCCCTATGTGACCATCAGCTGGCACAAGCACCGGGAGGTGGCCGAGGAGTGGGGGATCCAGGACGTGGATGCCTACGCCATGGCTCGCACCGAGAAGGAGTGCCACGACGCCTTCCAGTCCCTGGAATACGAGGTGAACACCCTGCACACCGCCAACGGCCAGACCCCCTTCGTCACCTTCGGCTTTGGCCTCGGGGCCAGCTGGGAGTCGCGCCTCATCCAGCGCGCCATTCTCGGCAACCGCATCGCCGGCCTTGGCAAGAACAGGAAGACCGCCGTCTTCCCGAAACTGGTGTTCGCCATCAAGGATGGCCTGAACCACAAGCAGGGCGATCCCAACTACGACATCAAGCAGCTGGCCCTGGAGTGCGCCTCCAAGCGTATGTACCCGGACATCCTCAACTACGACCAGGTGGTCAAGGTCACCGGCTCCTTCAAGACCCCCATGGGGTGCCGCTCCTTCCTCGGCGCCTACGAGGAACACGGCGAGCTGGTGCACGAGGGGCGCAACAACTTAGGCGTGGTGAGCCTCAACCTGCCGCGCATCGCGTTGAAATCCCGCGATGAGGCGGACTTCTGGGACAAGCTGGATACCGCCCTGCGGGTGGCCAAGCAGGCGCTGATGTACCGCATCGAGCGTCTCAAGGGGGTCAAGGCCAGGGTCGCCCCCATCCTCTACATGGAGGGGGCCTGCGGCGTGCGCCTCAAGGCAGACGACAACATCAGCGAGATCTTCAAGCACGGCCGCGCCTCCATTTCCCTGGGCTACATCGGGGTGCACGAGACCATCAACGCCCTGTTCGGCACCGACACCCATCTGTTCGACAGCGAGGTGTTGCGGGAGAAGGCCATCGCCATCATTGCGCGGCTCAAGGCGGCCACCGACGAGTGGAAAGAAGAGACCGGCTACGGCTTCAGCCTCTACTCCACCCCGAGCGAGAACCTCTGCACCCGCTTCTGCCGCATCGACGCCAAGGAGTTCGGCGTGGTGGCCGGGGTGACCGACAAGGGCTACTACACCAACAGCTTCCATCTGGACGTGGAGAAGCAGGTGAACCCCTACGACAAGCTGGACTTCGAGGCGCCCTATCCGCCCATCGCCAGCGGCGGTTTCATCTGCTATGGCGAGTATCCCAATATCCAGCACAACCTGGAGGCGCTGGAGAACGTCTGGGATTACAGCTATGACAAGGTGCCCTATTACGGGACCAACACCCCCATCGACGAGTGCTACGACTGCGGCTTCACTGGCGAGTTCGAGTGCACCTCCAAGGGCTTCACCTGCCCGCGCTGCGGCAACCACGACCCGGCCAAGGTGTCGGTGACCCGTCGGGTGTGCGGCTACCTCGGCAGCCCGGATGCGCGCCCCTTCAACGCGGGCAAGCAGGAAGAGGTGAAGCGCCGCGTCAAGCACATGTGAACGCAGTGGCGATGTAGCACCGGCCCCTGACTCCAGGGGCCATTTTCATGGGGGGGCGGCCCCTGGCGCCGTCCCGTGAGGAGAGCAGGAAACAAGCGATGCACTACCACCAGTACTATCCGGTCGATGTGATCAACGGTCCCGGCACCCGTGCCACCCTGTTCGTGTCGGGCTGCGAACACCAGTGCCCCGGCTGCTACAACCAGAGCACCTGGCGCCTCGATGGCGGCAAACTGTTCGATCAGGCCATGAGCGATCGCATCATTGCGGATCTTAACGACACCCGCATCAAGCGGCGGGGGCTGTCGCTCTCCGGCGGCGATCCGCTCCACCCTGCCAACGTGCCTTTTGTGCTGGCGCTGGTGCAGCGGGTGCACGCCGAGTGCCCGGGCAAGGACATCTGGTGCTGGACCGGCTATCTGCTCGGCGAACTCAGCCCGGCCCAGCGGGAGCTGGTGGCCTTGCTGGACGTGCTGGTGGACGGCAAGTTCGAGAAGGGGCTGGCGGATCCCGGCCTGCTGTGGCGCGGCAGCAGCAACCAGATCATTCACCACCTCGATGCATGGCGGGCGCAACAGGGGCAAGGCATCCCCTGTCAGGTTTGCAGTTGAGGCCAGGGATGTTTATGGTTAGCCCATTCCAATTCCTGCGACATCGTTACGAGGAGATGCGCGATGAACAATCTGCTCAAGATCCTGCTGGCCATTTTTCTGCCCCCGGTCTGCGCCTTTATCCAGGTGGGCTTCAGCCTGCATTTCTTGATCAACATAGTGCTGACCCTGCTCGGCGGTCTGCCCGGCATGGTCCACGCGCTCTGGCTGGTGGTGAGCGACAAGCGCGGCTGATCCGCCCGATTGAAAAAGGCCAACCCTGGGGTTGGCCTTTTTGTTGCCCGCCAGATGGGGGCTTCCCGTATGAGCCCTTTCATCTGACACTGGCACGTCGTTCAAGGAGCCGAACGGTGCAACGAAGAGGGAGTGTCGAGTGCGTTTGAAGGTGTTGTTGCTGTGGGCCAGCCTGGGCCTGCTGGGGGGCTGTGCCAGCCCGAGCCCGACCGTGAAGCTGAACCAGCCTCCGGTGGATGTCACCTGGGAAGAGCTGCCCAGATACTGGGTGCTGGTGGGGGACATAGGCGTCTTCCGTCCGGTCGGGGGGCTGCCGGAGAAGAGGCCGGTCAAGGGGTATGTGAAGCTCCGCTATCTCATCGATTCCAATGGCAATCTGTTCAGCCCTGAAGTCCTGGCATCCGAGCCCCCCGGCGTGCTGGATCTCATCGCCATCTCCGGGCTGGCGAAGATGCGCTACCGGGCATCCGATCAGAATCCACAAGCCATTCCGGCTCGGGTTGAGGCCCGATTCGAAGTGGAAGTGAAATGACAAACACCCCGGCCAGGCCGGGGTGTTGCGTGTCTGCAATGCGCCATGGCGGCGCCAGGCTTACTGCTCCTTGCAGTCGTTGTAGCGGCTCTGCCACTCCCCGGCCTCATCGCGCATCTCGACGAACCCCTCCTTGCCCTTGTTCCACCAGACCACCTCGTGATCGTCGGTGTAGCGGGCGCCGGAGGCGGAGACGGCCTGGGGCAGGGTGTAGTCCTTGCCATCGGGCAGGGAGAGCTTGATGAAGTTCAGGCTCTCGTCCGAGAGGGAGAAGTAGCGTACCTGCACCTTCTGGTTCTGTTCACACAGGTAGGTGACGGTATCCCCGCCGGTGACACCCAGCTTGCCGGTACCCAGATCGCAGCCGCTGAGCAGGGTCAGGGCCCCGGTTCCCAGTAGAAAGAGCTTGGCGTGTTTCATGTTGCATCCTTTGATCGGTGTCATATGGCATTGAGCCTAACAGGATGAGGATCAACTGCAACCTCATCAAGGGCCGCCTGCGTCGGGATGCGTCCTGCCGGCGGCTGCTAGCGTCATTTCCTGTGCTGCGGGCAAAAAAACGCCCCGGCAGGCAAGCGGGGCGAAAGGGAGCCGTCCTTTGGCTGCAGAAAAGGGTCAATGGCCGAAGCGGGTCGCCTCGAAGTGGTTGAGCAGGCGATGGAGGAGGTAACAGGCCAGCAGGGTGACGACGATGGCAAAGAGGATGCTGCTCACCCGGTAGAGGGCGCTGAACACCAGATCGTTGCCCGGCGTCAGGTACTGGCCGAACAGGATGCCGAGGGTGGTGAGGGCGCCGAAGCCGACGCCGGAGCCGCTCGCCTCCTTCACGTGGGCATGGCTGAACAGCATTGCCCCGAGCCAGAGCAGCGGGGTGACGAGCAGCAGTTGCCCTGACCAGTCGTAGAGCACCAGCTGGCCGACCAGGCCGAAGCTGACCCCGAGCAGGGTGCCCATGGCCCGCTTGCGGGCATAGCCCAGGGCGCCGTTCCAGTGCATGGGGAAGAGCAGCAGCAAGGTGGTGGCCTGGGCCGACATGGAGTCGCGCAGATCGAAGATCTGGAACACCAGGAACGACAGGGTGGCGATGCTGGCCCCCAGCAGGGCCTCGTGGCGCATCCGGTGCGGTGCCTTGGGGGAGGGGGTCGGCAGGGGCCTGGCCTCCACGTCCGGGATCAGGGCCGTCATCAGGTAGGCGATGAGGACCGACAGGACGCTGGCCCAGATGTTGCTGAAGATGAGGTCGTTCAGATCGGTGCCGGGGTAGCTGGCAAAGTGCAGCATGATGCTGAGGCTCAGCACCCCGTTGGCACCGAACAGGAACAGGCTGCCCCGGGACATGGCGGCGAAACGGTAGAGGAACAGCAGGAAGACGATGGGCAGCATGAGCCCGGGGTGTCCCCCGAACAACCCGCCGAGCAGCCCCACCTCCAGCCCGCACATCACGGAGGAGGCGATGAGCTGGCGGGCTGCGTGGCCGTTCATCACGGGGATCATGCCGAGCAGCAGCACAGGGGTGACGGTGAAGAAGACCCCGTTGCTCCAGCCGAAGATCTTGCACAGCACAAACCCCAGGGTACAGCCAAAGGCGATGCGCAGGCACTGGCGCAGTTCATTGGCGGTGAGAGGTCTGTGCCACAGGTTCATGGTCGTCATCTCAGTAGATGTAGTGGAGCAGGCTGAGCAGGCGGATCTGGCCGCGGGCAAACAGGGCGCTCAGGGAACCCTCCGGCAGCAGCTGGACGGTGGCACGGGCCCCGGCCGGCAAGTGAGCGGGCAGCTGCTCCAGGGTCAGGTGCAGGCGCAGGCGCTGGGCATCGCGCACCCAGCGATCCGATTCGACCGGCGCCGCCAGGGTGCCGTTGGCATCGAACTGGCCGGCGCTGACCCCGGCATCCAGGCTGGCGACGCGGGCCGGGTAGAGGCGACCGGGTTCACCGTCGAAGGCGATCAGGGCCTGGCTGCCCGGGCTGATGTGACGCAGGCTCTTCTCGCGAAAATCGGCGATCACGTCCACCTGCTCGGAGACTAGGGCCAGCAGGGGGGAACCCGCGTTGGCCACGCTGCCCGGCTTGAGCTGCAGGTTGGTGATGATGCCATCCTGACTCGCGTGGACCCGGCTGTAGGCGAGGTTGAGCTCGGCCTGGGCTAGGCGGTTGCGGGCCTGGCGCAGCAGCAGGTTGTCGTCGCCGGGCAAGCCACGATTGACGCGAGCCTGCTCCACCCGGGCCTGGCTGCCGATCAGGTTGGCCCGGGCGGTGCGGGCGGCGCTGTCGGCGTCGTCCTTCTGTTGTTCCGACACCATGTGGCGGCGGTAGAGGGCGTCGATGCGCGCCGCTTCGCGCTGTTTCTGGTCGGCCTGGGTCTGCAGGGAGCTGTACTCCGCCTCATTGGCGGTCAGGGTGGCATCCAGCTGGCGGTTCTGCTGCTGGGCCTGATCCAGGGCGAGCCTGGCCTGCTCGACCGCGAGCTCGAAGGGGACGGGGTCGAGGGCAAACAGCAGATCCCCCTGCTTGACGTGCTGGTTGTTGGTCACGGCCACCTCGGTCACCTTGCCGCTGACCTGGGGCGCCATCTTGGTGACGACGCGGGTCGCCATGGCCTGGGGCGTCAGGGGCATCTTGATGTCGGCCAGCAGGAAGTAGCCAAACACCAGGGTGAAGCAGACGATGGCCCACTTTATCCAGCGTTTGAATTGTTGATCCGGGGTCATCTCATTCTCTCTCTTCGTGATGTGCGGCTATCTTGCCGAGGGCATTGGTGGAGATGCGGTGCACAATGTCTTCAAACTGGGACAGCTCCTGCTGGCTGATGCCGACGAGCAGCTCCCGGCGGATCTCCATGATGCGATCCTCGATCTGGTCGAGCAGCGCCTTGCCGGCCGGGGTCAGGGTGACGATGCGGGCCCGCTTGTCCTGGCTGCAGCAGTGGCGTTCGATCAGCCCCTGCTCCTCCAGCTGACCCAGGGTCCGCATCAGGGAGGGGAGTTCGATCTCCAGGGCCTCGGCCAGGGTCTTCTGGCTGAGGTGGCCGCCGAGCCGGCTCAGCTTCCACAGGGCGGTCCAGCGGGGGTGAGTCAGCCCCAGGGGCGCCAGTTCCAGGTCGGCTACGGTGCGCCACAGCCGGTGCAGGCGCCCCAACTGTTCGGCGAGGGAGAGCTCTCGCAACATCTCCAGATCCTTTCCCATGACGGGCTCCTCATTTACTTAGCTTGCGAAGCATTATAATTGTTTCGCAGGCTAAGTAAATAGTGTGATACAGGTCACGTTCAGTTTTTGGGGGCGGAGGGGCCGGGAATGGTGCTTAAGGTTTCAATGTTTTTATATGGCTTTGTAAGGCCGCTAACCGACAGTGTCCGGGGGGAGCAGTAGAGTGGCGCCACACCACAATGCTGGAGCATAACAATGACAAACCTCTCTACCTCACGCGCACAGGTCAAGTCCCCCTGGGGCGACCAACAGATCGCCGGCATGCCCATGATGATCTTCCTCGGGCTCGCCACCTGCGTCCTCTTCTCGGGCTGGAACGGCTCCCTGCCGCTGGGCATGGTCGGCGCCCTGGCACTGATGTTCGTGCTCGGCACCCTGCTGACCGAGCTCGGCGAGCGTATCACCCCCATCCGTGAATACCTGGGGGGCGGCACCATACTCGCCATTTTCGGCGGCGCCGCCCTGTTCGAATATGGCGTCATGCCGGCCGAGGCGGGCCAGGTGATCACGAACTTCATGAAGGAGGGGGGCTTTCTCAACTTCTTCATCGCGAGCCTGGTGACCGGCTCCGTGTTCGGCATGAGCGGTGCCCTGCTCAAGAATGCCGCCATGCGCTACCTGCCGGTGATCCTGGGGGGCGTGGTGCTGGCCCTGGTGAGCGTCGGCCTGGTCGGCGTGCTCCTGGGTTACGGCTTCAAGAACGCGGTGCTGCTCATCGGCCTGCCCATCATGGGCGGCGGCATGGGGGCCGGCGCCGTGCCGCTGGTGGAGATCCTCTCCGGGCCGCTGCAGATGTCGAGCGCCGATCTGCTGTCGCGCATGGTGCCCGCCGTGGTGATCGCCAATACCCTGGCCATCCTGGTGGGTTCCCTGCTGGCGCGCCTCGGCCGCCGCTACCCCTCCCTGACCGGCAACGGCAAGCTGATGTTGAAAGAAAGCACCGACAGGGTGACCGAGGAGAAGGCGCAGGCGCCGACCCTGGAGAGCCTGGGGCTCGGCCTCTTCATAAGCTCCAGCATGTTCGTGCTGGGCTCATTGCTCGGCAACTTCATCCCCATGCACCCCTTCGCCCTGATGATCCTGGCGGTGGCCATCATCAAGGTGAGCGGCCTGCTGCCACGCCGCTACGAGCAGGCGGCCGCAGACTGGTACCAGTTCGTGGTGGGCAACCTCACCCCCTCCCTGCTGGTGGGCATCGGGGTCGCCTACACCAGCATTCCCGAGCTCATCGGCGCCTTCTCGGTCAACTACTTCATCATGGTGCTGACGACAGTTGTGGGGGGCGCCCTGGGAGCGGCCATTGTGGGCCGGATGATCGGCTTCTACCCCATCGAGGCGGCCATCACCGGCGGCCTGTGCATGGCCAACATGGGGGGGACCGGCGACGTGGCCGTGCTGTCGGCGGCCCAGCGCATGACGCTGATGCCGTTCGCCCAGATCTCGTCCCGTCTCGGAGGGGCCTTCATGCTGATCCTGGCGACCCTCATCATCTCCCTGCTGGCATAAGGAACAGACAATGAACGACACCATGATGGGCACCAGCCTGCCCTATGCCGAGCGCAAGCGTCAGGGCCTGATGGGGCGCATGCCCCACAAGGAGGAGTCCCTCTCCCAGCAGCGGCGCCGGATCTACCGCCTGGTCAGTGCCATGCAGAGCCCCTTCGATCAGCACCTGCTGCTGCGCCAGCTGCAGGAGGACAACCCGGTGCTCTTCTACGATCTCGTGCGCCACCACCTGCCCGAGCTCCTGCCCATCATCTACACCCCAGTGGTGGGGGAGGCGTGCCAGCGCCACAGCGATCTCTACCTGCGCAGCCACGGCCTCTACCTCTCCTGGCACGACAGGGACGATCTGGACGATATCTTCACCAGCGTGGAGCAGGAGGTAGACGTCATCGTCATCTCCGATGGCGAGCGGGTGCTGGGGCTCGGGGATCTCGGCATCGGCGGCATGGGGATCTGCATCGGCAAGCTGGCGCTCTACAGCGCCGCCGGCGGCATCAACCCGGCGCGCACCCTGCCCCTGTGCGTGGACGTGGGCACCAACAACCCGGAGCTGCTGGAGGACGACTCCTACCTCGGCTGGCAGGCGCCGCGGGTCGACGGGGAGGCCTACTACCTCTTCATGGACAAGGTGGTGGCGGCCATTCGCAAGCGCTGGCCCGGGGTGGTGCTGCAGTTCGAGGACTTCGCCGGCAAGCACGCCGCGAACCTCCTGGCCCGCTACCGGGACGAGCTCTGTATGTTCAACGACGACATTCAGGGCACGGCGGCAGTGGCCTCGGCCTGCGTGCTGGCAGGCTTGCAGCAGGCGGGCAGCCGGCTGGCCGACACCCCTGTGCTCATCGTCGGCGCGGGCTCGGCGGGCTGCGGCATCGCCGCCATGCTGGCCCAGCTGGCGGGCAGTCCCGAGCAGATCTGGCTGTTCGATCAGGACGGCCTGGTGTGCCGGGATCGCGCCAGCCTCACCCCGGCCCAGCAGCCCTTCGCCCGCGCACCCGGGGAGGGAGGGCTGACCCTGCCCGAGCTCATCAGGCAGCGGCGCCCCGGGGTGCTCATCGGGGTGAGCGGTCAGGGGGGCCTGTTCGACGAGGCGGTGCTGACGGCCATGGGGGAGGCGTGCGAGCGCCCCGTCATCCTGCCGCTCTCCAACCCCACCCGCAGCGCCGAGGCGACGCCGGAGCAGGTGTGGCAGGCCACCGGCGGACGGGCCCTGCTCGCCACCGGCAGCCCCTTCCCGCCGGTGGCGGTGGCAGGGGAGATGCGCGGGGTCTCCCAGTGCAACAACGTCTACGTCTTCCCCGGCATCGGCCTCGGTGCCTGCGCCGTCAAGGCGCGCCGCATCAGCGACGGCATGCTGCAGGCGGCGGTGCGTGCGGTGGGTGCCTACCCGCTCGCCGAGGGGCGGCTGCTGCCCCCCATCGAGCAGGTGGGGGAGGTGGCGCGCGCCGTGGCCCGTGCCGTGGCGCTCTGTGCCCGTGACGAGGGGCTGGCGGATTTTGCCGGTGATCCTGCCCCCATGATTGACCAGACCTGGTGGCGCCCGCACTATTGGTCCGCCTCCTGACGTTGCAAGGTAACAAGATGAAACTGCGCCACCAGCTAGTCACCCTCTCCCTCGGTCTGTCGCTGCTGCTGATCCTGATCCTGGGGGGCCTGCTCGCGCTCTTCATCCGCCACCTGCTGGAGAGCAACCTGGAGGATAAAGGCAGCGATCTGGCGCGGGTGCTGGCGGCGGATACCCGGGTGGTGCAGGCGCTGCAGCAGGGGCAGGATCCGGGGCTACGGGACTATGTTCAGGGGATCTGCGATCGCACCGATGCCGCCTACATGGTGGTGACCGACGAGCATGCCATTCGCCTGAGCCACCCCTCGCCGGAGCTGGTGGGTGCGAGCTTTCGCGGCGAGGATATCTGGCCGGCGATCCAGGAGCGGCGCAGCTACTGCTCCAGGGACGTCGGCACCCTGGGACCGGCCATCCGCTGCTTCTCTCCCGTCATCGGGGCGGACGGCCGCGCCATCGGCGCCGTGGTGGTGGGTTACCTGATGCGTACGGTGGAGGGCATCTACCTGGAGCGGATCGCCCTGCTTATCAGTGCCATCGGCGCCGTGCTGGGCTGTGGCCTGTTGCTGGCGTTCTGGGTGCAGCATCGGCTGCGCCGCACCCTGCTGGATCTGGAGCCGGAGACCATAGCGAACCGCTTCGCCCAGCAGGATCTGGTGCTGGAGGGCATCTCGGAGGGCATAGTGGCCCTGGATGCGAGCGATCGCATCCGGATGATCAACAGCGCCGCCTTCTATCAGCTGCGCCTGCCCGGCACCGGCCGTCATGCCCTGCTGGGGCGCTCCCTGGCAGAGCTGGCCCCCAGCCTGCTGCCGACCCTGACCCAGGAGGGCGGGGTGCGTTTCTCCGTGCAGGGGGAGGACTTCGTCGGTCACTGGCAGGTTCTCGGCGGGCGGGAGCCGGGTCGCATGCTCATCTTCAGTCGGCCGGACGGCACCGGCAGCCTCGGCATGCAGGTGACCCACCTGCGCCAGTACGCCGAGATGCTGCGGATCCAGACCCACGAGTTCGCCAACAAGCTGGGCAGCCTCTCCGGCCTGCTCCAGCTTGGCCACGTGGATCAGGCGGTGGAGCTCATCCAGCAGGAGAACGAGGCCTGCCAGACCATGCTCCAGGATGTGCTGCGGACCATAGAGAACAAGCCGGTGGCCGGGCTCATCCTCGGCAAGTTCAGCCGGGCGCGGGAGCTGGGAGTTGAGCTGGTGCTGGATCCCGGTTCGGCACTCGGGGAGTATCCGGCGGAGGTGTCGGCGGATCTCATCACCTGCCTTGGCAACCTGCTGGACAACGGCCTGCGCGCCGCCTGGGCGAACCGAGCCCATTGCCCCCCCAGGGTGCTGCTCTCCCTCGATGATTTCGGCCGGCGCCTGGTGATCGAGGTGGAGGACAGCGGCGAGGGGGTGGACGAGGCGCTGGCGGACCACCTGTTCGACTACGGCGTGAGCCGTCAGACCGGCGATCATGGCGTAGGTCTCTTTCTGGTCAAGAAGACCGTGGCCCGTCGTGGGGGTGTGATAGAATGGCGGCGCACCGCCGAGCAGACGACACTGTTCGGTATCTATTTGAATAAAAACCAATTGGTGTAAGTCATGAAGCCAATTTTCACGCTGATTATCGAGGATGACGAACGGATCGGCGCCATTCTGGCGGAACTGATCTCCTCGACCCCGGGATACTCTCTCCTGGGGCGGGCCGGCAGCCTGGCCGAGGCCGATCTCATGCTGCGCGCCACCGAGCCCCAACTGCTGATCGTCGACATCTCCCTGCCCGATGGCTCGGGCCTGGAGTGGGTCAACCAGCTGCGTCACCACAACCGGGAGGTGTTCGTGGTCATGGTCACCGCCTCCTGCGACGTGGAGACCATACAGCAGGCCCTGAATCTGGGGGTGCAGGACTACATCATCAAGCCGCTTAGGCTGTTTCGCATCCAGCAGAGCCTGGACGAGATACTGACCCTGCACCGGCGCCTGTGCGAGCGCGGCCTGCTGGAGCAGAGCGACCTCGATCGGCTGATGGGCAAGGGGCGGGTGCAGCCGAGGGAGGTGCGCGACACCCCCAAGGGGATCGACGCCATCACCCTGCGCCAGGTGCTGGAGCTGCTGGCGGGGGAGCCCGACAACGCCTTCTCCACCGATACGGTGGCGCTGCGCCTTTCACTCAGCCGCACCACGGCGCGCCGCTATCTGGAGTTTCTGGAGTCCGAGGACAAGCTGGACGTGGATCTCAACTATGGCCAGCGCGGTCGCCCGGAGCGGCGCTACCACTGGCGGCGCAGCAACTGAGCCGAGGGGCTCGCAAGCCTGCACGCGAGCAACGCAAGACAAAACAGAAAAGGGAGCCAGGGCTCCCTTTTCTGTTGGCCGTGTTCGGGCCCGCCTCAGGCCTCTTCCGCCAGAACGGGGCGGGCTCTTGGCTTGAGCTGGGCGAGCATGACGCCCCCCAGGATGAGGCCACCCCCCAGCAGGTGATAGCCGTGAATGGGCTCCCCCAGGGTGATGACGGCGATGAGCGCCGTGCACAGGGGCATCAGGTTCATGAAGACCGAGGTGCGCTCCGGCCCCAGGCTCGCCAGGCCGCGCATCCAGCAGTAGGCGGCAAAGAGGGAGGAGGCGATGCCGGCAAACAGCACCATGCCCCAGCCTTCCCGGGGCACTGCCAGAGACTCGGCGCTGAGGGCGACCGGGACCAGCAGCAGCACCGCCAGCAGGATCTGCAGGTAGAGGTTGAGCCAGGGGCCGAACGGCAGTTGCCAGCGGCGGATCAGGAGGCCATAGAGCGCATAGCTGGCGGCCCCCAGCAGCATCATGCCATCGCCGGGATTGATGCCGGTGCGCAGCAGCACCAGTGGCTCGCCCTGGCCGAGCAGCCAGAACACCCCGAACAGGGAGAGGCTCATGCCGAGCAACGCTTGCTTGCCGGGGCGCTGACCGAAGAAGAGCGCCCCCTGCAGCAGGGTGAGCAGGGGCAGCAGGGAGCCGATGACCCCCATGTTGGTGGCCGAGGTCGAGTGGGCGGCGTAGTAGGCGAGGCACTGGTAGAGCACCATGCCGAGCAGGGAGAGCACCAGCAGCTTGCCGAACCAGGGGCGGATCTCGCTGCGCCGGCGCCAGAGTGCGGGCAGGCAGAAAGGGCTCAGGGCCAGGGCGGCGATCACCCAGCGGTAAAACGAGATGGCGGCGGGATCCACCACGCCGGCGGCGGCCTTGGAGACCACGGTATTGGCGGCCCAGATCAGGATGGCGAGCAGGGGGAAGAGAATGGGCATAGGCACTCCTTGAGTCGATGGGGAGAGTCTAGCCTTGTCTTGAACGATGCAAGTAGCGTAAATAAGACATGTCATAACCGCTTTGGGACATTTTCCATGGGAAGCCGCACCCTGGCCGAGCAGGATCGCCTGCTGGCCGCCCCCAACCCCCTCTATTTTCGCTACAGCCAGATCCAGGGGGGGAACGCCTGTGCCGAGCACGCCCACCCCTGGGGCCAGCTCAGCCTCATCAGCCTGGGGGTCATGGTGGTGGAGGTGGGGGGGCAGCGGCTGGTGGCGCCGCCGGACTACCTCATCTGGGTGCCGGCCAATCTGCCCCACAGCGCCTTCAACGAGCAGACCCTGGATTACACCTCCATCTACGTGAGCCACGCGCTGGCCCCGCGCCTGCCCCGGGAGCCCCAGCTGCTGGCGCTCACCCCCCTGCTGCGGGCCCTGCTGGACGACTTCACCCAGCGCCGGGTCGGCCATCTGGAGGACGAGTGGGACGCCCGTCAGGGGGAGCTCTTCATCGAGAAGCTGGCGCGCACCCGCTGCCAGCCGAGCTACCTGCCCCAGAGCCGGGATCGCCTGCTCGCCCCCCTGCTGGCGGCGCTGCAAGCGGCCCCCGAGGACAACCGCACCCTGGCCGAGTGGGCCAGGGCGCTGCACAGCACGGAGCGCACCCTGGCGCGGCACTGCCAGAAGGAGCTTGGCATGAGCCTCGGCCAGTGGCGCACCCGGCTGCGCCTGGTCAAGGCGCTGGACTGGCTGCGCGGCGACATGCCGGTGCAGGAGATCGCCTGGCGCCTGGGCTACACCTCCACCTCGGCCTTTATCGCCATGTTCCAGCGCGAACAGGGCTGCGCCCCCCAGCGCTATCGCCAGCAGCTGGGTCAGCCCGGGTGATCCCGGTGGCAGCCGGACAAAGTTCGGCGGAAAAAGAGAGGGCGCCTGACAGGCGCCCTTTTTATCAGCGATGACCGGCTTAGAAGAAGCCGAGGGGGTTGATGTCGTGGCTCACCAGCAGGTTCTTGGTGTTCTGGTAGTGGTCCAGCATCATCTTGTGGGTCTCGCGACCGATCCCTGATTTCTTGTAGCCGCCGAAGGCCGCGTGGGCCGGGTAGGCGTGGTAGCAGTTGACCCAGACCCGGCCGGCCTGGATGCCGCGCCCCATGCGCCAGGCCAGGTTGCTGTCCCGGGTCCAGAGGCCCGCCCCCAGGCCGTACTGGGTGTCGTTGGCGATGGCCAGCGCATCCGCCTCGTCCTTGAAGGTGGTGACCCCCAGGGCCGGCCCGAAGATCTCCTCCTGGAACACCCGCATCTTGTTCTGGCCGTGGAAGATGGTGGGCTGGATGTAGAAGCCCCCCTCCAGCCCGCTCACCCTGGCCGCGCCGCCGCCGATCAGCATTTTTGCCCCTTCGCCGCGGCCAATCTCCATGTAGCTCAGGATCTTGTCGAACTGCTCGCGGGACGCCTGGGCACCGACCTGGGTGGCGGTGTCGAGGGGGTTGCCCTGGACGATGGTGCGGGCACGGGCCAGCACTTTGTCCATGAAGTCGTCATAGATGCTCTCCTGCACCAGGGCGCGGGAGGGGCAGGTGCACACCTCGCCCTGGTTGAAGAAGGTCATCAGCATCCCTTCCACCGCCTTGTCGATGTAGCTGCTCTCGTGCTGCATCACGTCGGCGAAGTAGATGTTGGGGGACTTGCCGCCGAGCTCGACGGTGGAGGGGATCAGCTTGTCGGCGGCGCAGCGCAGGATGTGGGCCCCCACCTCGGTGGAGCCGGTGAAGGCGAGCTTCTGGATCCGGTTGCTGGTGGCGAGCGCCTGGCCCGCCTCGGCGCCGAAGCCGTTGACCACGTTGACCACACCGGGAGGCAGGATGTCCTTGATGAGATCCATCATCAGCATGATGGTGACCGGGGTCTGCTCGGCGGGCTTGAGCACGCTGCAGCAGCCGGCCGCGAGCACGGGAGCCAGCTTCCAGGCGGCCATCAGCAGGGGGAAGTTCCACGGAATGATCTGGCCGACCACGCCGATGGGCTCCTTGAAGTGGTAGCTGACGGTGTTCTGATCCAGCTCGGCGGCCGAGCCCTCCTGGGCGCGGATGCAGCCGGCGAAGTAGCGGAAGTGATCCACCACCAGGGGCAGATCGGCGGCCAGGGTCTCGCGCACCGCCTTGCCGTTCTCCCAGGTCTCGGCGATGGCGAGCCGCTCTATGTTCTGTTCGATGCGATCGGCGATGCGCAGCAGCAGGTTGCTGCGCTCGGTGACGCTGGTCTTGCTCCAGGCCGGGAAGGCCTTGTGGGCGGCATCCAGCGCCAGCTCGATGTCGGCGGCGTCGGAGCGGGCCACCTCGCAGAACACGCGGCCATCCACCGGCGAGATGTTCTCGAAGTAGCGACCGGCGCGCGGCGCGACCCAGTCGCCACCGATGAAGTTGTCGTAACGGGACTTGAAGCTGACCAGGGCACCTGCCTGACCGGGAGCGGTATAAATCATCTCATCATCCTTATGTGTGTGGTCCTGACCGGCCGGAGAGGCCGGCTGCACTCCTGCTTTCGCAAGGGGCGTGCCAGAGGGTCTGACCAGCATCACAAAAGTTACAAAAACGTTATCAAACGGGGTGCGGCGGCGTATCTTGATTAACCAGTGACCCCGGCGACGACCACAGGAGTGTGCCGTTTCTGGACAGGGGTCGTGACACTGTGCCCTTTGTGAACAGGAGGCGTGATGAGCGAGTTCCCCCAATCTGGTTCCAGCCCGATCCAGCGTTCCTGGCAGCGCTGCCTGCATCAGGGGCTGCACCGCCAGCAGAGCGCCGAGCTGGATCTGCTGCCCCAGGGGGAGCTGTCGGCCCGCCAGGAGGAGCACAGGCTGCTTATCGCCAGCTTCCAGCGCTTCGTGCTGCCCCTCTTCGAGCAGCTGCTGGCGGGCCGCCCCTGCCGCCTGCTGCTGTGCGACGGCGAGGGGGCCATCCTGGCCGCCAGCGGTGACGACGGCTTCGCCCGTCACGCCGAGCGGGTCTTTTTGCGCAGCGGCGCCCGCTGGGGAGAGGCAAGCAAGGGCACCAACGCCATCGGCACTGCACTGGCCGAACAGGGGGAGGTGCAGGTGCTCGGCACCCAGCACTTCTTCGCCCAGCACAGTTTTCTCAGTTGCAGCGCCTGCCCGCTGCTTGGGCCGGACGGCCGCCTGCTCGGGGTGCTCGACATCTCCACCGATGCGGCCCACCACGACGGCGACATGCTGGGCACGGTGCGCCTCCTGGCCATGACCCTGGAGAACGCGCTGCTGACGAGCCAGCCGGGCTGGCTGGTGGATCTCGATCCCCAGAGTTTCTGGTCCGCCCGCCTGCTGCTGGGGGAGGCCGGTGAGCTGCTCGGGGCCAACAGGGCCGGCCGGCTCTGGCTCGGCCAGCACCCCTTCGACGGCAAGCAGTGGCTGCGAGAGGGGCGCGCCCTGCGGCTGGTGCCGGAGCCTGCCTCCCCCCGGCCCCGCAGGCAGGATGACGCCAGGGAGGTGAAGGCGCCCGGGCAGGTGCCCCTCAAGATGCTGGAGCGCGGCATCTCCCTGCTCATCGAGGGGGAGACCGGCAGCGGCAAGGAGCATCTGGTGCGCGATCTCCATCGCCGCTCAAGTCGCCACGATAAACCCCTGGTGTGCGTCAACTGCGGCGCCCTGCCGGCGGATCTGGTGGAGGCGGAGCTGTTCGGTTATGTGGGCGGGGCCTTCAGCGGTGCCCGCAGCCAGGGCAGTCAGGGATACCTGCGCGCCGCTCACGGCGGCATCCTGATGCTGGACGAGATTGGCGAGCTGCCACTCTCGGCCCAGACCCGGTTGCTGCGGGTGTTGCAGGAGCGCGTCGTCACCCCGGTTGGCAGCACGCGCCCCGAGCCGGTGGATTTCTGGCTGGTGTCGGCGAGCCATCGGGATCTGGCGGCCATGGTGGCGGCCGGCACCTTCCGGGAGGATCTCTACTATCGCATCTGCGGCTGGCGCCAGCAGCTGGCCCCATTGCGGGCCTGGCCGGCACAAGATCGGCGGGCACTGATCCTGCGCCTGCTGGCCGAGATGGATCCGGCGCTGCAGCTGACCCGGGAGGCCGAGCAGCAGCTGCTGACCCACCCCCTGCCCGGCAACGTGCGCCAGCTCAAGCAGGCGCTGGAGGTGGCCTGCGTGCTGGCGGAGGGAGAGGGCTGGATTGAACTCGCCCACCTCCATCTGCCGGAGGCGACCGCCGTGCCGGCCCCTTCGGGCGAGGGCACCACCTTGCGGGCCCAGAGCCGCCAGCGGGTGCAGCAGACCCTGGCGGAGTGCGGCGGCAACGTGAGCGAGGCGGCGCGCCGCCTCGGCATCAGCCGCACCACCCTCTATCGGGCGTTGCGAGGGGAGGCGTGACACAGGTGTTGTCCACCCGCTTCCTTGGTCAGGCAGGGTCTGCAAGAGACCCGTTTGTTACGGTTTGATTCTTTCACATGGCATGGAGTGCCTTATGACGCGTACCCCCTTCGATTGGCAAGACCCCTTTTTTCTGGATGACCAACTGAGCGACGAGGAGCGGCTCATCCGCGACGCCGCCCGCGACTACTGTCAGTCCCGCCTGATGCCGAGGGTGCTGGAGGCCAACCGCCGCGAGCAGTTTGACCGCACCATCATGAACGAGCTGGGGGAGCTGGGGCTGCTCGGCGCCACCTTGCCGGAGCAGTATGGCTGCGCCGGGGTCAATCACGTGGCCTATGGTCTCATCGCCCGGGAGGTGGAGCGGGTCGACAGCGGCTACCGTTCGGCCATGAGTGTGCAATCGTCCCTGGTGATGCATCCGATTTTTGCCTACGGCGACGAGGCCCAGCGCCAGCGCTGGCTGCCGGGGCTGGCCCGGGGCGAGCTGGTGGGCTGCTTTGGCCTCACCGAACCGGACGCGGGCTCGGATCCTGGTTCCATGAAGAGCCGCGCCGAGCGGGTCGAGGGCGGTTATCTGCTCACCGGCAACAAGATGTGGATCACCAACTCCCCCATCGCCGATCTCTTCGTGGTGTGGGCCAAGCTCGATGGCGAGATCACCGGCTTCGTGCTGGAGCAGGGGATGGCCGGACTCTCTGCCCCCAAGATCGAGGGCAAGTTCTCCCTGCGCGCCTCCATCACCGGCGAGATCGTGATGGATCGGGTCTTCGTGCCCGAGGCCAACCGGCTGGCCGGGGTGAGCGGCCTCAAGGGGCCGTTCGGCTGCCTGAACAAGGCGCGTTACGGCATCGCCTGGGGGGCGCTCGGCGCCGCCGAGTTCTGCTGGCACGCCGCCCGCCAGTACGGGCTGGATCGCCAGCAGTTCGGTCGCCCCTTGGCCGCCACCCAGCTGTTCCAGCTCAAGCTCGCCAACATGCAGACCGAGATTGCCCTCGGCCTGCAGGGCTGCCTGCGCACCGGGCGCCTGATGGACAAGGGGCGCTGCCCGGTGGAGCTGGTGTCCCTCATCAAGCGCAACAGCTGTGGCAAGGCGCTGGAGATAGCCCGCATCGCCCGCGACATGCACGGCGGCAACGGCATCAGCGACGAGTTTCACGTCATCCGCCACCTGATGAACCTGGAGGCGGTCAATACCTACGAGGGGACTCACGACATCCACGCCCTGATCCTGGGGCGTGCCCAGACCGACCTGCAGGCGTTCGAGTGATGGGGCCGCTCGCCGGTGTGCGCGTGCTGGATCTCAGCCGCGTGCTGGCCGGCCCCTGGGCCAGCCAGCTGCTTGCCGATCTCGGCGCCGACGTGGTCAAGGTGGAGGCCCCCGGGCGCGGTGACGACACCCGCCATTGGGGCCCGCCCGAGCTGGTGGCGGGGGAGGCGGCCTACTTTCACGCCGCCAACCGGGGCAAACGCTCCATCGCCCTGGATCTGGCGCGCGACAGAGACACCCTGCTGGCATTGGTGGACCGTGCCGACGTGGTGATCGAGAACTTCAAGGTGGGGGGGCTCGCGCGCTTTGGCCTCGATTACCCTAGCCTCAAGGCCCGCCGCCCAGAGCTCATCTACTGCTCCATCACCGGCTTTGGCCAGGACGGGCCCTGGGCCCAGCGACCCGGTTACGATCTGCTGATCCAGGGGCTGGGCGGATTGATGAGCATCACGGGTCAACCCGACGGGGTGCCCGGCGGCGGGCCGGTCAAGGTGGGGGTGGCGCTCGTCGACATCCTCACCGGCCTCTACGCCACCATCGGTATCCAGGCGGCCCTGCGTCACCGGGAGCGAACCGGGGAGGGGCAGCAGATCGATCTGGCCCTGCTCGACGTGTCGGTGGCGGTGCTGGCCAACCAGGCGATGAACTATCTCGCCACCGGGCAGGCCCCCGGGCGCCTTGGCAACGGCCACCCCAATATCGTCCCCTACGACGTTTATCCCACCAGCGATGGCCACCTCATCCTCGCGGTGGGCAACGACGGCCAGTTTGCCGCCCTGGCGGCCCTGCTGGGGGCCCCCGAGTGGGCGCAGGATCCCGACTTTGCCACCAACGCTGCCCGGGTGCGCCAGCGCCACCGGCTCAACGCCCTGATTGCCGAGCGGTTGCTGGCGCGCACCAGCGCCGAGTGGAGTGCCATGCTGGAGGCGGCCGGCGTCCCGGGCGGCCCCATCCTCACCCTGGATGCCCTGTTCGCCCTCGAGCAGGGGGCGGTGCGCGGCTGGGTGCAGCAGGTGCAGCGCGGTGAGCAGACCTTGCCGACCCTGGCCAACCCGCTCCATCTGTCGGCCACCCCGGTGCGCTACGGGCGCGCCTCGCCGGCCCTGGACGGTGACCGGGATGCGGTGCTGCGCGACTGGCTCGGGCAGGGCTGAGCAAGGGCGAGCGAGCCTGCCCGGCGGCAGGATCTGCTCGCCATGGTCCCGGATCGCTGGAGCCAGAGAGACGCGCCCGCTATGATGCGCCCCGTTCATTCATCTGTGGAGGCACTTCCCATGGCACAACATCTTGGCGCCCTGACCCTGCTGGTGGCCGATTATGACGAGGCCATCGCCTTCTTTACCCGGGGGATGGGCTTCGCGCTGCTGGAAGACACTCTGCTCGACGAACCGGGCAAGCCGGGCAAGCGCTGGGTGCGGGTTGCCCCCAGGGGGGCCCCCGGTTCCGCCCTGTTGCTGGCGCGGGCCGCCACCCCGGAGCAACGGGCCGCCATCGGCCGACAGGGAAGCGGCCGGGTCTTCCTCTTCCTCGAGACCGATGACTTTTGGGGGGACTACGAACGCATGCGGGAATACGGCGTTCATTTCTGTGAAGAACCCAGGTGCGAGCCTTACGGCACCGTAGTGGTGTTCGAGGACATCAGCGGCAACCGCTGGGATCTGTTGCAACGCACTGCTGCCAACTGAATCTGAAAACGTTTATCATCCCGCCCGTCATAAAGTCATAAAAGTGTCACAGAAAGTTCTAATAATTGGCGCACCCATCTTCACAGAGGAGAGAGAAGGGATATGGCTAAGCGAATTCTGGTGGTCGAGGACGAGGCACCGATCCGCGAAATGCTCTGCTTCGTGCTCGAGCAGAAGGGATATGAAACAGTAGAGGCGGAAGACTACGCCGATGGACTGGCAAAGGTGCGCGAGCCTTACCCCGAACTCATCGTGCTGGACTGGATGATGCCCGGTGGCAGCGGCATCCAGTTCATCAAGCAGCTCAAGCAGGATGAGATGACCCGCCAGATCCCGGTGGTGATGCTGACCGCCCGCGGTGAGGAAGAGGACAAGGTCCGCGGCCTGGAGGCGGGTGCCGACGACTACATCACCAAGCCGTTCTCCCCCAAGGAGCTGACCGCCCGCCTGCATGCGGTGATGCGCCGTGTCTCTCCCACCTCGGTGGACGAGGTGATCGAGGTGCAGGGGCTCAAGCTGGATCCGGTGTCCCACCGGGTCAGCGCCGAGGAGAAGGCGCTGGACATGGGGCCGACCGAGTTCAAGCTGCTACATTTCTTCATGACTCACCCGGAGCGGGTCTACAGCCGCGAGCAGCTGCTCAACAACGTCTGGGGGACCAATGTGTACGTCGAGGACAGAACCGTGGACGTGCATATCCGCCGCCTGCGCAAGGCCATCGAGGAGACGGGGCACGACAGGCTGATCCAGACGGTGCGCGGGGCCGGTTACCGCTTCTCGACCCGCCTCTAGGGACCCCATGCCGGACGCGCCTGCTGGCGCAGCTCCCTGCTCTTTGCCGTCTCTAGGAGACCTGAATGTTGCAACCTTACGCCTGGCGGCGACAGTTGTGGCGAATGGCGTTCTTCTACGCCCCTTTCGTCTTGGTAGGTTGGTTAATCGATCATCTCGCGCTCTGCCTGCTGGTGGCGACCGTGCTCCATCTGGGCTGGCACTATCGCTTCCAGAAGCGGCTGTCGGACTGGCTGTGGCACGATCGCAGCCTGGTCCCCCCCCATGGCAGCGGTAGCTGGGAATACATCTTCAACGGCATCTACAAGTTGCAGCAGCGCCACCGTGCCCGTCGCCGGGAGCTGGCGGGTCTTATCCGTCGTTTCCGGGAGGGGGCAGAGGCGCTGCCCGACGCCGCCGTGGTGTTTCGCACCGACGGCAGCATCCTCTGGTGCAACCGGCTGGCGGAGCAACTGCTCGGCTTTCGCTGGCCGGAGGACGCCGGCCAGCACATCGGCAACCTCATCCGTCACCCGGCCTTTGCCGCCTACCTCGGCAAGGGGCAGTACGACGAACCGTTCGAGATGGCGTCCCCCATCAACGAGGAGAAGTTCCTCGAGTTTCGCATCATGCCCTATGCCGAGGATCAGGCCATGCTGGTGGTGCGGGACGTGACCCGGCTGCGCAGCCTGGAGAAGACCCGCAAGCATTTTGTTTCCAACGTCTCCCACGAGCTGCGCACCCCCCTCACCGTGCTCAAGGGCTACCTGGAGATGACCGAGGAGCCGCCGCCGCCCGCCATGTGGGCCAAGGCGCACAGGGTGATGATGGAGCAGACCATACGCATGGATAACCTGGTCAACCAGCTGCTTACCCTGTCACGCATCGAAGCCGCCCCCACGGTGGATCTCTCCCACCTGGTGGACATGCCCGCCATGCTGGGGCTGCTGGAGCAGGAGGCGCGCGCGCTCTCCGGCGAGCGGGGCCACGAGATCGTGTTCAACGTGCAGTCGAACCTGTTCGTGCGCGGGGATCAGGATCAGCTGCGCAGCGCCGTCTCCAACCTGGTCTACAACGCCATTCACTACACCCCGGCGGGACGCAAGATCACCGTGGAGTGGCGCAAGCAGGGGCAGATGGCGCTCTTCGTGGTGCTGGACGAAGGGGAGGGGATTGCCCCCGAGCACCTGTCGCGTCTCACCGAGCGCTTCTACCGGGTGGACAAGGCACGCTCGCGTCACACCGGGGGGTCCGGGCTCGGCCTTGCCATCGTCAAGCATGCCCTGAGCCATCACGACGCCCAGCTGGAGATAGAGAGCCGTGTCGGAGCGGGCAGCCGCTTCAGCTTCCTCATTCCCGCCCGCATGGTGGTGATTAAATAGCCTTTCACAGCAATGGGTTAGCAACGAAAGGAGGGCTGCGTTCGCAGCCCTCCTTGCATTTGTGCAAAACCTTGCTCATGTCATTAAAGTGTCACATTAAATCCATAAATTTGTCACTGCCAGGTCAGATACTGGCGCCGTTTCAAGAACGGACCTTCTGTAACTGTGGAGAGGGTGATCGGGTTTGAACCATGTATCGACGTCATACTGACGATTGCCTTCTGCAACCTTGGACTTGGAGAGATTGGATGAAACTCAACAAACTGGCTGGTGTCATCGGATTCACCGCTGCAACCCTGTTTTCTGTCAGCGCACTGGCCTACGGTGTCGACAAGGATCTGCCGGAATACGCACCGACCAGCGGCATCTCGGGCAACCTGTCCTCTGTCGGCTCGGACACCCTGGCCAACATGATGACCCTGTGGGCCGAAGAATTTAAGCGCATGTACCCCAACGTCAACGTGCAGATCCAGGCCGCCGGTTCCTCTACCGCGCCCACTGCCCTGACCGAAGGCGTCGCCCAGTTTGGCCCCATGAGCCGTGCCATGAAGGCCGGTGAAGAGGAAGCCTTCGAGAAGCGCTACGGCTACAAGCCGACCGCCATCCGCGTCGCGGTCGATGCCCTGGCGGTGTTCGTCAACAAGGACAACCCCATCAAGGGTCTGACCATGTCGCAAATCGACGCCATCTTCTCCAGCACCCTCAAGTGCGGCGAACCCAAGGCAGCCACCAAATGGTCCGATCTGGGTCTGGATGGCAGCTGGTCCGGCAAGGATCTGCAGCTGTTCGGTCGCAACTCCGTGTCCGGCACCTACGGTTACTTCAAGGAGCACGCCCTGTGCAACGGTGACTTCAAGAGCGGCGTGAACGAACAGCCGGGCTCTGCCTCCGTGGTGCAGTCCGTCTCCTCCTCCCTGAACGGCATCGGCTACTCCGGCATCGGTTACGTCACCTCCGGCGTGCGCGCCGTGCCGCTCTCCAAGGATGGCAAGACCTTTATCGAGGCGACCTCGGACAACGCCATCACCGGCAAGTACCCGCTCTCCCGCTTCCTGTACGTCTACGTGAACAAGCACCCGAACAAGCCGCTCTCCCCGATGGAGCAGGAATTCGTGAAGATGATGCTCTCCAAGGCGGGCCAGAGCATAGTGGCGAAGGATGGCTATGTGCCGGTACCGGCCAAGGTGGTGCAGGCCGACCTGAAGAAACTGGGCATCATGTAATCACTCATGTCCCAGCAGCAAAAACGAGCCCCAAGCGGGCTCGTTTTTATTTTGGCGCCCTGGGATCTTTTTGGTCGCAGGGCGCGGTTGCTGGCTTGCACCGGGCGACGGCATTTCCGAAAATAGGGCAACTTCATGGTTAAGGACCTTTTCATGCGCGCCTCCTCCCTGTCCCTCTTCGCCCTGACAGCCCTGTGCAGTTCCCTGCTGGCCGGTTGTGCCCAGTCGCCGACCGGCCGCAGCCAGATGCTGCTCTTCTCCCCCCAGCAGATGAGCCAGCTGGGGGCCGACTCCTTCGAGCAGATGAAGCAGCAGGAGAAGGTGAGCAAGGATGCCAGGATGAATGCCTATGTCTCCTGCGTGGCCAGGGCGGTGACCGCCCAGGTGCCCGCCAGCTATGGCATCACCAGCTGGGAGGTGGTGGTGTTCGACTCCAAGGAGGTCAACGCCTTCGCCCTGCCCGGCGGCAAGATCGGCGTCTACAGCGGCCTGCTCAAGGTGGCCAGGAATCAGGACCAGCTCGCCACCGTCATCGGTCACGAGCTGACCCACGTGCTGGCCCAGCACTCCAACGAGCGTCTCTCCCGCGACCAGCTGACCGGCCTCGGGCTGGCGGTGGCCGATGCGGCCATCGGCAGCAGTAGCAGCCTCGGGGGGGCGGCCACCATGGCGGCCCTGGGTCTCGGGGTCCAGGTGGGGATCGCCCTGCCCTATGGCCGGACCCAGGAGAGCGAGGCGGACAGGCTCGGTCTCGAGCTGATGGCGCGCGCCGGTTTCAACCCGGCCGAGGCCATTCCCCTGTGGCAGAACATGAGCGCCGCCTCCGGGGGCAAGGCCCCGCCCCAGCTGCTCTCCACCCACCCCAGCGACCAGAGCCGGATCGCGGAGTTGCAGGCCCAGCAGGGCGAGGTGCAGCCCCTGTATCAGCAGGCGAGAGCCGCAGGGCTGGTACCCCAGTGCAAGGCATAACGCTGCGCCTGGCCCGGGCTGCCGACGCCGCCGCCATGACGGTGATGCAGCGGGCCAGCTGGCTGGCGGCCTATGGCGGCGTGCTCGGCAGCGACATGCTGGCCCAGCTCGCCGTCACCGATCATCTTCACATCTGGCGCCAGCGGCTCGCCGAGGCCGGCCCCATCCCCATGCTGATCTGCCGGGACGAGGTGGTCATCGGCCTGCTCTACTGGCAAACGTCCGAGGAAGAGGGACTGATGACGGCGCGCATTCGGGCGCTCTATCTTCACCCGGATCACTGGCGTCAGGGCCATGGCAAGCGGTTGTGGCAGGCGGTGGCGGTGCAGATGCGCCGGGCCGGCTGCGAGTGCGTCAGGCTCTGGCTGCTCGACGGCAATCACATCGGCGAGGGATTCTACCTGCGCCGCGGCTTCGTGTTCGACGGTCAGGAGCGTACCCTGACCAGCCTTGGCCAACCTTGCCAGCAACGACAAATGTTCCGCTTGCTTTGATTTCTCTCCCGTTTTTCGCCCCAGGTCACTTTATTTTTTTTGCGAATTAATACAATGTGCCCCATCTGGACAGACTGAGGTGGACGGGTCCACCGGCAAGGGAGTGTGGCATGTATTACGGATTTGATATCGGTGGCACCAAGATCGTGTTCTCGGTGTACGACGGCGCCCTGGCTCTCTGCCATGAGGAGCGCATGAGTACGCCGGGCAACGACTATCAGGCGCTCCAACAGGCGATCCGTGAGCGAGTCGAGGCGGCCGACGTGCGTTTTGGCGTGAAGGGGGCCGTGGGGATCGGGTTTCCCGGCATCCTCAATCGTCTCGACGGAAGCATAGTGGCGGCGAACCTACCCGCCATTCACGGTCGTCACCTGGGGGCGGATCTGGCCGAGCTGCTGGGTCGTCCGGTCAGGGTGGACAACGATGCCAACTGCTTCCTCTGGTCCGAAGTACACCAGGGAGCGGCCGAGGGGGCCGACAGTGCGCTGGGCGTCACTATCGGTACCGGGATAGGCGGCGCCGTCTATCTGGCGGGGCGCCTCATCCAGGGGCGCAACTGGCTGGCCGGCGAGATTGGCCACTACCCGTTGCCGGCCACCATCCTGATGAAATACCCCGACCTACCCCGTCCCCGTTGCGGCTGCGGCCGTCTGGTCTGTTTCGAGACCTACGCCTCGGGCACCGGCCTGGAGCGGCTCTATCACCACTTTCGCGGGGAGCGCGCCAGCGGTCACCAGATCGTCGAGCGTGCCGAGGCCCGGGAGCCTGCGGCGCTCTCGACCATCGACTGCTGGCTGGAGATCCTGGCAGCCGGCATCGCCACCGCCATCTCGGTGATCGATCCGGACGTGGTGGTGCTGGGGGGGGGGCTTAGCGCCCTGCCAGCCCTGTATGAAGAGCTGCCCAAACGCCTGCCCGGCCATCTGCTTCCCGGCGTCGCCCTGCCCGAGATCCGCGAGGCCCGCTTTGGCGGGGCCGGCGGTGTGCGTGGGGCCGCCCTGCTCAATCTGTGAGATCGGACCGCGGGTCTGATCTCCCCGAATCAAGGAGTCATCATGACCCGTCTTGAAATCTGTATCGACAACCTGGAGTCCCTGTTTACCGCTCAGGAGGCCGGCGCCGATCGCATCGAGCTCTGCTCTGCCCTGGGACTCGGCGGCCTGACCCCCTCCTACGGCTTCATGCAGCAGGTGGCACGCCATGCCACTGTGCCCGTCTATGCCATGATCCGTCCCCGAGCCGGGGATTTCTGCTTTGGCGACGACGAGTTCGAGATCATGCTGCAGGACATCGCCGCCGCCCGCGCCGCCGGCCTGCAGGGGGTGGTGGTCGGCCTGCTGGACGAAGAGGGGCGGGTGCCCGCCGCCAGGCTCCGCCAGCTGGTGGAGGCGGCAGGGCCGCTCGGGGTCACCTTCCACCGCGCCATCGATCTCTGCTCCGACTGGCGTGCCGATCTGGAGGTGATCGTGACCGCAGGTTGCGAGCGCATCCTGAGCTCAGGCCATGCGCCGACCGCGCTGGCAGGGCTCGAGACCCTGCAGGCCATGCAGCAGTCGCTGGCGGGCCGCGCCAGCCTGATGCCGGGGGCCGGGGTCAATGCCGACAACGTGCGCACCATCATCGAGTTCACCGGGGTGAGCGAGGTACACATGTCCGGTATGGGCTGGCGTGGCGGCATGGTGCCACATGGCGTCAACATGGGCACCTCGGACGACGGCCGCGTGAATATCACGGATGGTGCCAAGGTGGCCGCGGTGCGGGCGTTGCTGGATCAGGCCTGACGAGACGGGGGCATGGTGTCTCCCCCGGCGGCGTCAATATGGGTACCTCGGACGACGGCCGCGTGAATATCACGGATGGCGCCAAGGTGGCCGCGGTGTGGGCCCTGATTGACCGGGCTTGAAGAAAGCACCTAAGCAAAATGTCGCCAGCCTGTTGCCCGCTTGTGTGAACTCTCTCCCACGGGCGGGCAAATCAGGGCTGCCGCCCGCAGCACGGCGCCCAAAAGTCTGTTATCATCCCGTCTCTTTTACCATCAGGACCCGGAGCAATCTCTCAATGTCCCAATACGACTCTATCGAACAGAAGGCCAGCTACGGCATCGGCCGCAACATGGGTGATCAACTGGCGCAGCAAGCCTTCGCCGGTCTGGATATCCCGGCCCTGCAACAAGGTCTGGCAGATGCCCTGAACGGTCTGGAGTTCGCGGTCAGCCGTGACGATATCAACGATGCCTTCCAGGTCATCACCGCCCGCATGCAGGAAGAGCAGGAAGCTGCCGCCAAGGCCGCTGCCGCCGAAGGCGAAGCCTTCCTGGCCGACAACGCCAAGCGCGCCGAAGTGAACGTGACCGACTCCGGTCTGCAGTACGAAGTCATGGTTGAAGGCAACGGCGCCGTGCCGGTGGCCGGTCAGTCCGTGCGCGTGCACTACCACGGTACCTTCACCCACGGTGGCGTGTTCGACAGCTCCGTCGCCCGCGGCCAGCCGGCCGAGTTCCCGGTGACTGGCGTCATCGCCGGCTGGGTAGAAGCCCTGCAGCTGATGCCGGTTGGCTCCAAGTGGAAGCTCTACATTCCGCAGGATCTGGCATACGGTGCCCGTGGCGCCGGCTCCATCCCGCCGTACTCCGCTCTGGTGTTCGAAGTGGAACTGCTGGACATCCTGTGATCCGGCTGATGAGATGAAAACGGCGACCCCAGGGTCGCCGTTTGTTTTTGTGCGCTTCTTCGCCCTCTCCGCAATGGGCTTTGTGTCTGCGCGGGGGATTTGGATATAGTCAGAGCGTCGCCATCCGGCCGCGCGAGGAGAGACGCCATGGCAGCCATCATCGAGGTCGTCGATCTCGTCAAGCACTTCCCCGGCGTCAGGGCGGTGGACGGGCTCAGCTTCGCCATTTCTGCCGGCTGCTGTTTCGGCCTGCTCGGTCCGAACGGGGCGGGCAAGACCACCTGCATAGAGTTGCTGGAGGGGATCCTCTCACCGGACAGCGGCGAGATCCTGTTTCACGGCGCGCCGCAGGGCCCCGATTACCGCTCTCGCATCGGCATCCAGTTCCAGCACACGGCGCTGCAGGACTTTCTGACGGTACGGGATACCCTGCGCCTGTTCGCCAGTCTCTACCCCAATCCTCTGCCGCGGGAGCTGCTCATCGAGCTGTGCGCCTTGGGCGAGTTCATCGACAGGGACAGTCGCAAGCTCTCCGGTGGTCAGCGTCAGCGCCTGCTGCTGGCCCTGGCCCTGCTCGGCGACCCCGAACTGCTGTTTCTGGATGAACCCACGACGGGGCTGGATCCCCAGGCCCGCCACCATTTCTGGGAGCGTATCGAGGCGATCAAGGCCCAGGGCAAGACGGTGGTGCTCACCACCCACTACATGGATGAAGCGCAGCAGCTGTGCGATCAGATTGCCATCGTCGATCACGGCCACCTGCTGAGCCTGGATACCCCGGGGGCCCTGCTGGCCCACCACTTCGACGGCGTGCTGGTGCGCCTGGCGGATCACCCGGCCCTGGTCGGGCTTGGTTACCCCCTGCGCCCGGCGGGCGATCAGGTGGAGCTGAGCTGCCCCGACGTGGCGGCCTTGCTGCCGCGGCTGCTGAGCCTCGGCGTGCCGCTCACCGGCATGCAGGTGCGTTCCCCCAATCTGGAGGATCTCTTCCTGCACCTGACCGGCCATAGCCTGCGGAGCGGCGCATGAAGGGGCGCATTTGCTGTGAGGGAAGAGGTGTGTGCCAGGTGATTGTCCAACGGGTGCCAGGTGCGAGGAGCAGAAGATGACGGGAGCCATGAAGCGCATCGGCGCGCTCTTTTACGCCAGAACCCTCGAATTCGTGCGCGATCGGGCCGCCCTGGTGTGGAACCTGGTCTTCCCGCTCTTGCTGGTGATCGGCTTCTCCCTCATCTTCTCGGGTCCCCCCAAGCCCCTGGTGCAGATAGGGGTAGTGGGGGCTCTGCCCGCCACCTACGCTCCCCTGCACGATGTCCCGCTGCTCAGGATCATCCCCTATGACGAGGCGGAGAAGGGGCGGCTCAAGGTGCGCCACCATCAGCTGGACCTGCTGATTTCGCCGGGGGAGGGGCGCTACTGGATCAACCCGGATGCTCCCCAGGGGGCCATGGCCGAATACCTGCTGCGCCAGGCGGTGTCCCTGCCGCTGCACAGGGAGGCCCTGAGGGGCAGAGCCATCCGCTACGGCGACTGGTTGCTGCCCGGGGTCATCGGCATGAACCTGATGTTCTCCGGTCTGTTCGGCGTCGGCTTCGTCATCGTGCGCTATCGCAAGAACGGAGTGCTCAAACGGCTTGGCGCCACGCCGCTCTCGGCCGCCGAGTTTCTCTGCGCCCAGTTGCTGTCGCGAGTGATGATTACGCTGGTCGTGAGCCTGCTGGTCTTTCTGGTGGCCTATTGGCTGCTGGATGTGCCCCTGCTCGGGTCTGGCTGGTTGCTGCTGCTGATCGCCCTGGTCGGCGGGACGGCCATGGCCTCCCTCGGCCTGCTCATCGCCGCCCGGATCCAGAACGAGGAGCTGGCGAGCGGTTTGCTCAATCTCATCAGCTTGCCCATGATGTTCTTGTCCGGCGTCTGGTTCTCGCTGGAGGGCTCTCCCCCCTGGTTGCAGGCCGTGGGGGCCCGTCTTCCCCTGAGCCAGATCATCGAGGCGGCCCGCGCCGTGATGCTGGAAGGGGCGGGGTGGCAGGCGGTGGCGGGGAGTCTGAGCCAGGTCATGCTGTTTGCCCTGGCGTGTATCGCGCTGGGTTCGATCCTGTTCAAATGGAGTGCAAAATGAAACCTATTCTGTGGTTGCTGCTGGTGGCGGTCTTGCCCGTGCATGCCGGCACCCTGCGCTGCAAGAGCGCCTTGCTGACCGAGGGTGACACCACGGCCGAGCTCTTGATCCGCTGTGGTCAGCCCCTGCTCAAGGAGGATCTCACCCGCTACGAGGAGAACGGCTTCGGAGCGCGGATGACGGTCAAGTATGCCGAACGCTGGACCTACAACTTCGGCAAGAGCGAGTTCATGCAATTCGTCACCGTCGAGAACGGCGTCATCACCGAGATCGAAGACGGCCCCCGCGGCGGTTGATCCCTCCCGACCCGGGGGCGCACGCCAAATGTGGCAATGTGGCTCCGGCCTCCCTCCCGGCTTGTGCCACCCTCGCCCCCACGTTTTCATGTCCTCTCTCCAGGCTGCCCTATCTTGGTTCATCCCTCCCAATAGTGGGCCCTGTTGGCAAAATAATTCGCTTGATGAGTGCGTTGTCAGCGGAATTTTCCGCCCCATTCCGGTGCGTCCGATTTTTTTGCGAAAAATAATCCTCACACTCGAGGAGGCTTTTAACAGCAGGCCATTTTGCAAATAAGGGTCTATTTTTGATTCTAAGAGTGCATATCGACCCGCTTGCCTATTTTGTGCTGTTGCACCAGATTTGGGCCGGTTTGCACCGATTGACAGGTTTTTGAGTCGCTCGATAAGCTGCGAAAAAGCAGGTAAATGAAGGCATCTTGCCAGGTTTTGATGCCTATTTGAATCAAACCACAGGGAAGAGTGAGATGAAGCAGATACACAAGGCAGGTATGGTAATGGTGCTGTCGCTGGTGGCAGCCAATGCGTGGGCCGACGGCACACTGGATGCGGTCAAGAAGAAGGGATTCGTGCAGTGCGGGGTGGGCGATGGCCTGCCTGGCTTCTCCAATCCGGATGCCAAGGGCACCTGGACCGGTCTGGACGTGGACGTGTGCCGGGCCGTGGCTGCGGCCGTGCTGGGGGATGCCGGCAAGGTCAAGTATGTCTCCCTCACCGCCAAGGAGCGGTTCACCGCCCTGCAGTCCGGCGAGGTGGATCTGTTGTCGCGCAACACCACCTGGACCCTGACCCGGGACGGGTCGCTGGGTCTGACCTTTGCCGGGGTGAACTACTACGATGGCCAGGGCTTCCTGGTCAAGCAGTCCCTCGGGGTCAAGAGCGCCAAGGAGCTCGACGGCGCCGCCGTCTGCATCCAGTCCGGTACCACCACAGAGCTCAACCTGGCGGACTATTTCCGCGCCAATGGTGGCATGAAATATACCCCTGTGGTGTTCGATACCTCGGATCAGACCGTCAAGGGGTTCGAGGCGGGGCGCTGCGACGTGCTGACCTCGGATCAGTCCCAGCTCTATGCCCTCAAGATCAAGCTCACCAAGCCGGCGGAGGCCATGGTGCTGCCTGAGGTGATCTCCAAGGAGCCACTGGGGCCTGCCGTGCGCCAGGGGGACGATCAGTGGTTCAAGGTGGTGCGCTGGAGTCTGAACGCCATGCTCAACGCCGAGGAAGCCGGGGTCACCAGTGCCAACGTGGATGAGATGCTCAAGTCCACCAACCCGGATATCCGCCGTCTGCTGGGGCTGGAAGAGCCCAAGGGCTCGGTGCTGGGGCTCGATGACAAGTGGGCCTACAACATCGTCAAACAGGTCGGCAACTACGGCGAATCCTTCGATCGCAACGTCGGTGCCGGCTCCCCCCTCAAGATCGATCGCGGTATCAACGCGCTCTGGAACAAGGGTGGCCTGATGTACGCGCCGCCCATCCGCTGAGTCGACAACAATCGGGGGGCAAGGCCCCCCATTTCCCCTGGCTTTGTCGGAGTCATCCTCATGGCGTTACACGCATCAAACCATAGGAAAGAACAGGGCCGCTGGTGGTATGACGCCAAGGTGCGGGCATTGATCTTCCAGTGCCTGGCCATCGCGGTCGTTGTCGGGTTCCTGTTCTACATCGTCAACAATGCCCTGACCAATCTGGCCACCCGTGGCATCACCACCGGCTTCGGTTTCCTGGGCAACACGGCTGGCTTCGGCATTCTGCAGAGCCTGATCTCCTATGACGAAACCTATACCTTCGGCCGTACCTTTGTGGTGGGGCTGCTCAACACCCTGCTGGTTTCCGTGCTCGGCATCCTGTTTGCCACCCTGCTCGGTTTCATGCTCGGGGTGGCGCGTCTGTCGCGCAACTGGCTGGTGGCGCGGATTGCGGCCGTCTACATAGAGACGTTTCGCAACATCCCGCTGCTGCTGCAGATCTTCTTCTGGTACTTCTCGGTGCTGCGTACTCTGCCATCACCGCGCCAGAGCGTGGATCTGGGGGGGCTCGCCTTCCTCAACGTGCGGGGCTTCTATCTACCCAAGCCGGTGTTCGAAGAGGGATTCGGTTACGTGCTCTGGGCCCTGCTGATCGCCGTGGTGCTGAGCTGGGGACTGAGCCGCTGGGCACGGCGCCGTCAGGCCCTGACCGGCAGGATATTCCCGTTCTGGCGCTGTGCGGCCGGGTTGGTCATTCTGCTCCCGGCCGTCACCTTCCTGCTGGCGGGCAGTCCGCTCAGCTGGAGCGTGCCAGCGTTGCAGGGATTCAACTTCCGGGGAGGGATGACGGTCCTGCCCGAGCTTGCGGCTCTGCTGCTGGCGCTGACCATCTACACGGCGGCCTTCATCGCGGAGATAGTGCGCTCCGGCATCCTGGCCATCAGCAAGGGGCAGACGGAGGCCGCCTCCGCACTCGGGCTCTCCCCCGCCAAGACGTTGCGGCTGGTGATCATTCCCCAGGCGATGCGGGTCATCATCCCTCCCTTGACCAGCCAGTATCTGAACCTTACCAAGAACTCCTCGCTGGCCACGGCCATCGGCTATCCGGATCTGGTGTCTGTCTTCATGGGCACCACCCTCAACCAGACCGGGCAGGCCATCGAGGTCATCGCCATGACCATGGGGGTCTATCTCGTCATCAGTATCACCACCTCGGTGCTGATGAACATCTACAACCGCAGGATGACGCTGGTGGAGCGCTAGGGAGCTGTCATGTTCGTGAACGAATTGCAGGAGGCCTTGCCGCCTCCCAGCCATCGCCGGGGCCTGGTCGCCTGGCTCAGGCAGAATCTGTTTCCCAACTGGTGGAACGGCCTGTTGACCATGGCGCTGGCCTATCTGCTGCTGCCACTGATCTGGTCCGCCCTGGACTGGGCGCTGTTCTCGGCCACCTGGCAGGGGAACAGCCGTGAAGCCTGCGCCGAGGGAGGGGCGTGCTGGATCTTCATCGAGAGCCGGCTGGGGCAGTATCTCTATGGCTTCTATCCGGCCGATCAGTACTGGCGCATCAACCTGACCTTCGCCGGCCTGGCGGTGCTGCTGGCCTTGCTCATCTGGCCAAAGACCCCTCGCAAGGGGGGGCTGGCGCTCTTTACCCTGCTGGTGTTTCCTGTCATCGCCTTCTTCCTCATCCATGGTGGGGCTGGGCTGGAGGTGGTGGAGACGAACCGCTGGGGGGGGCTGATGCTGACCCTGGTGCTGGCGGTGGTGGGCATAGTGGTCGCCCTGCCGTTCGGTATCCTGCTGGCGCTGGGACGTCGCTCCCACATGCCGGTCATCTCCAGCCTCTCCACTGTCTACATCGAGTTCTGGCGGGCGGTGCCGCTCATCACAGTGCTCTTCATGGCGTCCGTCATGCTGCCGCTGTTCATGAGTACCGAGGTGGAGCTCGACAAGCTGCTGAGGGCGCTCATCGGCATCATCCTGTTCCAGGCGGCCTATGTGGCGGAAGTGGTGAGAGGGGGGTTGCAGGCAATACCCAAGGGGCAGTACGAGGCGGGGGATGCCCTGGGGCTCTCCTACTGGAAGGTGATGGGACTCATCATCATGCCGCAGGCCCTCAAGATCACCATCCCCTCGCTGGTGAACACCTTTATCTCCCTGTTCAAGGACACCAGCCTGGTGCTCATCATCGGGCTGTTCGATCTGTTGGCCATCTCCAAGGTGGCGCTGGCGGATCCAGCCTGGCTGGGGTATTCCACCGAGGCGTATGTCTTTATCGCCATGATTTTCTGGATGTTCTGTTTTGGCATGTCCCGCTACTCCATCTATCTGGAGCGCAAACTCAACACGGGCCACAAGCATTAGGAGTAGTTTCGAGATGAAAACGGACGCTGTCGTCGAACTGAAAGCAGTCAACAAGTGGTACGGTGAATTTCATGTGCTGCGCAACATCAACCTGCAGGTGGGCAGAGGAGAGAAGATCGTCATCTGCGGCCCATCTGGCTCAGGCAAGTCCACCATGATCCGCTGCATCAACCGGCTGGAGGAGCACCAGAGCGGACACATCCTGGTCAAGGGCACGGCCCTGACCTCGGATCTCAAGAACATCGAGGCGGTGCGCCGGGAGGTGGGGATGGTGTTCCAGCACTTCAACCTCTTCCCCCATCTGACCGTGCTGGAGAATTGCTGCCTTGCCCCCATCTGGGTCAAGCAGTTGCCACGCAAGGAGGCCGAGGAGATCGCCATGAACTTCCTGCGCCGGGTCCGGATCCCGGAGCAGGCGCTGAAGTACCCGGGCCAGCTCTCCGGCGGTCAGCAGCAGCGGGTCGCCATCGCCCGCAGTCTCTGCATGAATCCCCAGGTCATGCTGTTTGACGAACCCACCTCGGCGCTCGACCCCGAAATGGTGCGCGAGGTGCTGGACGTCATGGTGGAGCTGGCCCACGAGGGGATGACCATGCTCTGCGTCACCCACGAGATGGGGTTTGCCAAGCAGGTGGCGGATCGGGTGATCTTCATGGACAGAGGGCAGATCATCGAGGAGAACGTGCCGGATCAGTTCTTCGACAACCCCCAGTCGGATCGGACCAAGCTGTTCCTCTCCCAGATCCTGCAGCATTGAGCCCATCGGGTGCGACGTCGCCCATAAAAAAAGCCCGCACGCTACGGTGAGCGGCGGGCAAGCAAGAGCATGGAAGCAGACTACAGACAGAAAGGAGTATGTCAGCCCGGCAGCAGGGTGGTGGTGCGCAGGTCGCGCACGGCCAGGTTGATCTGGCGGGCCAGACGCAGGGCCTGACGACAGCTCAGCCCTGTCACATCGATGACGCCCCCCTGAAACTCGAACCGTCCCATCGCCTCTACCATGAAACTTCCATGATGGAAGCTCTTGATATAGCGGGCTATTCGACGGGGAGACAACTGCTTGAACACCTTCATGACCAGAGACCCTGTTGCTTGGACAGGGCACACTATGCCCAGCAAGGGTGACAGTGATGTGACAATTGTGGGTGGTTTGTATGAATCCGCTTTTCGGCATGACGGCCTCAGGGGCTGGCGAGGGAAAAAGTAGTGCCGTACAAGGCCCTGGCCCCGATATACTGCGGCCATCTCTGGATTGACGAAGGTGCCGCGTGTGGAGTGGGTGGACATAGTAGATGAACAGGACAGGGTGATCGGGGTGGCGGAGCGTGCCAGGGTGCGTCAGGAGAACCTGCGCCATCGTGCCAGCTATATCCTGGTGCTGGATGACACCGGGCGCGTGCTGGTGCAACGGCGTACCCTGGCCAAGGACTTCTGTCCCGGCATGCTGGATGCCTGCGCCGGCGGCGTGGTGACCACGGGGGAGGCGATGGCGCCTTCCGCCCGGCGCGAGCTGGCGGAGGAGCTGGGGATTCGCGACGTCCCCCTGCAGGATTTCGGCACCTTCTATGCAGAAGGGGAGGCGAGGGGCGGGGCTTACCGGGTCTGGGGCGGCCTCTTCAGCTGCCATTATCAGGGGCCTGTGCAGCTGCAGGCGGAGGAGGTGAGCGAGGTGCACTGGATGAGCCTCGACGAGATCGCCGGGCGGGCCGAGGAGTTCACGCCGGACTCCCTGCTGGCGATCGCAACCTGGCAGGCGCGGCGCTCGCAGTAGTGCCATGTTGCCAAACCCCGAAGGCCGTCCGGTTGACCGGTGTCGTTGCCCTTCGGCTTGGAGTAGACTGGGCCTCTTTCGGTCACCTAAGGATGCGTCATCATGATCACGGTCGGTCAATCCCTGCCTACAGGGGAATTTACCTTTATCACCGCCGAGGGCAAGCAGGTACTGGACACCCGGGCCCTGTTTGCAGGCAAGCGGGTGGTGCTGTTTGCCGTCCCCGGCGCCTTTACCCCCACCTGCTCCAACGCCCATCTTCCTGGCTACGTGGTGCTGGCGGACCAGTTCAAAGCTGCGGGGGTGGATACCATCTGCTGCCTGTCGGTCAACGATGCCTTCGTGATGAAGGCGTGGCAGCAGGCCCAGAACGCCGATGCCATCACCATGCTGGCGGACGGTGACGGCAGCTGGACCCGGGCACTGGGTCTTGCCAAGGAGACCGGTGCCTTTGGCGGCGTGCGCGCCCAGCGCTTCGCTCTCATCGCCAACGACGGTGTGGTGGAGCAGCTCTTCGTGGAGGCGCCCGGCAAGTTCGAGGTCTCCGATGCCCAGAGTCTGCTGGCGGCGCTGTGAAAGATTAATCGTTGTTTGATTAGTCCTTGAAATAGCAAGCGGCCCCGTTACACTGAGCCCGTTTTTGGATGGAGCCAGGCTTGCGCCTGGCTCTCGTGTTTGCCGTGGATGAGATGGAAGAATATGACCCTGGCTTTTGTTGCCTTGATTGCCGGACTGGCGTTGCTGGTCTGGAGTGCGGACAAGTTTGTGGACGGCGCCGCCGCGACCGCCCGTTATGCCGGCATGCCGCCGCTGCTCATCGGCATGGTGATCATCGGTTTTGGTACCTCTGCTCCCGAGATGGTGGTGTCGGCCCTGGCCGCGTCCCAGGGCAATCCCGGGCTCGCGCTCGGTAACGCCTATGGCTCCAACATCACCAACATCGCCCTGATCCTGGGCCTGACGGCCCTTATCAGCCCCATCGCCGTGGCTTCCCAGGTGGTACGCAAGGAGATCCCCATCCTGCTCGGCATCACGCTGCTCTCCGGTGCCCTGCTCATCGACGGCCATCTGGGCCGCACCGATGCGGTCATTCTGGGGGCCGTGTTCGTGGCGTTGATGGGCTGGTCCATCTGGGCCGGCATGAACGGCAAGGGCGATGCGCTGGATACGGAGACCGAGGAAGACATCGAGAGTGAGGGCATGTCCCTCAAGGTCGCGCTGTTCTGGCTGGTGCTGGGGCTGGTGCTGCTCATCGGTGCCTCCCGCCTGCTGGTGTGGGGGGCGGTGACCATCGCCCAGGGCTTTGGCATCAGCGATCTGGTGATTGGTCTCACCATCGTCGCCGTCGGTACCTCGTTGCCGGAGCTCGCTTCCTCCCTCATCGCCATTCGCAAGAACGAGCACGATCTGGCCCTTGGCAACGTGCTGGGCTCCAACCTGTTCAACACCCTGGCGGTGGTGGGCATCGCCGCCGGCATCCAGCCGCTGGAAGTGGCGCCCGAGGTGCTCTCCCGGGACTGGAGCCTGATGATGGGTCTGACCCTGGTGCTGCTGGTGATGTGCCTGGGCCGCAAGGGACAGGGGCGTATCAACCGGCTGGAGGGGGGCGTGCTGCTCGCCTGCTTCGTCGCCTACACCGGTTGGCTGCTGACGAGCCAGTTCATCTAGCCTGACGATGAAACGAGAGAGGGGAAGCCGATGCTTCCCCTCTTTTTTTGTGCGCTGTGTTGTGCCCGTCAGGCCACGGCGACCAGTTTCTGCTTCTGGGCGCTGTCCAGGATGAGGATGCTCGCCTTGGGGAAGAAGTTGAAGGTGGAGGCCGACGCCCAGGTGTAGGCACCCATCACCCTGCCCACGACCAGCTCCCCAATCTCGAGATCCGGCAGCATGATGCCATCGCGAATGACGTCCACGCTGTCGCAGGTCGGGCCGGAGAGCACGGCATTGTGCAGCGGGCCCTGGGCGTAGGGGGTGCTTACCGGGTAGGTGACATGGTCGTAGAGCTGGCCGTTGTAGCTGCCGTAGAGACCGTCATCCAGGTAGTACCAGATCTTGTCGCCGCGGTGGGCCTTGCCCATGACGCTGGCCACCGAGGTCATGGCCGGCGCACTGATGAAACGGCCCGGCTCGGCAATCTTCTGCACGGTGGCGGGCAGCTTGGCCAGGGCCTCGCGGATGGGGGCGCAGAAGCCGTCGATGTCGAACTCGCCCCCGTCATAGTCGACCGGGAAGCCGCCGCCGATATCCAGCACCCAGGGCTTGAGCCCGAGCGCCCAGGCCTGCTCCATGATCTCGCGGCAGGCGTCGATGGCCTGTACGTGGCGACGGGGGTGGGGGACCTGGGAGCCGACGTGGAACGACAGCCCCATCACCTTGATCCCCTTGGCCTGGGCCAGCTGCAGCAGCGGCAGTGCCTGCTCCGGCGTGCAGCCGAACTTCTTGGAGAGGTCGACCTTGGTCTCGGGGTTCGGGAAGCTCACCCGCAGCAGCAGTTTCACCTCGTCCTTGTAGGGCAGGAATTTCTCCAGCTCCAGCGGGTTGTCGTAGACGAACACGGTGCAGCCGTACTCCAGCGCATAGCGGATGTCGCTGTCGCGCTTGATGGGATGGGTATGAATGCAGCGTCCCGGGCGGACACCCTGACTGCGCACCAGATCCACTTCGCCATTGGTGGCCAGATCGAAACAGGCCCCCTCTTCCTTCAAGACAGAGACCACTGCCTCGTGGGGCAGGGGTTTGAGTGCATAGTGCAATCGTACATCGGGCAGGGCGGCCGCCAGGGCCCGATACTGTTTGCGGACGGCTGCCTTGTCGAGCAGCAGCAGGGGGGAGCCGAATTGTTCAACCAGCTGACGGTAATCTTGTGCAACCAGGGTCTCGTTCATTCTCTTTTGGTCATCCTTAGGGGGCGTGATATGCCCAAGCCATATGCGATTGAACCGGCGACGGCCGGGTCAGGCGAGCGGTCCGGTGGGACCAACCAGGCACACTGCATAACTTCCTTGCGAAGTGCTTAGTTATGCGCGGGATTATCGGCTTATTGAGTTTGTGTGCAACCCTTTTGATTGAATATGTCGGCAAGTTTTTCTGGTCGAGACGAAAGGGGCTATCGATATAAACCCCCAGTCGAGCGTCGGAAGAAGCCGAATCCGGTGGTGGGAGGTAAAGTATTGATAGTTAACAAACATTTAGCATTTACCCCGTTCAGGGGGGAGAACGGAAAAAAGCGGCGGAGCAGGGCACGAGTGCGAGACAGCTCACATTTTTTGGATTACCATGCCCGCTTCCTAATCCAAACTAGTTCGGATGAAGGTAGCAGGAGAGCGATGGGCGACCATCCACCGAAGAAGTGAATCTTTCAGGTACCGGGCAACCGGTGTGGACTGCTACTGGACGATACTCTGGAGAGACCCGTTGAATCGGGCGCCGAAGGAGCAAGGCACCGTGATTGCATCGCAATCTGGCGCCGGAAACTCTCAGGCAAAAGGACAGAGGGGATGGGATGGTTGTACCTGGGCTTGGCCCGCATCCGATCGCCTCTGGCCGATCGCGACACCTATGGGAAGATCATCCTTCTCCTCCTTAATCGTTGTTTTTTAAGGAGGATGCATGTCATCAATTCAATCGGCGCTGGCCGCCATCGATAGCCTTGTCTGGGGGCCACCCCTGCTGATCCTGCTGGTCGGGACCGGCATCTATCTTACTCTGCGTCTGGGTCTGCTTCAGATCGTGCGTTTGCCGCTCGCTCTCAAGCTGGTCTTTGGCCGCGATCAGGGCCAGGGCAAGCAGGGGGATGTCTCCAGCTTCGGCGCCCTCTGCACCGCCCTCTCCGCCACCATAGGTACCGGCAACATCGTCGGGGTCGCCACCGCCATCAAGCTGGGCGGCCCGGGCGCCCTGTTCTGGATGTGGATGGCCGCCCTGTTCGGCATGGCCACCAAGTACGCCGAGTGCCTGCTGGCGGTGAAATATCGCCAGCAGGACGCCAACGGCCAGATGGCGGGCGGCCCCATGTACTATCTGGAGAAGGGGCTCGGCTCCAGGCCGCTCGCCAAGCTGTTCGCCCTGTTCGGCATCGGCGTCGCCTTCTTCGGCATCGGCACCTTTCCCCAAGTCAACGCCATCAGTGATGCCATGAGCCTCTCCTTCTCGGTACCCCGTGAAGTGACCGCCGTGGTGCTGACCCTGATCGTGGCGCTGGTGACCCTGGGGGGCATCCAGTCCATCTCCAGCGTGTCGAGCAAGGTGGTGCCCTTCATGGCCATCTTCTACATCGTCGCCTGTCTGGGCGTGCTGGTGAACAACGCCAGCGCCCTGCCCGATGCCGTCATGCTGGTGATTGAGAGTGCCTTCACCGGCCATGCGGCGACCGGCGGCTTTGTCGGCGCCGGCATCATGCTGGCGATCCAGTCCGGGGTGGCGCGCGGCGTCTTCTCCAACGAGTCGGGACTGGGGTCGGCCCCCATCGCGGCGGCAGCGGCCAAGACGGATTCCTGCGTGGAGCAGGGGCTGGTTTCCATGACCGGCACCTTCATCGACACCATCATCATCTGCACCATGACCGGCCTGACCCTGGTGGTGACCGGAGTGTGGAGCGGCGATGCGAGCGGCGCGGCCATGACCAGCCTGGCCTTTGCCCAGGGGCTGGATGCCCATGTCGGTCAATACCTGGTGAGCATCGGCCTCCTGTTCTTCGCCTTTACCACCATTCTTGGCTGGAACTACTACGGCGAGCGCTGCACCGAGTACCTGTTCGGAGTGAAGGCGATCAAGCCCTATCGCCTGGTCTATCTGGTGCTGGTGGCGAGCGGTGCCTTCCTGCATCTGGACATGATTTGGCTCCTGGCCGACATCGTCAACGGCCTGATGGCGGTGCCCAACCTCATCGGTCTCATCGGCCTGCGCCACGTGGTGATTGCCGAGACCCGCGCCTACTTCAGCCGGGACCGGGATACGGAGTCCGAGCCCGAGCCGCAGACGGCCTGATGCCACGACCATCCATTCAAATAAAAAAGCCACGACCCGGGTCGTGGCTTTTTTGTTGGACCGTTGAAGGGAATGGTCACTCAAGGGGGCCACGGAAGAGCACTTAATCAGCCGTCAGCAGCCGTTGCAATCTGTGGTTGACCTCGACCACCAGTTCTCCAGGGTTCCCTTGCCAATGTATGGCCTGCGCCAGGGTGGTGGAGGTGCCGGGCGAGAAGCGCAGCTCCCCGCCCGCCAGCTCGTAGAAGCGGCTCGCCATCCGGGTGCCTTCATCCACGTTGCCGGCCACCAGCAGCATGGCCTGAGCCAGCACGGCGCCACCGTGATCCTGCCCGGGGGCCAGCCAGCGCTGGGCGGTACCGGTCACCTTGCGCCCCCCGATCACCAGGTTGTACTGGCCGTCGCAAAACGAGCCGGGCACGAAATCATAGCTTCCCTCGAGGCCGTATCCGGCCAGCACACTCAGCAGCGGTGCCCCCAGCAAGCGGTAGTAGTGGGCGAGATCCGTGGTGGTGCGGGGCAGCATGAGGGACAGATTGAGGATGCCGGCGCCGTGGGGCACGGCGGTGCCGCCGCTGTCGCGCACGAACACGGGCCAGCCCTCGGCGGCAAGCTGCTCGCAGGCGTCCTGGTAGCGGGGCAAGCGGGTGTCCTTGCGGGTGACGATGAGGCACTGCGGGGCCTGCCAGAGGTGGGCGCGGGGCTGACCGTCCCGGGCGCACTCCCGCAGCCAGAGTTGCTCCTGGGCGAGGATGTGATCCGGCGTGTGACCTTCAGGCAGAGGGGGAAGCAGGCGATAGGGCATGGCAGGATCCTGAAGATTGACGGGTCTTGCACACTACCCGTGGCGGGCAGGCAGGTAAAGCCCCGCACGGCGGGGCTTTACCTGTGACATGGCGGGGCGTCAGGCCTGGGGAGTGTGTTCTGGCAGCAGCAGGTTCATGATGATGGCGGTGAGGCCGCTTCCGTCACAAACCGGGCGCATGCTGATGCATCCCGACGGGGACGGTGTAAAATGAGCCCTCAGTTGGAAGATGGAGACTCTGGATGCTGAAGCTGTCGGAGTTCTGGAGTGCCCGTGCCCACTCCGAAGACTTTACCCTGACCCGCATGGGCTTCATGACGGTGCGGCTGCGGTTGCTGACCTGCCTGCTGATGGTGGGACTCCCCACCTGGGCGCTGGTGGACTGGCTGACCCTGCCTGCGGCCCAGTTCGAGGCGCTGTTCCAGCTTCGGATCTTCTGCCTGCTTGCCCTCTCGCCGCTGATCCCGCTCTCCTATCTCATCCACTTCAGGCGCGAACGCATGAAGCTGGCGCTGGGTTATCTGATGGCGGTGATGATGCTCTTCTCCCTCATCTGCCTGCACAGCTTCGGTGCGGATCAGGAGCTGCAGGCGGGCTACATGGCGTTTCCCTACCTGCTCATCAGCCTGTTTGCCATCTTCCCCATTCCCCTCTCTCTCAGCCTGCAGCTGGCGGGAGGCATTCTTATCACCATGCTGGCCGGCAACTGGCTGCTGGTGGGTCAGCCAGTCTGGAGCGTGCAGACCCTCAACCAGATCTGGTTGCTGGGGCTCTTTGCCATCGCCAGTGCCTGGGTGCAGTGCGGCCAGCTCAACATGCTGTTGCAGCTCTACCGGGAGTCCACCACGGACGAGCTGACCGGCATGATGAACCGCCGTCTGCTGATGAAACAGCTGGAGAAGGCGAGGGCCGCCATGATCCGCAAACAGACGCCGTTTGCCGTGCTGCTGCTGGATCTGGACCGCTTCAAGCGCATCAACGACACCTTCGGCCATCTGGCGGGGGATGCGGTGCTCAAGGAGGTGGCGGCGACCCTGGCGGAGCAGCTGGAACCCGGCATGGTGCTGGGGCGCTACGGTGGCGAGGAGTTTGCCATCCTGCTGCCCCGCTGTCCGGATCAGGCCCAGGCAACACGGGTGGCGGAGCGGCTGCGAGTGGCGGTGGAGGCGCGGCTGGTGAAGAGCCCGACGTCCGACGAGCTGCTGGAGGTGACGGTGAGTATCGGCCTGACCCTGGCCCGGCGAGGCGAGGGCATCGAGGCGCTGCTCAACCGGGTGGACGAGTGTCTCTACATGGCCAAGATGGCGGGGCGCAACTGTGTGGTGGGGGAAGCCGGCAAGGTACCCGACGAGCCTTCTGCCGCCGGGATGGATGCCGCCTGAGGGCGGCATCCCGGGGCGGGATCAGCCCAGCCGGTATTTGCCAGAGAGCTGCTGGGCCAGCAGCTTGAACATGTTGAACACCGCCATGGTCTTGCCGGTCGGGGTACCATCTTCGGCCAGGAAGAACTCCCCCTTGAACACCAGGATGTCCCCCTTCTGCTCCACCGTGTCGGCGCGCATGCCGTGGATGAAGTCCTCGTGTTCCCGGATGATCTTGTTGGCCATCTCCAGCAGGGCCGTCTCGGTGATCAGCTCTTTTTGTGGTTGCATGTGCATCTCCTTTAACGACTGCTGACGGGGCGGGGCGTGCCCCGTCGCTGATTGAAGAGGTGGCCAGCATACTGCAAAGGGGGATTTTCTGTCATTGATATGACCCCGCATTTGCCCGGCTTGCCCCCTCTCAGCCCATCACCAGGTTGCGAAGCCAGCGGCGCTGTCGAATGCGGCGCTGCACCAGCAATACCTTGGAGAGCTCCTCCAGCAGCACCACGGCCACCACCCAGGAGAGGGGCCAGCCGAGCAGGCTGACCGCCACCCAGGCAAGCGGCAGGCCGATGCACCACATGCCGACGATGTCGATGAAGATGCTGTAGTTCACATCTCCCCCCGAACGCAGCACGCCGACGATACCCACCATGTTGAATACCTTGAGCAACATGCCGAGGCACAGGATGGCAAGTACCTGGCCCGCTTCCCCCATCAGTTCGCCGGGCAGATTGCCGACCCATTGGAGCAGGCTGGCCTGCATCAGCCAGACGGCGATCCCCACCAGCAGGGCCCCGACGGGGGCAAGCAGCAGGAAGAGCTGGGAGTGCTGCCAGGCCTCGTCATACTCCTCGGCCCCGAGCCGGTGGCCGAGCAGGGTGGAGCAGGCCACCGCCAGCCCGAAGAAGAGGGAGATGAGGATGCTCTCGAGCGTCCCGAGGGTGGTCATGATGGCCAGCGAATCGGTGCCGAGGTGAGCGTAGAGGAAGCCGTAGAGCAGCATGCCGAAGGCCCAGAGTCCGTCGTGCAGCAACAACGGCAGGGCGATCAGGGTGAAGCGCACCACCTCCTTGCGGCGAAAGGCCGCCCACCAGTCTGCCCTGCGCGGCACCAGACGGGGTTCGATGCGCCACACGTAGAGGAGCAGCAGTGCGGTCTGCAGCAGCCGTGAAATCGTGGTGCCCCAGGCCGAGCCAGCCACCCCCATGGCCTCGAAGCCGAAGTGGCCGAAGATGAGGGCATAGTTGAGGATGACGTTGGCAAGGATGGCGACGATGCCAATCCGGGTCGGCGCCGCCGCATTGCCGACCGAGCGCAGGGCCGCCTCCAGGGGGACCACCACGGCGGTGCAGAGGATGGTCGCGCCGGTGATCATCAGGAACTCGTCGGCCAGGGCGCGCAGTGCGGGATCCTGGCTGGCAAAGCCCAGCACGCTGCCCGGCGAGAGCAGGTAGACGAGGGCAAACGGCAGGCTCACCGCCAGGGCGCCCACCAGGGCCAGGGCCAGGGAGCGGCGCACCCCGGCCATCTCTCCGCGACCGTAATACTGCGCCGCCAACACCGAGACCCCGCCCGAGAGGCCCGCGATCACCAGCAGATTGAAGAAGAAGACCCGGTTGCCCAAGCCGACCGCCGCCACTGCCGTGGTGCCGAGCTGGCTCACCATCATGATGTCGATGAGACCGAGCAGGGAGAACATCATGGACTGCAGCGAGACCGGCAGGGCCAGCCGCCACAATCGGGTCATGAACTCGCGATCGGTGGTTTGTTTTAAAATCGCTTGCCAATAATTCATGTATGTTAACCGGGTATATGAAAATCAATGTTTGTCGTGGGTATGATAAGGAAGGTAAGGGATGGCTTCACTGTGAGCCTCTCTCTGCTTTCTTGTGCAAAACTATCCTGTTGAGGTGTTATGCCCTTTGCGAACGAATGTCTTGAGATAGCCCCCTCCTGCGAGGAGCGCATGCTGGGGCGTGAAGGCCTGCCCCTGCTCGGCGAGGCGGGCATCTTCCTGACCGGATTGTCGAACATACGGGAGCACTACCTGATCCGTCGCAACCGGCCCGAATTTCACATCCTCATGATGAGCCACGACGAGGGGGGCGCTCTGCTCACCGATGATGGGGAGCGGGTCATTCCTGCCGGGGCCCTGGTCTTCCTGCCCGCGGCCGTACCGGGGGGCCTAAAGCTGGTGGGGGAGCAGTGGCGCACCAGCTGGATCCTGCTGGACGACGTGCCGCGCTGGCAGCACCTGCACCGGCTCGGTCACCGTATCTGGCAGGGGGAGGAGGGAGATCAGCTCTATCATCTGCTCAGCCTGATGCAGGGGGAGGGCATACGCTCGCCGCTGCAACCCCAGCTGCTGAGCCTGCTGCTCGCCCTGCTGGACAGAACCCTGCAGGGGGAGGGGCGCGGCACGCCGGAGCTGCGGCTGCAGGCGCTGTTTCGCCGGGTGGAGGCACGTCTGGACGAGCCCTGGAGCGTGGTCCTGCTCGCGGATCAGATGGCCTGCTCCGTGCCTCACCTGCATCGCCTCTGCCGGCAGGCGTTCGGCATGGGGCCCATGGCCTGGCTCACCCAGTTGCGTATGAACAAGGCGCGCCAGCTGCTGCTCTACACCAACTGGCCGCTGGCCGAGCTGGCCAGCCGGGTCGGGTACAGCGACGGGGCCAACTTTGCGAACCGCTTTCGCCGGCTGACTGGTCAGACCCCCGGGGCCTTTCGTCGCCTGGGTCGCAAACCTTTTGCCACGGACGTGCAAACCCTTTGAAATTGTTGCCCCAAGCCCATAGGATCGACGGGCCACACAGTCAAGGTACAGATCCATGTTTGAAGATAATAATCAGAAACGTCCCCTCTATATTCCCTATGCAGGCCCGGCCCTGCTGGAGACGCCCCTGCTCAACAAGGGCAGCGCCTTCACCAGCGAAGAGCGCAGCAGCTTCAACCTGGAAGGCCTGTTGCCCCAGAACATCGAGACCATCGAGGAGCAGGCGGAGCGTGCCTATCGCCAGTTCATGGGCTTTGGCAACGACATGGACAAGCACATCTATCTGCGCAACATCCAGGACACCAACGAGACCCTGTTCTACCGTCTGCTGAACAACCACCTGACCGAGATGCTGCCGGTCATCTACACCCCGACAGTGGGCAAGGCGTGCGAGGAGTTCTCCAACATCTATCGCCGTGCGCGCGGCCTTTTCATCTCCTATCCGGACAAGGACAGGATCGATGACATGCTGCAAAACGCCACCAAGCAGAACGTCAAGGTGATCGTGGTCACCGACGGCGAGCGCATCCTGGGCCTGGGCGATCAGGGCATCGGCGGCATGGGCATTCCCATCGGCAAGCTCTCCCTCTACACCGCCTGTGGCGGCATCTCCCCGGCCTATTGCCTGCCGGTGGTGCTGGACGTGGGCACCAACAACCAGCAGCTGCTGAACGACCCCTTCTACATGGGCTGGCGCCACCCGCGCATCTCCGGGGAGGAGTACGACGAGTTCGTCGATGCCTTCATCCAGGCGGTCAAGCGTCGCTGGCCGGATATCCTGCTGCAGTTCGAGGACTTCGCCCAGGGCAATGCCACCCCGCTGCTCAACCGCTACAAGGACGAGCTGTGCTGCTTCAACGATGACATCCAGGGCACCGCCGCCGTGACCCTGGGCAGCCTCATCGCCGCCTGCAAGGCCTCCGGCGCCAAGCTCTCCGAGAAGCGGGTCGCCTTCCTCGGTGCCGGGAGCGCGGGTTGCGGCATCGCCGAGCAGATCGTGGCGCAGATGAAGGCCGAAGGGCTGACGGATGCCGAGGCGCGCGGCCGGGTCTTCATGGTGGACCGCTTCGGTCTCATCACCGACAAGATCCCGAACCAGCTCGACTTCCAGCGCAAGCTGTCCCAGCCGCTGGAGCGCATCAAGGATTGGCCGGTGGGGGACAACATCTCCCTGCTGGAGGTGATGGAGCACGGTCGCCCCGACATCCTGATCGGGGTCTCCGGCCAGCCTGGCCTGTTCACCGAAGAGGTGGTGAAGACCATGCACAAACACTGTGCCCGTCCCATCATCTTCCCGCTCTCCAACCCCACC
>NZ_CDDD01000100.1:120158-120453 GCF_000820165.1 Aeromonas taiwanensis
GCCGGTGGAGTACAAGGGCCAGCGCTACGTCATCGCCCAGTGCAACAACTCCTTCATCTTCCCGGGGATCGGCCTTGGCGTCATCGCCTCCGGTGCCAACCGGGTGACCGATGCCATGCTGATGTCGGCCAGCCGCGCCCTGGCGGACTGCTCCCCCCTGGTGAAGGGAGAGGAGGGCTCTCTGCTGCCGGATCTCGCGGACATCCACCAGGTCTCCCGCTACATCGCCAAGATGGTGGCCAAGACCGCCATGCTGCAGGGCAAGGCGGTGCAGACCCCGGACGAGGTGATCGAC
>NZ_CDDD01000100.1:120489-120656 GCF_000820165.1 Aeromonas taiwanensis
TCGACCAGGCCATCGAGGCGAACTTCTGGCGTCCGGAATACCGCCGCTATCGCCGTACCTCCTTCTGATGTTGGAAGGGTAAAGAAACGCAGAAGGGATGCATCAGCATCCCTTTTTTGTGCACGGCTGCGTGGAGAAGAGGGATTATTGTGCCGGCTCTTCGGAGG
>NZ_CDDD01000101.1 GCF_000820165.1 Aeromonas taiwanensis
CGAGTCAAGCCTTATTTTCACAGGCTTTTCGAGGCTACCAACTTGGCTTTCTGCGTTGCCGCTTGCCGTGTCGATGGAGGCGCATTATAGGGAGCCAGATCGGATTGGCAAGGGCAATTTCGCATAAAATTCGAATTCTCGGCGCGTTCGCTCATAAAGCAATCGAATGGGTGCTTAAGTGCACTGACCGGGGTTCGTATGCAGTCGTTCGCTGCGTCTTGGTAGGTGTAGGAGGGCCACAGATCAAGGATGTATCGATTTGGCTTTCCCTAACACCATAACCATGATGATCGGGCTTCAGCCTTCGGGTAACATAGCGCCCCTTTGCGATTCTCACACTCTTGGGCTTTGGAGAGTTTAATGCCTTTTGCACTTGGCCAGCGTTGGATTAGTGATACAGAGACGGATCTGGGTTTGGGAACTGTCGTTGCTGTTGAAGGACGCATGGTTACCCTGTTGTTTCCGGCTACCGGTGAAAACCGCATGTATGCCAAAGAAGAGGCGCCGGTCACCCGGGTCAGCTTCAATGTGGGCGATCAGATAGCCAGTCATGAAGACTGGACCATGATGGTCGAGGAAGTGCAGGAGAAAGACGGCCTGCTTATATATGTAGGTGTTCGCACCGACAATGATGAGCCCGTTGCCCTCAAAGAGGTGTTTCTCAACAACTTTATCAAATTCAACAAGCCGCAGGACCGCCTGTTCGCCGGACAGATCGATCGCATGTCCCGCTTCACCCTGCGCTACGAGGCGCTGGTCAACCAGCACAAGCGTCGCCGCAATCCGACCCGTGGTCTGGCCGGTGGCCGGGTCAGCCTGATCCCGCACCAGCTCTATATCGCCCATGAAGTGGGTCACCGCTACGCCCCGCGCGTATTGCTGGCCGACGAAGTGGGCCTCGGCAAGACGATAGAAGCGGGCATGATCATCCATCAGCAGCTGCTCTCCGGCCGCGCCCATCGTGTGCTCATCCTGCTGCCCGAGACCCTGCAGCACCAGTGGCTGGTCGAGATGCTGCGCCGTTTCAACCTGCACTTCTCCTTGTTTGACGAGGAGCGCTGCATCGAAGCCTTTGCCGATGCGGAGAATCCCTTCGAAACCGAACAGCTGGTGATCTGCAGCCTCGACTTCCTGCGCAAGAAGCGCCGTCGCTTCGAACAGGTACTGGAAGCAGAGTGGGATCTGCTGGTCGTCGACGAGGCGCACCACCTGGAGTGGAGCGAGGAGGCACCGAGCCGCGCCTATGAGATGGTAGAAGCGCTGGCCGAACAGGTGCCGGGCGTACTGCTGCTGACCGCGACCCCGGATCAGCTGGGCCACCAGAGCCACTTCGCCCGCTTGCGTCTGCTCGACCCCGAGCGTTTCTACGACTACGACGCCTTCCTCGCCGAAGAGCAGGCCTACGGTCAGGTCGCGAGCGCCGCCCAGGAGCTGCTGGATGGCGAGACTCTCAGCGAGAACGCCAAGCACATTCTGGCTGGCCAGCTGGATGGGCTGAATCTCAGCGATGCCGCAGCTCGTCAGCAGGCGGTCGCCAAGCTGCTGGATCAACACGGCACTGGCCGCGTGTTGTTCCGCAACAGCCGCGCCAACATTCAGGGTTTCCCGGAGCGCCACCTCAACGTCTACCCCATGGCGCTGCCGGAGCAGTACAAGACCGCCATCAAGGTGATGGGTATGATGGGTGGCAACGGCGGCGATCTGCAGACCCGCGCCTTGCGCTACCTCTACCCTGAGAAGATCTTCCAGCAGTTCGAAGGCGACAACGCCAGCTGGACCCAGTTCGACCCCCGTGTCGACTGGCTGCTGGAGCTGCTGCTCTCTGCCCGCCAGCAGAAGGTGCTGGTGATCTGCTCCGAGGCAGCCACCGCCATCGCCCTGGAAGAGGCGCTGCGTACCCGCGAAGGGATCCGCGCCGCCGTCTTCCATGAGGGGATGTCCATCCTCGAGCGGGACAAGGCTTCCGCCTATTTTGCCCAGCAAGAGGGGGGGGCCCAAGTGCTGCTCTGCTCCGAGATCGGCTCCGAAGGCCGCAACTTCCAGTTTGCCAGCCATCTGGTGCTGTTCGATCTGCCCCTCAACCCGGATCTGCTGGAGCAACGTATCGGCCGACTGGATCGCATCGGCCAGCAGAACACGGTCGAGATCCACGTTCCCTATCTGGAGGGTACCTCCCAGCGCGCCCTGCAGCTCTGGTATCACGACGGTCTGGATGCGTTCGAGCAGACCTGCCCGACCGCCCGCCCGGTGTTCGAGGCGGTGCGCGACGAGCTGTTCGAGCTGCTGGCCGCCAACACAGGCGAACAGGAGACGCTCGAGGCTCTTCTGGCCAAGACCCGCGAACTGCATGAACCGCTCAAGGCCAGGTTGGAACAGGGACGTGATCGCCTGCTGGAAATCCACTCCAGCGGTGGCGAGGCCGCCCAGCAGCTGGTCGAGAAGCTGGCCGCCGAAGACGACGATACCAGCATGATCTCCTTCGCCCTCAAGATGTTCGACGAAATCGGCGTCAACCAGGACGACCGAGGCGAGAACGCGCTGGTGCTGACACCGGGTGATCACATGCTGGTGCCAAGCTTCCCGGGCCTGCCCCAGGACGGCATGACCATCACCTTCGATCGCGCCACCGCCCTGTCGCGGGACGACTTGGCGCTGCTCTCCTGGGATCACCCCATGATGCGCGGCGGCATCGACCTGATCCTCGGCTCCGAGATCGGTGCCACCTCGGTGGCCCTGCTCAAAAACAAGGCGCTGCCGGTGGGCTCCATCCTGCTGGAGCTGATCTTTGTGGCCGAGTCTGCGGCCCATCCCCAGCTCTACCGCTTCATGCCGCCAACCCCGATCCGGCTGCTGATGGACAAGAACGGCAACAATCTGGGCGACAAGGTGGCTTTCGAGGCTTTCAACCGCCAGCTCACTCCGGTCAACCGCCACCTGGGCAGCAAGCTGGTGACCGCTTCCCAGCCCACGATCCACGGCCTTATCGGTCAGGGTCAGGCCATCGCCGAAGGGCTGAAGGCGGAGATCGTCGACAAGGCCCGTGCCCAGATGGCGCAAACCCTGCAGCAGGATCTGGATCGTCTGGAGGCGCTCAAGGCGGTCAATCCGAACGTGCGCGACAGCGAACTGGATTATCTGCGCAACCTGCAGGCAGAATTGCACCACCTGATCGACCAGACCCAGCTCAAGCTGGATGCCATCCGCTTTATCGTGGTCACTCATAACTGACAGGGCCGTGAAGGCATCCTCTGCTCAATACCGACCAGAGCTGGATGCCATGCCCTGCTTTGAAGTGGTTACCCATAACTGATGGGGGCTTGCCCCCGCTTTGACCAAAGATGCGAGACGCTATGTTTGAATACTCACCGCCCCTGGAACCCTGGCTCGATATCCTGTTCAAGGACAAGGACATCATGGTGGTCAACAAGCCTACTGGCCTGCTGAGCGTCCCCGGGCGCGGCCCCGAGAATGAAGACAGCGTGCTCCATCGGGTGAAACAGCAGCACCCCAAGGCAGCGGCGGCCCACCGCCTCGACATGGCGACCACAGGTGTGCTGGTGATCCCCCTCAACCCCAACTCCCACCGGGAGCTGAGCCGGCAATTCCGCGAGCGGGAGACGGAGAAGCACTATCTCGCCTGGGTGTGGGGCGAGCCTGAGCTGGATTCGGGTGAAGTGGATCTGCCGCTCTGCGTCGACTGGCCCAACCGGCCGAAGCAGAAGGTGGACTTCGAGGAGGGGCGCCATGCCCTAACCCTGTGGCAGAAACTGAAGGTGGATAATGGCAACAGCCTGATCAAGCTGACCCCCATCACGGGTCGCTCCCATCAGCTACGGGTTCATATGCTGGAGCTGGGACATCCCATCCTCGGGGACAACCTCTACGCCCATCCGGAAGCGTTGGCGGCGGCACCGCACCTCTATCTGCATGCGGCCAGCCTGACCATCAGCCACCCGCGCAGCGGCGAACGAATGACCTTCGAGGCCCCCGCCCCCTTTGTGGTATGAACCTGATCCAATCCGGGTGAAACGCGCGATAAACGCCGAATAAAAAGAAAGCCCCCATCGTTCGATGGGGGCTTTTTTATCGCTCAGACGCGGATATCGATTCGGCTTCCGAGGGAAGCGCTGGCCGATGTCGGCGCTGCCGGAGCGGACTGCGCTGCTGTTTCCAGCAGTTTCAGTGCGGATTCGCCTTCCTGGGTCTGCTGCTTCTTGGCCAGGCTGGCCACCATCAGAGCAGAACCAAACGACGCATTTGCAGAGCTAGAAATATCCATTGTGTACCTCCTGCCCTGAGGCTATCGGCCAACATGGGACAGACATGAGACATATTGCTCAGAACAGGTATGCCTTGTCGGGCGAGCGCCTGGCCAGCCAGCGCTCTTCCATCTCGAGCAGGGTCTGATAAGCCTTGGCCGCGTGCTCGGGGCGGCTGAACAGATAACCCTGCCCGTACAGATGAATGTCGGTCAGGGAGCGCAACACATCGAGCTGCCCCTGGGTCTCTATCCCTTCACACACCAGCTTCTTGCCCAGCATGGACCCCATGCGGCAGATGTTGGCCACCAGCTCTGCCGCCTCGATAGAGGTATCGATGCCCTGGATGAAGGAGCGATCGATCTTCACCTTGTTCACCGGCAGCTTCTGCAGGTAGCTGAGGGACGAGTAACCGGTTCCGAAGTCATCCAGCGCCAGATGGACACCCTGCTGGCTGAGATCCTGCATCAACTGCAGCGAGTTTTTGACTTCCCGCATGGTGGTGTCTTCCGTCACCTCCAGCACCAGACAGGAAGCGGGGATCTGGTGATCCATCAAGGCCCTCGCCACCATCTTCAGCAGGTTGCGCTGATACATGCCGGGGGAGATGTTGACACACATCTGCAGATCCACCAGGCCAAGATGCTGCCACTGATGCAGCTGTTCACACGCCGTGTTCAGAACCCAGCTGCCCAGCTTCTCGGCCAGCTGGAACTCTTCCGCCACCTGGATCACCTCGTTGGGTGGAATGAACCCAAGCTCGGGATGACGCCAGCGCAGCAATGCCTCGACCGCCTCGCAGCGCCCGTTCTCCAGATTGACGATGGGCTGGTAATAGAGCTCGAGTGCGTTGTGCTCCAGCGCCATCACCATGTCAGAAGCCAGGTGCTTGCGTCTGGCCGTCTCGTTGAGCAGGGAGCTGTCATAGATGACATAGGGCACGTGGGTCTTGCGGCTGTGGGACAAGGCCTGCTCCGCCCGGCTCAACAGCTCCTGGGTCTGATTGCTGTCGGTCGGGAAGAAGGCGATGCCGATACCGACCTCCAGTCGGAAGGGGTAGTTGTCGATGATGATGTCTTGCCGGATGGAGTGGAGGATCCTCGCCACCAGCTCCCTGACCTGGCGCAGATCGCTCCCCTCCCGTTGCAGCATGGCAAGCTGGTCTCCCCCGAGACGCGCCACCCACTCGCCATTCTCGCACAGGCTACGCAACCGCTTCGCCAGCTCCTGCAGCAGGATGTCCCCGGTGTTGTAGCCAAACTTGCTGTTGATGTCCCGAAAGTCGTTGATGTCGACCAGCACCAGACCGAAGGCGGTGTCGCGGGTGACGTAGGAATCCATCTTTTCCAGCAATGCCAGACGATTGGGCAGGCCGGTGAGCGGATCAACCCGGGCAGTCCGGAAATGGCGTCTGGCCTCCCGCACCAGCAGGCCACTGAGCAGGATGACCGAGATCACCAGGCCCAACACCATGAACAGCAAGGCGTCGCGCAACTGGCCGAAGCGCTTGTCATTGCCCGAATAGACGTTGATGTTCTTCTGCATCATGGAGGCGAGAGAGTAGGAGAGCGGCTCCTGCAAAGGCGCAAGGGCCATCATGATCTGCTGGTAGTCCCCGGTCCCCGGTTTCAGTTTGGCCAGCTCGGGCTCCAGCTTGCGGATATTCCCCTCGGTCAGCTGCACCAGCCGCAGCGTCTTCGGGTTGTCCCCCAGACTCTTGCGCAGTTGCCCGCTCAGCAGAATGGGGGTACGGCTCCACAGAATGTCGTAACGCAGCAGCAGGCCTTCGTGATCGATCCCGCCATAGTGGTAGCTCTCGACGGCATTGAGAAAACGGCCCAGCTCGAGCTGCAACTGCATCAATGCCCAGGAGACGTCATAGGTGTACTTTTCCATTACCCGGGTCGCATTCTGTATCTGCACCAGGCAATACAGCGTGCTACCCGTGAATAACAGAATGGATAGATAAAGAACGCCGAGTAAGGGCCAAGCCCTGGTCTTCGCTTTCACCCACGACTCCCGTAAGCCACCAGCTCTTTTACTGCTGAATATCGATCCCGCTCAGCTGCCAGATCATCATGTCGGTGAACTCGGAACGCTTGAGTTCCGGATACTGATCCAGTGGCAGGATAAACCAGAGGGGCCCCTTGTCACGTACCCGCATGGTCACACCGTCATCCTGCCATGCGAGGATAGGATCGTATTGCTTGACCTTATCCCAGTTAATCCGGATCTGGAAACTGTTCAGAGCAGTGAGCGTGATGCTCTTGCCATTCGCCTTCACCGCCGCCAGCACGTCCGCCAGCCTAGGCCCCACATACTTGTGCGGCTTGTCGACCCAGGGATTGCTCGTCACGATTTCATGTTGTGGCAGCGCCTGGATCATCGCCATGTCGAACAGCGCCTCCCCTTCACCCGGATCCGCAGATTCCAGCTCCCCAGTCAGCTTGAGGATCACCGGCCCCTGCGGCGCAGCCAGGACCATACCTGGTAAGAGGAGGGAGAAGAGCAACGGAAGCAGGCCTAAATATCGCATGTTCACCTCAGATGATTTGAGTATCAATAACTTCAGCTTAGCTGCACTAAAAAAAACGGCCCGCAAAAGCGAGCCGTTTGATGACGGTAACGGGATTACATCATACCCATGCCACCCATGCCACCCATATCAGGCATGGCAGGGGCATCTTTCTTCGGCAGCTCGGAGATCATGCACTCGGTGGTGATCATCAGGCCGGCAACGGAAGATGCGAACTGCAGAGCGGAGCGGGTTACCTTGGTCGGATCCAGGATACCCATGGCCAGCATGTCGCCGTACTGTTCGGTGTAAGCGTTGTAACCGTAGTTGCCTTCACCGTTCTTCACGGCATTGGCGATGACGGAGGCTTCCTCACCGGCGTTGATCACGATCTGGCGCAGCGGCGCTTCCATGGCACGCAGGGCAACCTTGATACCCACGTTCTGGTCTTCGTTGTCACCACGCAGGTCGACCAGCTTGGCAGCCACGCGCACCAGTGCCACGCCACCACCGGCAACCACGCCTTCTTCCACTGCAGCACGAGTGGCGTGCAGGGCATCGTCAACACGGGCTTTCTTCTCTTTCATCTCGACTTCAGTCGCCGCACCCACCTTGATCACGGCAACACCGCCGGCCAGCTTGGCCACGCGCTCTTGCAGCTTCTCACGGTCGTAGTCGGAGGAGGTCTCTTCGATCTGCTGGCGGATCTGGGCCACACGGCTCTCGATCAGGGCGGCATCACCCACACCATCGATGATGGTGGTGTTTTCCTTGGTGATGACGATACGCTTGGCACGGCCCAGATCTTCCAGGGTCGCCTTCTCCAGTTCCATGCCCACCTCTTCGGAGATCACGGTACCGCCGGTCAGGATGGCGATGTCCTGCAGCATGGCCTTGCGACGATCACCAAAGCCCGGCGCCTTGACGGCGGCGACTTTCACGATACCGCGCATGGTGTTGACCACCAGGGTAGCCAGCGCTTCGCCTTCCACGTCTTCGGCCACGATGATCAGCGGCTTGCCCGCCTTGGCCACGCCTTCCAGCACCGGCAGCATTTCGCGGATGTTGGAGACTTTCTTGTCCACCAGCAGGATGAAGGGATCATCCAGCTCGACGGAGCCGGTTTCCGGCTTGTTGACGAAGTAGGGGGAGAGGTAGCCGCGATCGAACTGCATGCCTTCCACTACGGCCAGCTCGTCTTCCAGGCCCTGACCGTCTTCCACGGTGATCACGCCGTCGCGGCCGACCTTGTCCATGGCTTCGGCAATCAGCTTGCCCACTTTCTCGTCGGAGTTGGCGGAGATGGTACCCACCTGGGCAATGGCGTTGTTGTCGGCACAGGGAGTGGACAGCGCCTGCAGCTCGGCAACGGCGGCGGTCACGGCCTTGTCGATGCCACGCTTCAGATCCATGGGGTTCATGCCGGCGGCAACGGCCTTCAGGCCTTCGTTGACGATGGCTTGAGCCAGCACGGTCGCGGTAGTGGTACCGTCACCGGCGGCGTCGTTGGCCTTGGAAGCGACTTCCTTGACCATCTGGGCGCCCATGTTCTGGAACTTGTCTTCCAGCTCGATTTCGCGAGCAACGGAGACGCCATCCTTGGTGATGGTCGGGGCACCGAAGGACTTGTCCAGCACCACGTTGCGGCCTTTCGGGCCCAGGGTCACCTTGACGGCATCGGCCAGGATGTTGACGCCTTCCAGCATTTTGATGCGAGCTTCGTTGCCAAACTTAACTTCTTTAGCTGCCATGTTCTTCAATCCTTAAATCAATTCGGGGAAAGGGGGAGTGATTACTCTTCGACAATCGCCAGGATGTCGGTCTCGGACAGGATCAGCACGTCCTGGCCATCCAGCTTCTCGGTCTTCACGCCGTAGCCTTCGTTGAAGATCACCTTGTCACCCACCTTGACGGCGAGGGCCTTGACATCCCCGTTGTCCAGAATCCGACCAGTCCCCACGGCAAGAACTTCACCACGGGTGGACTTCTGGGCCGCAGTACCGGTCAAGACGATACCGCCAGCGGATTTGGCTTCAGCTTCGATGCGCTTGATGATGACGCGGTCGTGCAGTGGACGAATTTTCATCGATAACTCTCCCAAAATGAGTCTCTAGTGTTGCTTGAGGAATGGCCGCAGTCGGCCAAATTTGTTATGCCCCTGATCTGGGGCAATACGGGTAGCCCTTCAAGGGCAAATACAAAAAAAATATTTTCACGTACTATGAACACCTTTGATGGATCACCCACCCCCAATCAGGAAGGCGGATGGACACGGCCAGCATTCAGGCCCTGAGCACCTAGAGACATTGCCTTGAGCCGACCCAATCCCATGCTGACCGCCCCCATGACCCCAGTGCTGCTGCGCATGACGGGCCCCATGATCCTCGGCATCGTGGCCATCCTGGCCTTCAACCTGGTCGACACCTTTTTCATCGGCATGCTGGGCACCGAGGCACTGGCAGCCATCAGCTTCACCTTCCCGGTCACCTTCGTGGTGACGTCGCTCACCATGGGACTGGGGGCCGGTCTGTGCGCCCTGCTCGGCCATGCCCTGGGCCAGGGCCGCCACGACGAGGCGGCCCGCATCACCACCGACTGCCTCTTCCTCGCCGTCGTGCTGGTGACCCTGCTCGCCGGACTTGGTGCTCTGACCATTACCCCCCTGTTCACCCTGCTCGGCGCCAGTGACGCGCTCATCTCACTCATCCACGACTACATGCTGATCTGGTATCTGACCGTCCCCCTGCTGGTCGTGCCCATGGTCGGCAACGCCGCCATCCGCACGACGGGGGACACCAAGACCCCCAGCCTGGTGATGGGGGTGGCCGGCCTGGTCAACGGCGTGCTGGATCCCCTGCTCATCTTCGGGCCCGGCCCTTTCCCCGAATGGGGCATCCGCGGGGCTGCCATCGCCACCTCGATCTCCTGGCTGATGGCCATGCTGGTCAGCCTGCACCTGCTGCGCAAGCGGGAAAAACTGCTGACCTGGCGCCTCTCCCCGCGTCCACAGCTGCTCGCCCACTGGCGCGCCCTGCTCCATGTGGCAGTGCCGGCCTCCTTCACCAACATGCTCAATCCCCTGGCCAACGCCATCCTGATGGTGATCTTCGCCGGGTTGGGGACTGAAGTCGTGGCCGCCTATGGCGCCGCATCCCGGGTGGAGGCCTTGCTGCTCATCGTGATGATGGCGCTCTCCTCGGTGCTGGCCCCCTTCATTTCACAGAATTGCGGGGCGGGCAATCCGGCTCGTGCCAAGGGGGCCCTGTTGCTGTGCATGCGCTTCGCCCTGCTGTTCCAGCTCGGGGTCTACGGCCTCGTCTGGCTGCTGGCCCCTTTCATCGCCAACCTGTTCAGCGATCATCCCCAGGTGGTCAGGCTGATCGTGCTCTACCTGCATCTGGTCCCTATCGGATACGGTTTTCAGGGCATGGTGATGCTGCTGGCGTCGGCCCTCAACGGGGTCAGAGCCTCCACAGTGTCGCTGCTGCTCAACGGCATCAGGCTGTTTGTCTTCTTGCTGCCAGGGGCCTGGCTGGGGGCAAAGCTGGGGGGAGAACAGGGGATCTATCTGGGGATCATGCTGGCGAACCTGGCGGCGGGCCTGTTGGCCTGGGGCTATGCCCACCGCCGGTTCGAGCGGCTGTGCCATCAGGGGGCCACCTGATGTCGCCGCTCGGGATGAAGGCTTACTCCTTGCGCTCGAACTCCCCCTCTATGGTGTTGCCACCGCGCGGAGATTGACCAGGCCTCTCATCACCAGGCGCGGATTCGAACGGCTGCTGGCGGGCACCAAAGCCTCCCATCTGCATCCTGAACTGATTGCTGCCGATCAGCTTGTCGGCCAGGCGGTTGCGCAGCCAGGGTTGCAGCAGCAGAATGCCGAAGAAGTCGGTCACGAAGCCGGGAATGATCAACAGCAAGCCGGCCAGTGCCAGCATCATGCCGCCCATCACCTCACGACCCGGCATCTCGCCCTGCTGCATCTTCTGCTGGGCGCTGAACAGTGTCTTGATCCCCTCGCTGCGCACCAGGGACGAACCCAGCACCGCGGTCAGCACCAGCAAGCCGACGGTGGGCAAGGCGCCGATCACAGACCCCACCTCGATCATCACGGTGAGCTCCAGCAATATCAGGCCAACCAACAACAGTAACAACTTGCCCATAGCAACCTCGGTACGATGAATAAAATGGTCCCGAACAGGGCGCGTCGGCACAGCAGGGCTCATGCCGACACACAGGCGTGCGGGTCTCCTGTCAACTAGATGGGGGTCACTGGCCATTTTTCAAGCCCCTTCCCTGGCTGCATCGGGACTTCGGAGAAATATTTTCCCCACCAACTGGGATTGAAGTGATTGTTCTGTCAAAGTAAATCGCTCAATTGCAATATCTGTTTAATGACCACAAGTTATTTGAGGTTGTCTCAAATTTAGTGATCCAGGTCTAATACCAGATACCCCAATTGAGGTAAGATCAACACCAGTCATAGCACAGGGAGCCTGGCTCCCAACTGCCCCACCCGATGTGTGGTGCTTCAGGATGATATGTGCGTAGGGAAGTCGCGACCACTCGGTGAGGATCGTTTCCATTTATCTGATTTCTGAGGCATTACAATGAGTGACATCAAGAACGTCCGCATTGAAGAAGACCTGCTGGGTACCAAAGAAGTTTCCAACGACATGTACTACGGTGTGCACACCCTGCGCGCCGTCGAGAACTTCAAGATCAGCACTCAGAAGATTTCTGACGTTCCCGAATTTGTCCGCGGCATGGTCCTGACCAAGAAGGCCGCTGCGCTGGCCAACGGCGAGCTGGGCACCATCCGTCCCGAGATCGCCGACAAGATCATCGAAGCCTGTGACCTGATGCTCAACACCGGCAAGTGCTTCGACCAGTTCCCGGTTGACGTCTATCAGGGCGGCGCCGGTACTTCCGTCAACATGAACACCAACGAGGTGCTGGCCAACATCGCCCTCGAACTGATGGGACTGGAGAAGGGTCGCTACGACGTCATCAACCCGAACGATCACGTCAACAAGTGCCAGTCCACCAACGATGCCTACCCCACCGGTTTCCGCGTGGCCGTGGTCAACAGCACCGACACCACCCTGTTTGCCCTGGAAAGCCTGATCGCCGCCTTCGACGCCAAGGCCGCCGAGTTCAAGAGCATCCTGAAGATGGGTCGTACCCAGCTGCAGGACGCCGTGCCCATGACCCTGGGTCAGGAGTTCCACGCCTTCGCCGTCACCCTGCGTGAAGAGATCAAGTCCATCAAGCGTTGCCAGGAGCTGCTGCTGGAAGTGAACCTGGGTGCCACCGCCATCGGTACCGGCCTGAACACCCCGCCCGAGTATTCCGCCCTGGCCATCAAGCGCCTGGCCGAGATCACCGGTCGCGCCTACGTCCCGGCAGAGGATCTCATCGAAGCGACCTCCGACTGCGGCGCCTACGTGATGCTGCACGGCGCGGTCAAACGCCTGGCCATGAAGCTCTCCAAGATCTGTAACGACCTGCGTCTGCTCTCCTCCGGCCCGCGCACCGCGCTCAAAGAGATCAACCTGCCGGAAATGCAGGCTGGCTCTTCCATCATGCCGGCCAAGGTCAACCCGGTCATCCCTGAAGTGGTCAACCAGTCCTGCTTCAAGGTCTTCGGCAACGACGTCACCATCACCTTCGCCGCCGAAGCCGGTCAGCTGCAGCTGAACGTCATGGAGCCGGTGATCGGCCAGGCCATGTTCGAATCCCTGAGTCTGATGGAGAAGGCCTGTATCTCCCTGCGCGAGAAGTGCGTGGAAGGCATCACCGCCAACCCGGACATCTGCATGAACCACGTGCTGAACTCCATCGGCATCGTGACCTACCTCAACCCCTTCATCGGCCACCATGAAGGCGACATCGTCGGCAAGATCTGCGCCCAGACCGGCAAGAACGTCCGCGAAGTCGTGCTGGAGCGCGGCCTGCTGACCGCCGAGCAGCTGGACGAGATCCTCTCCATCGAGAACCTGATGAACCCGCAATACAAGGCCAAGCGCTACACCCGCGAAGCCACCGTATAAGCGAATACATGGGCCGGGATCATCCCGGCCCATAGAGTCAATTCCCGAGCGACCCCCTCCGAGTCCGTCGGGAATTGGCTTTTCAGCCTAACAAGACCAAAAAAACTGGAAAATGGAGTGTTCGCTATGATTGGAATCGAGTTACTTGTCGTGCTCGCCGCTATCTATCTGGGGGCCCGGATAGGCAGCATTGGCATCGGCTTCGCCGGTGGTCTGGGGGTGCTGGTACTGACCTGGGGGCTGGGCATGCCCATCCCGAGCGATCAGCTGGTGACCTATCTGCCCTGGGACGTGATCATGATCATCGCGTCCGTTATCTGCGCCATCGCCTGCATGCAGCTGGCCGGCGGCATGGACTATCTGGTGCACCTGGCCGAGAAAGCCCTGCGCAAGAATCCCAAGCACATCACCTTCGCCGCCCCGGTCGTCACCTACCTGATGACCATGCTGGCCGGTACCGGTCACACTGCCTTCTCCACCCTGCCGGTGATCGCCGAAGTGGCCAAGGAGCAGGGCATTCGCCCGTCCCGTCCGCTCTCCATCGCGGTCGTCGCCTCCCAGATCGCCATCACAGCCTCCCCCATCTCCGCGGCCGTGGTCGCCTTCTCCGGCATGCTGGAGCCGCTGGGCGTGGATTACCTGACCCTGCTGGCCATCTGCATCCCGTCCAGCTTCATCGCCTGTCTGCTGGGGGCCTTCATCGCCAACCTGCTGGGCAAGCCTCTGGAGCAGGATGAAGTCTATCTGGAGCGCAAGGCCAAGGGTCTGATCAAGCTGCGCGGCACCAGCCAGATTGAACTCAAACCCTATGCCAAGCTCTCCGTCGGCATCTTCGTCGCCGCCATCGTGGCCGTGATGGCCTATGCCACCGCCATCTCCGGCAACGTGGGCCTCATCAGCAATCCGCCGATCCCCCGTGACGGTGCCATCATGGGCATCATGCTCTCCGCCGCCACCCTGATGGTGCTGTTCTGCAAGCTGGACGCCGCCCAGATCACCAACATGCCCACCTTCAAGTCCGGTATGTCCGCCTGTATCTGCGTACTGGGCGTGGCCTGGCTGGGCAACGTCTTCGTGAAGGGCAACATGGTCGAGATCCAGGCCTTCGCCGGCGATCTGCTGAGCCAGTACAGCTGGCTGCTGGCCGTGGTGCTGTTCTTCTCCTCCATGCTGCTCTACTCCCAGGGTGCCACCACCAAGGCCCTGATGCCGGCTGCACTGGCACTGGGTGTCAGCCCGCTGGCCGCCATCGCCTCCTTCGCCGCCGTCAGCGCCCTGTTCGTGCTGCCGACCTACCCGACCCTGCTGGCTGCAGTCGAAATGGATGACACCGGCTCCACCCGCATCGGCAAGGCGGTGTTCAACCACCCCTTCTTCATCCCGGGTGTGACCACCATCGCCATGGCAGTGGCCCTGGGCTTCTTCTTCGGGGGCCTCATCCTCTGACGGGAAACCGCCCCATGCAAAACGGCCCTTCGGGGCCGTTTTTTGTGTCCGCTCGTCACAGACAGTCCATAAAAAAGCCGCCCGGGGTGGGCGGCTCTCATCGCAGAGGCATGCATCAGCCGGGCTGGCGGGTACCGAAATAGTCCGCCAGGAAGTCGTCGAACGACAGGCTGTCGCTGCGCTCGCGCTCCCGCTGCTTGGCCAGGGAGTCCCTCGCCTCGCCGGCGAAGTAAGCCTCGTCCCAGTACTGCAGCTCCCCTGCCAGCATCTCCTCCCGGTAGCGGCTCGCCAGCTCGTCGCCGAAGCAGCCGTTGTCCCGGCCGCTTTCCAGCAGCTGTCTGAGCAGACGGGCGGAGTAGGTCAGCTCGGGGTCGAGCAGCTTCTCGCGGTGGATGGCCAGCGTCTCGCGGTAGCGGTTGCGACCACAGCAGCGATCCAGCAGCTCCGCCACCTGATCCAGCTCGTCGAACAGCTTGAGACCGTACTCCTTGAGGCCGATGGGGTTGCCTTGCTCATCCTCCAGCTCGAGGCCGGGACGACGCCCCTCCAGCACCACCTTGTTCTGGTTGCGGCGGTTGCGGGCCACCTCCTCGTCGGTAAGGACGGGGGACGGACGCAGCAGGCACCAGACCAGGAAGAGGTCGAAGAAGCGGATCTGGTCCACCTCGATGCCGAACGGGGTGAAGGGGTTCACGTCCACGGTGCGCAGCTCTATGTACTCAATGCCACGCTGCTCCAGAGCATCCGAGGGCTTCTCGCCGCTGCGCGGGGTGCGCTTGGGCCGGATGGGGGCGTACAGCTCGTTCTCCAGCTGCAACACGTTGTCGTTGAGCTGGCGGTACTCGCCGTTCACCTTGACCCCGATCTTGGCGAACTCGGGATCATGGGTGTTGATGGCGCGGCGCAGGCTGCTGACATAAGCCGGCAGGCTGTCGTGGCTGATCTTGAGCCCCGCCTGGGCGCTGTTGGTGTAGCCGAGATCCGACAGGCGCAGCGCCGTGGCATAAGGCAGGTAGAGGGTCCCCTTGCCGGTCTTCTGGAACGGCAGGTTGCTCTTGCGCCCCTTGAGGAAGGAGTCGCAGATGGCTGGCGAAGCACCGAACAGGTAGGGCACCAGCCAGCCGAAGCGGTAGACGTTGCGAATAAGCCCCATGTACTTGTCGGAGATGAAGCGCTGGCTGCAGCAGCCCTCGCCCACCAGATCCTGCCACTCGCACCAGAAGCTGTCCGGCATGGAGAAGTTGAAGTGCACCCCGGCGATCACCTGCATCAGGCTGCCGTAGCGATTCTTCAACCCCTGGCGATAGAGGGTCTTCATCCGCCCGATGTTGGAGCTGCCGTACTGGGCAAGGCGAATGCTCTCCTCGTCACCGACGAAGCAGGGCATGGAGAGGGGCCAGATCCGCTCCTCCCCCAGGTGGTGGATGGTGTGGCGGTGGATGTCGCCGAGCTGCTCGATCAGACTCTCGATGGAGTCGGTCGCCGGGGTGATGAACTCCAGCAGACTCTCCGAGTAGTCGGTGGTGATATTGGCATGGGTCAGGGTCGACCCCAGGCTTCTGGGGTGATCGGTCTGGGCCAGGGTCCCTTGCGGGGTGATGCGCAGACATTCGCGTTCGATCCCGCGCCGGATCCCCTTGAGGGCGGTCACCCGCTCCGGGGTGCCCAGCGCAGCCAGCAACTCGGTGAACGACAAGCTAGTAGTGGTCATATTCACGGCTCATGTATGGCCGCCCCACCTGGGACGGCACTCATTTTTTGCGACGCCCCTCAGGGGAGTTGCAGTGGATAGATGGGAAGATGAAGCTCGCTCAGGGGTTTTTCAAGCTTTTGCTTGTCCCCCACCACCACAATCACCATGTCGGACGGATCCAGCCAGCGGGCCGCACTGGCCTTTAGCGTCTCGGGTGACACCGTCTTGATCAGGTTGTTCTGGGCCTGCACATAGTCCGGCTTCAGGTCATACATGATCATCTGCAGCAGGAAGCCCGCCTTCTGGCCGAGCGTCTCGTAGGAAAGCGCATCCTGCTGGGAGACGGCGCTGCGCATGTAGGCCAGCTCCACCGGGGTCGGCCCGCTCGCACGATAACCGTCCATCTCCTTGAGGAACTGGCGGATGGCATCCACGGTCGCATCGGCCCGCACGTTGGCGCCGGTGGCGAACACGCCCGCCTCGCGGTTGGCCTGGAAACCGGAGCTCGCCCCATAGGTGTAGCCTTTGTCTTCCCGCAGGTTCAGGTTGATGCGGCTGTTGAAGTTGCCGCCCAGGTTGAAGTTCATCAGGTTCGCGATGAAGTAGTCACCCGTGGTGTCGAACGCCATGGCCCGGCGGCCGATGCGGATCACCGACTGGGGTGCCCCCGGCTTGTCCACCAGATAGATGCCGGGCTTGGCCTGATCGCCCCTGGGCTTGAGATCCCCCAGAGTCGGCACTGCCCCCTGCCACTGGGTCAGGAAGGCGAGACCGGATTCTACCTGCTGAGCCGTCACGTCCCCGGTCACCACCACCTTGGCGTTGGTCGGGTTGTAATAGTGCTGATAGAAGCGCTTCACGTCCGCCAGGGTCAGCTTCTCCACATCTGCCAGCACCCCGTCTGTGGGCTGGCCGAGGCGATTGTCCTTGCCATAGACCAGCTCGCGGAAGGCCTGGCCCGCCAGCCACTCGGGCTGCTGTTCGCTCTGCTTCATCCCTTGCAACGTCTGCGCCTTGAGACGCTCGAAGTCCGCCTCCCGCAGGCCGGGCTGCAGCAGCACCTCGCGCACCAGATCCAGGGTCTGGGGCAGCTTGTCCACCAGACTGCTGATGGTGATGAGGTTGTTGTACTGGGCGCTGGAGACGCTGATGCTGGCCCCGAGCTTTTGCAGCTCGTCGCTGAGCTCGGCCTCGGAGAGGCGCTTCGTGCCCTGCTCCAGCATGGCGGCGGTGAGGCTGGCAAGCCCCAGCTCTCCCTTGCCTTCGGCCCGGATGCCCCCCGGCAGGGCGATCATGATGGAGACCGCGGGGATCTCGTCGCTCCGGGTGCCGATGATCTCGATGTTCTTGTCGAGCTTGCCGTGCCAGATGGCAGGCACCTTGACGCTCACCGCCTCAGCCGCCTTGGGCTGCACGCTGCGGTCGAAGCTGTCTTTCACCGGTCGCTCGGCCAGCGCCTCCCCATGCTTGCTGTAGTCAGGCAGCTCGCGCTTGGCAGGAGTGAAGTTGGGTTTGGCGACCTGCCAATCCGTCTTGCCCTTGGGTACCACGCTCAGCACCACGGCGGGCTTGTTCGCGATGAACTTGTCGTAGGCGGCCTGGACATCAGACCCCTTGACCCGGGCGATGGCGTCCAGGTTCTTGAACACATAGTCGGGATCCCGGGCCAGCACCTGGCCCATGGCCAGCTGGCTCACCTTGCCCTCGATGCTGTCGAGGCCCCAGATGGCGGAGGCGCGATAGCTGCTGATGGCCTTCTCCAGATCCGCCGGCTTGATGCCACGCCGGGCAAACTCGCCGATCACCTTGTCCACCTCCCCCTTGAGGGTCTTGAGGCTGCCATCCACCGCAGGGTTCGGATAGGCATAGACCGCCAGGGTGCAGGCCAGCTCCTCGCAGGAGTGGGAGGCCCCCACTTCGATGGCCTTACCGGTTTTGACCAGGGACTGGTAGAGCATGGAACTGGCGGAGCCGCCGAGCACGTCGGCGAAGATGTCCAGCGCCGGCTCCTGCGGATCACCCAGCGACACGGTCGGGTAGCTGACATAGAGCAGCGGCAGGTGCACCTTGTCTTCCAGCGTCACGTAGCGGGTCTCTGGCAAAGTCGCGGGCTGTGGCGTCGGCTTGGCCACCTCGGGCCCACGGGGAATGGGGCCGAAATACTGCTCGATCCAGGCCAGGGCCTGCTTGGTATCGAAGTCACCCCCCAGGGTCAGGGTGGCGTTGTTCGGACCATACCAGCGCAGGAAGAACTGCTTGAGGTCGTTCACGTCGACCCGGTCGAGATCTTCCACATAGCCGATGGGCTGCCAGGAGTAGGGATGGGTGCGCGGATAGAGCGCCTCCCCCACCCTCTCGCCCACCAGGCCATAGGGCTGGTTGTCGATGCGCTGGGCCCGTTCGTTCTTGACGGTGGCACGCTGGATCTCGAACTTCTTCTGGCTCACTGCGTCGAGCAGGAAGCCCATGCGATCCGCCTCCAGCCAGAGCACCTTCTCCAGCTGGTTGGCCGGCACGGTTTCGTAGTAGTTGGTGCGATCCCGGTTGGTGGTGCCGTTCATGTCACCGCCGGCCTCGTTGATGATCCGCATGTGCTCCTGATCCCCCACGTGCTTGGAGCCCTGGAACATCATGTGCTCGAAGAAGTGGGCGAACCCGGACTTGCCCACCGTCTCGCGGGAGGAGCCGACGTGATAGGTGACGTCCAGATGCACCAAGGGATCGGACTTGTCAGGTGCCAGGATCACGGTCAGGCCGTTGTCGAGCCGGTACATCTGGTAGGGAATGCCGAGCTTGCCTTCCTGCTTGACCTGCTCCGACACCAGGGTCGGAGCCGCCAGGGCCGGCAGTGTGAAGCCCATCAGCAGGCTTAATGGAATGAGTTTGTTCACGGTTACCTCGTGAGTGACAAAAAGGGCTAGAGGATCTGACTGGCCAGCAGAAACACCAGGGCATAACGAAGCAATTTGCCGAGCCCGATCAAGATGAGGGAGCGCCAGAAGGAGAGGCGCAGCCAGCCGGCCAGCAGACAGAGACCATCGCCGACCACGGGTGTCCAGGCGAGCAGCAGACACCAGTGGCCATGACGTTTGAGCCAGGAGAGCGCCTTTTGTTCCCCACGGCCTTGAAAATCTTCCGGTTTTTTCTTGTAGGTGGCGAGCCAGCCGAGCCACCAGGTGGTCATGGAGCCCAGGGTATTGCCCAGCGTCGCCCAGAGCAACAGGTTGGCCATGCTCCACTCCCCCCGGGTTGCCATGGCCCCCAGCAGCACTTCAGAGCTGCCGGGCAGCAGGGTGGCCGAGGTGAAGGCGCTCAGAAACAGCCAGCCGAGCCCCATTTCGCTGAGCTCGCTCATCCCGGCTGGCCGTCGGCGGCGGGCATGCGCAGCAGCAGCTTGCCGCGAACATGGCCATCCTCGATGGCATGGTGGGCCAGCGCCCCTTCCGCCAGGGGGAATTCGCCGGAGACGGTGATCTGCACCTCCCCCTGACGCAGCAACATCAGCATCTGGGTCAGCTGCTTCTGATCTGGATGGACCAGCATGCCGAGTACTTCGACCCCGAGCCCGGCCCCCGCGTCCTTGATCTGCTGGGCCGTGATGGTCGGCACCGTCACCAGCCGGCCCCCCGACCTGACGCAGGCAAGGGCGGCCTTGCCGCTCTCGCCTCCCACCAGGTCCAGCACCAGATCCACGGGCCCCTCGGCCACCACCTGGGCGGGCCAGTCGGCGTCGTGGTAGTCCATCATCTGGCTGGCCCCCAGACCGTGCAGGAAGCTGTGGTTGTCACGGCTGGCCGTGACCAGCACCTCGGCGCCATAGGCACTGGCAAACTGCACCGCCAGGTGACCGACGCCGCCAGCCCCGGCCAGGATCAGCACTTTCTGCCCGGCCTTGAGGCCGCCGTGCTCGAACAGACCCTGCCAGGCGGTCAGGCCCGCCAGCGGCAGCGCCGCCCCCTGCCTGAGACTGACCCCGTCCAGCTTGACCAGCTCCTCTTCACGCACCACCACGGACTCGCCATAGCCACCGGCCGAGAGCGGGAACCCCACCATGCCGCACACCCGATCCCCTTCGGCCAGCACGGTGACACCGGGCCCCACCTTCTCCACCAAGCCGGAGACGTCGTAGCCCGGCGTCCAGGGCAGGTTGTCCTTGTTCTGGGCTGCCGCCCAGCCGAGGCCGGCCCGGGTCTTCGCATCGATGGGGTTGACCCCCGCAAAGCAGATGCGTACCCGGACCTCGCCCTCGGCGGGCACCTTGTCCAGGGAAGGGTTGAGCCTGAGTACCGAGGGGTCGCCGAATGCGGTAATCTGAAGCTGCGTCATTGCACAATCCATCCTGTTGATTGATCAAGGGTCAACAGAATAACAGCGAGGACACCATGGCTCGAATGTTTCTTATCCCTCTGTTGCTGGCGCTGGGGTGGTGGGCGTTTCTGCTCTACTTCCGCATCCCGCTCAAGCAGGGGGCAAAGGGGTTTTACTGGATCATCGCCATCGGTGGCGGGCTTGCCGCCTTCCTCAGCCTGATGATGGTGCTCACCCACTGACGCCGTGCCCACGGGTCAATAAGAAGGCCACCCGAGGGTGGCCCATGCTCAACCCGCTTGCTGGTTGAGATGATAGTGACGGTTGCTGCCCTGCCCCAGCACCCCCAGTGCCAGCAGGTGCTGGAATACCCTGTCGACCTCCTCCAGGGACAGTGACAGGGCCTCGGCCACCTTGCGCTTGCTGCACTTGAGCTCGCCGCTCTCCAGCGCATCCCGCACCTGGGCCACCACCGCCGGCTCGGGTTCCGGTCGGCTTGCCACCACCGGCATTGCCGGCACCGGCGCCGGCTCTGCGCGTCTGGCCTCCGCCTGTTCCCGCTCTCGCTGCCAGAGCCAGCTGCGGCGAAAGCGGTTCTCCTCGCCGATCAGACTGACGAAGAAGGCACCAAACGCATCGAGCAACACGGAGAGGAAACAGACCAGCAGGAACTGCACCTGGCTGATGCTCATGCCCACCCCGTCCGCCAGGCTGCTCATCAGCCCCAGCATGGAGGATTGCTCCCCCAGCGGCTTGGCGTCCCGCTCCTGGCGCAGCTCGTCCTGACGCAGCCTGAGTTTGGTATTGGCCTGCTGCAAGCCGTTGACACCGCTGGAGATCCGCGCCATCTCGATGTACTTGCGAGCCGCCTCCTCGTTGAGCTGGATCTGCCGCTCTATGCTGGCGATCTGTTCATCGAAGCGGGCGATCTCCCGCTCATGGCGCGCCTGCTGGTTCAGGATGGTGTTGGTGGCGCTGTTGATGCCACCGATGCTGCCGCCGATGGAGATGGCGGCCAGCACGCAGTAGAAGAGCAGCGACCAGAAGGCGCCCCCCAGATCCCGCCGCGCCTTGCACTCACCGTATTCGTACCAGACATAGAACTTGCCCAGCTCGAAGATGATGGCCAGACCGCCGAACAGCCACTTCATCAGCGGGTTGTCATCGATGGAGAGAAACAGCAACAGGGAGAAGACGATGGAGGCCAGAATGGCCAGCCCGGTAAAACTGTACACTGTGGTGAGGGCAAACCACCCCTTGGGATAGCGCAGTACGGCAGAAACCTGTGTGGTCATGATAAAAAGGGTGCAACGTGCAGGAAAAGTTGGCTGCCGATTATAGTCAGCGAGCCCCCGGAGAGAAGGGCAAATCCCCGAATTCCCGCATATGGACGATCAGCTGCCCAGAGTGCGACCAAAACGGACAAATCGACAACAAAAAGCCGGTACACTTTCTTGCCGAACTGAATAATATGATGAGATGGGGCACGGTTCCGTCCGGATTCAGCCCGGCTGGAATAGACTGACCCGCAATGACAATCAACCGAGGCCATCATGAACAGAACGACTACCTTGTTACTCTCCCTTCTTCTGGTTACCGGCGCGGCCAAGGCCATGTCACAGTATGAAGAAGAGGGCGGTTCAGCGTTCTCCGTCGATGCGCTTACCTTCAACCTGGACTGGGATGACAAGCAATATCACTGGTCACAAGCCGATTGCCTCGATCTGGGCATGAACGATGTGATCCCTTCTGAATGCCGGGGAATGAAGGTCGATCTCGATGACACAGAGCAGCGCAATCATCCTCCCAGCACCAACCAGATCCCAGTCGACACGGGCAACGACCAGTAACCAAGGAGAATTCTCGCCATGACTCACAAATTCCTGCTCAACAAACACGCCCTGCTGCTCTCCCTGCTGCTGGTCAATGGCGCCGCATTTGCTGCTCCCCCTCACTCCAAAGATGGCGATGGCATCCGTATCTCCACCGACAACGTGAAGCTGAACGTCGACTGGGATGACAAGGAGTACGACTGGTGGCAGCACAACTGCCTGGATCTCGGCATAGGTGACAGCAGACTCAAGCTCAATTGCGACAAGATCGATGGCAAATACCGGGATCACTACAACCGCAGCATCCACAGCGGCAACAACCCGGGCCAGGGTCACAACAAGTCCAAGGACAAAGGCAACAAGAAACACTGATCGGGCAATCGGTCAGCGTGAAACAGGGGCCATTGGCCCCTGTTCGCATGCTGCCTACCAGTAATTTTCCACGCTGATGTTGCCGGGGGTTCGTCGCAGGTTCTTGGCCAACCCCATCCCAATCAGGGTCTGCTGGGTCTCCTTCACCATGTCGGGATTGCCGCAGATCAGCACCTGACTCTGTTCTGGGGAAAACGTGAGACCCACCCGTTCCTGCAGTTGGCCACTGGTGATGGCGGCCGGGATCCGGCCGACCATGGCCTCAGGCCAGAACTCGCGGCTGACAAAGGGCACATAGGAGAAACGGGCGCCGTAGCGCTCGGAAAAACTGGCGATTAGCGACTGATAGGTGAGCTCTTCTCCCGTACGTACCCCGTGAACCAGCACCAGATGCTCGAAGCGCTCGAAGGCCTCCCCTTGTGCCAGCATGGCGAGGAAGGGACCGATGGCGGTACCGGTGGAGAGCAGCCAGAGATCCCGCCCGGCCGGTACCTCGTCCAGCGTCAGAAAACCGGTCGCCTGGGACTGCACCAGCACGGAATCCCCCACCTGCAGGGCACCCAGGGAGGGGCTCAGCTCGCCATTCGGGATCTCGATCAGATAAAACTCGTGGTAGGGCATGTCGGGGGGATTGACGAAGGAATAGGCCCGCTGGATCCGCTGTTCGCCCCGTTGCAGGGCCAGCTTGGTGAATTGTCCTGCCTTGTAGGGGGCAAGTTCTGCCTCTACCCGCAGGGAGAACAGAGTGGGGGTCCACTCGATGCGATCGATGACCCGACCTTCAACCCAGGCAGCCATAAAGGTTCTCCTTCAGAGGAACGGAACCTTCACTCTACCCTTTGATCCCCGCTTGATTCAAAAAGAAAAAAACCCGCGCAAGTGCGCGGGTTTTTTCTGCAAAGCGAGACGCTATTACAGAGCAACAACCTGGATTTGTACGGTTGCCTTGACGTCAGCGTGCAGCTGAACGGCAACTTCGTACTCACCGGTGTTACGCAGAACGTTGCCCATGCGGACTTCGCTCTTGGCAACGGCTACGCCGGCAGCAGTGATGGCTTCAGCCACGTCACGGGTACCGATGGAACCGAACAGCTTGCCTTCGTCGCCAGACTTGGAGGCGATAACCACGGTAGCCAGTTCGGCCAGCTTGGCAGCGCGCTCTTCGGCAGCAGCCTTGTTGGCAGCCAGTTTGGCTTCCAGCTCAGCGCGGCGAGCACCGAAGGCTTCGATGTTGGCCTTGGTGGCCATAACAGCTTTGCCTTGCGGGATCAGGTAGTTACGGGCATAACCAGCTTTAACAGAAACTTGGTCACCCAGACCGCCCAGTTTGGCGATCTTATCGAGCAGGATAACTTGCATTACCTTTCCTCTATAAATTTCGTTGAGTTAGGCGTAAGCGCCGGACCGATTCTTACTTGTTGTGCAGATCGGTGTACGGCAGCAGAGCCAGGTAACGAGCACGCTTGATGGCGCGTGCCAGCTGACGCTGATACTTGGCGCGGGTACCGGTGATACGGCTCGGTACGATCTTGCCAGATTCAGTGACGTAGTTTTTCAGAGTAACGATATCTTTGTAGTCGATCTCGGTAACGTTCTCGGCGGTGAAGCGGCAGAACTTACGACGACGGAAATAACGTGCCATGGCCTTTATCCTCTAATGCGGTGATCTAAGAATTACTCTTCGGAAGATGCTTCAACAGCATCTTCACGACGCTCGTCGTCACGACGGGTGAAGCGCTCTTCCTTGGCCTTGGCCATCGGAGAAACTTCAGTCACGGCGTGCTTGGTGCGCATGATCATGTTGCGGATAACGGCATCGTTGAAGCGGAAGTTGGTTTCCAGCTCATCGATAACGGCCTGCTCAGCTTCTACGTTCATCAGAACATAGTGAGCCTTGTGCAGCTTGTCGATCGGGTAAGCCAGTTGACGACGGCCCCAATCTTCCAGGCGATGAATGGTGCCACCAGCGGTGGTGATAGCGCCGGTGTAACGCTCGATCATGCCAGGTACTTGCTCGCTCTGGTCCGGATGAACCATGAAGACGATTTCGTAATGACGCATTTTAGCTCCTTACGGATTAATTCAGCCTCCGCCCAGGTGCAGCCAGACCTCGGAGGCAAGGAACATAGTGGTGTTTAGACGCTGCTTTCTAGGGCGGCGTATTGTACGAAATCGCCTCAGCCACTGCAACTGCAACTGGCGTCAACAGATGTTTTTCTCTATCACCTTGATGCAAAACTTCAATTGATAATAATTATCACTTAGATCTATGCTCTCCTCATATCCCCATGGAGGATGACAGCATGCAACCCGCAGTGACCACGGCCATTCCGGCCCGAAAATTCAAGCTGACCCTGCTCGGGCCCGCCTTCATCGCCGCCATCGGCTACATAGATCCGGGCAACTTCGCCACCAATATCCAGGCAGGCTCCACCTTCGGCTACCAGCTCCTCTGGGTGGTGGTGTGGGCCAACCTGATGGCCGTGCTGGTACAGACGCTGTCCGCCAAGCTCGGCATCGTCACCGGCAAGAATCTGGCGGAACATATCCGCGACAGGCTGCCCAGACCGGCCGTCTGGGCCTACTGGGTGCAGGCGGAGATCATCGCCATGGCCACGGACCTCGCAGAATTTATCGGGGCTGCGGTCGGCTTCAAGCTGCTCTTCGGCGTCACCCTGCTGGAGGGTGCCTGCATCACCGCCGTGGTCACCTGGGGCATCCTGATGCTGCAGTCCCGCGGTCAGAAGCCGCTGGAGTTCGTGGTGGGCGGGTTGCTGCTGTTCGTCGCTGCCGCCTACATCGTCGAGCTCGTCTTCTCCCGCCCCCACCTGCCCAGCCTGCTGGAGGGCGCCCTCTTCCCCGGTCTGCCCAACGGGGATGCCGTCTATCTGGCTGCCGGCCTGCTGGGGGCGACCGTGATGCCCCACGTCATCTACCTGCACTCGGCACTGACCCAGCACACCCATGACAAGGGATCAGTCCACCAGCGACTGCACAGCACCCGGGTCGACGTGGCCATCGCCATGACCATCGCCGGTTTCGTCAACCTGGCCATGATGGCCATGGCCGCGGCCGCCTTCCACGCCTCGGGCAACCAGCAGGTGGCGGCGCTGGAAACCGCCTACCAGACCCTCACCCCCTTGCTGGGGCCGGCCGCCGCCACCCTGTTCGGCCTCTCCCTGGTCGCCTCCGGCATCTCCTCCACCGTGGTGGGCACCCTGGCCGGCCAGGTGGTGATGCAGGGGTTCGTGCGCTTCACCATCCCGCTCTGGCTGCGCCGGGCCATCACCATGGCCCCCGCCTTCGTGGTGATCGCCATGGGGCTCAACACCACGGAGATCCTGGTGCTGAGCCAGGTGATCCTGAGCTTCGGCATCGCGCTCGCGCTCATTCCCCTGCTGATCCTGACCGGCGATCGCGCCCTGATGGGGGAGCATCGCAATCACTCGCTGATCCAGGCCATGGGGCGCCTCATCGTCACCCTGGTGATAGGCCTCAACGCCTACCTGCTGGTCACCATGATCTAGCGCCTTGCCCTGCCCCTGCTGGAGGCTCGTTAACACCGGTTAATGAGCCTCTTCGCACTTTCGCGTATGCTGCCGCTTTTCCTTCCTATTAATCGTTGCGGGAGCCCTGCCATGGAACATACCCGGGTCAGCTTCGTGCTGGGTCATCATCAGGAACAGGCCAGCGTCATCTATTGCGAGCAGGGGGAACCCACCCTGCTCGTCACCGATCTCACCCCCTTTCATCCCCAGAGCCACCTCTGGCCCGATCAACCCGGGGACCAGGGCACGGTGCACTGGGAGGGGGGCGAGGCGAGCGTCGGCCCCTGCCGCATGGGGGCCATCAGCCCGGCAGGCGAGCTGTTCGTGGATCAGGCCATCCCGGTCAAGCGGGGCGCCGAGGGCTGGGCTTTCGTGGTGGTGCATCCCCTCGCCGGTTCCCACCAGCTTGCTATCGGCACGCAAGTAGCACTGAAGGTGGATGCCGAGGCACGCCATGCCCTGAGCCTGGGTCACAGCGCCTGCCATCTGGTTGCCCTCGCCCTCAACCGGGTGCTCACCCCCTACTGGCGCAAGGAGGTGAGCGAGCGGGACGCCCTGGATCAGCCCGACTTCGATCGCCTCGCCATCCAGAGTTCCCGGGTCGAGCCTCTCGGCTCCCGCGAGCAGTACCGTATCGGCAAGAGCCTGCGCAAGAAGGGGGTCAACGGCGAGGCCCTGCTGGCGGAGCTGGCGCAGGTGGAAGATCAGGTCAACCGGCAGCTCGCCGACTGGCTGGCCGCGGGGGGCGAGATCCGCCGCAGCCGGGCCGGCGAGGCCATCATCGACTCGCGCTACTGGCATGGTGTGCTGGAAGAACGAGAGCTGACCATTCCCTGCGGCGGCACCCATGTGGGCAGCCTGGCCGAACTGGGGCAGGTACAGGTGCAACTGGCCCCCTGTGAAGAGGGGTTCATCCTCACCACCCGGGTCACCCCCTGAGCCAGGCGCCGGGCCTGGCTTATTACGGGCCGGCGTCGCTCTTCATCAGCCAAGCCGGATCAGCAGGATCCCGCCGAGGATTACCAGGGCCGCCATCAACCGGGCACGCCCCAACCGCTCCCCCAGCCAGCCCCAGGAGAGCAGCACGGCGAACAGCACGCTGCTCTCGCGCAGGGCCGCCACCAGACCGATGGGGGCTCGGGTCATGGCCCAGATGACGATGCCATAAGCCAGAAGCGAGAGGGCACCACCCAGCGCCCCCGAGTACCAGTCGGCCCGGGTCAGGGTGCGCAGGGAGGTGCGACCCTGCCATCGCATCAGCAGCGGCATCATCAGGGCAGTCAGGGTAAAGAGCCAGAGGGTGTAGCGTACCGGAGCATCGGCCGAGCGTGCCCCCATGCCGTCAGACAGGGTATAGGCTGCGGTAAAGAGCGAGGTGATCAGTACCGCCTGCAGGGCGGCCGGAGCGAGCCGAAGACCACCTCGCCATGCCATCAGCAGCACCCCGCCCACCAGCACCAGGGCCCCCGACACCGCCACCGTCCCGGGCACCTCGCCAAGCAGCAGAGCACCGAACAACAGGGTCATCAGGGGGGCACAACCCCGGGCCAGCGGATAGACCTGGCCAAACTCGCCCAGCCGGTAGGCACGTCCCAAAAACAGGCAATAACCGCAGTGCAGCAGGATGGAGAGCGCCAGCCAGGGGTATTCCACTGTGGCAGGCAGCCCTACCAGGGGCAGGAAAGGCAGGGAAAACAGCCCGGAGCAGAGGGAGACCAGAAGTACGCTGACCCGCCCCGCTACCTGGCGCTTGGCCAGCGCGTTCCACAGGGCGTGCAGCAGGGCGGCCAGCAGAATGGCCGAGAAGATAGAGAGTGTCACGACGGGGTTCCGAACGACAGGGGAGCACCATCATACTCGTTTGCATCACCACAATGTGAGAGCCGGCGCATGGCCGTCCACTTTCCCGGCCATGTGACTGATCAGACTGGCTGCCTGCGCATGCCCACGTGGGGAATGTCGTCTTCGAGATACCCCTCCCCTTCAGCCACAAAGCCGTGTCGGCCATAGAAGCCCTGCAGGTGGGCCTGGGCTCCCAGCCAGATGCTGTGCGCGGGCCAACGTCCCAGGCACGCCGCCACTGCCTCGTCGAGCAGCTTGTGGCCAAGGCCATTCCCCCTCGCCCTGGGCGAGGTCACCACACGACCGATGGCAGAGCCCGTCTCATCGCCCACGCCTGGGGCCATGATCCTGGCATAGGCGGCCAGCAGATCCCCCTGATGGCCAAGCAGATGCCAGACCCCCTCGCGGCGATCCAGCCCGTCCAGATCCTGGAAGGGGCAGGTCTGTTCCACCACGAACACCTCGGCCCGCAGGGCCAGCAACTCGTACAACTCGTCCGTGGTCAGTTCCGACCAGGATTTCAGGGTCCAGTTCATGGATAGCTCCTTGTGAATGCGGCCCGCCAGCATAGTCCCGCGCCCGGGGGACGTCATTAACCTTGGTTAAGCGCTTTCAACCGCCTGCGAATGCGGCTCAGACTGATGGGGGTAATGCCGAGATAGGCGGCAATCAGGTGATCCGGCACCCTGGCATCCAGTGCTGGGAAACTCGCGAGAAAATGCTGATAGCGGGCCTGGGGGCTCCCGGTCAGCAGCAACAGCTCCTTCTCCTCCTTGATACGCAGCTGCACGGCCAGCAGATGCTGATACCAGGTGGGCCAGCAGGACAGCGTGCGCAGATCCGCCAGTGCGAAGATCTGCAGTCGGCAGGGCTCCAGCGCCTCCACACTGTAACGGGCGGGGTCGCCGCTGAGCAGGTGGTGGAAATCGAGAAACTCGTCCCCCTCCCAGTAGAACTCCTTGATGTACTCGCGGCCATCCGCCAGCACCACCTTGGCCCGCAGCAGCCCCTCCTCCACCCTGACCAGGAGTGCCGGGCTGTCTCCGGCATGCCAGAGGCAAGATTTGGGGGAAAGGGTCAACGGCCGGGCAAAAGAGAGGAGGCGCGCGGCCTCCTGCTCATCTGCGACCCGATCCCAGTCGAAGGGGGGTCTGTCGGTCATCGCCCGATCAGCCGCGACGTTGACGCACGGCTTCGAACAGGCAGACACCGCTCGCCACCGAGACGTTGAGGCTGGAGACAGCCCCCGCCATGGGGATGCTCACCAGCTCGTCGCAGTGCTCGCGGGTCAGTCGGCGCATGCCCTTGCCTTCGGCGCCCATCACCAGCGCCATGGGGCCGGTGAGTTTCGCCTGGTAGAGGTCGTGATCCGCCTCGCCGGCGGTACCGACGATCCAGACACCGCGCTCCTGCAGCTCGCGCAGGCTGCGCGCCAGGTTGGTGACCTGGATGAGCGGCACCACCTCGGCGGCGCCGCAAGCCACCTTGCGCACGATGGGCGTCAGGCCGGTGGCCTTGTCCCGCGGCACGATCACCGCATGCACCCCGGCCGCATCGGCACTGCGCAGGCAGGCGCCGAGGTTGTGCGGATCGGTCACGCCGTCCAGCACCAGCAGGAAGGGTGCAGTCTCTTGCGCCGCCAGACAATCCAGCAGGCTGGCCAGGTCGTGCTCAGCCAGCTTCGGCGCTTCAATGACCTTGGCCATGATGCCCTGGTGATTGTTGCCTTCCGCCTTGTCATCCAGCGTCTTGCGGTTCACGCTCTGCACCCTGATGCCGAGGGACTCCAGCTCCGCCAGCAGGGGCTGCAGCCGCTCGTCATCGCGGCCCTTGAGGGCCCACACTTCGATGAAGCGCTCGGGGGTACGCTCCAGCAGCGCGGAGACGGCGTGAATGCCGTAGATCAATTCAGTACTCATTTCGTGCTCTTGGCCTTGTCGCGAGCCTTCTTGCTCGGTCGTCTGTTGCTGGGTTTGGCACGGCCACCCTTGTCGGATTTGCCGCTCTCCTTGCCCTCTTTGCGTTTCTCGTGGCGCTGGGCGCTCTTGGCCTTCTCTTTCTTGATCTCGGCCTGCTTGCGCGCCATCTCCTTGGCGTTCTTGCCGGTGGCCTTGAGCGGCTCTTCCACCATCACGAAGTCGATCTTGCGATCGTCCAGGTTCACGCCCATCACCTTGACCCGCACCTTGTCACCCAGACGGTAGCGACGGCGGAAGTTCTCGCCGATCAGCTGCTGGTGCAGGGGGTCGAACTGGTAGTAGTCGTTGGTGAGGGTGCTGACGTGCACCAGACCGTCGATGTGGATCTCCGCCAGGCGCACGAAGAAGCCGAAGCCGGTGACGCTGGCGATGACGCCGTCAAACTCGTCACCCACGTGATCCAGCATGTACTCGCACTTGAGCCAGTCGGCCACGTCGCGGGTGGCGTCGTCGGCACGACGCTCGGTCATGGAGCAGTGCTCGCCCATCGGGTCCACTTCTTCCAGTTGGTAGTGGTAGCCACCGCTCGGGGTCCACTTGTGGCGCAGGTTGCCCTGCTGCTCCTTGGCGGTCTGGTACTTGATCGCCCGGTGCAGGATGAGGTCGGGGTAGCGACGGATCGGCGAGGTGAAGTGAGCGTAGGACTTCAGGGCCAGACCGAAGTGGCCGATGTTGTCGGCCTGATAGATGGCCTGGCGCATGGAGCGCAGCAGCATGGTGGAGAGCAGCTCTGCATCCGGGCGCCCTTCAAACTTGGCGGCCAGCTCGGCAAAGTCTTTCGGCTCGGGCTCCAGGCCCCCCTTGAGTTCCAGGCCCAGCTCGGCCAGGAAGTCACGGAAACCGGTGAGGCGCTCCTCGCCCGGGCGGTCGTGTACCCGGAACAGGGCGGAGGCCTCGTTCTTCTCGATGTAGCGGGCAGCGGCCACGTTCGCCTGGATCATGCACTCTTCGATGATCTTGTGGGCGTCGTTGCGCACCAGCGGCACGATGCGGTCGATCTTGCGCTGGGCGTTGAAGATGAAGCGGGTCTCCTCGCTCTCGAACTCCACCGCACCGCGCTGGTGACGGGCATGCTTGAGCGCCTTGTAGAGGTTGTTCAGCTCTTCAATGTGGCCCACCAGGGGATCATATTGCTGACGCAGCTTGGGATCCCCGTCCAGGATCGCCGCCACCTTGGTGTAGGTCAGACGAGCGTGGGAGTTCATCACGGCTTCGTAGAACTTGTAACCGGACATGCGGCCGGCGGCGGAGATGGTCATCTCGCACACCATGCAGAGGCGGTCCACCTGGGGGTTCAGGGAGCAGAGGCCGTTGGAGAGCACCTCGGGCAGCATGGGCACCACGAATTCCGGGAAGTAGACGGAGTTGCCGCGCTGGTAGGCTTCGGTGTCGAGGGCCGTGCCCGGCTTCACATAGGCGGAGACGTCGGCAATGGCGACCCACAGGCGCCAGCCGCCGCCGCGCTTGGCTTCACAGAAGACCGCGTCATCGAAGTCGCGGGCATCTTCCCCGTCGATGGTGACCAGCGGCAGGGCACGCAGGTCGATGCGGCCTTCTTTGGCTTTCTCCGGCACCTGTTCGCCCAGACCGGCGACCTCCTTGGTCACCTCCTCGGGCCAGGTGTGCGGAATGCCGTGGGTACGCAGGGCGATCTCGATCTCCATGCCCGGCGCCATGTTCTCACCCAGCACCTCCAGCACGGAACCGACCGCATTGAAACGGGCGGTGGCACGCTGGTTGATGCGCACGACCACGACCTGGCTCTGGCGAGCGCCCTTGTTCTCCCCTTCCGGGATGATGATGTCCTGGCCGATGCGGCTGTCGTCGGGTACCACGAAACCCACACCGTTCTCGACGAAGTAGCGACCGACGATGTCCGCCTCGCGGGCCTTGAGCAGGCGCACCAGACGCGCCTCCTGGCGCCCCTTGCGATCGATTTCGGTCGGCTGCACCAGGGCATAATCGCCGTGCATCAGACGCTGCATCTCGCGGTTGTTCAGGAAGAGATCCGCTCCACCACCTTCGGGACGCAGAAAACCGAATCCATCTTTGTGGCCAAGCACATAGCCTTTGACCAGATTCAGACGATCCGGCAGGGCGTAACATTGGTTGCGCGTGAATACCAGTTGCCCATCGCGCTCCATGGCGCGCAGACGACGGCGAAGGGCTTCCAACGGCTCTTCCTCGGTCAGCTTGAGGACCTTGGCCAGCTCTTCACGGGACATGGGTTTTTCATGGCCCTTGATGAGCTCCAGCAGCATCTCGCGGCTGGCGATGGGATTTTCGTATTTTTCGGCCTCGCGTTGGAGGAAAGGATCTTTTTGAGACATAAGCAGGCCTTAGGGTAGGTAGTTACGCAGACATTATATCGAAGGGGGGAGCTAATGGCATCCATCGACTGCCTTTTGGCCATTCTCTCTGTCATACTGGCCGCAGTTTGCAGGTATGTGAGACTCGGAACTCATGAGCAAGGACTCGTTCGCCCAATCTGCCGCCTATTTGAAACAGGCGGTACCCCTGATGATCAAGTATCAAATCCCCACCACGCCGCACAATTACCACCTCTGGTACAACTATGTCTCCGGCGACATGCCCGAGCTGAACCAGGCCATCGATCAGGCCATCAAGCTACAGGGCACCTTCTCCCTTTCCACCTGTGAGCGTCTCTATCACCAGCACCTCGCCAGTCAGGACGAGCGACAGCTCGAGGAGATGAAGCTCAGCCTCGCCGCCATGGCCAACGAGCTCGGTAGCTCCATGCATGACGCCCTGGTGGATACCGGCCAGTTCCAGGCCATGCTCGACAAGAGCTTCGACAAGTTGAGTCTCATCGACGACGAGGGGCTGAGCCTGGACGACACCATGGCCATCTTGCGGGAGCTGGTACGCGAGTCGCGGGACGTACGCATGTCCACCCTGCACTTTCGCAGTCAGCTCAGCAATGCCGAGAAGGAGATCAAGGAACTGCGCGAGGCACTCAACGAGACCCGCAAGCTGGCCAACGAGGATGCCCTCACCAACCTGCTCAACCGCCGTGCCTTCGATCTGGAGCTGGACAGCCTGATCCGCAGCAAGCGCCCCTTCTCGCTGATCATGGCCGACATCGATCGCTTCAAGAGCTTCAACGACGAATATGGCCACCTGCTCGGTGACCAGGTGCTGCGCATCGTCGGCAAACGACTGCGAGAGGCCAGCAAGGAGGGGATCACGGCCTATCGCCTCGGCGGTGAAGAGTTTGCGATACTGGTGCCGAACCGAGCCCTTGCGCTAACCCGCCAGATGGCCGAAAGCCTGCGTCGCATCATAGAGCGGATGTCGATCCTGGATCGCAAGTCTGGCCGGCGCATCGACCACATCACCGCCTCTTTCGGCGTGGGGGAATATAGCGGCCAGGAGACGGGCGACAGCCTGGTCGAGCGCACCGACAAGCTGCTCTACAAGGCCAAGGAGCTGGGGCGCAACCGGGTGATGCCATTGCCCTCCTGAACGTCCATACGATAAAGGCCGGTCAATGACCGGCCTTTTTCATGCTCACCACACCAGGATCAGAGGCTTTTCAGCTTCTCTTCCGGCAGGGCCAGCTCGTCGTTGCGGTTGACGCCGATGCCGCGCTCCAGCACGTGGCGGGCGATGGCGTGCGCCTCTTCCAGGGAGTGCATGCTGTAGGTGCCGCACTGATATTCGTTGAGCTCGGGGATCTTGCCCTGCTCCTGCACGGTCAGCACGTCGCTCATGGCGGCCTGCCAGGCGGCGCCGACACGGGCCTCATCCGGTGCGCCAATCAGGCTCATGTAGAAGCCGGTGCGGCATCCCATGGGAGAGATGTCGATGATCTCGACCCCATTCCCATTGAGATGGTCACGCATAAAGCCGGCAAACAGGTGCTCGAGGGTATGGATGCCGCGCTCGGAGAGGATCTCCTGGTTCGGCACGCAGAAACGCAGGTCGAACACTGTGATGGTGTCCTTGTTCGGGGTCTGCATGGTCTTGGCCACCCGCACTGCAGGGGCTGCCATGCGGGTGTGGTCGACGGTAAAACTGTCCAATAACGGCATTTCTGACTCCTGATGTGGTTACGAGAACCAGCCCCCGCTGGGCAGCTGATCCTTGCATTGTCGATACTGGGCGCCGTAGCGTTGGGCTCGGGCCTCCACCTTGCGGGAGACTTTCATCAGCCACCCCTTGCTGCGGTAACTGCCACGTCGGTAGCCACCCCAGCCTTCGTGATAATTCAGATACTGGCCATAGGCATCCCACTTGGAAGTGCCATTGAGCCGTTGTGCCTTGCTAGTGTACCAGCCCATGAAATCGATGGCGTCGGCAAAGTCGTCCCGATCACTCCAGCCGTTCCCGGTTTCCCGCTGGTAATCATCCCAGGTCTCGTCCTTCACCTGGGCGTAGCCGTAGGCGGAACTCGCCCGCCCGGTCGGGATGAAAAGGAAGTACTGCATCGGCGGTTGGGCATCGTGTACGAAGGAGGACTCCTGATACATCATGGCCATCACCACCTGCACCGGCGTTCCCCACCGCTCGTTCATCCTGAGTGCCGCCTTGTGCCAGTCAGGCTTCTCGCGAAAGATCTGGCACAGGTTTTCTGGCTGGGCCGGCGGGCGGGTACTGCAGGCGGTCAGACCAAACACCAGGCCAGCCACCACGGTGAGACGCATCCACATCAGATGGCGTCTTCGTTCTCTTCGCCGGTACGGATGCGAATGACGCGCTCCACCTCGCAGACGAAGATCTTGCCATCACCAATCTTGCCGGTGCGGGCGGTATTCTGGATAGCTTCCAGGCAGGCATCGAGATCCTCGTCCTGGACCACCAGCTCCACCTTCACCTTGGGCAGGAAGTCGACCATGTACTCGGCACCGCGATAGAGTTCGGTGTGGCCTTTCTGGCGACCGAAGCCTTTCACTTCGGAGACGGTCATGCCGTTGATGCCGATCTCGGCCAGGGCTTCGCGCACATCGTCCAGCTTGAACGGTTTGATGATGGCTTCAATCTTCTTCATGGTGACTCCTTACCAGTTCTGTTTGCCGAACCCGGACGTGATGGGATAACGGCGATCCTTACCAAAGTTGCGGGCCGTGATGCGAGGCCCGACCGCGGCCTGACGGCGCTTGTATTCGTTGAGGTCCACGAGGCGGATCACCTTGCGCACCACCGCCTCTTCGAAGCCCTCCGCCACCATGTCGGCCACGGAGGCATCCTCTTCCACATAGCGCTTGAGGATGGCATCTAGGATGTCGTAGGGAGGCAGGCTGTCCTGATCCACCTGATCCGGTGCGAGTTCTGCCGAAGGGGGACGATCGATGACCCGCTGCGGGATCACATACTCCACGCTGTTGCGGTATTCGCACAGCTTGAAGACCAGGGTCTTGGGGACATCCTTGAGCACGTCAAAACCGCCGGCCATGTCGCCATAGAGGGTGGCGTAACCGACCGCCATCTCGCTCTTGTTGCCGGTGGTCAGCACGATGCGACGACGCTTGTTGGAGAGGGCCATCAAGAGCACACCGCGGCAACGGGCCTGCAGGTTCTCTTCGGTGGTGTCGCGAGCCGTCCCTTCGAACAGCGGTGCAAGCTGGGCCATGAAACCTTCGAACATGGGCTCGATGGAGATGATGTTGAATTCCACCCCCATCCGCTCGGCCTGTTCCTTGGCATCTTCGACGCTCATCTGGGCGGTATAGCGGAACGGCATCATGACCGCCTGCACCTTGTCGACCCCGATGGCATCGGCTGCGATGGCGAGCGTCAGTGCCGAGTCGATCCCGCCGGAGAGACCGAGTACGGCCCCCTGAAAACCGTTCTTGGTGACATAGTCGCGCACCGCCAGTACCAGAGCCTGATAGGTCTCGGCCAGCGGCTCGAGCGGCGCGGCAGGCTCCCGCACCTTCACCGGTTCACCGTCAGCAAAGCGCACCAGCGCCAGCTCTTCGGCGAAGGGGGCCAGCTTGTGAGTCAGCTCGCCCTGGCTGTTGAACACCTTGGAGCAACCGTCGAAGATCAGCTCATCCTGGCCACACACCTGGTTGAGGTAGACCAGCGGCAAGCCAGCCTGCTCACAACGCTCCACTATCAGCTCGCGGCGGATCCAGGGTTTCTCCTGATCGTAGGGGGAGGCGTTGATGGTGATCAGCACGTCGGCACCAGCGGCCTTGACGGCCAGCGCCGGCCCTGGTTGCCAGAGATCTTCGCAAATGAGCAGTCCCAGTCGATGGCCACGGAATGGCACCACGCAGCTCTCGGTTCCTGCGGTGAAGTAACGCTTCTCGTCGAAGACACCGTAGTTGGGAAGATCCTGCTTGAAGTAGCGCGCCACCAGCTTGCCCTGCTCATAGAGAGAAGCCGCGTTGTAGAGCTTCTCCCCTTCACGCCAGGGGTGCCCCACCAGAATGGCGCAGTTGCCCTGCCATGCGGCGACGCGGGCCAGCGCAGCTTCTGCCCGGATCATCAGGTCGGCGCGCAGCAGCAGATCTTCCGGCGGATAGCCGGTCAGGGCCAGCTCGGAACACACCAGCAGATCGGCACCTTGCAGATCGGCCTCAGCGGCGGCAGCCAGTACCTTGTCACAGTTATCTTCGATAGCGCCTACCGTCAGATTTAACTGGGCAAGCATCAGAGAGAGGGCGTTTGCCATGGCGATGCATCTTGAATTCGAAAATGATGGGGAATGATAAAGAAAAGGCGCTGGCTGTGCCAGCGCCTTGGGGGGAAGGGGTATCATTACTCCCCCACCCTGTCTGACTACATGTAGGCCCCGGCCTCCATATCACCGCGCTTCAGGCTAGGGCACTGTGGTGCACGTCGTCGTTGGTGTCGGCGTCGCTGCTGGTGATGCGGTCAGCAATGTCTCCTGTACCATCATCACACATCCCCCTACCGAAGTGCCGCTGGCAGGCAGGGTAAAAGTCTGAGAGGCTGGCGTAATCTGGTAACCACTCTTCGACAGGGTAAGCGTAAAACTGCTGCCAGGTACCCCGCTGCACGAATAGTTTGGTTTTGCCGGTTTGCCCAGATCCAGCACCTGACACGTCACATTGGCATTGTTGACGCCAACGGTCAGGCCAATAGAGGTGGCATCGCAAGAGACCGAACTGTTTTTCAAGCCATTACCGTTACCCGTCGTCTTCAGCTGCAAACATTCTACGATCCCGTGAATGCTGGTAACCGGTTGGTTTTGAATACTGACCAGCATGGTAGAAGTCATGGCTGCTGTGACATCCTCAGGCAGTACGGGTGACCCCACGACTCCCGAATTCCCCTGATAACTTTTCACCGTGATGGTGATCGGGCTATCGACGGGCGGTGTACCAGAGAAGGTCGTACTCTTGGCCGTCAGCACCCCACGACTGTAAGTGCCGTAATAGTTATTGTCCGGGTCGACGATAGTGGCAATTGGCTGGCTGGTCACGGTGCCCTTGTTGGCATCGCTGCTGCTCCATTCGCTCAGCAGCGTCATGTTCACATCCTGGAACGTGATCTTGGCCAGAATCGGCTCGGTCACGCCTCCTTTAAAGACTTCATCACTTAGATAGCTGGGGGGCATGATATCCACGTAGATACCACGGCTTATCAATTGCCTGGAGCCGATCGATGTCGACAAGGCGGTGGTACTGTCACCAGCCCGATTTGCTGCCAGCCAGCTATTGAATGACTGGATCGCCGGGGAAGAGTTGGGGACGGACCAACTGCTGTCAGTTGTGCCAGCAAAGGCCGTTTTCTGCCATTTGGCATGCTCTGTTACCACATAGGCTACATAGGCCTGATAGTTCGCCAGATTGGTTGCATCATTCAGAAAGCTGGCCGAAAAACTGGTCAGGCTCGCAAGACGCCAATCCGGTGCAGGTCGGTAGAAACCATCAATGCGGATGAAGCGGCAGGCATCCTGATAATCACCTGTACTGGCAGCCACCAGATTGGCACCGCTCGCTTGGTATCTACCTCTGCTCGTATTTAGCGGGGCATAATAGCCCGCAAACCCTTGGGTACTCACATCATAATGTTCGCTGCAGCAGGTCGAGCAGAGTGTTTCCTGTTGATTGGCATTGCCCTTCAGCATCCCGACCGACTTGCTCAACTGTGTACCCGACTTCCAATATTGCAGGCCATCCGACTCGATATAATAGGGACGTGCAGGCAAATAAGCCGTTCCCGTACCACCGGAAAAAGTGCAGCTGCAATAAACCGTGGCAGTATCCTGCACCGACTGCCTCTGGCTGCCGGATCCTATTGTCTGGTAAGTCGCTGTATCAAATTGAATGGTTCGGCTGGAACTGGAGCCCCCCGATATATGGGGTAAAGGCTTGCTCGTCTCTTTATTGCTGCCATTACCAAGCGCTACCGCGACCACGTCCGGAACGCTTCCCTTTGTATAGTCAACAGTGGGATTTTCACGGGGTTTGACCAGACCATCCCCTGTTTCATCGCTGGTGAAGGAGCCCGTGGGTGAAATAGCTCCAGCTAGCTCCAAATAACGGCCGGAGCCATCATTGTCATTCCAGGTGACTCTCACCACAATCCGCTTGCGTTCCGGATAGTCGTAAAGATAAGTGGCAGGCTGGGTTGTCGACCAGACACCACCATTCAGAAACTGATTGGTAACCGTCCAGTTCACTGCATAACTGTCGTTCGAGAGTGATTGGCTGCCACTACCGGTGACAATGTCTTTATAAGCAGTAAGTGGCGGGGTCGCAGAGCGTACTTCGTTGAAGTTGCGAAACTCATCGAGCTTTGACTCAGCCAATCGCATGGCGATTTCGTAGCGCCCTCCTTCCCGGGCCGTGCTCAACATGCCACGTGCCAGCGAGACCAGCCCGGCCACCCCCACCCCGAGCAGCACCAGGGTAATCAGGATCTCCAGCAGACCAAATCCTTTCTGCTTGTTCATATGCGCTCCTCGCCTTACCAATCCCGCCAACTGCCGGGCACCATCTTTGTGGTCTGAAAACTGGCGCCTTGCTGAACACCGTCAAGCACGGATTGATCGTATTTGACATTGAAAGTACCGCTGGTGATATCGATAGGGGCATTGGCAATCAGGGAGCCATTCACCGTTGCCGTACCATTCGCTTTCACCCGTGGAGAGTTACTCGGATCATCAGAATGCGCGAAGATGATGCCATTGAATACCAAACCGCCATTCATAGTCAGATCACCATCCCGGACAATCAGCACCACGGGAGCAGCCGCACTTCCGATCAGGCTCGCAGTGAAGTCGCAATCGACACCGATATCGACAATGAAAATCCCGGTCGATGCAGCCCCAAGAGAGCTGCAATTGGGGATAGAGATCGCCCCGTTATCGAACATGTTGGCCCAACCTTCATCGGTATCCGGCTCTCCAAACAGGTACCAGAGCAGATCATCTGGGAAGGCGGGATCATTTGCCTTGATATCTGCTCCTATATCGTTCGTATCGCTTAGATTGGTGCTGCAACTGCCTCCGCTATAGTCCCCCTGATGGCAGGTCTGCCAGGAACCACTGCCCCCGACAGCCTGATCAGACCAAACCGACAACGGCACACCTGGCCCACCACCGTTGGGATTCGAGACCACGGTAAAGTTCCCCCCGATAGAGGTCCCCCCGGCAACCATCAGCGGCACCGCCTTTGCAGCGGAGAGTAGATGATAGCCTGCCACCTGAACCCGCACGGTGGCGGTTCCCAGATTGCTGGGCAAGGTGGCGGTGGATACCAACTCTACCGGCGTCACATCAAGAGTATTGGGGGGGGTTCCGACCGTGATCGGCGTTGTGTTGGTCGCAGTAAGCAGATATGTGCCTTGCGCCGAGCTGACCGTCAAGCCGCCGCTGGGAATGGCAATACCGGCATCCTGCCGGCTCAGACCATCGGCAATGCCCAGCTCAGCCAGCGCCAGGGCCTGCCGATATTGCACCTCGTTGACGCTAACCTTGCGGTCGGCCACCATCAGCTTCCCCACAAGCAGGGAAATGCCAACAAGGATAAGGATCAGCAGCAGGGTGACCGTAAAGGTAGTGAAACCGGCGTGACGTTTCATGGCATCAAAACCCGTCGTTGCGCAGCTTGATATCCCGCTGCAAAGTGAGCGTCAGGGCCGGGGATTTAATATCGTTGCCCGTGATAGTAAGTCTGATGCTTCTGACCCCTGTGGAAACGGAACCGGAGAGCATGCTAAAACTCAGCGCACTGACCGCAATCGTGTCATCGGAGCTGAGCTTGCTGCCTGCCGAACAACTGGCTGTGTCTCCTTGATCCAGCCTCACTGCCTTGTCGGCACTGCTGTAGTTATAAAACCGAGTCTCACCGGCCGCAGAGGTGTTGTCCAACACACCATCCGCATTGTCGTCGTATTTCACCTTGATGCAGCCGCTCACCAGATCTGTGGCCGGATCGAAATAGAATGGGGAGGTCGCACCAGAAACCAATGTATGTGCAGCTGCACTGGCGTCATAACCTGCACGCTGGATATCACGGGCCATCATGTCCGTAATCGATTGAAGTTCCTGATTGAGGCGACTGACCTGCATCGCCGTCTTGTTGGCCTTGAGTATGCTAGCAAAGAGTGCCGAAGCGGCGGCGACCAGTAGCAAACCCGCCACCATGGCCACCATTAGCTCCACCAGGTTGAAACCTTTCATACGATGGCGTCTCAGCATGTGTTCCCCTCCACGCAGGTACTGATCCGGCCATAGGTTGCGATGACCACCCTGTTCGTCGTGCTGGCATCATTGGAGACGCTCAGATTGCCTCCGAGAAAGGTGCCCCGGCGTGGCGTGAAAGTGATGCTGGCGGTGGAGCCACTCTTGTATTGGTTCGACGCATCGATCACCACGCCGCCAAACTCGTTTGCATCGGCGCCTTTGCGGCCCTCGATACTGGAGCAATGGTCGGCACAGCTGCTGCAGGTAGCGTCTATCGCGATGCGATAACACCAGTTCGACTGACCAGCGTTGAAGAGTTTGAGCGTCAAGGGGCCGCCGCGTTTGATGGCTTCGGACTTGAGCAGCATCATGTCGGTATAAAGCGCCTGGGTGGCGGCCCTGACCATCTGCTCCTGGCGCAGAGAACGATAGCTGGGGAGCGCGACAGCCACCAGGATCGCCACCAATGTCAAGGCGAGTATCAGCTCTATCAAGGTAAAGCCGGACTCCGGCCTGATCCGCATTTCCATGTTTGCCTAGACTCCTGTCTATAGCCCGTTCTCGGGCTGGCGAGTACTATCCTATGATAGTCCCAACTCACTTATGGAACCATGCCGATGCCGCTACGCTTCGCAAGAGGAATAACGCTGATTGAATTGATGGTCGTGGTCGCCATCGTGGCCATCATTGCCGCCATTGCCTATCCCTCTTTCCAGAATGGATTGTTACACTCCCGACGCACCGATGCATTCAAGACTCTGATGACCATGCAACTCAAACAGGAGGAGTATCGGATCACCAGCAGCGCTTACAGCACGAACCTGGCGGATCTTGGCAACCCCAGCAGCAACTATTACAGTTTTTCCGTGGTTGCGGCCTCGACCAGTGCCGCCACCTACAAGCTGCAAGCTCAGGCCAGCGGAGCTCAGAGCAATGATACCGGTTGTACCCTGCTCACCATCACCAAGGCCGATGTGAAGGAGCCTGCCGACTGCTGGAAGTGAGCCTTCATAACCATCAGCACCCGGTTGAAGATACCTGAGAGGAATACCTCTCATGCATAGATCATGGATAGGGAAAACACAGGAATAAGAAGAAAGTGAAGCCTGTACCAATCATGGCCCTTTCCCCGGAAGCGCCTTTGGCCTCGATACTGGAGTTGCTCGCTCTGCCTACAAAAATGCCGACGCTGGGCCGGCATTTTCATCAGAGGATACGAAGTTCGGGGGGGACTTCGAATACCACGTTTTCCTCGCGGCCCGGATGCTCCGTCACTATCTTGCCTCCCAGCTCGCGCAGACGGGCGATAACGTTTTGTACCAGCACATCGGGTGCAGAGGCACCCGCAGTGACCCCGATACGTTCGACACCGTCCAGCCAGTGAGGGTCAATCATGGACGCATCGTCGATGAGGTAGGCCTGGGTCCCCACCTTCTCGGCCAGCTCCCGCAACCGGTTGGAGTTGGAGGAGTTGCGCGATCCCACCACCAGCATGGCATCCACCAGCCCTGCCATCTCCCGCACCGCATCCTGGCGGTTCTGGGTGGCATAGCAGATGTCATCCTTGCGCGGCCCCTGGATCTTGGGGAAGTGCGCCCGCAGCGCATCGATAACGTCTGAGGTCTCGTCCACGCTGAGGGTGGTCTGGGTGACGAAGCAGAGGTCATCCGGGTTCTTCACCTTGAGCCTGGCCACATCTTCCGGTGTCTCCACCAGATACATGCCGCCTTCGGCGTTCTCGTACTGCCCCATGGTGCCGATCACCTCGGGGTGGCCGGCATGACCGATGAGCACGGCTTCGGAGCCCTTGCGACTGGCGCGATGGACCTCCATGTGCACCTTGGTCACCAGCGGACAGGTGGCATCGAACACCTTGAGAGCGCGGGACTTGGCCATCTCGCGCACCGCCTTGGAGACGCCGTGGGCGGAGAAGATGACGATGCTGTCGTCCGGCACCTCATCCAGCTCCTCGACGAAGACGGCGCCCGCCTCCTTGAGCTTGTTCACCACGTAGCGGTTGTGCACCACTTCATGACGGACATAGATGGGGGCACCGAACTTCTCCAGTGCGCTCTCGACGATGCTGATGGCGCGGTCGACACCGGCACAGAAGCCACGGGGATTTGCGAGCAGGATATCCATCAGTTCACTTTCTCCTCGTCATCAACCCCCAGGATCTCCACCTCGAAGGTGACGGTGTGGCCGGCCAGGGGGTGGTTGAAATCGACCGTCACCGACATCCCTTCCACCGCCCGGATGATGCCCGGCAGCTCGCTGCCGTTGGGCTGGTCGAACAGTATGATGGTACCGACCTTGGGCTCCACCTCGGCGCCGAACTTGGCGCGGTCCAGATGGTAGATGTTGTCGGGGTTGGAGAGGCCGAACGCCTGCTCCGGTGCCAGGGTAAAACTCTTGCTCTCCCCCTCGCGCAGCCCCAGCAGACACTGCTCGAAGCTCGGCGTCAGGCTGCCATCCCCCATCCGCAGACGGGCCGGCTTGCCGTGCAGTGCCGTGCTGTCGGCCACCGAGCCATCTTCCAGCTTGATGGAGAAGTGGAACAATACGCTGCTGTCAGCGGCAATCGGCTGGCTCATGAGGTCGCCTCCTTCTTCTTCTCACTGCGGAACCCTTCCAGCACTATCATGGCGGCACCGATGAAGATGAAGCTGTCGGCCAGATTGAACGCCGGCCAATGGGCGCGCTGCCAGTAGAAGTCGAGGAAGTCGACAACGTGGCCCAGCACCAGCCGATCAAACACGTTGCCGAGCGCCCCGCCGATGATCAGGCTGTAAGCGATACCGCTCCAGCGCTGGGTGACGGATTGCTTGCGCAACCAGTGGATCAGCAGGCCGCAGATGGCGAACGCCAGCACGGCGAAGAACCAGCGCTGCCAGCCCCCCTGATCGGCCAGGAAGCTGAAAGCCGCCCCCTTGTTGTAGACGTGGACCAGATTGAAGAAGGGGGTGATCTCCACCCCCGGGTAGCCAAACGGCAGCAACTTGACCACGGCGAGCTTGCTCGCCTGGTCCAGTACGAAGGCCAGCACCGCCAGCCACAGCCAACGCAGGCCGGTTTTGTTGTTCATCTCGTTTTGAGTCATGTTCATCAGGCAAATTGACGAGTTTCGCCGTCACCCTCGACGTTGGTGACACAGCGGCCACAGATCTCTTCGTGGCCTGCGATGGTACCCACGTCTTCCACATGGTGCCAGCAGCGGTCGCACTTGGCAGCGACAGACTGGGTCACGCTCAGCCACAGGTCATCGCGCTCAGTCTCTACTGCGTCTGCCGGAGCGGCATCGACGCTGACCACCTTGGCCTTGGAGGTGAGCAGCACGAAGCGCAGCTCATCGGCCAGGGCGTTCAGACGCGCGGCCAGCTCAGGCTTGGCGAACAGGGTCAGCTCGGCTTGCAGGGAACCGCCGATGCGCTTCTCGCCACGGGCTACTTCCAGCGCCTTGTTCACTTCACCGCGCACGGTGAGGATCTCGGCCCAGAACTCGTCGTTCAGCACTTCGCCCGCTTCCAGCCCGAACAGGCCGTCGTACCACTCCTCGGTGAATACAAACTCGCCGCGCTCGCCCGGCAGAAGGGCCCAGATCTCGTCGGCGGTGAAGCTCATGATGGGCGCCATCCAGCGCACCATGGCCTCGGCGATGTGATAGAGGGCGGTCTGGCAGGAGCGACGGGCCAGGCTGTCAGCCTTGGCTGTGTACTGACGATCCTTGATGACGTCCAGATAGAAGGAGCCCATCTCGATGGAGCAGAACTGCATCAGCTTCTGGGTCACACCATGGAAGTTGTACTCGTCGAACGCCGCCACGATCTCGGCCTGTACCGCCTTGGCACGGCCCACGGCCCAGCGATCCACCACCACCATGTCGGCCGGTGCCACCATGTCGGTCGCCGGATTGAAGCCGTTCAGGTTGGCCAGCAGGAAGCGGGCGGTGTTGCGGATACGGCGATAGGCATCGGCGGAGCGCTTGAGGATCTCGTCGGAGACGGTCATCTCGCCGGTGTAGTCGGTGCTGGCGACCCACAGACGCAGAATGTCGGCACCCAGCTTGTTCATCACGTCCTGCGGGCTCACCACGTTGCCAATGGACTTGGACATCTTGCGACCCTGACCATCCACGGTGAAGCCGTGAGTCAGCACCTGGTTGTAGGGGGCCTTGTCTTTCATCGCCACGCCGATCATCAGGGAGGACATGAACCAGCCGCGGTGCTGGTCAGAGCCTTCCAGATACATGTCGGCCGGCTTGCCGTTGAACTCGGGACGGGCGTCGACCACGGAGGCGTGGGTAGAGCCGGAGTCGAACCAGACGTCCAGGGTATCGGGCACTTTCTCGTAGTTGTCGGCGTCCGCGCCCAACAGCTCGGCCTTGTCCAGATCCCACCAGGCCTGGATGCCGGACTGCTCGACCCGCTTGGCCACCTCTTCCATCAGGCGCACGGAATCCGGGTGCAGCGCCTGGGTATCCTTGTGGACAAACAGGGAGATGGGCACACCCCAGGTACGCTGACGGGAGATACACCAGTCAGGACGGTTCTCGACCATTGCCTGGATGCGGTTCTTGCCCCAGGCCGGCACCCAGCCGCTCTGGCCGTGTTGGGCGATGCCCTCTTTCTCGATACGCTCGATCTCTTCCAGGGCGCGCTTGCGCAGACCCTTCTGCTCCATGCTGATGAACCACTGGGGGGTGGCGCGGAAGATGATCGGGGTCTTGTGACGCCAGCAGTGCGGGTAGGAGTGGTTGAACACCTTGTGGTGCAGCAGGGCGCCGCGCTCGGTCAGCACCTCGACCACGGCCGCATTGGCCTTGAACACGTGCTGGCCGGCAAACAGTTCGGTATCCGGCAGGTAGACGCCGTTGCTGCCAACCGGGTTGGCCACTTCCAGACCGTACTTCTGACCGACCACGAAGTCTTCCTGACCGTGGCCAGGGGCGGTGTGCACCGCGCCGGTACCGGCGTCCAGGGTCACGTGATCACCCAGCACCACGGGCACGTCGAAGCTGTAGAAGGGGTGGTTGAAGCGCAACAGCTCGAGCGCCGCGCCCTTGGCGTAGCCCAGGTTGTGGAAGTGCTCGATGCCGGCGCGATCCATCACGTCCTTGACCAGCTCGGCGGCCAGGATCAGACGCTCGGGGTGTTCGCCCTCGACCTGTACCAGGGCGTAGTCCAGCGCCTCGTGCATGGCGATGGCGCGGTTGGCCGGCAGGGTCCACGGGGTGGTGGTCCAGATCACGGCAGAGAGGGGGCCCTTGCCGGTGTGGCCTTCGGCGCAGTCAAACTTGGCGGCCACGGCAGCCTCGTCGACGGCCTTGAAGCGCACGTCGATGGAGGGGGAGTTCTTGTCGTAGTACTCCACTTCCGCTTCAGCCAGCGCAGAGCCGCAATCGGTACACCAGTGCACCGGCTTGGAGCCTTTGTGCAGGTGGCCGTTTTCAACGATCTTGGCCATGGAGCGGATGATGTTGGCTTCGGTGCCAAAATCCATGGTCAGGTAGGGGTGTTCCCAGTCACCCAGCACGCCCAGACGGATGAAGTCGGTCTTCTGCGCTTCGATCTGGGTCTTGGCGTATTTGCGGCACTCTGCGCGGAATTCGGCGGCGGAAACCTTCTCACCCGGCTTGCCGACCATGCCTTCCACTTTCAGCTCGATGGGCAGACCGTGGCAGTCCCAGCCCGGCACATAGGGGGAGTCGAAGCCGGAGAGGCCCTTGGACTTGATGATGATGTCTTTGAGGATCTTGTTGACCGAGTGACCGATGTGAATGCTGCCGTTCGCATAGGGGGGGCCATCGTGCAGAATGAAAGAAGGCTTGCCCGCTTTGGCGCGGCGAATGGCGCCGTAAAGATCCTGATCGTACCAACGTTTCAGCATGTTGGGTTCGCGCTTGGCCAGATCGCCGCGCATCGGAAACTCGGTTTCCGGCAGATTCAGGGTATGTTTATAGTCGCTCATCAGTCCTGGGTTCCCTTCTTTTCTAAAAGAGTGCTGGGTAAATGAAATTGTGGCAGCCCGAACCAGGCTCGGGCCGCCAGGGCATCTCGTTCGATCTGCTCTTTCAAGGCGGTGAAAGAGTCAAATTTCTGCTCTTCGCGCAGCTTGTGGCGAAGCAGCACCTTGACCTGCTGACCGTATAGATCACCAGAAAAATCAAATAAATGTACTTCCAATCTGGCTTGTGTACCGCTCAAGGTCGGCCGTACACCCACATTGGCGACACCGGGGAAGATCTTGCCGGAACATACCACTTCCACCGCGAACACGCCACCGACCGGGATCACCTGGCGCTTGAGGGCCAGGTTGGCGGTGGGAAAACCTATGGTGCGCCCCAGCTTGTCACCGTGGGCCACCCGACCGCTGATGGCATAGGGGCGGCCGAGCATCAACTCCACCTCCGCCATACGGCCCGCCTTGAGGGCCTCGCGCACCAGCGTGCTGCTGACCCGCTGGCGGGAAAGCTGGAAGCTCTGGGTGCTGATCACCTCGAAGCCGAAGCGCCGTCCCGCCTCTTCCAGCAGGTGGAAGTCCCCTTCCCGCCCCTTGCCAAAGCGAAAATCGTCGCCCACCACCAGATAGTGCACGCCGAGTTTCTCCACCAGCAGTTGCTCGATGAAGGTACTGGCCGCCTGCTCGGCAAAGCGGTGGGTGAAGCGCACGCAGAGCATGCGATCGATCTGCATGGCCTTGAGGGCTTCGTATTTCTCTCGCCAGCGGCTGAGGCGGGCGGGTGCCGCAGCACCGGCAAACAGCTCCAGCGGCTGGGGTTCGAACAGCATGACACAGGCTGGCAAGCCCAGCTGGGCCGCTTTTTCCTGCAAGCGGGTCAACACCGCATGGTGCCCCTGATGAACCCCATCGAAGTTGCCTATGGTCAATACACAGCCCCGGTGACGGGCCTGGATATTGTGAATGCCGCGAATAAGCTCCATCAGTGCCTTGTGCGTTGCTGCCATGGAAATCGGCGGATTATATATCAGGCAGCAGGCAGGGTCAGCCCTGCATTACCCCGATTTCAGCCATCCCGCCCGGTTCCCCGGGCTCGGTCAGGGCCATTCTCCCCCACCGGTCGCCCGGCCCCCCTCTCCTGCTCTGCTATCCCGACCTGCCCGCAGCGCCTTGCTTCCAAGCCGTTATTACGGCTGCTGATCGGCTCTCAGGTGTCGTGGCCGTATGCCCAGCGCCACCAGCACAATCCCGTACACAGCCCCGCCGAGGCAGAGCAGCAAGGTCAGCTCAAGACTGGCTTTGCCCATGCTCCAGGCGCCCCACTGGGCGAGATCCGGTGACAGGTAGGCGAGCAGCCCCCCCATCAGCACAGTGGCAACCAGCAGTTTGAGGCAGAACACCCCGGTGTTGCGGGAGGGGCGGTAGACATTCTGTTGATAGAGCCCCTTGAACAGCAAGGCGGCGTTCAGGGTGCCAGAACAGGCGGTAGCGAGCGCCAGCCCCACGTAACCGAGCGGGTAAATGAAGATGAGGTTGCAGACCATGTTGGCCACCATGGCCATGATGCCTATCCGCACCGGGGTCTTGGTGTCCTGGCGGGCATAGTAGCCCGGCGCCAGCACCTTGATGAGCATCAGGGAGAGCAACCCTGTGGTGGAGGCCAGCAAGCTGGCGCTGGACATGCTCACCTCGTGCAGGCCGAACTCGCCGCGCATGAACAGCACCCGCAGGATGGGCTCACGCAGCACGGCGATGCCCACCATGGCGGGCATGCCGAGCAGCATCACCATACGCATACCCCAGTCCATGGTACGGGAGAAATCTGCCGGATCCGCATCCACATGCTTGCGGGCCAGGGCTGGCAGGATGACGGTGCTGATGGCCACCGCGAACAGGCCGAGGGGAAACTCCAGCAGGCGATCAGAGTAATACAGATAGCTGATGGCACCGGTGGCCAGGAAGGAGGCCAGCATAGTGTTGATAAGCAGATTGATCTGGCTGACCGAGACACCAAACAGGGCCGGGATCATCAGGGTACGGATCTTCACCACCCCGGGGTGATGCCAACCCCACTTGGGCCAGACCAGCATGTTGAGCTGGCGCAGGAAGGGATACTGGAACAGGAACTGTACTAGTCCCCCGAGGAAGACACCGATAGCAAGCGACAGCTCGGGGCGATCCAGCAAGGGGGCAATCCACCAGGCGGCCCCTATCATGGTGATGTTGAGAAACACCGGCGTGAACGACGAGACCGCGAAACGGCCGAAGGTGTTGAGGATAGCCCCCGCCATGGCGGTAAAGGTGATGAACCAGAGATAGGGGAAGGTGATCTTGAGCATCAGGCTCGCCAGCTCGAACTTCTCGGCCGCAGGCCCGCCGTGTAGCCAGTCCCAGAACCAGCCCCACCCGAAGATGGCGGTCAGCACCCCTGACCCCAGCACCCCCAGCAGGGTCACTATGGTGACGATGCCGCCGAGTGTCCCCGCCACTGCGGCCAACAGCTCACGGAGCGCCTGCTCGTCACCGTTTTTCTTGTACTCCGTCATCACGGGCACGAACGCCTGGTTGAACGCCCCTTCTGCAAACAGGCGGCGCAAGAAGTTGGGAATGCGATTGGCGAAGAAGAAGACGTCTGCGGCCACCCCGGCACCGAGCAGATTGGCGATGACCACATCGCGCACCAAGCCCATCACACGGGATGCCAGCGTCATTCCGGACACTATCATGCCGGATTTGATCAATTTCTTACTCAAGACGAGGCCTCTGGAACTGTCGGAAAGAAAAGAATGCTGTTAGAATCGGCCGACAGTTTAACCGTCTCCCATCTGACACACCACCGGGGGGCGGTGTTTATTTGCACAAATCATTTGACAATATGTGGTTGGGAAGGCATATTTCCGGGCCTTTTCAATACACTCGCTAAGACAGTTTTAGGAGTTTTACCTTGGCTAACATCAAATCTGCTAAGAAGCGTGCTCTTCAGTCAGAGAAACGTCGTCAGCACAACGCCAGCCGTCGTTCCATGACCCGTACCTACCTGAAGAAAGTGATCGCTGCCATCGCCTCTGGCGACAAGGCTGCTGCCACTGCCGCTTTCGCTGTTGCTCAGCCGATCATGGATCGTATGGCGACCAAAGGCCTGATCCACAAGAACAAAGCTGCTCGTCACAAGAGCCGCCTGTCTGCCCAGATCAAAGCCATGGCTTAATCAGCATCCGCTGATGAAAGCTGAAAAAACCGGCCTCAGTGCCGGTTTTTTATTTGGGGTCGCTGCAGTACAGTCTGTGCAACAACCCTATCATCTCCCGTACCTCAACGCTGCGCAGGGAATAGTAGACCGTCTGGGCCTCTTTTCTTGTCGCAACCAGCTCATCCCGGCGCAATACCGCCAGGTGTTGTGATAGAGCCGATTGACTCAACCCAAGCACTTCGTTCAACTCGCCGACCGACAGCTCCCGCTCCAGCAACTGACACAGAATGAACAGTCGCCGCTCATTGGCCAACGCCTTGAGCAGGGCCACCGCACGTCCGGCATTCGCCTCCATCTCTTCCAACTGCATCTCGTACCTCTTCCTGCGAGGCGGGGATCATAGCCCCGGCCTCGACGATTTAAAATGACAGGCTTGCCGGCTGAATGGTGGCGAAGTCCTCCTGTCCGGCAAACAGGAAGGAGAAGTCACTCTCGCACACCCGTTTTACCGCCGGATGCTGGATCATCCGCTCGGCGAAGATGACATAGTACTCCTCCATCAAATCCTGGGTCTCCCCCAACAGCATCACCTCTTCCCCCTCCAGGATCTCCTCCCGGTAGATGGTTGGCGCCATGAAGATGCCCTGGTTGAAGAAGCCGAACGCCTTCATCAGCGCCGCGTCGTCGAATTCTCCCAGGATGCTGGGGGAGATACCCTGCTGCTCGAACCACTGGGTCAACTGGCGCCCCATGGCGGTGCGCCGTCCGGGAATGAGCAGCTTGCGTTCCTCCAGGCAGGCCGGGAATGGCAACGATGGCAGGGGAGCCTTGCAGAAGAAGCTGACGCCACAGCCCCCCAGCCGCTTGGAGAGCAGACCGGCATGTTGGCTGGAGTCCACCGGACAGTCGGAGAGGATCATGTCCAGCTTGTGTTCGCTGAGCTGCTCCAGCAAGAGTTCGTGGGTCGATTCGAAGCAGCGCAGGTGGATGGAGCCATCGTTCGGGATGACGGAGAGCAGCACCCGGCTGGCCAGACGCTTGGAGAGGGCATCGGCAATGCCGACATCGAACAGGACCTGGCTCTCCTTGCGATAGTTGACGATATCCAGCATCTCGTAGGAGAGGCTGAACATCTTGTCGGCATAGCGAAACACCAGCTGGCCAAGTTCGGTGGCTTCGAGGGAACGACCTTTCCTGATCAGCAACTTGCCGCCGAGGCGCTGCTCGAGCAACTTGATCTGACCGGTGACGGTCTGCGGGGTCAAAAAGAGGGCTTCCGCCGCTTGCGTGACGGAGCCCTTCTTCTGAGTCATCCAAAAATAGTAGAGATGGTTGTAGTTAAGGTGTGACATCCGATGGGGTTCCCGCGCCAGGCGGGCTCCGGTAGCAGCTGAGTTCAACCGCCAGAATGTCATACATGTCGCTGATCGAGTCAACCTTGTTCGCGCCGAACTGCTGTTGCAGATGCGCCTTGAGACGGGCCGCATCCGGCATCCGCTCGTTGCAGTAGCGCTTGTTGGACTGCTTGACCCGCTCGCCGGCACGGCTGCTCAGGGCCCGTTCGGCAAAGGTCTCGCCGAACCTGGCCTTGGCCTGCTGATCTCCCAGCATCAGGGCGCTGTCGACCACCCCGTTGAGGTAGGCCGAGCAATTGGCCGATGCCGCATCCTGCTGGCAATCGGCCAGGCTATTCGCCCAGATTGCAGGGCTCGCCAGCAGAACTAACCATCCGAGTCTTTTCATAACCCCTCCGTGCTTTGATTAGCCTCCCCCCTCGGCAGCGATATCCGCAGGGCGATGTAACCAGCCACGGCCGCCAGGGTGGAACCCGCCAGGATCCCGAGGCGGGAATAGCTGCCGTAATCCACTCCGCCATGCTCGAACGCCAGCGATGCGATGAACATCGACATGGTGAAGCCGATGCCACACAGGATGCTGACGGCAAAGATCTGTTTGAAGTTCACTCCCTTCGGCAGCTGGGCAACCCCGAGCTTCACGGCCAGCCAGCTGATGGTGAAGATCCCGAGCGGCTTGCCGACAAACAGCCCCAGAATGATGCCCATGGGCAGCGGGCTGAGCAGGGCTGACAGAGAGATCCCCTCAAGCGACACCCCTGCGTTGGCAAAGGCGAACAGCGGCAGGATGAGGAAGGCGCTCCAGGGGTGCAGCACATGCTCCAGATGCTTGAGCGGCGACGCATAACGCTTGCCGTTGAGCGGGATCATGAAGCCCACGATGACGCCAGCCAGGGTCGCATGGACACCGGACTTGAGCACGGCCACCCAGAGCACCAGCCCTACCAGCATGTAGAGCCCGATCCTGTCCTCACCGCGACGGTTCATCCACAGCAGGGTCAACGTGGCCGCCACCCCTATTGCCAGTGCGCTCAGCGACAGCTGCTGGGTATAGAACAGGGCGATGATGACGATGACACCCAGGTCATCCATGATGGCCAGCGCCAGCAGGAATACCTTGAGACTGGTCGGTACCCGCTTGCCCAGCAACGCCATCACCCCGAGGGCGAAGGCGATGTCGGTCGCGGCCGGGATGGCCCAACCAGCCCTGGTCGCCTCGTCTCCGTAGTTGAAGAAGCTGTAGATGAGCGCGGGGGCCAGCATGCCCCCCACGGCGGCAATGGCCGGGAAGGTGGCCTGCACCCGGGATGAGAGCGCCCCTTCCAGCATCTCCCGTTTGACTTCAAGCCCGACCAGCAGGAAGAAGATCGCCATGAAGCCGTCGTTGATCCAGAGCAGCAGCGGTTTGTTGATGTCGAGCGCCGCGATGCGAACCTGCACCTCGGTGTTGAGGAAGCTCTGATAGTGCTGCGCCAGGGCGGAGTTGGCCAGACCGATGGCCACGAGGGCGGCCAGGATCAGAATTATTCCGGAAGCCGACTCCAGTTTGAGGAATCTCTTGAACACGTCACTCATAAGCTAACTACCCATAAAATTGCATTTTTGCAGTCTAGAGTCCGAGGTAATTAATGAAAAATCGTTTCTAACAGCCAATAACAACGAAAAAACCGAAGGCAAAATGTTGCATGCCTGCTATAAGCACTGGATATCCTGCCTTGTCAGCAGACACTCTCATTCTATTTTTTGAATATAAATTCATTTAAGACATAAAAAAGGCGCCCGCAGGCGCCTTTAAAACGTGAGTGTCGAGTTGTCGTCATACAGAGCCTCACGGGAGATATCTCCCCCACACCGTATGCGAGATCAGATGGCGACGGGCGCCTTGATCCCCGGGTGGGGATCATAGCCCTGGATTTCGAAATCTTCGAACTGGTAGTCGAAGATGGAGTCAGGCTTGCGCTTGATCACCAGTCGCGGCAGCGGTCGTGGCTCGCGAGAAAGCTGCAGCGCCGTCTGCTCCATGTGGTTGGAGTAGAGGTGTACGTCACCACCGGTCCAGACGAAGTCACCCACTTCGAGATCGCACTGCTGGGCCATCATGTGGGTCAGCAGGGCGTAGCTCGCGATGTTGAACGGCAGGCCGAGGAATACGTCGCAACTGCGCTGGTAGAGCTGGCAGGAGAGCTTGCCGTCCGCCACATAGAACTGGAAGAAGGCGTGACAGGGGGCAAGCGCCATCTTGTCCAGCTCACCCACGTTCCAGGCGGAGACGATGATGCGGCGAGAATCCGGATTGTGCTTGATGTCGTCCACCGCCTTCTGGATCTGGTCGATGACAGCCCCGTCGGCGGTCGGCCAGGAGCGCCACTGGGCGCCGTAGACCGGGCCCAGATCGCCGTTCTCGTCGGCCCACTCGTCCCAGATGCTGACGCCGTTCTCTTTGAGGTAGGCGATGTTGGTATCGCCGTCGAGGAACCAGAGCAGCTCGTGAATGATGGAGCGCAGGTGACACTTCTTGGTGGTCACCAGCGGAAATCCTTCTGCCAGATTGAAGCGCATCTGATGACCAAAGAGGGAAACGGTCCCGGTCCCGGTGCGATCGGATTTGACTGTCCCCTCGTCCAGGATCTTCTGCATCAGGTCGAGATAGGCGCGCATTACTTGGCCTCCTTGGTGGCATTGCCGAACAGACGCGGCTGCTTGTAGGCGGCCCAGATCATGAGTGCCCCGGCTACTATCATCGGGGTAGAGAGGATCTGGCCCATGCTGATCTCGTTGAAGTAGAGGCCCAGCTGGCTGTCAGGTTGACGGACGAACTCCACCAGGAAGCGGAACAGGCCGTAGAACAGCAGGAACATGCCGGAGATGGCGCCGCGGGGCGGGTGCTTGCGCCAGAACAGGTTCAGGATGATGAAGAGCACCACCCCTTCCAGGGCGAACTGGTAGAGCTGGGAAGGGTGACGCGGCTCTGGGCCCGCCTCCGGGAAGATGATGGCCCAGGGCACATCGGTGACCCGGCCCCACAGCTCGCCGTTCATGAAGTTGCCGATACGGCCGACGCCAAGGCCAAACGGAATGAGTGGTGCCACAAAGTCAGCCACAGTGAAGAAGTGGCGCTGGGTCTTGTGGGCGAACCAGATCATGGCGGTGATGACCCCGATCAGGCCACCGTGGAACGACATGCCCCCGGTCCAGATCTTGAACAGGTAGGTCGGGTCGGCGAGGAAGAGATCGAAGTTATAGAACAGCACGTAGCCGATGCGGCCACCCAGGATCACCCCGAGGAAGCCATAGAACAGCAGATCCGACACCTCGTTGCGGGTCCAGCCACTGTTCGGCGCATCGGCGCGGCGCCCCGCCAGCCACATGGCGAAGGCGAAGCCAAACAGGTACATGAGACCATACCAGCGTACCGATAGTGGTCCCAAACTGAATGCTACGGGATCAATCTGCGAGAAAACCCAATATCCGTCGTGCTGCATAAGCGGCCCCAATCATAAGAAAAGCCGCATTCTCCGATCATTCTTACGCAGTAACAAGACGGAATATCAATCTGGCAACTTCACCTTGTGGCCCGCCCGCAGCAAGCCCCCCAGTCCGTGCTCTTCCAGATAACGGGCGAACAGGCCGCGCAGCACGTGGGGATTGTCGTGCTTGAGGCCATCAGCCAGCAGCGCCTTCAGTTCATCGAGATGGGACTGTCGCAGCACGTACTTGATGCGAGAAATGTTGTGGGTGTTCATGCTGAAGCGGCGATAGCCCATGGCCAGCAGCAGCAGTACGCCCACCGGATCGCCGGCCAGCTCGCCGCACACGGACACTGGCTTGTGATAGCGCCGGGAGGTGTCGACCAGGAGTTGCAAGGCACGGATAACGGCGGGATGGAAGGCGTCATAGATGCTGGCGACCCGGGCATTGTTGCGATCCACCGCCAGCAGATACTGGGTCAGGTCGTTGCTGCCCACCGACCAGAAGTCGATGAGGGGCGCCATCTCCGGCAGGATATAGAGCGCGGAGGGCACTTCTATCATCACCCCGAGGCTGGGGTAGCGGATCACGGCATCGCGGCTGGCTGCCTCCTCCGACACCTCGCGCCAGGCCTGATCCAGCAGGCGACGGGAGGCCTTGATCTCACTGACGCTGCTGATCATCGGCAGCATGATGGCCAGGTTGTCCAGCCCTTCGCTGGCCCGCAACATGGCCTTGAGCTGCACCAGGAACAGTTCGGGGTGATCCAGGGTGAGCCGGATCCCCCGCCAGCCAAGGAAGGGATTTTCCTCCACGATGGGGAAATAGGGCAGCTGCTTGTCCCCCCCCACGTCCAGGGTTCGCATGCAGACCGGGCGATCCCGATAGGTCTCCAGGATCCCGCGATAACGGGCGGTCTGCTCCCATTCCGAGGGAAAGCTGTCCTGCAGCATGAAGGGGATCTCGGTACGATAGAGCCCGACCCCGTCCGCCAGATGATTGAGGGAGATCTCGGTATCGGCGCTGAGCCCGGCGTTGAGCAGCAGAGAGACAGGGGTACCGTCGGCAGTTTCGGAGGGCAGGCTGTCGACGCTGCGCACCAGGGTATCCAGGGCCCGCTCCTCGCTCAGCAGCTGCCGGTACTCGGTCAGGATCACCTGGTTGGGTTCGATGAAGAGATCGCCGCTGTAGCCATCGATGACCAGGGTGCGTCCGCCGATATCGCCGAGGGGCAGATCCACCCCCATGATGGCAGCCACCCCCATGGCACGGGCAAGGATGGCGGCATGGGAGTTGGTGCCCCCCTTGAGCGACACCACGCCGCTCAAAAATTCCCGCGGGATCTCGGCGAGTATGGTGGCGGTCACCTCGTCGGCGACCAGCACCACGGGCTCGCCTATGGTGAGCTGCTCGGGCTCGTCCTGCACCAGGCGGCTGATGAGCCGCTGGGCGATGTCTTTCACATCGGTGGAACGCTCCCTCAGGTAGGGATCCTTCATCCCCTTGAACTGCTCGATCAGGCGATCGCTGACGAGCTTGACCGCGGAGATCGCGGTCCAGTGCTCCTTGCTGACCTTGTTGCGGATGGGCTTGATATAGCCGGGATCATTCAGCAGGTGCAGATAGATGTCGAAGATGGCGACCGAGTCCTGGCTGTAACTCTCGCGAAAGCGCAGGGCCAGGCTCTCAAGATCGTGGCGCACCTCCTCCACCGCCAGCTCGAGACGGGCCAGCTGCTTGGCATGATCCTCGTCCTTGCGCGGGGTGATGGTGTTGAGCGCCTTGCGCGGACGCCACACCCAGGCCTTGGCAATGGCGATGCCGCTCGCCCCGGCGATGCCGCGCAGCGGCTTGCTCCAGTCCGTCTTCTGCAACCACCCCTTGGCCTGGGCATGGGCGATACGGGCAGCGAGCTGCGCCGCCAGCGTGACCATGAAGGACTCTTCCCCCTCATCGAAGAAGCGGCTCTCCTTCTGCTGTACCACCAGAATGCCCACCACCTGGCGCTGGTGCATGATGGGCGCACCGAGGAAGGAGCGGAACGCCTCCTCGGCCACATCGGGCAGGAACTTGAAACTGGGATGTGCGGGCGCATCGGCCAGGTTGATCAGCTCTTCACGCTGACCCACCAGACCGACGATGCCCTGCTCGAATGGCAGGGTGGCCTTGCCCACGGCCGACTCGGCAAGACCATCGGTGGCCGCCAGCCGGTAGCGACGCATCTCGGGCTCGGCGACATAGACGGAGCAGCAGTCCACCGTCATGGCGAGCCTGGTCTGGCTTACCAATGCTTGCAGGGCCTGTTCGAGGGTATTGGCCTCGGCCATGCTCTCCACGATGCGTCTGAGTTCCGTCAGCAACTAGTCATGCTCCTTAGCGCGAGCGGTTGCGCCGCCCATCCTTTCGATTAGCCTGCACCACGGGGACTGGCATCGCCAGCGGGGCAAACTCCTTCATCACCCGGCGGTAAACTTCCCGCTTGAAGGAGACGACCTGGCGAACCGGGTACCAGAAGCTGACCCAACGCCAATCATCAAATTCCGGGTGACCATGACAGCCAAACTGGATCCTGGACTCTTTGCCGGGATCGAGCTGCAACAAAAACCATTTCTGCTTCTGGCCAATACAGACCGGTGAACTGTCCCAACGGACAAGACGCTTGGGTAAACGATACTTCAGCCAGTTGCGACTGGTCGCCAGTATGGTCACATCGTCCGGCTTGAGGCCTATCTCCTCATACAGCTCACGATACATGGCCTGTTCCGGCGATTCACCATCATCAACCCCCCCCTGCGGAAACTGCCAGGAGTGCTGCCCATAGCGCTTAGCCCACAATACTTGTCCGTCACGGTTACAGATCACGATGCCGACATTGGGACGAAATCCGTCACCATCTATCACGTGATCACCTTATAAAGGCTGAATCTATAAAGGGATTGTTCCACATTCACTCCGTGGCGGCAAACAGGGACTGTCATCTTCCATTCATGAATAACTTGCTATTTCAAGCAAAGTTATAAACAAACCAGAGGCACAAGCCGGGCAAGTTGCCCACCCAGACTGTGCATAAACCTGTGATCAAGCAGGTATATACAGTAGTTTGATACTGTGGCCTCTCACGGAGTCATATCATAACCGATTCATCAGATAACAGAATATGCATTTAAATACATAAACTTAGACTTTGATTACTGGATCTGGATCCATGCGTTTCGCCCCCAAGGATCCTCCATGTCAATTGTGAACAAGTTCGACTGCTCAAAGATCCATCAAGGCTGATTTATCCACAGATATGGCGCACTATCTGCACCGAAATGGCGAGAAAAATTGGCGTGCTCTCACATTTATTTCTGATGAAGAGCTCCGTATCACCACTTTCCCCCAGTTATCCAAGATTTCTGTGGATAAGTATGTGAAACAGCCGACCCAAACCCTTGGACAACTCATTCGAGCGGAGATCTCCCCCTTTACCAGGCTGGATAAAAAAGACAAATTCCTTTAAAATCATCGCGATATACATAAATCAACGATCTCCCCCCCTCTGTGCATAGCTGGACAGGGATCGGTTACAAAATCGACGATCCTTGGCAAGGATCCACCTTGCCAGGACCGTTCTCACTCACAGGAGCCCTCATGCCCGCCAATCCCCAGTCAGAACAGGAGCTGCTGGCCCGCGCCTACGCCATGGCGGGCCTCACCCTGGCCCAGCTCGCCGCGACGGCAGGGATCCCGGTTCCGCAGGATCTCAGGCGTGACAAGGGCTGGACGGGGCAGCTGATCGAGTGGCAGCTAGGAGCCAGCGCAGGCAGCCGGCCCGAGCAGGACTTCCCGGAACTCGGCATCGAGCTCAAGACGATCCCTGTCGATCCTCAAGGGCGACCGCTCGAGACCACCTTTGTCTGCGTGGCCCCCCTCATCGGGATCAGCGGCCAGCGCTGGGAGGAGTCGAACGTGCGCAACAAGCTGTCACGGGTCCTCTGGATCCCGGTGGAAGGGAGCCGCGAGATCCCGGTCGGCGAGCGCCGCGTCGGCATGCCCCTGCTGTGGAGTCCGAGCGAGGAGGAAGAACAGCTGCTGCGCCAGGACTGGGAAGAGCTGATGGACATGATAGTGCTGGGGGAAGTGGAGCAGATCAGTGCCCGCCACGGCCAGGTCATGCAGCTTCGCCCCAAGGCGGCCAACAGCAAGGCCCTGACCCGGGCCATCGGCCGCAATGGCCAGCCGATCCAGACGCTGCCCCGTGGCTTCTATCTGAAGATCGACTTCACCTACCAGCTGCTGCAGCGCCATTTTGCCCTCCCCGGTTGATCTTGCTTATCAACATCCTTGTCATAAAGTGGTATAAAAATAACCAACCCTACTTTCTTCGCAGCCAGTGACAAGGAGTCAACATGCCGATCAACAAGCAATTTCTGAAATCGCGTCCCGAGGTCAAGGTGACCTTCGCCGTGGAAAAGGAGGCCGCAGGCGAGGCCGAACAGGTACTGCTGCTGGGTGAATTCAGCCAGTGGCAGCCCATAGAACTGAAAAGAATGAAGAGCGGGGAGTTCAAGGCGACACTCAACCTGCCCACCGATGGTCCCAGCCATTTCGAATACTGCTATCAGCTGGTGCAACCGAACGGGGAGACCCTCTACGACAACGATTGGGAAGCGGATGACTATGTGCCCGGCCCCTTCGGACGGGACAACTCTGTGGTGCGGGTCAGCCAGACCGGCTGAGCTCGACGCTTGCAGACTCTGGAAACAAAAAAGGCTCGCCATTGGCGAGCCTTTTCACTACCTGTCGAGCTTTTCGCCGACATATCGACACCAATTCGAATCGAATTAGTTGAGCTTCTCTTTGATACGAGCAGCTTTACCGGACAGGTTGCGCAGGTAGTACAGTTTGGCGCGGCGAACATCACCACGACGCTTCAGTTCTACACTGTGGATCAGCGGAGAGTGAGTCTGGAATACACGCTCAACACCTTCGCCGTTGGAGATCTTGCGAACGGTGAAAGCAGAGTGCAGACCGCGGTTACGCTTGGCAATCACGATGCCTTCGAAAGCCTGCAGACGCTCTTTACCACCTTCTTTAACACGAACTTGAACACGTACGGTGTCGCCCTGGGCAAAAGCCGGGATGTCGGTACGCAGTTGCTCTTGTTCAAGCTGCTGAATAATCTTGCTCATTGTCTTTCCTTACCTAGGATAAACTGAAAACTCTACTAAACGTTGTCACGCAGTTCGCGGACATACTCGGCAAGAAGTGATTCTTGCTCGTCAGTCAGAGCTAGGTTGTTAATAAGTTCCGGCCTTCTTTGCCAGGTTCGTCCGAGCGATTGCTTGAGTCGCCAGCGCCGAATCACTTCGTGATTGCCGCTTGTCAGCGCCTCGGGCACCGTCAACCCATCCAACACCTCCGGCCGAGTATAGTGGGGATGATCCAGCAGGCCATCCGTGAAGGAGTCCTGCTCGGCACTGGCCTGATCGCCCAAAACCCCCGGGACCAGACGCGAAACCGCATCGATCAGGGTCATGGCAGGCAGTTCGCCACCACTTAACACGTAATCTCCGATAGACCACTCTTCGTCGACTTCGGTTTGTATCACGCGTTCATCGATACCTTCGTATCGACCGGCTACCAGAATCAGTTTCTGATTCGTCGCCAACTCGGTTACGCCCGCTTGAGTCAGCTTGCGTCCCTGAGGAGAGAGATAGATGACTTTCGCCCCGTCTCCCGCCGCTTGCTTGGCTGCATGAATGGCATCACGCAGCGGCTGAACCATCATCAGCATGCCGGGCCCACCACCATAAGGACGATCATCGACCGTACGGTGTTTGTCGTGGGTAAAGTCCCGGGGGTTCCAGCACTCAATCTGCAGCAGGCCACTCTTGACGGCCCGACCCGTTACCCCGTGCTCGGTAATGGCTCGGAACATTTCAGGGAAGAGGCTAATGACCCCAATCCACATAAGAAACCTCCGGCACCCGTATCAGCGCGGGAAACTAGAAACCAGGATCCCAATCAACTTCGATTGTTCGAGCAGTCAGATCAATGTTCTTGATCACCTGCTCTTCCAGGAACGGAATCAACCGCTCCTTTGCACCAAAGGCATCTTTTACATTGGCCTCAACCACCAACACATCGTTGGAGCCGGTTTCCATCAATTCGGTCACCTTGCCCAGGTCGTATCCCTTGGTGGTTACCACTGTGCAACCAATCAGGTCACGCCAGTAGAACTCCCCTTCGGGCAACGCAGGCAACAGATCGGCGGGGACGCCAATCTCGACGTTGGTCAATGCCAGGGCTTCCTCGCGCACGTCGATACCATCGAGTTTGCAGATCAGACCCTTGTTGTGACGCTTCCAGGACGAAACCCGAATCTCACGCCACGCCCCGTTCTGATTGATCAGCCAGGGGTTGTAATCGAAAATCGCTTCGGCAACATCGGTGAAGGAGTTCACTTTAAGCCAGCCCTTGATCCCGTAAACGGTCCCCAGGGTGCCCAGAACTACAGGTTTTTCCACCTTAACTCCCTACCGTTTGGCTGATTAAGCAGCTTTGGCAGCGTCTTTGATCAGCTTGGCAACGCGGTCAGAAACAGCGGCACCAGTAGCAACCCAATGCTCGATACGAGCCAGGTCCAGGTTCAGCTTTTCAGCGTTACCAGCAGCAACCGGGTTGAAGAAACCAACGCGCTCGATGAAACGACCATCACGGGCGTTACGGCTGTCAGCAACTACTACCTGGTAAAACGGACGCTTTTTCGCGCCACCACGTTGTAAACGAATGGTTACCATATCGTCCTCATTAACATCTAATGAACAAGGCCCGCAAACACGCGGACCCTAGCTTAAAATAAGCCGCATAATTCTACTTGGATTCGTAATAATTGCAACCAAGCCAGCCATTTTTTGCGCAGAGCCCTAATGAAAAGGGCCTGCCGATGGCAGACCCTCTCTCAATACGGCAGGGATGATCAGAACGGGCCGCGGCCGCCGCCGAAGCCGGGGGGGAGCATATTCTTCATCTGGCTCATCATCTTGCGCATCCCACCCTTGCCGGACATCTTCTTCATCATGCGCTGCATCTCGGTGAACTGCTTGAGCAGCTTGTTCACGTCCTGCACCTGCATGCCGGAGCCCGCAGCGATGCGGCGCTTGCGGGAGCCCTTGATGAGATCGGGGTGGGCACGTTCCTTCGGGGTCATGGAGCTGATGATGGCCTCCATCCGTACGGTGAGCTTGTCATCCATCTGATCCTTGACGTTGTCCGGTAGACCGGACATGCCGGGCAGCTTGTCGAGCATGCCCATCATGCCGCCCATGTTGCGCATCTGGGCCAGTTGCTCGCGGAAGTCTTCCAGATCGAAGCCCTTTCCGCTCTTGACCTTGCTGGCCAGCTTGGCCGCTTTTTCCTTGTCGACGTTGCGCTCCACCTCCTCGATGAGAGACAGCACGTCCCCCATGCCGAGGATGCGGGAGGCGAGGCGGTCCGGGTGGAAAGGCTCGAGCGCGTCGGTCTTCTCACCCATACCGATGAACTTGACCGGCTTGCCGGTGATGTGACGCACCGACAGGGCAGCACCACCGCGGGCGTCGCCGTCCGCCTTGGTGAGGATCACGCCGGTGAGCGGCAGCGCCTCGTTGAACGCCTTGGCGGTGTTGGCTGCATCCTGACCCGTCATGGCGTCGACCACGAACAGGGTCTCCACCGGCTTGATGGTGGCGTGAAGGTGCTTGATCTCCTCCATCATCTCGCCGTCGACGTGCAGACGACCTGCGGTATCGACGATCACCACGTCATAGAATTTCTTGCGTGCGTGGTCGATGGCTGCGGTGGCGATGGCGACCGGCTTCTGGGTGGCATCGCTCGGGAAGAAGTCGACGCCGATGTCGCCGGCCAGGGTCTCCAGCTGCTTGATCGCTGCGGGGCGATAGACGTCGGCACTGACCACCAGTACCTTCTTCTTGTTGCGCTCCTTGAGCAGCTTGGCCAGTTTGCCGACGGTCGTGGTCTTACCGGCGCCCTGCAGACCCGCCATCAGGATGATGGCCGGCGGCTGGGCTGCCAGGTTGAGCTGCTCGTTGGCTTCCCCCATCACGGTGACCAGCTCGCCGTGCACTATCTTGATGAAGGCCTGGCCCGGGCTCAGGGACTTGGCCACTTCCTGGCCTACCGCCCGCTCCTTGACGCGAGCGACAAAGTCACGCACCACCGGCAGGGCGACGTCCGCCTCGAGCAGCGCCATGCGGACTTCGCGCAGGGTATCCTTGATGTTCTCTTCCGTCAGGCGACCACGGCCGCTGACGTTGCGCAGGGTGCGCGAGAGTCGTTCAGTCAAATTCTCAAACATGACGCTTTCCGGTTCTTGGCGTGACGATGGGGGCATTATACCCCGATCCGCACTGTGGGGACGATGACTCGCCGCTTGTGGCGGCAACCCGCCATCGGGCGGGCAAATTAACCAATGAGGGCATTATACCCTCACTAACACTGCAGGGATGATTGCGTGCCGCTCTTGTGGCGGCCCCCATCGGCGAGCAGGTTAACAAATGGGGGGCATTATACCCCAGTCAGTGCCCGAGGACGATTATTCACCGCAAGGGGCAATCAGCGACTACTTATATGTGGGCAGTTAGCCCCTGGCACAACTGGCGAGCATATCTTGTGCAAGGTATACTGCCCCTCTTATTCCCTAAAGCTTGTTTGACAACGACCTGGTTATGATCGTGATCTCTGTTCTGGCCCTGGCGTTTTACCTGCTGGCCATCATCGCCTCACTGCACCTGCTGCTCAGCGCCAAGCCTGTCGGGCAAGTTCCGCTGTTTGCCTGTATCGGCCTGGCCCTGACCGCCCATGGCGTGGCGGTCGGCAGCGAAGTACTGGCCACCCATTCCGGCCAGAACCTCAGCATGCTGAACGTGGCCTCTCTGGTCAGCCTCATCATCAGCTGCTTCATGACCTGCGTCACCCGTCGCTTCAACGGCTGGATCCTGCTGCCCGTGGTCTACAGTTTCTCTGCGTTGCTGCTGGCTGCCAGCGCCCTGATCCCCGGCCGCTATATCACCCATCTGGAGGCACATCCCCAGCTGTTGCTGCACATCGGTCTCGCGCTGATGGCCTACTCGGTACTGATGATCGCCTGCCTGTTTGCACTCCAGCTTGCCTGTCTCGACCGGCAACTCAAATCCAGGAAGATCAGCCACCTGCCGGCCATGCCGCCCCTGATGACGGTAGAGAGACGCCTGTTCCAGCTCATCTCGGCGGGGTTGCTGCTGCTGACACTTTCCATCGCCTCCGGCCTGTTCTTCCTGGAAGACATGTTCGCCCAGGGCAAGTCCCACAAGGCCATCCTCTCCATCCTGGCCTGGTGCGTCTACGCCCTGCTGCTGTGGGGCCACCACACCCGCGGCTGGCGGGGCCGCAAAGTCATCATGCTGAGCCTCGTCGGCAGCGTTATTCTGACCCTGGCCTATTTTGGCAGCCGCTTCGTCAAGGAAGTCCTGCTCAGCTGACCACCCGCTTCCCCCTCAACCACCCATACAGGAGCCCTGCTTGGACAGTATCTCAACGAGTACATTGCTGATTGTTCTCGTTATCTTGATCCTTTTGTCAGCCTTCTTCTCCAGTTCCGAAACCGGTCTGATGTCCCTCAACCGTTACAAGTTGCGGCACCTTGCCCAGACCAAGCACAAGGCCGCCCGCCGGGTCGAAAAGCTGCTCGCCAGGCCGGACAGGCTGCTCGGCCTCATCCTCATCGGCAACAACCTGGTCAACATCCTGGCCTCCGCCATTGCCACCATCGTCTGCATTCGCCTGTTCGGGGATCTCGGCGTCGCCATCGCCACCTTCGGCCTGACCCTGGTGGTGCTGGTCTTCGGGGAAGTGACCCCCAAGACCCTGGCCGCCATGTTCCCGGAGAAGATTGCCTATCCCGCCTCCTGGGTGCTCAAGGGGCTGATGGTTCCCCTCTCACCCTTCGTCTGGCTGATCAATGGCATCACCAGCGGCCTGCTCAAGATGCTGAGGATCAACCCGAACACGGACGACTCCCTCAATACGGAGGAACTGCGCACCATCGTCAACGAGGCGGGCAGCCTCATCCCCCAGCACCACCAGGAGATGCTGATCAGCATCCTGGACCTGGACAAGATGACGGTGGAAAACATCATGGTGCCCCGCAGCGAGATCTCCGCCATCGACATCAACGATGACTGGAAGGTCATACTGCGCCAGCTGGCCCACTGCGCCCACACCAAGACCCTGCTCTATCGCGACAACATCGACGACGTGGTCGGCTTCCTGCACGCGCGCGACGCCCTGAGGCTGGTCGCGCGGGATCAGTTCAGCAAGTCCAGCCTGCTGCGGGAGGTCGATCCCATCTACTTCATTCCGCAGGGCACCCCTCTCAACGTGCAGCTGGCCAAGTTCCAGCGCAACAAGGAGCGGATAGGGCTGATTGTCGACGAATATGGTGACATCCAGGGGCTGATCACCCTGGACGACATCCTGGAAGAGATTGTGGGCGACTTCACGACCTCCATGGCGCCGGCTCCCAGCGACGAGATCCATCCCCAGCCGGACGGCACCTTCCTGGTCGAGGGCTCGGCCAACATCCGCGAGCTGAACAAGGAGATGAACTGGCACCTCCCCACCGACGGCCCGCGCACCCTCAATGGTGTGATCCTGGAGTACCTGGAAGAGATCCCCCAGCCTAACATCAGCGTCAGGCTGGCGGGCTATCCCATCGAAATCGTCGAAGTGGAGAACAACATGGTGAAGATGGCGAGGATCATGCCGCACCTGTACCGTGACGACTCGGATTACGAAGATTGAAAAAAAGGCTGCCGATGGCAGCCTTTTTCGTCTCACTCGTTCTCGTCATCCGGCTCCAGCACCAGGGTCGGGATCAACTCGCCAAACACCTGCTGCAGCTCGTCACGGTTGGCCAGCAGATCTTTCAGTGTGTAGCCATCCATCACGGCGAGGAAAGCGTTCATCGCCTCCTTCAGGGCGCTCTTGAGCAGGCAGACGGAGACGATGTGGCAGACCGGTGAACCGCAATCGATGCCGTCCAGATTGCCTTCCAGCGCCCGGATCACCTGGCCTATGTTCACCTCTTCCGGCGCGCAGGCCATGCGGATGCCGCCGTTCTTGCCACGCTGGGACTGCAGGTAACCCAGCTTCACCAGCTGGTTCACCACCTTCACCATGTGGTTGCGGGACACGTCGTACAAGGCGGACACCTTGGCCACGCTAGACAGTTCACCCTCCGGCAGGGTGGCCAGATAGAGCAGGGCTCTCAATCCAAAATCGGTATAGCTAGTCAGTCTCATAGTGCCTGCGGCGCATAGCGCAAAGAATTGATGATTGATCCAGGTCAATTAAACATTTAGGATGCAACTTAGTAAGTGACATTCCAGATGCTTAATTAAAAGGGACCTCCTATGTTAGACCAAGCCACCATCGCCGTCATCAAGAGCACCATTCCTTTGCTCGAATCGGCGGGTCCTGCCCTCACCCAGCACTTCTACCAGCGCATGTTCAGCCATAATCCGGAGCTGAAGGATGTGTTCAACCTGGCGCATCAGCGCAGTGGCGGACAGCCGCTGGCGCTGTTCAGTGCAGTGGCAGCCTATGCCAGGAATATCGACAACCTGGGGGCCCTGGCCGGTGCCGTGGAGCGCATCGCTCACAAGCACACGGGCTTCCTGATCCAGCCGGAACAATATCACATTGTGGGTAGCCATCTCTTGGCCACGCTCAAAGAAATGGGCGGTAGCGCGGTCACCGACGAGGTACTGGCGGCCTGGGGCAAGGCGTATGGGGTGCTGGCCGACATCTTTATCGGCCGGGAGGGTGAACTCTACCGGGAGAAGGCAAGCCAGGAAGGTGGCTGGCAGGGGACCCGCCCCTTCCTCATCAAAGAGAAACGCCAGGAGAGCGAGCTCATCACCTCCTTCGTGCTGGCGCCCGTCGATGGCAAGCCCGTGCTGCACTTCAAACCGGGGCAGTACATCAGCATCAAGCTGGTCCATCCCGATCTCGAGCATCAGGAGATCCGCCAATACTCCCTCTCCGATGCACCCAACGGCCGCGACTACCGCATCAGCGTCAAGCGCGAGCCACAGGGACAGGCCTCCAACCTCTTGCACGACAAGCTTCACGTCGGTGACGAGGTGGCACTGATGCCGCCGGCGGGTGACTTCTTCCTGCAAGAGGAAGCCACCACCCCGGTGGTGCTGCTCTCTGCCGGGGTGGGGCTCACCCCCATGCTGAGCATGCTCAACCACCTGCTGGCCGGTCAGCATCAGGCCGAGATCCGCTGGCTGCACGCCTGCGAACAGGGTGCCCTGCATGGGTTTGGAGAAGATATCCGGGAAAAGAGCCGGCAGCACGCGCACCTGCAGAGTCGCACCTGGTACCGGATCCCCGGCGAGCGGGACGTGCAGGGGGTGGACTACGACTTCAGCGGCACCATGCAGCTGGAGCAGGTCACCGACCTCATCCCGGCCAACGCCCACTACTATTTCTGCGGCCCCGTCCCGTTCATGAAGTCGGTGAAGGAGCAGCTGGGCAATCTGGGCGTACCTGCCGGGCGGATGCACTACGAGGTCTTCGGTCCCCATCAGGAGATCTGATCCCGACTCACCGCCATGCACAGATGACAAGGCCCGGACACCTAGGTGTCCGGGCCTTCTTCATGATGTCTGGCCGCCTGGGATCAGCGCATCGCCTTGGCGCGGGCGATGGCATTGGCGGGCATGCGATTGCCGAGCCGACTGAGCAGGCTCGCCGCCTTCTGGTGAGCCGCCTTGTCGCCGATGACGGCACCGTGCAGCCAGTGATAGGCCTCCTCGTAATCCAGCGGGCTCCCCATGCCCTGCAGCAGCATCTCGACCCACTCCATCTGTGCTCGCAAGAAACCGAGGCTGGCGGCTTCCCGCATCAGGGTCTCGGCCCGCACCAGATCCTTCTGGACCAGAATGCCCTTCCAGTAATAGCGGCCGAGCTGTTCCAGCGCGGGTGCCAGCCCCTGGTTGGCGGCATCCCACATGTACTGCACGCCTATCTGGGCGTCTGGCTTGATGCAGACCCCCCAGGCGAGCATGTCCCCCCACAGGAACTGATAGGCGGGGATCTTCATCACCGAAGCCCTCGCCTCGATGTCCTGGGTCAGCTGGCATCTGTCCTGCTTCACTCTGGCCAGATGGCGCCCCTGCTCTATCCAGTTGAGCAGCTCGTCCTGCCGATAGAGCGGCACCGCCTGCAGATCACCGGTGGCGGGTGACACGGGCGCCGCCTTGGGCAAGGGTGCCGCAGCTGGCGCAGTCGCTTCCGGGACTGCGGCTGCCGGAGTAGGCGCCGGTGCCGTCGACTCCGGCACTGGAGCCGGGGTCGCAGCCGAGGGCAATTGTGCCGGCGAGGGCGTTGTCGAGGCGGGGGCGAGTGCCGTGGCAGCCGAGGGGGCCTGAACAGACGCAGCCGTTCCCCCCTGAGTGGGCGCGGCAGCCGACACCGGCTCGGCCCCCTGCACGGGGAGGCTGCACAAACCGACGATGGCGATGAGGGTACTGGGTTTCATCATAGGGATCTCCTGCTGCCCTCTGTTATCGGCAGCCGGGTCCATCTCCTTAGCCCGCCACACGCCGCCAAAAACGACAAAGGGGAGCCGAGGCTCCCCTTATGAACGGCGCTGCGTCTTATTTGACGAAGTCGACGCCCAGCTGGATGTCGGCCTTCAGAGTGGCCAGCATGCTGTCCATCGCTTCCTGCTCGAAGGCGCTCAGCTTGCCGTAGTCCAGCACGGTCTCGACGCCGTTCTTGCCGAGCAGCACCGGCTGCGCGAAGAAGGTGGCGTGCTCGCCGTTGCCTTCCACATAAGCGCACTCGATGACGTTGGCTTCGCCCTGCAGGCCCTTGATGAGCGACAGACCGAAGCGGCAGGCCGCCTGACCCATGGAGAGGGTGGCAGAGCCGCCACCGGCCTTGGCTTCCACCACCTCGGTACCGGCGTTCTGGATGCGCTTGGTCATGGCAGCGACTTCTTCAGCGGTGAAGCTGGCACCTTCGACCTGGGAGAGCAGCGGCAGAATGGTCACGCCACTGTGGCCACCGATAACGTTGACGCGCACCTTGTCGACGTTCAGACCCTTGGCGGCAGCCACGAAGGTCTCGCCACGGATCACGTCCAGGGTGGTGACGCCGAACAGGCGACGCTTGTCATAGACACCGGCCTTCTTCAGCACTTCGGCGGCGATGGCGACGGTGGTATTGACCGGGTTGGTGATGATGCCGATCAGCGCTTTCGGGCAGGAGGCGGCACACTTTTCCACCAGATTCTTGACGATACCGGCGTTGATATTGAAGAGATCGGAACGATCCATGCCGGGCTTGCGCGCCACGCCGGCGGAGATCAGCACGACATCGGCGCCGACCAGAGCCGGGCTCGGATCTTCACCGCAGAAACCTGTTACTTTCACGTCAGTCGGGATATGGCTCAGATCTGCCGCCACGCCCGGGGTGACCGGTGCGATGTCATACAGGCTCAGTTCGGAACCGGCAGGAAGGCGATTTTTCAACAGCAGAGCGAGGGCTTGGCCGATGCCACCGGCGGCACCCAGAACGGCAACTTTCATGATCAACTCCATGTCTAAGCGTAGGTTTAAGGTTGTTTCTAGTTGGGGTATGGCTGTCTTTTATTGTGCGCCTCACCTTAAAGGATCCCCTCCTAAAAAACAATCTGATAACAGTTGTAATCACAGGTTCTGTGAGCCAGGGAACAAGCGGCGACGAAAGCGGAGAGGAATATGCGATAAATGGGAGGAAAGACACAGATTTCCTGTGCCACCCTCACCATTAAGAGGTAAATACGACTGCTTCAGGACTGGAATGCCAGTGCCCTGCGCTCACACCAGCGGAAACCTATTGTTAACAATCCATTCATGGTCAGGTAGAGGGCGCCGGCCACGGTAAACACCGCCAGGGTGTCATAGGTCTGGGCGTTGAGACGCTGAGCCAGCCCCATGATGTCCATGATGGTGATGGTACTGGCGAGCGAACTGCCCTTGAGCACCAGGATCACCTCGTTGGAGTAGGCGGGCACCAGTCGCCGGGCGGCGTGGCGCACCTTCATCCACAGGGTCTGTCCGGCGGAGAAGCCGAGTGCGCGGCAGGCCTCTACCTCACCGGCGGGGATGGCGTCGAGCGCCCCCTTGAACAAGCGGGTGGAGTAGGCGGCGGTGTTGAAGCCAAGCGCCAGCACGGCGCAGAACCAGGGCTGCTTGAGCAGCGGCCAGAGCGCGCTCTGTTTAAGCCACTCGAACTGTCCAGGCCCATAGTAGATAAGGAAGATCTGGATGAGCAGCGGCGTACCGGTGAAGACCAACACCCAGAGCTGCACCAGCTGGGTCGCCACCGGCAGGCGGCGCTCCAGCACCCAGGTCATGCCGGCCGCCAGCAGCACCCCGAGCAGCAGGCTGAACGCCGTGAGCTGCAAGGTGATGGCCAATCCTCCCAGCAGGGTCATCAGGTAATCCTGCATCATCAGCCTCCGTAACGGCGGGTATAACGGGCCGCCAGCTTGAGACCGAACTCACTCACCAGGCTGATGGCCAGATAGATGAGGGCGGCGGCGGCGTACCAGGTAAAGGGTTGATAGGTACTGGCAGAGGCCATCTGGGCCTGGCGCATCATCTCGTTCACCCCGATGAGGGAGACCAGGGCGGTGTCCTTGAGCAGCACCAGCCACTGGTTGCCCAGCCCCGGCAGGGCGTGACGCCAGGCCTGGGGCAGCACGATGCGAAAGAAGGTGTGCCCCTTGCCCAGTCCCAGCGCCAGCGCGGCCAGCCGCTGCCCGGCGGGCACCGCATTGAGGGCGGCCCGCAGGGTCTGGGTGGCATAGCTCGCGAACAGCAGGGAGAGGGCCAGCACGCCGCAGGCGAACGGGCTGAACTCCACGTATTCACCTGTGATGAGGAAGAGCACCTGGGTCGAGCCGAAGTAGATGAAGAGCACCACCAGGAGTTCGGGCAGGCCGCGGATCAGGGTGGTCAAGGTGGCCACCGGCCACACCAGGGCAGGCCGCTTGCTAAGCTCGGCGGCGCTGAACGCCAGCGCCAGTACCATGCCCCCGACCAGGGATGCCAGGGCCAGCCCTAGGGTCATCCAGGCTGCATCCAACAACAGGCTCAACATGGCTTACTGCGCGAAGTACTTGTCATAGATCTTCTGATAGGTGCCGTTGGCCTTGATCTCGGCCAGCCCCTTGTTCAGCTGGGTCAGCAACTCCTGGTTGCCCTTGGCCACCGCGATGCCGAAGCCGGTGCCGAAGTACTTGGCGTCGGTCACGGGGGAGCCGATCACGCTGTACTCCTTGTGCTGCTTGAGCCAGTCGGCGGCGACTGCGGTATCGGCAAACACACCGTCGGTACGGCCGTTCATCATGTCGAGGAAGGCGCTCTGGTAGCTGGCGTACGGCACGGTCAGCAGACCCTTGCCTACCCAGTTGTCCACCAGATAGGACTGGTGGGAGGTGCCGTTCTGCACGCCGACTGTCTTGTCCACCATCTCTTCCGGCCCCTTGAAGGCGCCCTTCTTGGCGACGAACACGGCGGAGTTCTCGTAATAGATGTCGGAGAAGTCGACCTGGGCAGCCCGCTCCGGGGTCACGTCCATGGCGGCGATGGCGGCGTCATAGCGACGGAACTTGAGGCTCGGGATCAGGCTGTCGAAGGCCTGGTTGTGGAAGCTGCATTCCAGCTTGGCCTGGGCGCAGATGGCGCGGGCCAGATCGATGTCGAACCCCTGAAACTCGTTCTTGTCGTCCAGGTATTCGAACGGCGCGTAGGTAGCCTCGGTGGCGAACTTGATCTCTTTCGCCAGCACCTGGGTGCTCAGCAGGCCCATGGCGGCGACCAGCAACAGACTCTTTTTCATGACAGCTTCCTTATCGATTCAATATCAATGCATCAAGAATTCGGCAAACCGGCTGGTTTGCGGGGCCTGGAAGATGGCGGCGGTGCCGGATTCGATGATCCGCCCCTTCTCCAGATAGATCACCTGACTGGCCACCTTGCGGGCGAACTCCACCTCGTGGGTCACCACTACCTGGGTGATGCCGGTCTGGCTCAGGGTGCGGATGATCTCCGCCACCTCTTTGGTAATTTCAGGGTCGAGGGCCGCGGTCGGCTCGTCAAACAGCAGCACCTGGGGATCCATCATCAGGGTACGGGCGATGGCCACCCGCTGCTGCTGGCCGCCGGAGAGGCGAGCCGGCCAGGCATCGCGCTTGTCGGCCAGTTGCAGCTGGGCCAGCAGGTAGGCGCCCTTCTCGATGGCGGCCTCACGGCTCATCCCCAGCACCTTGACCGGGGCTTCAAGCAGGTTCTCCATCACGGTGAGGTGAGGCCACAGATTGTACTGCTGGAACACCATGCCCACCTTGCGACGCAGCGCCTGAGCCTGACGGTTGAACTCGGCGGCGGGAAGGGTCGACGGGAAAGAAAATTCACTGCCTGCGATGCGCAGCACACCGGCATCCGGGGTGTCCAGCAAGTTCATCATGCGCAGCAGCGAGCTCTTGCCCGCCCCGCTCGGTCCCAGCAATACCAAGGTCTCGCCGGGGGCAGTCCGAAAACTCACCTGTTGCAGCACCGGCACCTTGTGCCAGGATTTTTCGACGCCGATTAATTCGATACCCATACAGCCCAACTGAATAAGTTTTCAAAATTTCGTCCTGATTCTAGCGTCAGCATACGTTGATGCAAGCTATATTTGAATCAATATGCAGAACAAGCGCCGCTTCCTTGCCAAAACAGGCATATGAATGCAAAATAGCAGCGCTGTTCGTATCTGCCGCCTGAGCGTGACAGGCGGTCACCACCCTCACTCGTGAGTCCAAGATGAAACATAACGACAAGCAAGAAAAACTGGCCAAGGCCTTTAAAGCCTTGCTGAAAGAGGAGCGATTCGGCTCCCAGGCAGAGATAGTGACTGCCCTGCAAGAGATGGGCTTCGAGAACATCAACCAGTCCAAGGTCTCGCGCATGCTGAGCCGCTTCGGCGCCGTTCGCACCCGCAATGCCAAGATGGAGATGGTGTACTGCCTGCCGGTGGAACTGGGCGTCCCCACTACCTCCAGCCCCCTCAAGAATCTGGTACTGGACGTCGACCACAATGGTGCCCTGGTGGTGATCCACACCAGTCCGGGTGCGGCCCAGCTCATCGCCCGCCTGCTCGACTCCCTCGGCAAGGCCGAAGGGATCCTCGGCACCATCGCCGGTGACGACACCATCTTCATTACCCCGACCAGCGACACCGACATCGAGGAGCTCTACCTCTCCGCCCTCGAGCTGTTCGAACAGACCCCGTAAGGGGATCCACCGCCCAGCGGCGGTCGCGCCAGAACGCAAAATCCCGGCCAAGGCCGGGATTTTTGTTATCTGCAGACCGGGCTTATTTGCCCTGGGCCACCAGGAAGTCGACGGACGGCGCGAAGAAGGCCGCCCCGGTCACCGCCCTGGTGAAGCGCAGCAGGTGATCGAAGTGGCTGCCCTCCCCCTTGTACATGCTGGCCAGCATGGCGTTGAAGTGCAGCGGCGTGCGGCAGCAGGAGATGAAGTAGAGCCCCTGCTCGCTCATGGTGCCCCAGGGCATGCTCTGGCGCAGGATCTCCATGGACTCCCCCTTGGGGGTCTTGAGGTTGACCCGCTTGATGTGGGAGGTGAGCGGTTTGTCGGCAGACTCGTACTCGATGTTGTCGGCCTTGGTGCGACCTATGATGTCTTCCTGCTCCTTCAGGGCCAGCTTCTCCCAGTCGCTCATGGCGTGGACCCAGCGCTGAACATGGATGTAGGAGCCACCGGCGAATTCGCCCCCTTCGAGCAGCGCCACCTCGGCCCTGTGATCCTCCTGCGGGTTCTCGGTGCCGTCGACGAAACCGGTCAGATCGCGACAATCCAGATTGCGGAAACCACGCACCTCTTCGGCCAATTCCACCAGGCCGGCCAGCAGGGCCATGACGCGCTGACCGGCATGATGCAGCACGTCCACCCGATCGGCACGCAGTTGCACGAACAGATCGAAGGGAGTATTCGGCGCAGTCTGGCCATTGGCGGACTGTGCCATGAAGCCGCGGAACTGGGGCGGACGGGCGGCGGGGTAGAGGTCATCCCAGGCATCGGCGCCCACGGCGATCAGACCGCTGAAGCCGGCATCGGGGAAATCGGCGCTCACCGACTCCCACAAGGTCGGCAGCCTGGCCAGACGGGCCGTCAGTTCGGCGGCATCACCGGTGCGGTTGAACATCAGATAGAGGGCGTGCAGATTCGGCTCTGCGCAGATCCCGGCTTGGGCTTTCATGTCTCTCTCCAAAGGCGTTGGCTATGGGCGTGGCGCGATTATAAACCAGTGCCATTTCAGTTCATTGATTTCGCGACGATATCGCGCGCTCAGGGCAAGGGGTCAAACAACACCAGGGAATGGGGGGCCACGGCCACCCGCGCCCTCTCTCCCTCCAGGGGCTCCCCTATGCTGGCCTCCAGCTGCTGCCCCGCGCACTCCACCAGCACGCGGCAGTGATGACCCAGGAACTGCTGCTCCCGCACCGTCAGCTCGCCGTCAGCCGCCGTCGTCAGCGCCAGCTGCTGGGGCCTGAGCATGAGCTGCAGCCGCTCCCCGACCGCACGGCCATGAGGCTCGTGACCACAGATGGTCCCGAGGATGGTCTGCACGCAGTGGCTGTCCACCACCTCGGCGTCCAGGTAGTTGACCCCGCCGAGAAACTCCGCCACGAAGCGGTTCTCGGGGCGGCGATAGAGCTGCTCCGGCTGCCCCGCCTGCTCGATGTGGCCGGCCCGGAACAGTGCCAGCCGATCGGCGAAAGCGAAGGCCTCCTCCTTGCTGTGGCTAACGAAGATGGCTCCTATGCCCTGTTGCTTGAGCAGGGTGCGGATCTCGAGGATGAGCTTCATCCGCACCTGGGTGTCGATGTTGGAGAAGGGTTCATCCAGCAGCATCAACCGTGGCTTGCACACCAGGGCACGGGCAATGGCGACCCGTTGCTGCTGGCCGCCGGAGAGCTGATGGGGATAGCGCTCCCCCAGCCCCTGCAGATTGACCAGCGTCAGCGCCTCCTCCACCTGCTGCTGGCGCACGGAACGCTCGAGCCGCGTCAGGCCGAAGCCGATGTTGTCCGCCACCGTCAGATGGGGAAAGAGGGCGTAATCCTGGAAGATCATGCCGATGTTGCGCGCCTCGGGAGGCACATTCTCCCCCGGTCCTTCCAGCAGTGTCTCGCCGAGGCGGATCGCCCCCCCGGCCAGCGGCAACAGCCCGGCAATCGCCTTGAGCAAGGTGGTCTTGCCACAGCCACTCGCCCCCAGCAGGCAGACAATCTCGTTGTCGGCCACCGTCAGGGACAGCTGCTCCAGCACATTGCGACCGTTGTAGCGGCAGCTGACATTCTCAACCTGCAGGCAAGACACGACTGACATCCTCATATTTCTGTTGTTCCAAAGCGGCGGCAACCGCTCGACACCCTGCACGCCAAGGCGCGATGGCGCCGTTTATATCACGTTTTCGGGCTCAATGGCCCGGGCCATCCAGGCTGCGGTTGATCCAGACCAGGGGGATGAGCCCCACCAGCACGATGACGATGGCGCCGAGCGCTCCCCGCTCCAGCATCTCGTCCGAGACGAACTGGTAGACGTGGGTCGCCAGGGTCTCGAAGTTGAACGGTCGCAGCAGCAGGGCGGCGGGCAACTCCTTCATGGATTCGATGAATACCAGCATGGCGCCGGCAAAGAGGCCGCGCCGCACCAGCGGCAAATGGATGCGACGCAGCATGCCGCCCGCCCCCTGCCCCAAGGATCGGGCCGCCATGTCGAGGCTGGGGGAAATCTTGTTCATGCTGCTCTCCACCGAGCCGATGGCGATGGCCACGAAGCGCACCAGGTAGCCGAACACGATGGCGGTGAGGGTGCCGGTCAGGAGCAGACCCGGCCCCTGCATCCCCAGCCACTCGGCCAGATCGTTGATGCCAAAGTCCAGCGCCGTCAGCGGCACCAGCACCCCGATGGCCAGCACCGTGCCCGGCATGGCATAGCCCATGGCGGCGATGCGCAGGGGCAGCAGACTGCGCGTACTTCCGTCGAGGCGGCGGAAGAAGCCGAGCAACAGGGCGATCCCCATGGCAAGCAGGGCAGCCAGGGTCGAGACCGCCAGGCTGTTGCCGGCGAAGCGGACGAACTCCGGCGTCCACGACAGCGCGAAATAGCGCACCCCGTAGTCCAGCAGGATGGCGAACGGCAGGGCGAACCCCGCCAGCACCAGCCCCCAGCACCAGAGGCCAGCCAGCACGCACCGCATCCCCGTGAGGGGGTAGCACAGCGGCTGCTCGAACCCCATGGACTTCTGGAACACCTGCTGGCGTTGGCGTGAGCGGCGCTCCACGGCGATAAGCAGCACCACCGCCAGCAGCATCAGACAGGAAAGCTTGGCGGCGGTGGCCAGGCTGCCATAGCCGAGCCAGGTGTCGTAGATGGCGGTCGTCAGGGTATTGATGGCAAAGAAGTGGACGGTGGCGAAGTCCGCCAGGGTCTCCATCGCCACCAGGGACACCCCCACCATGATGGCGGGACGGGCAAGGGGCAGGCTCAGGCGGCGAAAACTCTGCCAGGGTGTGCAGCCGAGCAGGCGACTGGAGTGAATGAGACTGACCGACTGCTCCAGGAAGGAGGCTCGCGCCAGCAAGTAGACATAGGGGAAGAGCACCAGGGCCAGCACCCAGGCGGCGCCGCCAAGGGAGCGAATGGCCGGAAACCAGTAATCGGCCGGACTGTTCCAGCCAAAGAGTGCTCGCAGCCCCGCCTGCAGCGGGCCCGAATAGTCGAGCAGGTCGGTGTAGACGTAGGCGACGATATAGGAGGGCATGGCCATGGGCAGCATCAGCGCCCACTGCAGGGCGCGTCGTCCCGGCACCTGGCACATGGCCACCAGCCAGGCGGTGGGCACCCCGAACAGCAGACTGAGCAGCACGACCCCCAGCACCAGACCCGAGGTGTTGCGAAGGTAATCGATCAGTACCGTATCGGCGAGGTGGGCAAACAGATCCCCGTCAGCCGAGAGGGCCGAAAAGACGAGGGCAAGCACCGGCAAACCCAGCAGCAGGGCGGTGGCCCAGCTGCCGGCAATCCATCCAAAATTTTTCATGAGTCCACAGAGGTTGATGGGGCCCTTGGCCCCATCTGATTACAAGTCGAATTTCACTTCATCCAGCAGCTGCAAGGCGTCCTTGCGGTGCTTGGCGTAGTCGCTGACCGGCAGGGCGTCAGCCTTGAAACTGCCCCAGGACTTGACCATGGCGGAAGGCTCGACACCGGCCTTGACCGGGTACTCGGCATTCACATCCGCATACATGTGCTGGGCGGTGTCGCCGGAGAGGAACTCCATCAGCTTCCGGGCGGCGTCCTTGTTCTTGGCATACTTGGTCATGGCCACGCCGCTCACGTTGACGTGGGCACCGCGATCACCCTGGTTCGGGAAGTTGATCTCAACTGCATCAGCCCAGGACTTCTGCGCCGGATCCTTCAGCATGGCGCCCAGGTAGTAGCTGTTGCCCAGGGAGATATCGCAGATGCCGTCCTTGATTGCCTTGACCTGATCCCGATCGTTGCCCTGTGGCTTGCGTGCCAGGTTGGCCTTGACCCCTTCCAGCCAGGTCTTGGCATCCGCCATACCGTGATGGGCGATCATGGAGGAGACCAGCGCCACATTGTACTCGTGCTTGCCGCTGCGAGTACAAATTTTTCCTTTGAATTCAGGCTTGGCCAGATCTTCGTAGCTGATGGTGGCCAGCTTGCCGAGGCGCTCCTTGCTGGAGTAGATGGCGCGCACCCGGGTAGTCAGGGCGAACCAGCGGTTCTCCGGATCCCGATAGATGGAGGGAATGTTCTCCTGCAGGGTCTCGCTGTCCACCGGCTGCACCAGGTCCTTGTCCACCAGGTCGGTCAGACGGCTGATGTCGACGGTCAGCATCAGATCCGCCGGGGAGAGCTTGCCTTCCCGCTCCAGACGCTCGTTCAGCCCCTCTTTGGCGAACACCACGTTGACCTTGATCCCGGTCTCCTTCTCGAACTGCTGGATGATGGGCTTGATCAGCTCATCCTGGCGGGTGGAGTAGACGTTCACTTCAGCGGCGAATGCCGACTGGGCGGCCAGGGTGGAGAGAGCCAGCGCCAGCATCTTCATTTTCATTGTCCGTTCCTTGTGTGCGTATCGATTGATAACCATTTTCGTTTGCATTCTGCACGAGGCGCGGCCACCGGATCAAGGCGGTTCAGGGAGGTAGGATCACATATTTAACCATTGACCAAAGGAAAAGGGCCGGATGGTGTTCCATCCAGCCCCTTGAAGGCCAGTTTTTCATGCTACAGGCATCGCACTCCGGCCATCCCTGCCGCCCCCCGCGGCAGCGACATGACCGGTCGCGGCATCAGAGCGCCTCGTCGTCGCTCTCGCCGGTCCGGATGCGCACCGCCTGCAGCAGGTCGTAGACGAAGATCTTGCCGTCACCGATCTTGCCGGTATAGGCCGCCTTGCAGATGGCCTCGATCACCCCTTCCACGTTTTCGTCGGCGGTGGCGATCTCCAGCTTCACCTTCGGCAGGAAGTCGACCTGGTACTCGGCCCCCCGATATAATTCGGTATGCCCCTTCTGGCGACCAAAGCCCTTGACCTCCGAGACGGTCAGGCCTTCCACCCCCAGGTTGGCGATGGCCTCGCGCACGTCGTCCAACTTGAAGGGTTTGATAATCGCAGTAATCAGCTTCATCTGGTTGCTCCCAATCCATGGTATGTCATGAATGGGTCATCAATTCTTGTGCCAATTATTTTTATTGTTTACTTTCATAAAGATAGCCATTAAACCTCGAGCCTTTGCGGCTCCGGATCACCAAGGACGCGCATCTCGCCCCATTATGAGGCACCAAGCTGCACCAGACTTCCTTGATGCACCAAATGAGAGCATCACCCCATGTTAGTCATCTCCAACAGCGTGATCATCCCCTGGCACGAGCTGCAGTTTCAGACCATGCGCGCCCAGGGAGCCGGGGGCCAGCACGTCAACAAGACCGACTCCGCCGTCTGGCTGCGCTTCGATTACCGCGACTCCCCCAGCCTGCCGGATCTCTATAAGGAGGGGCTGGAGAAACTCAGTGACAGCCGGGTCCACGACGGCTTCATCCAGATCAGGGTCGAGACCCACCGCAGCCAGGACATGAACCGCAAGGAGGCCATGAGCCGCCTGACCGAGCTGCTGAAAAAAGCCGCCTGGCGCCCCAAGGCCCGCCACGCCACCAAACCGACCCGCAGCTCCCAGCGCAAGCGGGTCGACGCCAAGAAGCGCAAGGGGGAGATCAAATCCACCCGTGGCAAACCCGTGCTGGATTAGCTCGCCATCCTTCGGAGGAGACACCGTGAAGTACAGTTTTTGTGAGTGCCGCCAGGGGCCCCTGCTCGTCGCCATCGATCAGGGCGGCCTGCGTCACGTGGAGTTCATGCAGGGGGAGCGCCCCATCCTGCCGCAGCCGGACTGGCAGCGGGATGACCAGGCCCTGGCCCCCTTCGTCGAGCAGTTTGACGCCTACTTCGCCGGCCGGCTGCGCCACTTCGATCTGCCCATGGCCGCCCGGGGTACCCCGTTCCAGCAGTCGGTGTGGCGCGCCCTGTGCGACATTCCTTACGGCCAGACCGTCAGCTACCTCGAGATAGCCCAGGCCATCGGCAACCCCAGGGCGGTGCGGGCGGTGGGCGCCGCCAACGGGCGCAACCCCTTGAGCATCATAGTGCCCTGCCACCGGGTGATCGGTCGCAGCGGCGAGCTGACCGGCTATGCGGGCGGCATCCCCATCAAACGCTGGCTACTGGCGCTGGAGCAGCAGGCTGCCGGCGACTTCGTACTGCGCCCCTGAAAATGACATCCCCACCATCAAGTGCTGACTGCTGGCGCTAGAATCACAGCAAGCCGTGACCGGGAGCCAACCCCTTGCCAGCGGATAAAACACTGATCATTGAAATGAATGCAGCATGAGCCCTGCACCTCACAGGCATCAGCCAGTGTTTCCAAAATGAACGGAATATGAAGCATCACCTCAGAAGGGCTTCAGACACCCTCAGGCATCATGACTTCACACTTGGATGACATGGCTCATCCCTCATTCAAGTGGCACCCATGTGACGCTTCCAATCTGTCTTTTTCCCCGCGCCTCCTCTGAGGCGCTTTTTTTTTGCCGACGAACAGCCACAAAAAAGCCCGCCGAAGCGGGCTCTGACCGGTGGTGCCGGTTGAGTGGATCAATCAGAGGGCGAGGAAGAGCCCGGCCAGCGAGGCGCTCATCAGGTTTGCCAGCACCCCCGCCATGATGGCACGCATGCCGTAGCGGGCGATGAAAGACTTGCGCTCCGGCACCATGGCCCCCAGGCCGCCGATCAGGATCGCCATGGAGGAGATGTTCGCGAAACCGCACAGGGCAAAGGTGACGATGGCCTTGCTCGAGGCATCCAGCGTCTGATCCTGCACCAAGGCGATGAAGGCGACGAACTCGTTGATGACAATCTTGGTGCCGATCAGGGCGCCTGCGGCCTGGGCCTGCTCCCAGGGCACACCGATCAGCCAGGAGACGGGGGCGAACAACCAACCCAGGAGGATCTGGAAGCTCAGCTCCAGCCCCACCAGGTCACCGGCCCAGCCCAGCAGACCGTTGAGCAGGGCGATCACCCCGACGAAGGCCAGCAGGGTGGCGCCCACGGCGACGGCGATGTTGAGACCGGACATGGCGCCATCGGCGGCCGCCTCAATCACGTTGGTGGCGCGGGGGATCACCACGTCCTCGTGATGATCCACCTCTTCGGCAGCGGGCGGCACCAGGATCTTGGCCATGGCAAGCCCCGCAGGCGCCGACATGAAGGCCGCCGCGATCAGGTATTTCAGCTCGACACCTATGCTGGCATACCCCACCAGGGTGCCGCCAGCGACCGAGGCGAGGCCGCAGCTCATCACCGCGAAGAACTGGGAATCGGACATTTTGGAGAGATAGGGTTTGACCACCAGGGGCGCCTCCACCATGCCGACGAAGATGTTGGCGGTGGCGGAGAGGCTCTCGGCCCGACCGGTGCCCAGCAACTTCTGCAGGCCGCCACCTAGAAGGGCAATCACTTTCGGCATCAGGCCGATGTGGTAGAGGATGGCGATCACCGCGGAGAAGAAGATGATCACCGGCAGCACGTTGAAGGCGAAGATGAAGCCGAGCTTGAACTTGGCCAGATCGCCGAACAGGAAGGCGATCCCCTCCTGACCGTAACCGATCACGCTGCTGACGCTCTCGCTGACGCCGTTGAGCACCTGCTGACCAGCGGGCAGCCAGAGTACCAGGGCAGCGAAGAGCACTTGCAGGCAGAGGGCCAGGCCCACTGTTCGCAACGGGATACGACGACGATTATCAGAGCAGAGCGTGGCCAGGGCCAGGATGCTCAGGATGCCGAGCAGGGCAATCATAGGAACTCCATCAGGTGGGGCAAAAGATGGGCGCGGATTCTGCGCCCCCTGCCCCGCCACTGCAAGTCCAGTTGGTTACAGCCCTGTTAGCAAAAACGTTTGCACGATACCGGTTGCGGCAACTGACTGATTTGGCTCGATTTTGGTATCAAGCGAAAGTCAGTGTTCTTATATGGAAACGATCATTTCTCCAGGCCGGACAATTTTCCCCCGAGCCAGGGGGCGAGATGCTGCTCCCAATAGGGATGGGGGCCGAAGCTCTCCTTGAGGAAGTCGATGAAGAGACGGATCTTGGGGTCCAGGTGCTCCCTTCTGGCGTAGACGGCGTGCACCGCCATCTTCTGGTTCGGCTGCCACTGGGGCAGCAGGGGAATGAGCTGGCCTGACTGCAGCTCCTTGTCCAGCAGGTAGTTCGCCACATAGGCGATGCCGAGCCCGGCCAGGGCGGCGTCGCGCACCGCCTCCGCCAGATCCACCCGGTAGTTGCCCGCCACCTGCACCGTCTGGCGCTCCTTGCCCTGACGAAACGACCACTCGTGGTAGCGCCGCTCCCGGCTCTGGTAGGTGATGCAGTTGTGCTGGGCCAGATCCCTGGGGTGCAGCGGCGTGCCGTGGCTCAGCAGATAGTCCGGCGAGGCCACCAGCACGAAGCCGATATCCGCCAGCCGCTGCCCCACCAGCCCCTGGGGCTTGTCCTCAAAAGTGGTGATCCAGAGATCCAGCCCCTCATCCACCAGATTGGTACGGCGATCGAACAGGGAGACTTCCAGCTCCAGATCGGGGTAACGGGTCTGGAAGGCCTTGAGCAGCGGGATCACGTGCAGCCGGCCGAAGGACTGGCCGACCCCCAGATGCAGCACGCCGCTCACCTTGCCGCGACGCTCCGCCACCATGGACTCCGCCTCCTGGGCCACCGCCACCAGGGCATGGCAGTGGCGGGCATACTCCTGGCCGAGCTCGGTCAGGGCGAAGCGGCGGGTGGTGCGCTGTACCAGCTGAGCCCCGAGTCCGGTCTCCAGCAGGGCGAGCTGCTTGCTGATGTGGGACTTGGAGACCCCGAGCCGGCGCGCGGCCGCCGAGATGCCCTGCTCGCGAACCAGGGCATCGAAGATCACCATTTGGGGAAGACGTTGCAGCACGGGATAACCAGAGTGAGGGGCGGGCCCCCATTATTCCAGAGCGGCCCGCCAGGGGGTAGGGTCAGCGTGCCAGCGCCTCGATGATCTGCCCCTTGAGCGGATCCCTGGCCGGATTCTGGTTGGCGCCATAGCTCGCAATCAGTTTGCCATCGCGGCCCACCAGGTATTTGTGGAAGTTCCAGTTGGGGGCGTCACCGTCGGCAGCAGCGGCCAGCCCCTTGAACAGGGGCACCGCATCCGAACCCCGCACCGCCACCCGGTTGAACATGGGGAAAGTCACCCCGTAATCGCGCCGGCACACCTCGGCGGTCTTGTTCTCGTTGCCCGCCTCCTGCCAGAAGTCGTTGGAGGGGAAGCCCAGCACCATCAGCCCCTGCTCCTTGTAACCCTGATAGAGCGCCTCCAGATCCCGGAACTGGCCGCTGTACCCGCAGTAGGAAGCGGTGTTGACCACCAGTACCACCTTGCCCTCGGTCAGCTGGCAGAGGTTGTGGCGCCGGGTGCTGTTGAGCTCCCGCATCTCCACGTTGAGGTAATCGGGGCAGGCGGCAGACGCCGCGCCCGAGCCGAGCAACAACAGCAGGGTGAACCATTTCATCGACGTGACTCCTCGCGTTTTCTCCATCATACGCAAGATCCACGCACTAGGTTCAGGGATCAGTGCAGCGGGATCCCGGTCAGCCAGCCATGGCCCCAGAAGATGAGCAAGGCCGTGATCGCCAGACCGGCACCCAGGCTGATCCCGGTTCCCTGCCAGCTCGCTTCGGGCCGCGGCTTCTGCTGCCAGTCCCGCACCGAAATCCAGACGATGCTTACCAGCGCCCAGAGGCCGATACCCCCGAACAGCACCAGGGAGCGGGCCTCGCTGTTGACCGTCAGGTGGGCGCCGGCCCAGAGCAGGGTACCGAGCAACTGGGGATGCACCAGCCAGCGGCGCAGGTGATTCTGGCCCTGCCCGCTGCACAGCAGGATCAGGGATACCGGCATGGCCGCCATGGTCAGGATCGGGCCCCAGGCGGGCAGCGGGTAGAGCGGCAATGGGCTGGCGCTGCGCCAGCCGGCCAGGATGCAGGCAATGGCGACGAACACCAGCAGCGAGAAGAGCCCCTTGTAGCGGTTCTCCCCCAGCCGTTCGCGCAGGCGGGCCCGGTGGGCCGCGGCGAAGCAGGGATAGAGGTGGGTCAGGGTAAACAGCACTACCCCCAGGGTCAGCAGGATCATGGGTGGCTCCTCGCACATTGCCCCTCGCAATTGAGGAGATCACTATGCCGCAAAGCCTCGCGTCAGAATACAAAAACCATATAAAAGACAGCAGGATAATAAAAAAGCCGATCCGGGGATCGGCAAGTGCGTCGAAGGCGCGGCAGGCAAGCTGCCGCCTCGGTTGCACGGGGCAGGGTGAGGCCGGTGCCAGGCACCGGCCAGAAGAGCATCAGTTGCGCAGCAGATAGAGGGCGGCCACGTTGCGGGCCGTGAGCTGCAGGTTGGTGGTCGCGGTGGCGAGCGCCTCCGGCAGGGACATGGCCCGGTTGACCACGGCGAAGACCGCGTCCAGCCCATGCTCGTGCACCACGCCGCAGTCGTCGGTGAGACAGCCCGCGATGCCGATCACCGGCTTGCCAAACTGCTTGGCGCAGCGGGCCACGCCGATGGGCGTCTTGCCGTGGATGGTCTGGCTGTCGATCCGCCCCTCACCGGTGATCACGAGATCCGCATCCGCCACCGCGTCCGCCAGCTTCAGCGCCTCAATGACGATCTGGATGCCGGGCTTGAGCTCGGCGCCGAGCAGGCCGATCAGGGCGGCCCCCATGCCACCGGCGGCGCCGGTGCCCGGGATCTCCTTCACCTGATGGCCCAGCGCCTGTTCGATGCAGTCCGCATAGCGGGCCAGGTTGGCATCCAGCTCGGCCACCATCGCCGGTGTGGCCCCCTTCTGCGGACCAAACACGGCAGATGCCCCCTTGGGCCCGCACAGCGGATTGTTCACGTCGCAGGCCACCTCGATGTGAAGCCCACTCAGACGCGAGTCCAGCATGCTCAGGTCGATGCTGGCCAGCTCACTCAGGCCACCGCCCCCCAGGGCGATGGGCGAACCGTCCGCCTTCAAGAGCTTGCCGCCGAGGGCCTGGATCATGCCGGCACCGCCGTCGTTGGTGGCACTGCCACCGATGCCGAGGATGAGGTGGGTCACCCCCAGATCGAGGGCCGCCAGGATCAGCTCGCCAGTGCCAAAGCTCGAGGTGAGCAGCGGATTGCGCAGCTCCGGCTCCACCAGATGCAGGCCGGAGGCTGCCGCCATCTCGATGACGGCACGCTTGCCATCCCCCAGCAAGCCGAGGAAGCCCTGCACCCGGTTGCCAAGGGGCGCGGTCACCTCGACCGGCAGGATGCGGCCTCCGGTGGCATCCACCAGGGACTGCACCGTCCCCTCGCCACCATCGGCCATGGGCAGCTTGACGTAGGTGGCATCCGGCAGCACCTGCTTGAAACCGGCCTCGATGGCATCAGCCACCGCCATGGCGCTCAGGCTCTCCTTGAATGAATCCGGGGCGATCACAATTTTCATATCAGTTCCTTAGGCGAGGCCAAACACGCCAAACATCAGGGTGGAGACGGCGGCAATGGTCAGGCCGACGGCGGTTTCGTAGGGGATGAGCTTGAGCCGCTCGCTGACCCCCATGTGGACGCTGCCCCCGGTAGCGTGGAAGAAGGAGCCATGGGGCATGTGGTCAAACACGGTGGCACCGGCGTGGATCATGGCGGCCCCCGCCAGGCTGGTAACGCCGAGCTCGATCAGGGTGGCGCTGAACACGTTTGAAGCAACCACTGTACCGGCCGTGGTCGAAGCGGTCGCCAGCGACATCAGGGCGCCCGAGATGGGGGCCAGCAGGTAGGAGGGCAGGCCGGAGGCGGTCAGGCCGCTGATCAGCACATCCTTCAGGCCGGAGTTGGCGATGATGCCCGCCAGAGTCCCTGTCCCCAGCAGCATGATGGCGACCGGCGCCATGCGGGCGAGGCCCGAGACCGCAAACTGGTTCACTTTGGAGAACTTGCCCATCATCAGGGCGCCGACCAGACCGCCCAAGGGCAGCGCGATGAGCGGATCCACCACTATGCCGGCGACGGGGCGCAGGGCCAGCAGCAGGATGGCCACCAGGGGCGCACTGATGGCGGCGGCAAAGCCCGGCAGCTTGACGCCGTCGAAGCTCACCACCTCGTCGGCAGCTACCTTGCTGCCCCTGTTGTTGAGGCGCTTGGCAAGCCAGTAGGCCATCACCAGGCCGAACAGGCCCGGGATGATGCCGGCCGCCATCACCGAGGTGAGGGGCAGGTGGAAGGCATCGGAAGCGGCAATGGCATTGGGGTTCGGGGACATGACGTTGCCCGCCTTGCCGCCGCCTATCATCGCCAGCAGGATGGCCGCCTTGGAGAGATCGGCACGGCGCGCGATGGCGAGCGCTATGGGGGCGACCGTGATGACCGCCACGTCCACGAAGACGCCGACCGCAGTCAGGATCAGGGTGGCCAGGGCCAATGCCAGCAGGGCACGGGTCTCACCGAGTTTGCGGACTATGGTCTCGGCGATGGTGGTGGCGGCGCCCGACTCGATGAGCACGCCGGCCAGCACGCCAGCCGCCAGGATCCGCATCACGGCGGTGGTGATCCCCTGGGCGCCGCCGATCATCAGGGCGACGGTCTGGGTCAGATCGGCCCCGCCGATCAGGCCGCCGGCCAGGGCGCCGACGATCATGCCGTAGGCGGGCGGCACCTTCTTCAGAATGAGGAAGATGGCGATGGAGAGCGCGGCGAGAGCGCCGAGCGCGGATACAGGGATCATGACGGGCACCTTTTGTTGTAATGAGTGGCGCCATTATGGAGATCCCCGCCCGGAATGCTTTGGCAAAAAAGCCAAAAATCACCGTTTTAAAATCAACATTTATGTTCAAAAAAACAAATCAACTGTCGAGACTGAGCCCGAGATAGAGCAGAAACTTGTCGTCTAACTTGTTGAAATTCAACCCGGTTATCTGCTCTATCCGGGTCAGCCGATAACGCAGGGTATTGGGGTGAATGAAGAGGGCATCGGCACAGGGATGCAGATCACAATCCTGCAAGAAATATTGGCGCAGCGTCTTTTGCAGCACCCCCTTGGTGTCCTCTTTCGCGAGCGCCAGCAGGGGCGCCCGCAGCTGATCCGCCTGCCAGGAGTCCGCCAGGCTGCCGAGCAGCACGGGCAGCCGGTAATCCTCGAAGAAGTAGACCTGCTTGCGGGGCGCCTGGCGCATGCCACGGTGCAAGGTGTCCCGCGCCGTCTGGTAGGAGAGCGCCAGCCCCTCTATCCCGGCGAAGTAATCACCCACCCCGATGCGCACCCGGAAGTGGGGAATGCGGGCGAGCAGCTGCCTGATACGGCTGCGCTCCTGGGCCGACTGCCACACGCCGTCGCTCAGTTGGGCCGGCTTGAGCACCACTATCTCGTCCAGGCCGTTGATGGCCACCAGGTTGTCCCGCTCCGGGTGCTCCAGCAGATGCACCAGCTCCCGCAGGCGGGCGGGCTCTGCCTCCTCCAGGGCCAGTACCGCCACCACCCGGGGCTGGGTCAGATCCAGTTCTAGGAAGCGGGCCGCCTGCTGCAGCTGGTCCACCCGCCCCTCGCCACGGATGAGTTGCAACACCAGTTCCTCCTTGTGGCGCTTGTCCCACTGCAGCTGCTCGGTGAGCGCCGCCTGCTCCAGGATGAGCTCGGCAGTCATGCGCACCAACTCGGCGTAAGCACGAACGATGTCCGGATCCCCCGAGATGCCGATGACCCCGAGCAGCTCCCCCTGGTAGGCGATGGGCAGGTTGATGCCGGGCCTCACCCCTTTGAGCTGCTGGGCCGTCGCCTCGCTGATCTCCACCACCCGGTTCTCGGTCAGGGCCAGCACCGCCCCCTCGTGGCGCTGATGCAGCCGCTCCGGATTGCCGGATGCGATGATCAGGCCATGCTCGTCCATGACGTTGACCGAGAAGGACAATATCTTCATGGCCCGGCTGACGATCTGCCGCGCGAGAATGGCATCAAGCTGCATGAGGACTCCGCTCTAGGAAGGGGGAACAGGATATGAAGGGCATGGAAACTCCGTGTAAAAGCCTGGGTAGCAGCGCAAAGATGCCACATCATCAAGACAAGCGAGGGGGGGATCGCTAGAATAGGCCACTTTACCTCAGGTGTGACCCGCCCGGGATCACGGATTTGACGCGACCCTTGGCGATGCACCTGCCGTTATCTGATGGATTCCGCTATGGACTATGAATTTCGCCGCGACCCGTTCGGTGGCTATCGCGCCCGGTTCTCCATGGGCCACGAAGCCATCGGCCAGTGGCTGATCGACGAGGTGGGCAAGGATGAGGAGAAGCTCGACGAGCTGTTCTCCATCATCGACGAGCTCTCCAGCCGTACTCGCGTCGAGTACCAGCTGGCCGGGGGGGACTACTCCCTGCTGCTCACCCATGAGGAGGCGGAGGTCAAGGCCAACGTCCTCAATATCGCGCTGGACGAGGATCTCGACGATCTCGCCTACTACGATGATGAACAGCTGGCCATGTGCGGGCTGGAAGATTTTGCCCAGGTCCTCACCTCCTGGCGCGCCTTTATCCGCAACGAGGATATGGGCTAGACCCTTTTATCGACCGGGCGCGACCGCCCGCTGCAACCCAACAGGATTGACTATGTCTATTTACGATTTTGACGACGAACTGCCAGAAGAAGACGAACAGGATCAGCCGAAGAAAGCCGCCCCGGCCAAGAAAAAGGGCAAGCAGGTGCTGAACACCCAGGTCAACCTGAGCCCACGCGATGCCAGCCGCCTGAACGGCATGCACGTTGAGGCCATCACCACCCTGGACGACGTCAGCCTGCCGAAGAACGTCATCTTCAAGGCCGGCCTCATCGCCCTGGGCGAGCTGGAAGCGACCAAGCGCGCCGACATCATCGCCCGGGTCATCGCCGAGTCAGGCCGCTAAGGCCCACGCTCACGCCGATGGCGAGACATGCCGACCCGGTCGTCAGACCTTGCAAAAAGCCGGAGCCCTGCTCCGGCTTTTTTTATGGTGCCGGAAGCGGGCTCACCGGCAGCCAGGGCTACGACCACGCTATTGACCCTTGTGTCATGGCGGGACGGCTCGTTAAGGTGCGTCCCCTCGAAGATCAAAGGAGACTCAATGCTGCCACTTCCTGATTCCCTGATCTGGGCCGTACTGGCGCTGGCCGTGCTGCTCTGCCTGGTCCGCCAGCGCATCCCTGGCCTCTTCCTGCTTGGCATCGCCCTGCTCGGCGCGCTCTGGCTGGGCCGCATCACGCCGCTGGCCCTCACCGTCAGCGTCGCGGGCTTGCTGCTCGCCTGGCGTACCCCCGCCCTGCCCCAGCCCTGGCGCGGGATGGCCCTCGCGCTGGTGATGCTCTGGGCCATCGCCCTGACCCTGCACCTGGTCCCGGGTTTTGACAACTTGCGGGTGCTGGACAGGGTGCAGGCCGGCCCCGCCAGCGTGCCCTTCACCCTCTACCTCAACCTGGACAAGCCGCTCATCTTCTTCGGCCTGTTGCTGGCCTGGCCCACCCTGCTCGGCCCGGGAGGCCCCCTGCGCTGGCGACCACTTGCCCTGTTGCTGTTACCCCTGGCCGCCCTGCTGATCGCCGCCTGGCAACTGGGCGCCCTCAAACCCGAGGTCGGCCTGCCCCGCTGGTGGTGGCTGTTCGCGTTCAACAACCTGTTGTTCACCTGCGTGGCGGAGGAGGCGCTGTTTCGGGGGGTTATCCAGCAGGCCATCACGACGCGCAGCCGTGCCTGGGCAGGCATCTGCGTCGCCAGTCTGCTGTTCGGGGCCGCGCACCTGGCTGGTGGCCCGCTGCTGGTGCTGTTCGCCACCCTGGCCGGCGCCTGCTATGGCCTGGCATTCCAGCTGAGCGGGCGGCTCGGCGTCGCCATCCTGCTCCACTTCCTGTTCAACCTCGCCCATCTGGCCCTGTTCACCTACCCGCTGGCCAGCCGCTGACAAGCCTCGGTTTCACGGATAAAAAAATGCCCCGCACCGGCAGGTGCGGGGCATCTCGTCAGGCCCGGGGTGTCAGTCCACGTAGAAGGTCTGCTGGAAGGTCAGCGTCTGCTTCTGCCCCTCCCCCATGATCGTCAGGGTGAACTGGTAGGTGTCCTCGTTGCGATAGGGCAGCACCGCCAGGTAGTAGATGGAATCCCCCTCCTTCACCTCCTGAAACTGCAGGGTACGGAGTGTCCCGGTGAGGTTCTTGGCCTCGCCGCTGATCCCCACCGCCTGCGCCACCCCCTGCTTGTTTTGCACCGCGATGTTGACGATGCCGTTGTAGCGACTGCGCTCCAGACCATAGGCCTTGGCCACCTCGGGGGTGAGGAAGCTGGAGTTGAAGGCGCTGTAGTGCACCCGCCAGGGGCCCAGCTCCTTCATCTGTTCGGCCCGCACCGGCAGCACCATCAGGAGTGCCAGCAGGCAGCTCATCCAGACTGTTTTCATGATGTCATCCTTCTCGTGTTCCACTCTCCAGCAGGGCGGCGATCTCGGCGGGGATCTGCCTCGGCGCCTCGATGGCAACCGTCTTGTGGCGACCCAGCTCCCCCCGCACGATGCGAACCTGCCCCTTGGCCACCTTGCACTGCTTGGCCAGGTACTTGATCAGGTGACTGTTGGCCTGACCATCCACCGGCGGCGCCGTGATGGCCACTTTCAACTCGTCCCCGTGCAATCCGACGATCTGATCCCGGCTTGCCTTGGGCTGGATCATGAGATGCAGCACAAGCTCGTTCCCTTCCCGCAGGACGGCTGGCATCAGATCATCCACCACAGCTGACCGAACAGATCCCCCAACAGATAGTTTATGGCCTGCAGCGCGATGAAGGCGACCAGCACGGAGAGATCCAGCCCGCCCAGGGCCGGCAGGATGCGGCGGATCGGCGCCAGGAAGGGCTCGGTCAGCTGGTGCATCACGTATTCGATGGGGTTGCGGCCCTGGCTGACCCAGCTCAGGATGGCGCGGATCAACAGGATCCAGAAGATCATGGAGCCCGCCTTCTTCAGCACGGTGAGCGCCGCAAACAGGCTGAGGGTCAGCCAGTCGGTCAGCAGCACGTTCATGCTCTTGAGCAGCGCCAGCTTGGCGAAGGCGATGAGGAGCGCCAGCAGCACCGAGGCCATGTCCAGCCCGCCAAAGCCGGGAATGACGCGACGCAGAGGCACCACCAGCGGATTGGTCAGCTTGACCACCATCTGGCTCATGGGGTTGTAGAAGTCGGCGCGGGCCCACTGCAACCAGACCCGCAGCAGCACCACCATGAGGTAGAGATCAAAAACCGTGTTAATCAAAAAGTAAGCCGTGTTCATCCGGGCTCCTTGCTCAAAGAGGGTTCAAAAAAGGGTTTCCATCTCGCCGGCCCGGGTAACGGCCGCCTGCATGGCACGCGCGGTCAGCGGCATCAGCCCCTGCTCCTGGAATGTCTTGACGGCTTCGGCCGTGGTGCCGCCCTTGCTGGTCACCTGCTCGCGCAGGGTCTGCAGCGACAGATCGGGATTCTGCGCCACCATGGCGGCAGCCCCCAGCGCCGTCTGCTGTACCAGCAGGCGGGCCTGCTCCGGTGTAAAGCCCATGGCCTCCGCCTCTTCGGCAATCGCCTGCATGAACAGGAAGAAGTAGGCCGGGGCACTGCCCGCCGCCGCGATGACGCCGTTGATACCGGACTCCTGCTCCACCCAGAGGGTCTTGCCCACCGACTGCATCATCTGCTCGGCAAAGTCGCGATCGGCCTGCTCGATGCCTGACGGCGCGTAGAGCCCCGTCATCCCCAGCCCCAGCAGGGAGGGGGTGTTGGGCATGGTGCGGATGATGCGGCCATGGCCCCCCGCCATCTCCTGCAACCGCTCAACCCGGATGCCGGCGGCGATGGAGACGAGCAGCTTGCCTTCCAGCGACCCGAGTTTGGCTACCAGCGCGGCCAGCATGCCCGCCATCAGCTGGGGTTTGACCGCCAGTACGATCACTTCGGCCTCGCGGGCCGCCTCGGCATTGTCCTGGGTGATGCGAATGCCGAACTGGCTGGCCAGTTCGTCAAGCTTGGGCCGGCTGGGGTTGGCCGCGATGATACGTTCAGCCGGATAGCCAGCCTGGATCAGGCCTGCGATGATACTGCGGCTCATGTTGCCTGCGCCGATGAAGGCCAGCACTCTGTGTTGCATCACTCTCTCCTGTCGCAGGGGTGAAGGGGACTGCCGTGCCTGCCCGCTCCGGCGGCAACGTGGCGTACCATCCCGCACTCCTCATTGATGATATGAATGGGGAGCCCGCGCATCCTGGTGCGAGCCCTTGTCTGTGTCATGCCTGTGAATAGTCGCGGGCGCCGAAGATGGCGGTACCGACCCGCACCATGGTGCTGCCATGGGCGATGGCGAGCTCGAGGTCCTCGGTCATGCCCATCGAAAGGGTGTCGACGCTCGGATATTGTTGCGCAAGCTCGGTGAACAGAGCCTGCATGCGCGCCATCTGGGCAGCGAGGACCACCTGGTCCCGGGTGTGCTCCGGAATGGCCATCAGACCGCGCAGCACCAGCCGCTCGCTGCGGGCCACCAGGGCGGCCAGACGGAAAATCTCTTGCTCCGACGTACCGGATTTGCTGCTCTCTCCGCTAATATTGATTTGCAGACAGACATTTAGCGGTGCCAACCCGGCAGGACGCTGGCTGTTGAGCCGCTCGATGAGCTTGTCGCGATCGACGCTTTGCACCCAGTCGAACCGCTCCGCCACCAGTTTGGACTTGTTCGATTGCAGCGGGCCGATAAAGTGCCACTCTATGTCTGTACAGGCGGCCTGCTCGCGCAGGGTATCTATCTTGAGCGCCGCCTCCTGGGCATAGGATTCGCCAAAGCGCCGTTGTCCGGCGGCATAGGCGGCCTGGATGTCCACCAGCGGCTTGGTCTTGCTGACCGCAAGCAACTGGATGTGATCGGCGCCACGGCCGACGCGCCGGGCGGCCTCTACAATACGTTCCTTTACCTGAAGCAGGTGCTGGGCAATCTGGCTCATATTTCGTTCGTGATCTTGTGATGGGAGAATAACAAATCTATGGATATCACAGAGTTATTGGCATTCAGTGTAAAGCATAAGGCCTCGGATCTACACCTCTCCGCCGGGGTTCCTCCGATGATCAGGGTTGACGGAGAGGTTCGCAAGATCAATTTGCCCGCCCTGGAACACCGGGAAGTTCACGCCCTCATCTACGACATCATGAACGACCACCAGCGCAAGGAGCTGGAGGAGAACTTCGAAGTGGACTTCTCCTTCGAGGTGCCCGGCATGGCGCGTTTCCGGGTCAACGCCTTCCAGCAGGCCCGCGGTTCGGGCGCGGTGTTTCGGACCATCCCGAGCACTGTCCTGACCCTGGACGATCTGGAGGCCCCGAGGATATTCAAGCAGATAGCTGAATTTCCCCGCGGCCTGGTGCTGGTGACCGGACCGACCGGCTCGGGCAAATCCACCACCCTGGCGGCCATGGTCGATTACATCAACGACAACTTCCACCACCACATCCTCACCATCGAGGATCCCATCGAATTCGTGCACGAGAACAAGCGCTGCCTGGTCAATCAGCGGGAGGTGCACCGCGACACCAAGAGCTTCAGCAATGCCCTGCGCTCGGCCCTGCGTGAAGACCCGGACATCATACTGGTGGGGGAAATGCGCGACCTCGAGACCATTCGCCTCGCCATGACGGCGGCCGAAACCGGTCATCTGGTGTTTGGCACCCTGCATACCTCCTCGGCGGCCAAGACCATAGACCGTATCATCGACGTCTTCCCGGGCTCGGAGAAAGACATGGTGCGCTCCATGCTCTCCGAATCCCTGCGGGCGGTCATCTCCCAGACCCTGCTCAAGCGGATCGGCGGCGGCCGGGTGGCGGCCCACGAGATCATGATGGGCATCCCGGCGGTGCGAAACCTCATCCGGGAAGACAAGGTGGCCCAGCTCTACTCCGTCATCCAGACCGGGATGACCCACGGCATGCAGACCATGGATCAGAGCCTCAAGCAGCTCGTCAATCGGGGCATAGTCGCCGCCCTCGATGCCAAGGCCAAGGCGGTCGATCCCAACACCATTTAAGCCAGCACACCCAAGGAGACGCTATGAACATGGATGTTCTGCTCGCAGCACTGGTTGAACAGAAGGGCTCGGATCTCTTCATCACCGTCGATGCCCCTCCCACCCTCAAGGTGAACGGGCGCTTCGTCCCCCTCGGCGATAAACCGCTGGACAGGGAAGCGGCGCTGGCCCTGGTCAAGGAGAGTCTGGATCAGGCCCACTTTGAGCACTACACCCGCACCCGGGAGGCCAACTGCGCCATCCAGCGGGCAGCCCTCGGCCGGTTCCGGGTCAGCGCCTTCTGGCAGCAGGATATGCCGGGCATGGTGCTGCGCCGCATCGAGACCAAGATCCCCACCTTTGACGAGCTGATGCTGCCCTCCATACTGCAGGACGTCGTCATGGCCAAGCGCGGGCTGGTGCTGTTCGTCGGGGCCACGGGCGCCGGCAAGTCCACCACCCAGGCGGCCATGATCGGTTACCGCAACCAGCACGGCGAGGGCCACATCCTGACGGTGGAGGATCCGGTGGAATTCGTCCATCAGCACGATCGCTGCCTGGTGACCCAGCGGGAGGTGGGGATAGACACCGAATCCTTCGACACAGCGCTCAAGAACTCCCTGCGCCAGGCGCCGGACGTCATCCTCCTCGGCGAGATCCGCTCCCAGGAGACCATGGAGTTCGCCATCCAGTTCGCCGAGACCGGTCACCTCTGCCTCGCCACCCTGCACGCCAACAACGCCAACCAGGCACTCGATCGCATTCTCCACCTGGTGCCGCAGGAGAAGCACCGCCAGTTCCTGTTCGATCTCTCCTTCAACTTGCGCGCCATCGTCGCACAGCAGCTGCTGCCCGCCGTCCATGGGCAACGCCGCGTCGCCGCCTTCGAGATCCTGCTCAACACGCCTCTCATCACCGACATCATCCGCAAGGGGGAGATGCAGCGGCTCAAGGAGGTGATGACCAAATCCAGCGAACTCGGCATGCAGACCTTCGATCAGGCGCTGTTCACCCTGTTCTGCGCCGGCCAAATTGGCTACAGTGAGGCCCTTGCCCATGCCGACTCCGCCAATGACCTGCGGCTGCTCATCAAGCTGTCCGGTCGCGAGCAACTGGGAGCCGGCACACTCGACAACGTCACCCTGGATGAATGAGGGGGCGTCCGTCACCGCAATGAAAGGAGAGTTATGCTGATTGTGGTTTCCCCGGCCAAGACGCTGGATTACGAGTCGCCTCTGGTGACGTCCCGTTTCACCCAACCCGAGCTGCTGGACCACTCCGCCGAGCTGATAACGCGGGCCCGCGAGCTGAGCCCGGACCAGATCGCCAGCCTGATGAAGATCAGCGACAAGCTGGCCGGCCTCAACGCTGCCCGGTTTGCTGAGTGGCAGCCGGACTTCACCCCGGCCAATGCCCGCCAGGCCTTGCTGGCCTTCAAGGGGGATGTCTACACCGGGCTCGCGGTGGACGACTTCAGCGACGGTGATCTCGACTTCGCCCAGAACCATCTGCGTATGCTCTCCGGCCTGTACGGGGTACTGCGCCCGCTGGACCTGATGATGCCCTATCGCCTTGAGATGGGCATTCGCCTGGACAACGCTCGTGGCAAGGATCTCTACCAGTTCTGGGGCGACATCATCACTGCGCACCTGAACAAGGCGCTGGCGGCCCAGGGGGACGACGTGCTGATCAACCTCGCCTCTGACGAATATTTCAAATCGGTACGCCCGAAATCCCTGCAGGGGCGCATCGTCACGCCGGTGTTCAAGGACGAGAAGAACGGCCAGTTCAAGATCATCAGCTTCTACGCCAAGAAGGCGCGCGGCATGATGGCCCGCCACATCATCAAGCACCGCCTGACCAGGGTGGAGCAGCTGACGGGCTTCGACGCCGAAGGCTACTACTTCGTGCCGGAAGAGTCCGATGCCAGCACGCTGATGTTCAAGCGCGCTGAAAATTAATTACAAACGGAGGGAACCAAGTCAGGGATCCTCGGGTCTGACTCTGTGAATCCTCTGTTGTAAGCACTTTTTGTTGGCCGACGTTCATGCGTCGGCTTTTTTCTGCCCGCTGCATCCCGGTGCTGGCCCGCCCGGCAGCAGGCAGCAAAACGGCCATCCGAGGATGGCCGTTGCAGCTGCGTTCTGGGGCATTACTTCTTTTTCTTCTTCGCCGACTTCTTGGCATCCTTCGGCTTTTTCTTCTTCACCGGCACTCGCGCCTCCTTGTGCTTGGGGCGCAGCTCGTCGATCACCCGGCGCTTGAGGCGCTCCTCGGTGTAGCGTTCGATCTTGGCCACCATGGCCATGTCGTGGGCTTCCACCAGGCTGATGGCGCAGCCGCGGTTGCCGGCACGGCCGGTACGGCCGATGCGGTGCACATAGACATCGGCGCCGTAGGGCATGTCGTAGTTGATGACATGACTGACGTTCGGCAGATCGATGCCACGGGCGGCCACGTCGGTGGCGATGAGGAAGGGCACCTCCCCTTCATGGAACTTGCGGATCGACTCGATGCGCTTGGCCTGCTCCATCTCGCCGCGGATCCAGGCGCAGGGCACGCCCGCCGCCTGCAGCTGGCCGGAGAGCTCCGCCAATCGCTCGCGGGTCTTGACGAAGATGATGGCCTTCTGGGTTTCCGGGTTCTTCAGGATGTGCACCAGCAGGGCCAGCTTGTGGGCGGCGTCGTCCGCCAGGTGGACCCACTGGGTGATGGGGCGGCGTTCGCTGCGGGGCGGCTCGGCGTGCAGCTCGACCGGATCTTTGAGGATCTCGCTCGCAAACTTCTCGAGACCGGCCCCTTCCAGAGTGGCGGAGAAGAGCATGGTGTGCTTGCGGTAGCGCGCCTCTTCCACGATGCGGTTCACGTCCTTGATGAAGCCCATGTCCAGCATGCGGTCCGCTTCATCCAGCACCAGCACCTCGATGTCGTGGCTCTCGAACTCCTCTTTCTCGATGTACTCGAGCAGACGGCCCGGGGTCGCCACCACGATGTCGGTGGTCTTGGTCAGGGCGGGCAGCTGCTCTTCGTGGCTCACACCGCCGATGATGGTCTCGATGCTGAGATGGGTGTGCACCGCCAGCGCCTTGGCGTGGGCGCTCACCTGCAGTGCCAGCTCGCGGGTCGGGGTCAGGATCAGCATGCGGCAGGGGCCCGGCTTGCGGCGCGGGAAATCCAGCAGGTGCTGCATGGCCGGCAACAGGAAGGCGGCGGTCTTGCCGGTCCCCGTCGGGGCGGATGCCAGAATATCGCGGCCGTCCAGGGCTGGCTCCAGCACCATCTGCTGGATGGTGGTGGGGCGGGTGAATCCCATCTCGGCCAAGGCCCGGCTGAGGGCTGGATTCAGGTCGAAATCATCAAAGGACTGGCTCATGGCAATACTCGGTCATTAAGGAAACGGCAGATTATAGGCGATTATGTCGTCGGCTCCTATGGTGACTGTGTCTTAGCCGCTATAATCGCCGACCATTTTCTGCGGGCAGGCACAGGACGGGAGCCGGATGGGACGAAACAGCGGTTTTACCTTCAAGCAATTTCACATCGATCACGACCGTTGCGCCATGAAGGTGGGGACCGACGGCATCCTGCTGGGGGCCTGGGCCCCCGTTGCCGGTGCCCGCCGTGTGCTGGACATCGGGGCCGGCAGCGGCCTCATAACCCTGATGCTGGCCCAGCGCACCGCCGACCATTGCATGATTGACGGGGTCGAGCTGGACAAAGATGCAGCCGAACAAGCCAGGGAGAACGTGGCGGCCTCCCCCTGGCACGGCCGGGTCAACATCATAGAGAGCGCCATCCAGGACTATAGTGCCACCCCCTACGACCTCATCGTCTCCAACCCCCCCTACTTCGTGGCAGGCCAGACATTTAGCGACCCGGCAAGGGCGCTGGCACGCCATACGGGGGCGCTGGGTCCCCGCGAATTGCTGGCCGCCAGCCAGCGCCTTTTGAGTCAGGATGGTCTGCTGGCTCTGGTGCTGCCCACGGCGATGGCGGATGAAATTTTATGCATTTCGTCGAGTTATGATCTGCACGCCGTTTGTTATACAGCTGTTATCACCAGGGCCGGAAAAGAGGCAAATCGTGTTTTATTGCTGCTTGGCAGAGGATTAAACAAGTGCGAGAGGGGTGAAATTGTGATCCATTCTGCTGATGGAACCTATTCCGACAGATACATCCAACTAACCAGCCCCTTCTATTTGAAGATGTAAATTTTGCCTTGAACTATTTTTTCACATCATTATGCTGACTACCAAATGAGCGCCCGCTCAAGACCAGTTCAAACCACTGGTCGTGATGAAAAAATCAGCGGGGCTCTTTTTTTTACCCCCGAACAGTACCGGTCACTGACCAATAAAAAACTATAACAAGCAATAGTTTACAAGACAGACGAGGTTGAACTTGACGAAATCACTCACATTGTCCGACGTACTCGGATTGGGCTTCATGACCTTCGCCTTCTATCTGGGCGCAGGCAACATCATCTTCCCGCCCCTGGCCGGCTTCATGGCCGGTGAGCACCTCTCCCTGGCCATGCTGGGCTTCCTGGTTACCGCCGTGGGTCTGCCCCTCATCACCATCATCGCCGTCGCCAAGGCCGGCAACGGCTGGGCCGGCATGACCAAGCTGCTGCCCGCAGGCGTGGCCACCGCACTGGCCGTCGCCATCTACATCATCATAGGCCCGGCCTTTGCCGCCCCCCGCACCGGCCTGGTCGCCTATGAAATGGGCCTCAAGCCCTTCCTCGGCGACATGGGCCAATCCGGTCTGGCCGCTTATACCGTGCTCTTCTTCGGGGTCGCCATCCTGGTCTCTCTCAACCAGGGCAAGCTGATGGACGCCATCGGCAAGTACTTGACCCCGGTCCTGATGGTGCTGCTGCTGACCCTGGCCATCGGCGTCTTCGTCGCCCCCCAGGGCACCATGCCCGCCGCATCCGGTGACTACCAGAGCGCGCCTTTCGTGAAGGGCATCCTGGAAGGCTACAACACCATGGATACTCTGGCGTCCCTGATGTTTGGCGCCCTGATCGTCGATCTGCTGCGCCAGAAAGGCATCAACGACTACCAGAGCCAGTTCAAGTACCTGGCCATCGCGGGCATCATCTCCGCCATCGGCCTGTCCGTGGTCTATGTCTCCCTGTTCCAGCTCGGCAACACCGCTGCCGGCGTCGCCACCGACGTGACCAATGGCGGTGCCATCGTCAACGCCTATGTGCTGAGCCTGTTCGGACAGCCCGGTCAGTTCATTCTGGCCGCCATCATCACCCTGGCCTGCTTCACCACCGCCGTGGGTCTGATCTCCGCCTGTTCCGACTTCTTCCACAACCTCACCGGCATGAGCTACAAGAAACTGGTGGTCTTGCTGGGCGTCATCTGCGCCGTGGTGGCCAACGTGGGCCTGAGCCAGCTCATCAGCCTCTCCATCCCGGTACTGGTCGCCATCTACCCGGTTGCCGTGGCACTGGTGCTGGTCACCTTCCTGAAGGGTTACTTCGGCCGTCCCCGCCTGGTGTTCCGCTCCGTGCTGCTGGTCGCCTTCCTGTTTGGCTGCCTGGACGGCCTGGGTGCTGCCGGCATGAAGATGGATGCATTCGCCTTCCTGCCGCTGTTTGACAAGGGCCTGGCCTGGTTACTGCCGACCCTGCTGGCCTGCGGTCTGGGTGTCATGGTGCGCGGTGGCGATAAACTGGCTGCCGAAGCCGCCTGATATCACGACATCACAAACCAGATAAAAAAAGAGGCCAGCATCCGCTGGCCTCTTTTTTTTGAGTGATCATGGGGACGGGAACGCGCCCCCTATCGACAGGGGATCAGAGCAGGGACACCGGCTTGGGCTTGCCGGCCAGGCCGTACCAGTGGTGCTCAATCCGACCGGCATGCCAGCGCAGGGTGCACCAGGGCTGATCGGCCTGCCAGCGCGGGAAGTTGATCTCCACGCTGTTGTCTTCGTACTTGTAGATGGAGGTGCTGATCTCGATGTCCGACATGATGAGCAGCACGACCCCACCGATGAAACTCCATTTCAGCATCTTCCACATGGCGGTTACTCGAAGCAGATCTCGATGGTGGCACGGCCATACTCAGAGTCGAACGGCATCATGATCTTGGCGCCGTCGGCCCGGTGAGTGATGGTATGATTGGGACCGGAGACGATGACGGGGGTCGCCATGTCGAACTCATACCCCTTCTCCCCCAGCATGCGCTTGGCGCCGCCCGTCACCATATTGGTGATCTCGCCCACCATGTCGGTCACTTCCTCATTGATGGTGGTCGGCGCTTCCCCCAGCATGCGGCGCATGATCTCCAGCGCCAGCCCCTTCTCGAAGCTGATGGAGAGGGAGCCCCGGGTCTGCGGACCCACCATGCCGATGAGGCCGGAGACGTCCCCCCGCGCCAGCTCGTCCGTCTTGCGCTTGGGGGCACCGGGTTTAAGCTCCAGCTGCGCCATGGTGGAGAGCACGTTGAGCAGGGAGAGCAGGAACGGGTTTACAAAATCAGCCTTCATCTTGACTCCCTACGGTGGCAGAGCAGCTCGCACATTGACCATGGGCTTCTATGGTCTTGTTGGTAATAGTAAAACCATGCAGGCGAGCCTGCTCGGAAAAGGCGGCGTCGATGGCCGGATCGTGCAGCTCCACCACCTCCTTGCAGCGATCGCAGATCAGCAGCTGCATCGGATGGGCATGGTCGAAGTGGCAGCAGAAGATGAAGGCGTTGAGCGACTCCACCTTGTGGGCAAATCCCTGCTCGAGCAGAAAGTCGAGGGCCCGATAGACGGTAGGGGGCTTGGCATGGGCCTCGGTCTGCTGCAACTGGGCCAGCAGATCATAGGCGCTGATGGCATTGCCATGGGCGGCAAGCAGCCGGAACACCTGGCGCCGGGTCGGAGTGAAACGGATCCCGCGCTGCTCGCAGAGGCGCTCCGCTCGTTGTAGAAGTTGGTCTTGATTCATGTTCACGCAGATACCCTGTCAATTAGCCGGATACTATCACAGGGCCTCCCTGGCGCGGGGACAAAATTCATTTTCGGAGCCTGTCTCACGTTGTGGTAGAATCCGCCCCCTTGTTTGGCCAACCCGGATGATTTTTATGCAGGCGCAGCGCTTCTCCATCGCCCCCATGCTGGACTGGACCGATCGGCATTGCCGTTACTTCCACCGTCTGATGACCCGTCAGACCCTGCTCTATACCGAGATGGTAACCACGGGCGCCATCATCCACGGCAAGGGGGACTACCTGGGCTACAGCGAGCAGGAGCACCCCATCGCCTTGCAACTGGGTGGCAGCAACCCGGCGGATCTGGCTCGCTGTGCCAGGTTGGCCGAGGAGCGTGGCTATGACGAGGTCAACCTCAACGTGGGTTGCCCGTCTGATCGTGTCCAGAACGGCCGCTTCGGCGCCTGCCTGATGGGCGAACCCGCCCTGGTGGCCGACTGCATCAAGGCGATGCGCGACGTGGTGGATATTCCGGTGACCGTGAAGACCCGCATCGGCATCGACGAGCAGGACTCCTACGAGTTTTTGCAGGCTTTCATCGAGCAAGTGCGGGATGCCGGCTGCGATACCTTTATCGTCCACGCCCGCAAGGCCTGGCTGAGCGGCCTGAGTCCGAAAGAGAACCGCGAGATCCCGCCGCTGGACTACCCCCGCGTCTACCAGGTCAAGCGAGATTATCCGGATCTGACCATCGCCATCAACGGGGGCGTCACCAGCCTGGAGCAGTCCCTCGAACACCTGCAACACCTCGACGGGGTCATGATGGGACGCGAGGCCTACCAGAACCCCTACATCCTGGCCGAGGTCGACAACCGGATCTTCGGCATGACCGGCGAGGTGCCAAGCCGCCACGAGGTGGTGCGGATGATGCTGCCCTATATGGAGCAGGAGCTGGCCAAGGGCAACTACCTCTCCCACATGACGCGCCACATGCTGGGCCTGTTCCAGAACATGCAGGGCGCCCGTGCCTGGCGCCGTCATCTCAGCGAAAACGCCTGCAAGCCCGGGGCCGACATCCAGGTGGTGCTGGACGCCATGGCCAAGGTGCCGGAATTCGCGCCAGCCGACTCGGTGGAATAAGCATGTATCGCTTCACCGGTTCCTGGCTGCACAAGGCGCTGGTCCGCCTCTGTGCCGGCCTGCTCGCCATCCTGGGCATCAAGCTCAGCGCCTTCTACTTCATCGGACTGCTGATCGTGCTGGGGCTGCACCGGGATCAGATCCTGGGCTGACCCTGGCTGACAAGATAGAGACAAGTAAAAGCCGGAGCAGCGATGCTCCGGCTTTTTTGTCTGCGGCGCGGACCATTCTGGGCCAGGCTCACTCCTCCAGCGCCACGAATTGTAGCTCCGGGGGAGAAGAGGTCAGCACGTCGGCGCAGTAATCCCAGGTCGAGATGCGATAGTGCTGCAAGTCTTCATCCAGATGCAGGCCATCGGATTCCTGATGGAACCAGCTGGCGAAACGGGACGGGGTGATCAGCTGGATCTGCTCCTCGATGACGTGGCTGTCACGCCCTTCCGCCAGATCACAGTCCTCCATCACCCTCACCGCGAAGATGTGGCGGAAGCTGACCCGGCACATGGGCTGTGGCGGCAGGTCGATGCTACGGGCGCGACCCAGCATGACGATCAGGGTATCGCTCCAGATGTCCTGGTGCAGCTCGGCCACCACCAGGCCGGGGGGAAGCTGGCGAGCGGGGGCCCAGGGGATGGCCACCTGCCGAATGGCATTCTTCTGTTCCATATCCACCTCACTACAGCGCATGCCATATCCTGAGTGTATCTGAAACCAATTCCAATGAAGATGGCAAGAAAAAACCCGGCAGGTGCCGGGTTTCATTTGATTACTTAACGCGATTACTTGACGGCGTCTTTCAGCGCCTTGCCTGCCACAAAGGACGGCACATTGGCGGCTGCAATCTGGATCTCTTTGCCAGTCTGCGGGTTGCGACCGGTGCGGCCCGCGCGATGGTTGACCTTGAAGGTACCAAAACCCACCAACTGAACGGCATCGCCCTCTTTCAGGCTCTGGGTAATACCATTGATGATCTCTTCCAGAGCGACTTTGGCCTGAGCTTTGCTCAGGTCTGCTTTGGCGGCAATTGCATCGACAAGTTGAGCTTTGTTCATAACATTTCCTTTATGATCGGGCATTTAGCACCGGGCCACTCTATTCAAAAAAAAACACTCAGGCAAAGGCTTTATCAGCCGGATTGGCTTGAATGCTGGGGTTTTCATCAAGATCTGCGGAAATAGTCACATATCTCGTCCCTTTGCCTTCCAGATGGGTGACGGGACGCGAGAATCCGGCGGAGACTTGTATGCGGCCCCCTGCCTGATGTAACAATATCCCTACACTCCTATTGACGGTCAACAGGATTTTCCCTAGTTATAGGAGTGTCGTCAGTCGATGAGAATGACCGGAGGCGTGCGGCCAGGGTGTCGCAGGCCATGCCCATGGAGGGACTATGTTAACTGAACTGGAAAAAACCAAGCGCGCACTGGCAGGCAAGCACAGAGCGATAGACGACTGGCTGGATGCCAGGCAGGCGTTGCTGGTCGAGTACATGCGGCTCGCCGGGCTCATGCCGACCCGCGCCAAACAACGCTCCCTTCCCGGCCATGTCGAGCTGCAACGCTTCTGCGAACAGCTGGTCGACTACGTCAGCGCCGGTCATTTCGAGATCTACAACCACGTGGTTACCGCCTTCGAGCAGGCCAGCGGCGACAAGCTGGAACTGGCCAAGCGCATCTACCCCCACATCCGGGCCTGCACCGAGTTCGCACTGGAATTCAACGACAAGTACAGCAATGCCGACGAGGCCCAGCTGCTGCAACTCGACGAAGATCTGAATCAGCTGGGGCCCGTCCTGGAGGACAGGTTCAAGCAGGAAGACAGACTGGTCAAGGCGTTGCAGGTCGTCGAGTCCCTCAGTCATCAGCGGGTCTGATAGCCAATACCGGAGCCAGTTCAAGATCCTGATGTGCCAGCTGCATTACACTCTGGGACATGAACGACTAGCCCTGTGCTCGCACGCAGACCGGAGACGACCATGGCCGAGCGCCGCCACTTTACACGCATCTTCTATTTGACCGCCGCCAAGCTCACCCAGGGCGCGAACCGGTGGCACACCCAGCTGGTCGATGTCTCCCTGCAGGGAGCCCTGCTGCTCAGGCCCGAGGAGTGGTCCCCCGGCGACGACAAGGAGTACGAGATCAGCTTCATGCTGGGGGGCAGCGACATCGAGATAAGGATGCAGGTCGAGCTGACCCACGTGGCCAGCAAGAAGCTCGGTTTCTATTGCCACCACATCGACATCGACAGCGCGACCCATCTCAAGCGGATGATCGAGCTGAACATAGGGGAGGAGCAGCTGCTCTATCGCGAGCTGGAACAACTGCTGCAAGAGCACAGGGAGCACATTCCCCCGACCGCGCCCTGACAAGGGTCAGAGAACAAAAAGGAGCGTCTCGACGCTCCTTTTGTTTTCCATCACTTTTTGCTTTGTCTCACAAGGCCTCGAGGGCATCGGAGAGCTTCTTCACCGGCACCACCTCCATCCCCTCGATGGGATGCTTGGGGGCATTGGCGTGGGGCACTATGGCTCTGCGGAAGCCGTGCTTGGCCGCCTCCTGCAGCCGCTCCTGACCGGAGGGCACGGGCCGGATCTCGCCGGACAATCCCACCTCCCCAAAGACCACCAGATCCTTGGGCAGGGCCTGATCCCGGAAGCTGGAGACCATGGCCAGCAGCAGTGCCAGATCCGCGCTGGTCTCCTCGACCTTGACCCCGCCGACCACGTTGATGAAGACGTCCTGATCCGCCATCTGCAACCCGCCGTGGCGATGCAGCACCGCCAGCAGCATGGCGAGACGGTTGTGATCCATGCCCACCGCCACACGGCGCGGATTGGAGAGCTGGGAGTAGTCCACCAGCGCCTGCAGCTCCACCAGCAGGGGACGGGTTCCCTCCCAGATCACCATGACGATGGATCCCGGAGCCTGCTCCTCCCCGCGGCTCAGGAAGATGGCGGAGGGGTTGCTCACCTCCTTCATTCCCTGCCCCGTCATGGCAAAGACGCCGAGCTCGTTGACCGCGCCGAAGCGGTTCTTGTGGGAACGCAGGGTCCGGAAACGGGAGTCATGCCCGCCATCCAGCAGCACGGAGCAGTCGATGCAGTGCTCCAGCACCTTGGGACCGGCCAGGGTGCCGTCCTTGGTGACATGGCCCACCATGAAGATGGCCACGTGGTTCTGCTTGGCATAGCGGGTCAGCAGGGCGGCCGCCTCCCGCACCTGGGAGACGGAGCCCGGCGCGGACTGCACGTCCGCCACGTGCATCACCTGGATGGAGTCGATGACCATGATCTGGGGCTGCTCCTGCTGGGCGATGAGGCAGATCTGCTCGACACTGGTCTCCGACAGCATGCGCAGCTTGTCGGTGGGCAGGCCCAGACGACTGGCACGCATGGCCACCTGCTGCAGCGACTCCTCGCCGGTGACATACAGGGTCTTCATGCGCTCCGCCAACCCGCACATGGTCTGCAACAGCAGGGTCGACTTGCCCGCCCCGGGATTGCCGCCGATCAGGATGGCAGAACCGGGCACTACACCGCCCCCAAGCACCCGATCCAGCTCCTTGAAGCCCGAGCTGAAGCGGGGGATCTCGGTCGTGGCGATCTCCGCCAGCGTCTGCACCTGACTGCCGATGGCACCGGCATAACCGGTGTAGCGGGCGCTCTTGCCGGGTGTCGCAACCCCCAGTCTCACCTCGGTGATGGTGTTCCACTCCTTGCACTCGCCACACTGGCCTTGCCAGCGGCTGAAGGCGGCACCACATTCGGAACAAACATAGGCGGTTTTGTTTTTGGCCATGGATAACTCGGGGACAGGATGAATTCCTGCTTGATATACTGGTTTGCGACCGACAGATCAAACCCAGAATCGGAAAAGTGACTTTCCGCGGCAGGAATACATGGATTCAGAACAGCCCCTACACCTGATAGAACAACTCGTCCCCCTGCTTCGGGAAAAGGACTTCGACGACATCTTCAACCGCTTGACCCAGAACGAGAATACCAACAGTCGTTTCTTGCTGAAGATGGAGCTCAAGCGCAAGTGTACCCCCTGCCGGCGCGTGATCGACATGCGCAACGAGCTCGGTGCCCTCTGCCATGTCCACGAGTTCGACGGGGTGATCCACTTCATGCCTGCCGAGGCCATCGAGCTGTTTCAGTCCCAGTGCTACCTCTACCGGGACAGCTATACCCTGGGGGTCTACGAGACGCTGCAAGCCTGGTACAAGCTCAATCAGGGGCGCAGCGACAACCTCGCCCTGCCGCTCAACCCAGTTCGCGCCTTCGATGTCAGCGCCATACCCTTCGCCAGCCACTATGGCCGCCAGGAGGAGCGCATGCACTTCAGCTCCCCCATGGTGCTGCGCCTGGCCAGCGGGGAAAAACTGCAGGCCAAGAGTTCGGACATCTCCCTCGGCGGGATCCGGGTCTCGGTGCCCTATCTGCCCCAATACCAGAGCGGCGATCAGGTCGACGTCTTCTTCACCGGCCTGGAGCGTGAGCACCCCCACCCCATGCTGCGCCAGCCGATCGGCTACCAGATCCTGGGGGAGGAGCAGAAAGAGGGCAAATACTGGCTCCGCCTGCTCAAGAGCGGCGACACCCCTGCCTTCGACGACCTCCTGCGCGACTTCATCGAGCGCAACCGAAGCCGTTACCGGGTCAGCGTCGACTACCTGCTGTCGGCCGCCGTCATCAAGGGGTATGAGCAGTTCTATCTGCCGCGCATGACGGGCATGCCGCTCTTCTTCGGCAAGGGCAGCACCCCGGCCCTCGAGATCGCCCTGCGCACCGAGAACAACCAGCACATCCTCGAGTACTGGCGCGACGCCAAGAACCGCGACATGCTCGCCACCCTGTTCACGGCGGCGCGGATGCCCTCCCTGCTGCCGGGCAAGGAGGGGCTGCGCGAAACCCTGATCTACAGCTTCACCCATTCGGTGCGCAGCCACCTCTACTTCTTCTCCGCCACCCGGGAGGAGCTGGAGCAGAGCGGGCTGACGGCCCTGTTCTTCCAGATAGGCTCCCGCCGCCCCAGCTGGCGAGTCTACAAATTCAGCCTGGAGGCCTGCACGCTGCACGAAGCCGACCTCGACAGCCAGAAGGGCGGCGCAGGGCACCACCTGCAGGACATGCTGCTACGCGAGCGGCTCGGCCGCCTGGGCTATGTGGGCATGCTGCAGGAGATCGGGCTCGACACCCAGCGCGACGAATTCCAGTTCGACGCCAGCCAGACCCACAATGCCAACGCCTTGCAGCGCTTTGGCCACGACATTCATGCCGTCCCCTTCGAGACAGAGACGCTGCACTATGTGCAGCTGCGCAAGGAGGCCCGCTATGTACACAAGACAGCCATAGTGCTGCGCCACAAGGAGCGCGCCTGGGTCGGCTGGACTCGCGACATCTCGGCCCACGGCATGCAAATCGAGCTGGAGGAGCCCCTCGACGGGGAAAAGGGGGACATCATCCGGGTCGCCCTGCCCCGTTTGCAGGATCTCGCCAGGAACATGGATCTGCAGCACCTGCCCTATCGGCTGGTCAGCCTCAATCTGAGCCGTACCGTGCTGCACCTCTGCATCGAGGGGGAGGCGGAGCGCCACATCGGCCACCAGTTCTTCAGCCTGCTCATCGAGAGCAACCAGAACAAGCTCAAGACCACGGTGGAGCACAAGCGCTATCGCGGCATGGCCCGTGCCCTGCGCAACCTCTATACCCATCACCTGTTCAATACCCCTATCTATGTGAACAAACTCAAGGCGGCCCCCAGGCCGGCCGCAGCCGGCCTCTCTTCCCGGCCGCGCAGCCTCTCCCGGCTGCTGCGAAGCTGTGCCGAGCAAGAGGACCAGCTCAACCTCTACCCCCTTCTCCAGGGGGCGCTGCTCAAGACGCTGCTGCTCGACCCCCTGCGCACCATCGTTCGGGAAGACAAGCCGGAAGAGGAGGAGGTCTACATCGCCAACCTCCACTCACAGGGCGGCGCCCCCCTGTTTCGCAGCCACCTGGCCAGCAGTTTTGTGTCGGTGGAGCAGAAGCGCCACTTCATCGAACTGGCCCTGCAACAGGGGGAGTTCTACTCGGTACTGGTCGGCATCTCCCGTACCGGCCGCCCGGATACCAGCTTCATCGCCAACGAGCTCGACTACATCGCCAAGTTCGCCATTCACAAGGCCAAGAAACTGGAGGAGGAGCTGTGGAGTGTCGTGGGGGTGGTTGAGCTGACCGACACCACCGAGGCCACCCTGTTCCGCCTCGGCATACCGTCAGGTACGCCTTAGCCGGTGGAGCCAGGCGCCACAACGAACAACGGGCACCAGAGGTGCCCGTTGTTCGTGTATCACGCCGCCTGGGGATTGCGCAGCCAGGCGAGGATCTCGGGGAAGTGATCCTCCTGGGCCTGGGGCGCCGTCAGCATGTTGATGTGGTCGTAATCGAGCCGATTGCCGTTGTCCCGTCCGAGGCGGGTGTGCCGCACGGCCGAGCCCATCTCGTCGCTGAAGCGCCGCACGTCGACGGGATGGCCCAGCACCTTGTCGGCCTTGGCCGAGATCATCCAGAGCGGTGGCCAGTTGACCCCGGCCGCCGCCTCGTCATAGGCAAAACCATCGAACGGATCCCGCCAGGGGCCGCACTTCACCCAGGGAATGGTCTCCTGCAGATAGCGCAGGGGCTCGTCGTCGGCCCCGATCTTCAACCTGCGAGCCGCAAGGAAGCCGCTGTGCCGTGCCAGCCAGGGGGCCAGGCGGTTCCAGATCAGATCCACCTTCAACCAGCGCTCCGGGCTCTGTACCGAGACCCCCCGCTTGGTGCCGAAGAACACCAGGCTCGCGATCTCGTCCGCCAGCGCGGGGAAGCGCACCAGGGTGGACGCCATGATGACCCCGCCCCAGGAGTGGGCCATCCAGTGCACTCGGGCACCGGCATGGCGGGCAGACACCCAGCGTTGCAGGGCGGGCAGATCCTCGGTGATGAGCTCATGCTGGCCGTGACCGGCCCGCTCGGCGATGGCCGGGGTGCTCTGCCCCCGGCCACGCAGGTCCGCCACATAGACCTGATAACCGTGCCGTGCCAGGAAGCAGGCCAGCCCCTTGCCGGACTCGGTGTAGAAGATGCGGCCGTTCTCGATGGCGCCGTGCACCATCAGAATGGGATCCGCGTGCACGGCCACACCGGGCTGGATATGGCGTACGTGCAGCCGGTGTTCGCCGCAGGGGACGAACAGGGATTGTTGCAACAGTTCCATCTTGTTCTCGGCTCCTCCTTGAGCAGACTCAGCCCCAGCGCAGATCTCGGCAGGCGAGCGCACCGAGCAGACAGAGCACCCCTTCCAGATCGTGGTGATTGAGGGTCGCCGCCGCCTGGGCGCGCACCAGGGGTTTGGCGTGGATGGCGATGCCAAGACCGGCCACCCCCATCATCTTGAGATCGTTGGCGCCATCGCCGACGGCCACCGTCTGTGCGGCGGGGATCCCGTGCTCCTCGGCCATGCGCTGCAGCACCTCGGCCTTGACGGCGGCATCGACGATGGCGCCGCTCACCTGGCCAGTCAGCAAGCCCCCTTCCACCGCCAGCTCATTGGCGAAGATGGCGTCCAGACCCAGTGCCCGCTGCAATGCCCCGGCAAAACGGGTGAAGCCGCCCGATGCGATGGCCACCTTCCAGCCGGCCTCTTTGAGGGTATCGACCATCAGCTGCAGGCCCGGCATCCAGGGCATGTCGGCCGCCACCTCGTCGAGGATGGTGACAGGCGCCCCTTCCAGCAGGGCGACTCTGGCCCGCAGGCTGTCGGCGAACTCCAGCTTGCCCTGCATGGCAGCCGCCGTGACGGCCGCCACCTGCTCACCGACGCCAGCCAGCCGTGCGATCTCGTCGATGCATTCGATCCGGATGGCGGTGGAATCCATGTCCATCACCAGCAGGCCTGGCTCACTCAGGGTGGGCAGGGCGGCCAGATGGCAGAGATCGATGTCCCACTCCTGACTCTTCAGGGCCTGCACCAGCTCGGGAGAGAAACGGTCCGTCCCGAGCAGCAGCAGGGGAATGCCGGCCTGCCCCCCCACGGGATAGAGGCTCGCCGCCATGTCATGACTGGCCAGCAGGCCGGCCAGGCGGGCCAGATGACCGGCCTCCAGCCCCTTGCCAAACAGGACGATCCAGGCACCGTCATGGGCACTGGCCGCCGGCAGCAAGGCTTCGGGAGTGAGCTGCCAGCAGGGGGCGCTGCACAGGGCGGTGGACCAGTCGTGCAGGGAACGGGGGAGTTGGGACAACAACATAAGAGAGACGCCTTCCTTGGAAATCATGGGGTTCATCATGCCGACCCAGAGTAGCGTATTGCTTTTTGTACAGGCAAGCGCCAAGATCCCGCGTGCCGGGCGGGCAAGCCGTCCGCCTTCCTAGTTCATCCATCACCAGAGGCCTGCGCCGTGCGTCACCTTCCCATCAAACGAGTCATCAGCCTGGCGGCGGGGATCCTGCTCGGTCTCTGGGTGCTGGTGCTGCTCATTCACATGCAGGGAGAGAGTCAGGCCGCGCTGCACAGTGCTGCGCGGGAGCGGGCCCAGGCACTGGTCGCCTATGCCGCCCGTGACATGAGGCGCTGGATCAAGGAAGACAAGGAGAGCGAGCTGGAGAGGCTGGCCCAGGATCTGGCTGCCGAGCCCGACATCCTGGATGTCACCCTGTATGACGCCCGCGGCATTCCCCTCGCCCAGTCGGACAAGGCCGTGCCCCTGGACAGCCTGCTGCCCATCGGCACCGACAACAAGTCCCTGCCGGAACAGGGCAAGGGGCGCGTCCAGTTCGTGCAGGAGATCCTGGAGGGGAACCTGACCCTGGGCTACCTGAGGATCACCCTGGAAGAGCAGAAGCTGCTGGCTGCGCAGGATACCCACCTCAAGGTGAATCAGGAGAAGCAGCGCCTGATGCTGCTCGTCATGTTGCTTGCCGGCCTGCTCATCTCCTACGGGGTGCGCCGCAACTACGTGCGGGTTCGCAAGCACAAGAAGCAGAGCAAGCCGGTCACACCGCAAGAAGGGGGGTAGATCGCGCCAGCCCGCTTGTATATAACTCTGACAGGATGACTGGCAGGAGAGCCACATGATTGCCCCCCCCTTGCCGCTGGACGAGCACAGCAGACTGGAGCGACTGCGCGTCCTCGGCCTGCTCGACCGCGAGCCCATCGACCAGCTGGATCGCCTCACCCGGCTCATCACCCGCCATTTCTCGCTGCCCATCGCCATGGTCTCCCTGACCGACGTGAACCGGCAGTGGTTTCTCGCCCGCACCGGCGTCGCACTGTGCGAGATCAGCCGGGAACACTCCTTCTGCGGCCACGCCATCCTGCGCCCCGACATCATGCAGGTGCCGGATGCCAGGCTTGACCCGCGCTTTGCCGACAACCCGCTGGTGACGGACGAGCCCCGCGTGGTCTTCTATGCGGGCCGACCGCTGCGGGCACTGGATGGCGTGGTGCTCGGTACCCTCTGCCTGGTGGATCATGCACCGCGCCACCTCGACGAGGAAGACTGCCGCGATCTCGACGACTTCGGCCACCTGGTGGAGAGCACACTGCACGATCTGGAGCGACGCCATCAGGTACGCAGCCTCAACCAGGTGCTGGAGGACAAGGACCACCTTTTCACCCTCACCTTCAATCAGGCGTCGGTGGGCATGGCCCTTTCTTCGGTCGAAGGACGGTGGCTACGGGCCAACCCGGGGCTGGAACGGCTGCTCGGATACAGCGAACAGGAGATGCTCAGCCGCACCTGGCACGCCATGACCCACCCCGAGGATCTGCCGAGGGAGCTCGCCCTGTTCACTGCACTCCTCGCAGGGCAGCGCCAGGAGTATCGCCTGGAGAAGCGGATGATCCGGGCCGATGGCAGCCTCTGCTGGGTGCAGCTCAGCGTGACCCTGTGCCAGAACCATACCATGGCCCCCCACATGATCGCCGTGTTCGCCGACCTCACGGAGCGCAAGCAGGTCGAAGCCGAGCTGCTGCAACTACAGCAGGGGCTCGAGCAGCAGGTGCGCGAACGCACCCGCGAGCTGTCGAGCACGGTGGAGCAGCTGCATCGTGAGATGCAGGAGCGCGGCACCGTGCAGCAGCGCCTGTGGCAGGAGCAGCGCCGGCTGCAACACATGCTGGAGCACACCAGCAACGCCTTCCTCGAACTCGACGAGACGCTGGTCATCACCGGCTGGAACCCGGCCTCCACCACCCTGCTCGGCTGGCATCCCGAGGAGATGCTGGGGCGCCCCCTGCCCGCCCTGCTCGGCAACGAGCACCCTCTGCTGGCTCATTTGACCCATTCCCAGACCACGCCTCGCCGTCTCGAGTGCGACATAGGTACGCGCGCCGGCCGCCACATCCCGGTCGAGGTGATCGCCGAGCGCTACCAGTTCGACGGCAAGGTGCGCCTCGCCCTGTTCCTGCACGACATCAGCGCACGGCGCCAGGTGCTGGCCGAAATCGAGCGCGGGCGAGCCCGGCTGCGGGCCATCACCGACGGCCTGCCGGTCACCATCAGCATGGTCTCCCCCGAGGGGCGCTACCTGTTTGCCAACCGGGCCTACTGCCGCTACTTCGGGCTGGATCCCGAGCGGATGCGGGAGATGAGCGTGCGGGACGTCATCGGCGAGGAGGCCTATGATCGGGCCATCACTCACCTGGCGCGGGCCGTGGCGGGCGAGCAGGTGAGCTTTGAGAACCGTTTCGAACTGCCCATCGGGCGCCGCGACCTCAGGATCACCATGATCCCGAGTCGTGGCGACGAGCCCGGGGTCTACATCCTCGGCAGCGACATCACCGAGTACAAGGCACTGCAAGACCAGCTGGAGCACGAGGCGGCCCATGACCCCCTCACCGGCCTGCCCAACCGGCGCGCCTTCACCCTGCGCCTCTCCCGTGAGCTGGAACGGGTGCATCAGAACGCCGAGCCCCTGGGCCTGCTGTTCCTCGACCTCGACGGCTTCAAGGGGATCAATGATCGCCTCGGCCACCACGTCGGCGATGCCCTGTTGCAACGCTTCGCCGAGGTGCTCGCGGCCGAGGTGCGCCCTGGCGACATGGTGGCGCGCCTCGCCGGTGACGAGTTCACCATCATACTGCCCGCCCTGCGCCAGCCAGAGCTGGAGCTGCCCGCCCTGTGCGAGCGCCTGCTGGCAGCCATGGCCGTGCCCGCCGACGTGGCCGGCCACCCGCTGCCCCTCGCCGGCAGCATAGGTGGCGCCCTCTGCCGTTCCGGCCAGTACTGCCACATCGACGATCTGCTGCACCGGGCCGACAGCGCCATGTACCGGGCCAAGCAGGCTGGCAAGGGGCGCTTTGCCCTCGAGCTGTGACCGACATGCCAGGGCGCTGACTGACAGACATCAAGAAACAGGGAGGCGTGATGCCTCCCTGCTCGTTTCCCCGCCCCGAGATTTTCTCAGTCCGAGACGATCTCCCAGGAACCGTCCGCGTTCTGGCAAGCGGTACCGAACGCATCCTCCTTTTTGCCCCCGACATTGACGGTCTGCTGGAATTCACGGCAGTAACGACCGTTGTTGCTGGTGCCTTCCCGCACCGCCGTCACCGAACCGTTGGCATTGCCGTCGCTCCAGGTGATGGGATCGTTCAGGGGAGCCGTGGTTGCCCTGACCTGGGCGCTCTCGTGTTCACGCTGCTGCGCTTCATTCAGGTTGTCGAGGATCTTCAGGGTGATGGCGGTGAAGGCCAGCCATTTCCAGGCATCGTTGTCGTCGTAGTAGTTGCCATAGCCCCCGTACCAGTGGCCATAGGGGCGCACCACCACCACGTCGTGATAGACCCGGCGCCGGTTGGGGGGAACGACGATGTGGTTGTGCCGATTGTTGATGATCACGTTATTGCCATGGATGTCGCGACTGTTGTCAAACTTGCGGTGATCGTCGATGTGACGATTCTTGATCTGGTTGCCATCCACATGACGATTCTGAACATGCAACTGACGGTCGCTCGAATGAACCGGGCGGGTCGCCTTGTCCCGCGCCCGCACGTTGCCCCAGCCCTCCTTGAACTTGACCGACTCCCGATTGACCTGGCGCGGCGCGGTATGCTGGCGCACCGCCTTGGGCTGGACCGGTTTGTGCTGTACCGGCCTGTGCTGTGGGACCCTGTGTTGCGTCGCCCTCTGCTGGAGCCTGCCCTCCGCCGCCGCCACCTCCTGCCAGCCCATGGGCACCAGCAGGATGAGCAGCAGCGGGGTCAAAATATGTATTCGTTTCATGGTGTCAGCCTCGTGAGGAGTTGCCCGAAAGTATAGACAGCGCAACCTGGCTGCCACGGACTCTCACGAGGAATAAAAAAACGGCGACCCGAGGTCGCCGTTTTGCGTGAATACCGATGTGGCGGGATCAGTTGTCGCCCAGCAGCACGGAGTCCAGCGCGATTTCGATCATGTCGTTGAAGGTCAGCTGACGCTCTTCGGAGGTGGTCTGCTCACCGGTACGGATATGGTCGGAAACGGTGCAAATGGTCAGCGCCTTGGCACCGTACTCGGCGGCCACGCCGTAGATACCGGCGGCTTCCATCTCGACACCCAGGATGCCGTACTTTTCCATGACGTCGAACATGGAGGGATCCGGGGTGTAGAACAGGTCGGCGGAGAAGATGTTGCCCACGCGCACGGCGACGCCCTTGTTCTTGGCGGCTTGCACGGCATTGGCCACCAGGTCGAAGTCGGCGATGGCGGCGAAGTCGTGATCCTTGAAGCGCAGGCGGTTCACCTTGGAGTCGGTGCAGGCACCCATGCCGATCACCACGTCACGCAGTTTCACGTCTTCACGCACGGCACCGCAGGAGCCCACGCGGATCAGGGTCTTCACGCCGTAGTCGGTGATCAGCTCTTTTGCGTAGATGGAGCAGGACGGGATACCCATGCCGTGGCCCATGACGGAGATGCGACGGCCCTTGTAGGTGCCGGTGAAGCCGTACATGTTGCGCACGTCGCACACCTGCTCGACGTTCTCCAAGAAGGTCTCGGCGATGTACTTGGCACGCAGGGGGTCACCCGGCATCAGCACGGTATCAGCAAAGGCGCCATCTTTCGCATTGATATGAGGAGTTGCCATTCTCTTTATTCCTTCACACTAGGTTGAGTTTTATTGTCTTTATTGGGTTGCCCGCCACCTCGCGGCGGCGGGCCGGTACATTACAGGAAACTGGTGCCGTATTGCAGCTTGGGCAGACCATGGTAAGCCGCGATGCTCTGACCGATGTCGGCAAAGGTCTCGCGACGACCGACGGAGCCCGCCTTGACCGGCTTGCCGTAGAACAGCACCGGAATGTATTCGCGGGTGTGGTCCGTGCCGCTCCAGGTCGGGTCGCAGCCGTGGTCGGCGGTCAGCACCACCACATCGCCCTCCTGCATCACCTCGAACAGCTCAGGCAGACGGGAGTCGAAGTACTCCAGCGCATCGGCGTAGCCCTTCACGTCACGGCGGTGCCCGTAGGAGGAGTCGAAGTCCACGAAGTTGGTGAAGACGATGGTGTTGTCACCGGCGGCTTTCACCTCTTCCAGGGTTCTGTCCCACAGCTCGGCCAGACCAGTGCCTTTCACCTGCTTGGTGATGCCCTGCTGGGCATAGATGTCGGCGATCTTGCCGATGGAGACCACCTGGCCGCCCGCGTCCTTCATGTAGTCCAGCACGGTCGGCGCCGGCGGCAGCACGGAGTAGTCGTGACGGTTGCCGGTGCGCTTGAAGTCGCCCTTGCCACTGCCCACGAACGGACGGGCGATGACGCGGCCGATGTTGTAGGGCTCCAGCAGCTCGCGGACGATGTGGCACAGCTCATAGAGCTTCTCGAGGCCATAGGTCTCTTCGTGGCAGGCGATCTGGAACACGGAGTCGGCAGAGGTATAGAGGATCGGCTTGCCGGTGCGCATGTGCTCTTCGCCCAGATCGTCCAGCACCTGGGTGCCGGAGGCGTGGCAGTTGCCCAGATACCCGGGCAGGCCGGCCTTCTCGACGATGGCGTCCAGCAGCTCCTGCGGGAAGCTGTTGTGGTGATCGTGGAAATAGCCCCACTCGAACAGCACGGGCACGCCGGCAATCTCCCAGTGGCCGGACGGGGTGTCCTTGCCGGAGGAGAGCTCCTGGGCGAAGCCGTAGGCGCCGATCACCTCGATATCTTTCTTCAGGCCGGCCGGGAAGACGCCGCTGGCGAGCTCGCCCGCGTGACCCAGACCCAGCTTGTTGAGGTTCGGCAGGTTGAGAGCGCCACGGCCCTCGATCTCGCCGGCGGCGCAGGCCTTGGCGATATGGCCAAGGGTATTGGCGCCCACATCTCCGAACTTGTCGGCGTCGGCGGCAGCGCCGATACCGAAAGAGTCCATCATCAGAATAAAGGTACGTTTCATGGGACTTCCCCTTGTTACAAATCAGCCAGACCGATGCGACGGTAGACCTCGGGCAGCGCCTCTGGTCGGGTGTCACCGATCTTGACGGCAGCCTGCACCATGCGGGCGGCCTCGGCAAATTGAGCTTCTGTCTGAGCGTGGATCAGGGCGAGCGGCTTGTCAGCCTCGACGCTCTGCCCCAGGCGGATAAAGTCGGTCAGACCGACTGCGTAATCGAGTTTGTCGCCCGCGGCGCGACGGCCACCGCCCATGGCGACCACGGCCAGACCCAGTTCACGGGTATCCATGGCGGTGACGAAACCGGCGTTGGCCGCGTACACCGGGCGTACGATGGCAGCCTTGGGCAGGTAGGCGTCGTAGCGCTCCATGAAGTCGGCGGGGCCACCGAGGCCGGTCACCATGCGACCGAAGATCTCGGCCGCCTTGCCGTTGTCCAGCACGGCCTGCAGCTTGGCACGGGCCTCTTGCTCATCGCGGGCCAGACCGGCGGAGATCAGCATCTCGGCACACAGGGCCATGGTCACTTCGTGGATACGCGGGTTGCGGTATTCACCGGTCAGGTAGCGCACCGCCTCGCGCACTTCCACCGCGTTGCCGGCACTGGAGGCCAGCACCTGGTTCATGTCGGTCAAGAGCGCAGAGGTGCGGCAGCCGGCGCCGTTGGCCACCGCGACTATGCTCTTGGCCAGCTCCTCGGATGCCTCAAAGGTCGGCATAAAGGCGCCGGAGCCCACCTTGACGTCCATCACCAGCGCTTCGAGCCCGGAGGCGAGCTTCTTAGAGAGGATGGAGCCGGTGATCATGGCGATGGATTCGACGGTGGCCGTGATGTCGCGCACCGCATAGATGCGCTTGTCGGCAGGTGCGAGATCGCCGGTCTGGCCGATGATGGCGACACCCGCCTCTTTTACCACTTTCAGGAAGCGGTCGTTGTCTACCGAGGTCTGGTAGCCAGGAATGGCATCCAGCTTGTCCAGGGTACCGCCGGTGTGACCCAGGCCACGGCCGGAGATCATCGGCACGAAACCGCCGCAGGCCGCGACCATGGGGCCCAGCATCAGGGAGACGACGTCACCCACGCCACCGGTGGAGTGCTTGTCGACGATGGGGCCACCCAGATTGAGGTGGTCCCAGGTCAGCACCATGCCGGAGTCGCGCATGGCACAGGTCAGGGCAACCCGCTCATCCATGGTCATGTCTTTGAAGTAGACCGCCATTGCCAGGGCCGCAATCTGGCCCTCGCCGATGGTGTTGTTGGTAATGCCCTGAACGAAGAATTGAATCTCTTGGGTACTGAGCGCTTCACCGTTGCGCTTCTTGCGAATGATTTCTTGAGGCAAAAACATCTTTCATTCCCTCCGTGCGTCACGCACGAACACTGACCGAACAGGATCCGGAGAGGGGGCGGCACACCGCCCCCTGCCGTCGCTTAGTAACCGCTGGTGTTGGCCGGCTTGTCGCCGTGCCCCAGGGTTGCCAGCAGGCTCGCCAGCAGGCTGGAGGCGCCGAAGCGGAAGGTGCGGGCGGATACCCAGTCTTTGCCCAGGATCTCTTCGGCCATGGCCAGATATTGGCCGGCAACGGCGGCGTCTTTCACGCCACCTGCGGGCTTGAAGCCGACGCTCGGGTTCTTGGCCTTGATCACTTCCATCATGATTCTGGCCGCTTCCGGGGTCGCGTTCACCGGCACCTTGCCGGTGGAGGTCTTGATGAAATCGGCACCGGCGTCGATGGAGATCTCGGAGGCGCGGCGGATCAGCGCTTCTTCTTTCAGCTCGCCGGTCTCGATGATCACCTTCAGCAGCACCTTGGCGCCACAGGCTTCCTTACAAGCTTTGACCAGATCGAAGCCGACCTGTTCATTGCCAGCCATGAAGGCACGGTACGGGAAGACCACGTCCACTTCGTCGGCACCATAGGCCACGGCGGCGCGGGTCTCGGCCACGGCGATCTCGATGTCGTCGTTGCCGTGGGGGAAGTTGGTCACGGTCGCAATGCGCACGTCGGCAGCACCGATGTCACGCAGGGTCTTGCGCGCGATGGGGATGAAACGGGGATAGATGCAGACGGCGGCGGTCAGGCCGGCCGGAGACTTGGCCTTGTGGCACAGGTCGATCACCTTCTGATCGGTGTCGTCATCGTTCAGGGTGGTCAGGTCCATCAGGTTCAGGGCGCGTTGGGCGGCCAGTTTCAGATCAGTCATGCTATGTCTCCAAAGTCTTGATAAGCCCCGTCCCTCCACGATCGGCCGTCACCGGACACCAAGGTCGGCAAGGAGCGATCCCGGCGCAACGGGATATGGAATTGCAGCGCAAGTGCACAGGCAATACGGCTGCAAATTAGGCAAGAGCCCTGTCACTTTCTTACAAAAGTGCGGACTTGGTTCCATGAAGACTTGAGAAAGGCAGACAAGGTCTGACCCGACTTCCCAATCAATTCCATTTGACCGCCAACACCCGGATGCACCGGGCATTAGTCAATGCCAGCACCCTGCTGGCATCGCCTATTTCAGCCGAGATACCCCGTGTTTGCAAGCCGGATTTGCCAATTTCAGAGGTATCTCACATCCGGCAAACCCAGCACTGACAGGTGCTTACGAGAAGAAGCGGGTCAGGATCCAGGAGTAGGCAATCCCCCCCAGATACACCCCCACAATCCCCATTACCCCGGACAGTACGGGGGGCGCCGGGATCGGCAACTTGAGGAAAGAAAACAACACCCCAACGATAAAGCCGGCGGCCATTGCCAGTAGCACTTCGTTCATAGAACCTCCGATTTGACTCATTTTATTATTAGTCTAGAAAGGAAAACGGTTGTCACCGCCCCAAACGAGAACGCCACAGCTTTTCGCTGTGGCGTTCGTCTTTACCCTGACAGTCAGGCGATATTACATGCCGGACAGCGCCAGGAAGAAGCCTGCGATGGTCGCAGACATCAGGTTGGACAGAGAACCTGCCAGTACGGCCTTCAGACCGAACTTGGCGATGGTGCCGCGACGGTTCGGTGCCATGGAACCCAGACCACCGAGCAGAATGGCGACGGAGGACAGGTTGGCGAAGCCACACAGGGCGAAGGAGATGATGGCCTTGGTGTGCTCGGACATGGCCACGCCATTGATCAGCACTTCGTCCTTCAGATAGGGGGCAAAGTTCAGGTACGCCACGAACTCGTTGACGACCAGCTTCTGACCGATGAAGGAACCGGCAACGACGGCTTCACTCCAGGGCACACCGATCAGGAAGGCCAGCGGGGAGAACAGCCAGCCCAGCAGCAGTTCCAGGGAGAGCTGCGGATAACCGAACCAGCCACCCACACCGGAGAAGATGCCGTTGATCATGGCGATCAGGCCGATGAAGGCCAGCAGCATGGCGCCGACGTTCAGGGCCAGCTGCAGACCGGCGGAAGCACCGGCGGCGGCGGCGTCGATCACGTTGGCCGGCTTGTCGTCCAGCTCGCTCTCGGCGCTGCTCTCGTCGTAGCTCGGGGTCTCGGTTTCCGGTACCAGCAGCTTGGCGAACAGCAGACCACCCGGTGCAGCCATGAAGGAGGCCGCGATCAGGTATTCCATCTTGACGCCCATGGAGGCGTAACCGGCCAGCACGGAACCGGCAACGGAGGCCAGGCCACCACACATGACGGCGAACAGCTCGGAGTCGGTCATCTTGGAGATGAAGGGACGCACCACCAGCGGCGCTTCGGTCTGACCGACGAAGATGTTGGCAGTCGCGGACAGGGATTCAGTACGGGAGGTGCCCAGTACTTTCTGCAGGCCACCGCCCAGCAGTTTGATCACCCACTGCATGATGCCGAGGTAGTAGAGCACCGCGATCAGGGAAGAGAAGAAGATGATAACGGGCAGGACGCGGAAGGCGAAGACGAAGCCACCGCCACCGAACACTTCAAACATCTTGTTGCCAACCAGACCACCAAACAGGAACTCGATGCCGTTCTGGCCATAGCCGATGACGCTGGAAACGGCGTCAGATACACCCACCAGGATGTCGCGACCAACCGGGACGTACAGCACGAAAGCCCCCAGGCCGGCCTGAATGGCAAAGGCGCCGCCTACGGTACGTATTTTGATTGCCTTGCGGTTGCTGGAGAACAGCACCGCAATCAGGATGAGCGTCGCCATCCCTACCAGACCCATTATCAGATTCATTATTAATACTTCCTCTTTAGTAGCACCTGCCAGCTTGTTAACGATTTGTGTATTGAAGCCGCTAATCAAGGGTGCGCATTATACTAATTACGGTGCGACAAAATAGAATACTGGTCACATTTTATAAGCCGGAAACGGACCGGACATCGTTTAATTAGACCGAAAACGATTTTTATGGGTTTGGTTTTTTACCACACCGGCATCAATAGTTAATCATATGTTAATTTGGTGATTTTTCAGCGGGAACAGTTTTTGGGTGGATTCATGTAACACCGAAATAACATCTGCCAGCGGCTGCTGGCGCAACTGCGCCAGCAAGGCGGCGATCTCCGGCAGACTGGCCGGGGTATTGGTCTCCCCCTGTCGTCCCTGCAGCGGCATGTCGGGGGCATCGGTCTCCAGCAGCAGGGCCTCCAGCGGCATGGCTCGCACCGCTTCCCTTGTCTTGTTGGCTCTCTCATAACTGATGACCCCCCCTATCCCCAGCCGAAACCCCAGCAGCCAGAAGGCCTCAGCCTGCTGAAGGGAGCCGCTGAAGGCATGAATGACGCCCCCTTGCGCCGGTTTGAAGCGCCGCAGGATCCTGGCAACCGTGTCATTGGCACGCACCGAGTGAACGATGAGGGGCAGTTCATGGGCCATGGCCAACCTCACCTGCGCCTCGAATGCCTCGACCTGCCCTTCCTGAGGTACCTGGCTGCGCAGATCCAGTCCGCACTCGCCCACCGCCACCAGTCCCCGGGGCCGGCTTGCCAGCAGGGCGGCCAGCCTGTCCAGCGCCCCCTCCGTCTGGGCCCCCACGTACCAGGGGTGGATCCCCAGGCCATAACGGATACTGTCGTGGCTCCCTGCCAATGCCATCACCCTGGCCCAGTTCTCTTCCCCCACGGCGGGGATGATGTACTCGCCCACCCCCAGCTGGTTCCACTGATTCAGCAATGCCTCACGCTCGGTATCGAAGACGGGAAAATCCAGGTGGCAGTGGGTATCTATCAGTTTCATGTCGCGCTTACCTGTCGGTCGTACTCAATGGGTGCATCTCATGCCACAACGCATCTCCCGCAGCCTCATGCCGGAACTTGTCATGCCGGTACCGGGGATCCTGGCTGTCACCACCCTCCCCACATCATCAACGTCCAGAGCGATGCCCTCAAAAGCCATTTCTCGGTGACGGCGGACAGCTCGCCCATGCCGGCCGGGCTGGTCCAGGTGAAGGAGGAACCGCTGTCCTTCTATCACTTTAGCGCCCTGGGGACGCAGAACCTCGACATCAACGGCATCATTGGTGCCGTGACCGGCCAGTATCCGTGAGTGACGCCTCCTCCCTTTGCTTTGGCGCCTGCTCATCCTGCTCGCGGCGCACCGGTGTGCAGCAGCGCCGGTTCTCAGGAATGAGTCCCCACTCCTCACACCAGGCATCGTAGCGAGCGAGCCAACGCAGCAATATCCCCTTCATGAACGCCTCCTTGTTTCGATTGCTTACTGACACAGCCTGCCCCAGACGCGTTCCCCGTGCCAGCGTCACGGGGCCAGCGGCGTCATGCTTCGCCCAACGGCAGCAGCAGGCCCATGGTGATCTCGTCCACATAGCCCTCGTCCAGTCGATACGCCTGCCGTCTCAGCCCCTCATCCATGAAACCGCACTTGCGGTAAAGGGCGTGGGCCACCTCGTTGTGCACCATCACGCCCAGCTCCAGCCGCTGGAGGCCGCACCCCGGCGCGGCGGCGATCAGGGTCTGCAGCAGGCGCTCTCCCCAACCCTGGCCCCGCGCCCCCGTCAGCAGCCCCATCACTACCAGGGCGCAGTGCCGGTTGCGTCGCAGCGCGCCCCCCATCATCACCGCAACCCCCTGCACTTCCCCGTCCAAAACGAGGATCCAGAGGCGTTGATTGGTGCTGGCTACCATGGCGGCCAGACGCTGGCGTTGCCCTTCGATATCCGAGGGGCGCTCTCCCGCCTCATACAGCATGAAGCGGGTCTCCCCATCCAGTTGCCGGAAGAAGTGATCCAGGACGGCGGCATCCTCCACCCCGGCCAAACGAATGCTCATATCGGGCCTCCAGCCGATCGACCCCGGGCCGACCATAAAAAAACGACTCCATTTGGAGTCGCTTTTATCAGAGCCATCTGGCTAATGCCATGCCTCCATGGCGAGGCTGCCTCCCAGCCAGGCCTGATCAGCCTTTCGCCGGCAGGCTCAGACGGGCGACCGCCTCCACGTGCATGGAGTGCGGGAACATGTCCACCGGCTGCACCTCGTCCAGCACGAAGCCCTGCTTGACCAGCCAGGCGAGATCCCGGGCCAGGGTCTGGGGGTTACAGGAGACATAGACCAGCCGGCGCGGCGCCATGGCCACCAGGGTCTGCAGCACCGCCTTGTCGCAACCCTTGCGGGGCGGGTCCATTACCACCACATCGGCGCTCACCCCGTCGGCATGCAGCACGGGCATCAGCTGCTCGGCCTTACCCACGTGGAACTCGGTGTGCTCGATGCCGTTGAGAGCCGCATTGCGGCGGGCATCGCTGATGGCGCTCTCCACCGACTCGATCCCCACCACCTTGGCAGCCTTGCCTGCCAGGAAGAGGGAGATGGTGCCGATGCCGCAATAGATGTCGAACACCGTCTCGCTGCCGGTCAGCTCGCAATACTCCAGCGCCTTGGAGTAGAGCACGTCGGTCTGGCTCGGGTTGTTCTGGAAGAAGGAGAGCGGCGAGATCTCGAACTCGAGGTCGTGGATCTTGTCGCGGATCACCCCTTCCCCCAGCAGCACCCGGTTGGTCGCGCCAAGAATGCGGTTGGTACGCTCGTCATTGATGTTCTGCACCAGGGTGGTGATGGGCAGATCGCTCAGGGCGGCCAGCAACTCCGCTTCGAACGGCAGATCCTCGCCCAGGGTCACCAGCACGACCATCAGCTCGCCGCTCTTGAAACCCTTGCGGGTCATCAGGTTGCGCACGCAGCCGGTGTGGTTGACCTCGTCATAGGCCGCGATGTCGTGCGCGCGCATCCACTGGCGCACCCGGGCATTCAACTCCACATGGAGCGGATCCTGCACCGCACAGTCGTCGGCGGTGATGAGGTCGTGGGAGTGCTTGCGATAGAAGCCGATCTCGGCCCCCGCCTCGCTGCCGCGCACGGCGTACTGGGCCTTGTTGCGATAGGCGAACGGGCTCTCCATGCCGAGGATGGGGTTGACCGGGGTCTCACCCAGACCAGCCTGCTCGAGCGCCTGCTGCACCATAGTCTGCTTGAGGGCGAGCTGGGCCGGATAGGCCAGCGGGCGCACCTGGCAGCCGCCGCATTCGGTGTTGGGGCAAAAATCGGCGACCCTGTCGGCAGACGGCTGGGTCAGCTCCACCAGCTTGCCGTGCAGGTAGTTGGGCTTGACCTCGGTCAACTCGACCAGCGCCTGCTCACCGGGCAGCAGACCCTCGACAAACAGGGGGCGATCGAACAGGCGACCCTTGCCATCCCCCTTGTCGGTCAGTTCCAGAATATCGATCTGATGTTGGTGTCCCACTAACGGCATGAGCGGCTCCGAAGGCATAAAAGAAGGGGGCGACGGGGCGGATCCGGCGGCCCCGAATAAAAGGGTGGCAGAGTTTAGCGAAGATCTGCCCAAAATGCAGGCACAAAACCGCCTCGTCAGGCAAATATCGGCGGGAACTGCTCCCCCGGCCCCGATGGCGGCCCGTTGCCGCCATAAAAAAACCGCCGGACGGTGCCGGCGGTCTCGAATCCTGGATCACGGGATCACAAGCTGTAGGCTTTCTCGCCATGGCTGGTCACGTCCAACCCTTCCCGCTCCGCATCTTCCTTCACCCGCAGGCCGATCAGCAGGTCCACCAGCTTGTAGGCCACGGCAGAGACCAGCGCGGTCCAGACCACAGTCACCAGCACGCCGATGACTTGCACTTTCACCTGGGCCAGGATGGAGTAACCTTCGGCCACCTGGTTGGTCACATAGTCCCACACCCCGGTACCACCGAGATCCGGACTGGCGAATACGCCGGTCAGCACGGCCCCCAGGATCCCGCACACTCCGTGCAGGCCGAACACGTCCAGGCTGTCATCGGCCCCCAGCAGGCGCTTGAGACCGTGTACGCCCCACAGGCCGGCAACGCCGCTCAGCAGGCCGATGATGAGGGCGCCCCCCACACCGACGAAGCCGGCTGCGGGGGTGATGGCGACCAGGCCAGCCACGGCACCGGAGACCGCCCCCAGCAGGGAGGGGCGCCCCTTCATCGCCCACTCGGCAAAGGTCCAGGAGAGCGCAGCACTGGCTGGCGCGATCCAGGTGTTGGCGAAGGCCAGGGCCGCCGTGCCGTTGGCTTCCAGGGAGGAGCCGGCGTTGAAACCGAACCAGCCGAACCAGAGCAGGGCGCCGCCGATCATGGTCATGGTCAGGCTGTGGGGCGTCATGGGGTCACGACCGTACCCAACCCGCTTGCCGACCATGAAGGCCCCCACCAGGCCGGCCACCGCCGCGTTGATGTGCACTACGGTGCCGCCCGCGAAATCCAGGGCGCCGTGCTGGAACAGATAGCCCGCGGTCGCCCCAGCCGCCTCGGCAGCGGCGGCATCCGTGTAGGCATCCGGGCCGGCCCAGTACCACACCATGTGCGCCATCGGAATGTAGGCGAAGGTGAACCAGATCACCGAGAACAGCAGCACGGCAGAGAACTTCATCCGTTCGGCGAAACCACCGACGATGAGCCCGCAGGTGATGGCAGCAAAGGCCCCCTGGAACACCACATAGATGAACTCGCTGATCCCCACCCCCTTGTTGAAGGTGGCGGCGATGGAGTCCGGCGTCACCCCGGCCAGCAGCACCTTGTCAAAGGAGCCGTAGAAGGCGCCGCCCTCGGTAAAGGCCAGTGAATAGCCGTAGATCACCCAGAGAACGGTGATGAGACAGAACAGGGTGAAGACCTGCATCAGCACGCTCAGCATATTCTTGGCGCGCACCAGACCGCCATAGAAGAGGGCGAGCCCGGGAACGGACATCAGGATCACCAGAGCCGCCGCCACCATCAGCCAGGTATTGTCCCCCTTGTTGATGGTCACGGTTGCCGCCTGTACCACATCGGCCTGCGCGGCCACCTCTTCGGCCCAGCCAGGGGCGGCCATGGTGGCGCTCAACGCCAGCAGGCCAGTCATTACGAGTCTCTTGAACATACAGCCCTCTCCTTGTCGTCCCGGCATCCGGGTCCATTTCCTGATTTGAATTCCATTCCTGATCATCACCCGTCCTGTTCATTCCGCTTGCCAGGTACCACCCGGGGATGAGGTCGCAGACTTGTGATGGCGACATGACATGGGCAAAAGCATAAAGCAGGCCAACAAAAATTTTCATTTAAATTCAATTTCTTATATCTAAATGATGACTTTAATGCACCATATTGGCGCACCATGCCCCGCAACGGAGGGAAAATCGCACTTTGGCTGTGCATCGCTGGAAGAGTGCACCAGGATGACTCAATCCCCCGGGGAAAGTGTCATCCCGGGATATGGGACAGGGGGCCTTGCATACCACCAGGACGCGAAGCTGATGCCCCATTGTTGCGGCACAAGGTTGGGCGGAAGCGAGGAGCGGGATGGTCGGGCAAGTCGTCATCCACTTGCCTGGGTCATGAAGAGCGGGAATGTGGTGACATAAGATGGGGTGCGTCCGGCCACACAGGCCAAGTCGAACGGGGAAGCAGACGCCTCGGGAGAATGATCTTTCCCCCCTGGATGGAATGATGAGCAGCCGCCCATGGTGTGGCGCCAGAAAAACATAAGGCCACCCGTTTGGGTGGCCTTATGTCATTGAATTTGTTGATGGTGCCCGGGGTCGGACTCGAACCGACACGTATTGCTACGGCGGATTTTGAATCCGCTGCGTCTACCGATTTCGCCACCCGGGCAACTGCGAGGGATTATACGAATGGCGTTTTGGCATGCAAGGTGTTTTTCTTTCGCCCACTGTTGTTTGCTCATTTATTCAACGCCTTGCCGATGCAGGATCTGTTACATAGAATGCCCGCATCATATTAATGGAATAATCACCATGGCCAAGCGCAAGACCCCCTCCTCTCTCCAGCCCCCTCCCCATCGACACCCATCGGCCGGCCTGCTGCGACGCCTGGGTGCACTGCTCTACGACTATCTGGTGGTCATCGCTCTCCTGATCATCGCCGGCTTCATCGGCATGGGGGTAGCGCAACTCCTGCTGGCTACCGGCATGGCGACCGTCCCCGAGGGCAAGGATGCGTCCTGGCTGCTCACCAGCCCCCTCTACAGCGCCTGGCTGGCCCTGGTGATCTGTGGTTTCTACACCTGGTTCTGGACCCGCGCCGGTCAGACCATCGGCATGCGCGCCTGGCGGCTGCGCATCCAGAATCTGGACGGCAGCAATATCCGTATCACTCAGGCCCTGATCCGGCTCGCCACCTCGGCCTTTGGCCTTGGCAACCTGCTCTGCGTGTTCAACCGCGCCCGCCCCCGCGCCTTCCAGGACATCTGGGCCGAGTGCGAGGTGGTGGTATTGAGCAAGGAGGAGAACCTGGAACAGCTGAACAAGTGACCGGAGCCTGCACGCAATAGAAAGAGGGCACCCTGGGGTGCCCTCTTTGCATCTGCTGGTATCACATGGCCGCGAGCATGGCGGACGCCGCAGTGCTCCCGGCCACCGTTACTGCTTGCGGCTCAGGATATAGAAGGAGATGCCACCGAACAGCAGGCTGGGGGCGATGGCCGCCAGTATGGGAGGCACCGCATAGACCAGACTGACGGGGCCAAAGACCCGGTCGCTCACATAGACGGCGAAGCCTGTCATGATCCCCATCAGCATCCGCGCGCCCATGCTCACCGAGCGCAGCGGGCCGAAGATGAAGGAGGAGGCCAGCAGTATCATGGCCACCACGGAGAGGGGGGACAGCAGCTTGCGCCACATTTCAAGCTTGTAGCGTCCGGCATCCTGCTTGTTGGCATCCAGATAGCCGATGTAGTCCATCAGTCCGGAGACGGGCAGGTTCTCGGGATCTATGCTGACCACCCCGAGCTGCTTGGGGGTCAGCTCTGACTGCCACTCCATCTGGGGATGCTGCTCGGTCACTATCTGCGTGGGATCGTCAAACCGGGTGACAGAGATATTGTTGAGCCGCCAGTGGTGTTGCTCGAACACCCCTTCCTGCGCCTGCACCACGTCGATCAGATCACGGGAGGGGGTGAAACGATAGAGGATAATACCGGTCAGGGCGCCGTCGTTGCGTACCCCGTTGATGCTGACGAAGTTGTTGCCATCCCGCGCCCAGACCCCGTAGGCGGAGACGGTCAGGCGCCCCTCCGACATGGCGCCCGCCTTGATGTCATCGGCCATCCGCTTGGCGGCCGGAGCAACGTACTCTCCCATCAGCCCCACCAGCAGCATCAAGGGGATCGCCGTCTTGAGTGCCGCCATGACGATGCTGATCTTGGAGCGACCGGCCGCCTGCATCACTACCAGCTCGGAGCTGGTCGCGAGCTGGCCCAGACCAATCAGACCGCCCAGCAGTGCTGCCAACGGGAAGAAGAGCACGGCCTCCTTGGGCATGGAGAGCATCACGAAGTAGAGGGCGTTGAGCATGTCATAGTTGCCCTCCCCCACGGCCTTCAGCTGTTCCACGTACTTGATGAGCGCTGCCAACCCGACCAGGGTCAGCTCGCACAGCAGGATCGACATGAAGATGACCCGGCCGATATATCTGTCGAGAATGCCGAACATCAGCAGAAACTCCTATGTTGCAGCATCATGCTGACTTTCTCTGGAAGAAGTGACCCTTGACCCCGTTCCACCAGCTGGTGCCCTGCAGGTTGAGCGGCAACCCGATCAGCAGCAGATAGACCAGCGGCACCAGGAACATGCCGGGCCAGTGGGGCAGACGCCCGCTGTCGATGGCCGAGCGGGCGGCGCTGAGCAGCAGGAAGTAGGAGAGATAGAGCAGGATGGCCGGCAGCAGCTTGGCATAACGCCCCTGGCGGGGGTTGACCCTGGCCATCGGCACCACCAGGAAGGTGAGCACCAGGATGGAGAGCGGCAACGACAGACGCCACTGCAGCTCGGCCATCAGCTGGTTGTCCTGGGTGCCGAGCAGTTCCATGGTCGGCTTGGCCGCCGCCTTGCGGTTGGAACGCTCCATCTCCTGCTGGCGGATCACCAGGCTGTACTCGGCAAACTCGGAGACCTGGAACTGGCGGGTGCCGAAACGCCCCTCGTAGCGGGAGCCATCCTTCAGGGTCAGCCACTGCAGTCCGTTGTCGTCCACCGTGACCACCCCTTCCGTCGCCACTACCACGGAGGGAGGGGACGTTCCTTCTGCCCGTTGCAGCACGAAGATCTTCTGCAGCTCGGAGCCCTTGTCGTTCAGATCCTGGATGTAGGCGACCAGACGCCCCTTGTCGAGCTCCATGAATCGGCCAGCCTGCAGGAAGGAGATGCCCGGATCGGCCTTGAATTCGTCGATTACCTGGTACTCGCGCTCCTTGGCCTGGGGGGCAATCCAGCCGGTGTTGAATGCCGCGACAGCCGCCGTCAGCAGGGCCAGCACCATGGCACTCCCCATGATGAAACGGTGGCTGAAGCCCACCGCGTGCATCACCGTCATCTCGCTTTCTGCGTACAGACGACCGTGAGCAAACAGAATGGCTAAAAACAGACTGATCGGCAGCATCAACAGGGCCATATTCGGCAGGTTGAGCAGCAAGAGGGTGGACACCAGGCGCGTCGGCACCTCGCCATCGGCGGCGTCGCCGATGATCTGGATGAATTGCTGGCTGACGAAGATAAGCAGCAGTACGAAGAGCACCGCCAGCTGGGTTTTCAGGGTCTCCCTGAACAAATATCGGAAAACGATCACAGTCATTCCCAAGTAAACTTGTGTTTTTAGTCGAATGCCTGAAAAATAGGGCCCTATATTGGATTTTTACCAGTTTGAACTGCGGAGCCTGTGGCTGTTCGCTCCGCCTCTGATACCCCAACAAGCACCGCATTATTCAATAAAAGGTGCCTTTTGTCTTTAGGATGTAGGAGATTCCATGGAGTTCAGTGTAAAGAGTGGCAGTCCTGAGAAGCAACGCAGCGCCTGCGTCGTGGTCGGCGTTTTTGAGCCGCGCCGCCTCTCTCCGGTTGCCGAACAGCTGGACAAGATCAGCGACGGCTACCTCAGCTCGCTGCTGCGCCGCGGCGATCTGGAAGGCAAACCAGGCCAGATGCTGCTGCTGCATCAAGTACCCGGAGTACTCAGCGAGCGCGTGCTGCTGGTGGGTTGCGGCAAGGAGCGGGAACTCGACGAACGCCAGTACAAGCAGATCATCAACAAGACCATCACCACCCTGAACGAAACCGGCTCCATGGAGGCGGTCTGCTTCCTGACCGAGTTGCACGTCAAGGGCCGGGACACCTACTGGAAGGTACGCCAGGCGGTAGAAACCACCAAGGCGGGCCTCTACAGCTTCGACCAGTTCAAGACCAACAAGGCCGAACCGCGCCGCCCCCTGCGCAAGCTGGTATTCAACGTGCCGACGCGTCGTGAACTGACCATAGGCGAGCGCGCCATCAACCACGGTCTGGCCGTGGCCAAGGGTGTGCGCATCTGCCGCGACGTGGCGAACATGCCGCCCAACGTCTGCAATCCGGCCTACCTCGCCTCCCAGGCCCGCCGTCTGGCGGATGCCTACGACAACATCACCACCAAGGTGATCGGCGAGCAGGAGATGGCCGAGCTCGGCATGAACTCCTACCTGGCGGTGGCCCGCGGCTCCGAGAACGAGGCCATGATGGCCATCATCGAGTACAAGGGCAACGCCGATGCCAAGCCCATCGTGCTGGTGGGCAAGGGGCTGACCTTCGACTCCGGCGGCATCTCCATCAAGCCGGCCGACGGCATGGACGAGATGAAATACGACATGGGTGGTGCCGCCTCCGTGCTCGGCACCATGCACGCCCTGGCCCAGCTGCAGCTCCCCATCAACGTCATCGGCGTGCTGGCGGGCTGCGAGAACATGCCGGGTGGCAATGCCTACCGTCCCGGTGACATCCTCACCACCATGTCCGGCCAGACCGTCGAGGTGCTCAACACCGACGCCGAAGGTCGCCTGGTGCTGTGCGATGCCCTCACCTACGTGGACCGCTACGATCCCGAGACCGTGATCGACGTGGCGACCCTGACCGGTGCCTGCATCATCGCCCTGGGTCACCACACCTCGGGCCTCTTGGCGAACCACAACCCGCTGGCCCACGAGCTGCTCAACGCCTCCGAGCAGGCTGGCGATCGCGCCTGGCGCCTGCCCCTGTTCGACGAGTATCAGGAGCAGCTGGAGAGCCCGTTTGCGGACATGGCCAACATCGGTGGTCGTCCGGCGGGGACCATCACCGCCGCCGCCTTCCTGTCGCGCTTCACCAAGAAGTACAACTGGGCCCACCTGGACATCGCCGGGACCGCCTGGAAGAGCGGCAAGGAGAAGGGCTCCACCGGTCGTCCTGTGCCCCTGCTGACCCAGTTCCTGCTCAATCGAGCCGGCGTGGCGGACGTCGAAGACAAGGAGTAATTCCCTCCATCGACTCCATGAGCGATGCGAAAAGGCGTTACCCTGTATCACAAGGAAGAGGCCTGCCTCTTCCTTGTTTCATTGAGAGAATCCGGGGAAATCCGTGCCGGCACGGGACTCCGAAGACGGCCAATCGCTGTCCGTCACAGCCAAACGGGACCAACCTGATGAGCCAAGTGACCTTTTACCTGATGAGCGAGCCGGACGACGGCCAGGCTTCTGCCGTCGAGCGCCTCGCCTGCCAGCTTGCGGCCGATGGTTGGAGCGCGGGCCACCTCTACCTGTTCTGCGACGACGAGGCCCAGGCTCTGCGCCTGGACGAGCTGTTGTGGCAGCTGCCGCCGGATCGCTTCGTGCCGCACCAGTTGCAGGGCGAGAGCGGCCAGGCCCCGGTGGAGATAGGCCATCAGCCGCCACGGCGGCGCTATGCCTGCCTCATCAACCTGGCCCGGCAGACACCTTTGTTTGCAGGACACTTCGCTCAAGTGGTAGATTTTGTCCCCACTGACGAAACGCAGAAGCAGCGGGCCCGCGAGCGCTACAAGCTTTATCGCCAGGCGGGACACACCCTCGAGATGAGGGATCAGCCCGTCGCGACTCAGGATCCGGCGCAGCCCTGACTGCCCCCGTTTCCTCCACCACCATCAGCACCAGAATCCATCCATCCAGAATACGGCGAGACCATGGAAAAGACTTTTAATCACAACGCCATCGAACAGGCGCTCTACCAGCACTGGGAAGCCCAGGGTTACTTCAAGCCCCACGGCGACACCAGCAAAGACTCCTTCTGCATCATGATCCCGCCGCCGAACGTCACCGGCAGCCTGCACATGGGTCACGCCTTCCAGCAGACCCTGATGGACACCCTGATCCGCTACAACCGCATGCAGGGCAAGAACACCCTGTGGCAGGCGGGTACCGACCACGCCGGTATCGCCACCCAGATGGTGGTGGAGCGCAAGATCGCCGCCGAAGAGGGCAAGACCCGCCACGATTACGGCCGCGAAGCCTTCATCGACAAGATCTGGCAGTGGAAGGAAGAGTCCGGTGGCACCATCACCCGCCAGATGCGCCGTCTGGGCGACTCCGTGGATTGGGAGCGCGAGCGCTTCACCATGGATGAAGGCCTCTCCGCCGCCGTGCAGGAAGTGTTCGTCCGTCTCTACGAAGACGGCCTGATGTACCGTGGCAAGCGCCTGGTGAACTGGGATCCCAAGCTCAACACCGCCATCTCTGACCTGGAAGTGGAAAACCGCGAGATCAAGGGCCACATGTGGCACCTGCGTTATCCGCTGGCCAACGGCGCCAAGACCGCCGAAGGCAAGGATCACCTGATCGTCGCCACCACCCGTCCGGAGACCATGCTGGGTGACACCGCCGTGGCTGTGAATCCGGAAGATCCGCGCTACAAGGCGCTGATCGGCCAGCACATCCTGCTGCCGCTGGTGAACCGCCTGATCCCCATCGTCGCCGACGAGCACGCCGACATGGAGAAGGGCACCGGCTGCGTGAAGATCACCCCGGCCCACGACTTCAACGACAACGAAGTCGGCAAGCGCCACAACCTGCCGATGATCAACATCTTCACCCTGGACGCTCACGTGCGTGCCGAGGCCGAAGTGGTGGATGCCAACGGCAACCCGAGCACCGCCTATGACGCCGCCCTGCCGGTCGAGTTCGCGGGGATGGAGCGCTTCGCGGCCCGCAAGGCCATCGTCGCCAAGCTGGACGAGCTGGGCCTGCTGGCCGAGATCAAGGATCACGTGCTGCAGCAGCCTTACGGCGATCGCGGTGGCGTGCCCATCGAGCCCATGCTGACCGACCAGTGGTACGTGCGCGTGGCCCCCATGGCCAAGACCGCCATCGAAGCCGTCGAAGATGGCCGCATCCAGTTCGTGCCGAAACAGTACGAGAACATGTACTTCTCCTGGATGCGCGACATTCAGGACTGGTGCGTCTCCCGTCAGCTGTGGTGGGGTCACCGCATCCCGGCCTGGTATGACGATGCCGGCAATGTCTTCGTCGGTCGCAGCGAGGAAGAGGTGCGCGCCAAGCACAGCATCCCGTCCGTGACCGTGCTGCGTCAGGACGAAGACGTGCTCGACACCTGGTTCAGCTCCGCCCTGTGGACCTTCTCCACCCTGGGCTGGCCGAACAACACAGAGGCGCTCAAGACCTTCCACCCGACCGACGTGCTGATGAGCGGCTTCGACATCATCTTCTTCTGGATTGCCCGGATGATCATGATGACCATGCACTTCATCAAGGATGAGGACGGCCAGCCGCAAGTCCCGTTCAAGACCGTCTACATCACGGGTCTTATCCGCGACGAGGAAGGCCAGAAGATGTCCAAGTCCAAGGGCAACGTGCTGGACCCCCTCGACATGATCGACGGCATCAGCCTGGAAGATCTGCTGGAGAAGCGCACCGGCAACATGATGCAGCCGCAGATGGCCGAGAAGATCGCCAAGCGTACCGCCAAGCAGTTCCCGGAAGGGATCGACGCCCACGGCACCGACGCCCTGCGCTTCACCCTGGCGGCGCTCGCCTCTACCGGTCGTGACATCAACTGGGACATGAAGCGTCTGGATGGCTACAACAACTTCTGCAACAAGCTGTGGAACGCCTCCCGCTACGTGCTGATGAACACCGAAGATCAGGATTGTGGCTTCTCTTCGCAAGGCAATGGCGGCGAGATGCTGTTCAGCCTGGCGGACCGCTGGATCCAGTCCCAACTGCAGGTAGCCATCCGTGACTTCCGCACCGCGCTGGATACCTACCGCTTCGACATCGCGGCCGGCGTCTTGTACGAATTTATCTGGAACCAGTTCTGTGACTGGTATCTGGAGCTGACCAAGCCGGTGCTGACCAAGGGTTCCGAGGCCGAGCAGCGTGCTGCCCGCCACACCCTCGTGACTGTGCTGGAAACCCTGCTGCGTCTGGCGCACCCCATCATCCCGTTCATCACCGAGACCATCTGGAAGTCGGTAGCCCCGCTGGCCGGCGTCAACGCCGACACCATCATGGTGCAGGCCTTCCCGCAGGTGGACGAGCGTAAGCTGGACGAAGCCGCCATGGCGGATCAGGAGTGGGTGAAGGAGTTCATCGTCAGCATCCGCAACATCCGCGCCGAAATGAACGTGGCACCGAGCGTGCCCCTCAACGTGCTGCTGAAATGCGATGCCAAGGATGCCGAGCGTGCCGCTGACAACGAGGCCTTCCTCAAGTCCCTGGCCCGTCTGGAGTCCATCCGCGTACTGGCGGATGGTGAAGCTGCTCCCCTGTCGGTGACCAAGCTCATCGGTGCCACCGAGCTGATGATCCCCATGGCCGGCCTCATCGACAAGGAAGCCGAACTGGCCCGTCTGGCCAAAGAGGTAGCCCGTCTGGTGGGCGAGTGCGGCCGCATCGAGGGCAAGCTCGGCAACGAGGCCTTCGTCGCCAAGGCGCCGGAAGCGGTCATCGCCAAGGAGCGCGAGAAGCTGGAGGACTACCGCCTCCAGCTGACCAAGCTGGAAGCCCAGCAGGCCGAGATCGCCGCCCTGTAAGCGAGTCTGTCTCCTTCAAAGCCCCCGTCCATCGGGGGCTTTTTCGTTTCTGGCGCAGGCCCGTCTTGGCACCCAAGCCCGGCCCTTACGGCCCGACTTAACGGGAAAACGCCGCCTGCAGAGGAGGCTGATTGAAAAATTCACGAGCCAAATCACCTCCTTTCACAAGCGCATCGCCCGCAAATTCATTACACTGCCAGCGGTCTTATCTATCGGGAGTGCTGCTGCAGTATGGAAATATTGATCCTGTTTGGATTGATTTTGCTCAATGGCGTCTTTGCCATGTCGGAAATCGCCATCGTCACCGCCCGTAAGGCACGGCTTGCCAAGATGGCCAATGAGGGGAGTCGTTCCGCCGCCATCGCCCTCAAGCTGGGCGAAGATCCGACCCATTTCCTCTCTGCCGTCCAGATCGGCATCACCAGCATCGGCCTGCTCAACGGTATCTATGGCGAATCCCTGCTGGCCCAGCCCTTCGCCCTCTGGCTGCAGGAGTGGGGACTCTCCCCCAAGAGCAGCAGCCTCCTCGCCACCGTCATCGTGGTGGTCCTGGTCACCTACCTCTCCATCGTGGTGGGGGAGCTGGTGCCCAAGCGTCTCGGCCAGCTCAGCGCCGAGCGCATCGCCTGCCTGGTGGCCCGTCCCATGCTCTGGCTCGCGACCCTGACCCGCCCCTTCGTCTGGTTGCTGTCCGCCTCCACCAACACCACCTTGCGCTTGCTGCGGGTCGATCAGAGCAGCGGCGCCAACGTCACCCAGGAGGAGATCCACGCCATGCTGGTGGAGGGCTCGGAAGCCGGGGTGATCGAGGATCACGAGCACACCATGTTGCGGAACGTGTTCCGCCTCGACGAGCGCAGCCTCTCGTCGCTGATGGTGCCCCGCAGCGACATCCGCTACATCGACCTCTCCCTGCCGCTGGAAACCAACCTGCAGCGTCTGGTGGAGTATCGCCACAGCTTCTTCCCGGTCTGTGACGGCAGCCTCTCGGATCTGGTGGGCATTCTCAACGTCAGCAAGGTGCTGCACGCCTACATCAAGGGGGAGCCCATCGATCTGGCGGCCCTGACCCAGGATGGCAGCCTGCTGCCGGAGACCCTGAACGGCCTGGAGCTGCTCAACCATTTCCGCACCCATTCCGAGCACATGGTGCTGGTGGTGGATGAATATGGCGAGCTGCAGGGGCTGGTCACCCAGCAGGATCTGCTGGAAACCCTGGCCGGCGACTTCCAGCAGGAAGGTGGGGAGGACAACTGGGCCTTCCAGCGCGCCGATGGCAGCTGGCTGCTCGACGGCCTCATCCCCCTGCCCGAGCTGAAGGATTGTCTGGAGCTGGTGCGACTGCCAGAAGAAGAAAAACATCACTATCACACCCTTGGAGGGCTTATCATGCTGCTCCTTGGCCGCCTTCCCCAGACCGGAGACCTGGTCACCCTGGAACAGTGGCAACTGGAAATAGTGGATATGGACGGCCTGCGCATCGACAAGGTGCTTGCCATGCCCTTGACCGACCAACCCAGCTAACCTGCGGAGTTTGCATGTATGGAGCAGTTTTACCACCTGGCTCACGCCTTCATTAATCAGGATCTGGCGACGCTTTCCAATCCCGACATGGTCTTCATGGTCTATGTCGTCCTCCTGACATTCCTGGTGCTGGAGAATGGTTTCATCCCCACCGCCTTTCTGCCCGGCGACACCCTGCTGATCCTGACCGGCGTGCTCATCTATCAGGGTGTGCTGCCCCTGGCAGTCGTCCCGCTGCTGATCCTGGCTACCTTCTGCGGCACCTGGCTCGGCTACATGCAGGGGCGTTTCCTTGGCCACACCCAGATGTATCACAGGCTGATGTCCCATCTGGACGACAAGCACAAGGAGAAGGTGCACTACCTGCTCAACAAGTACGGCATCATCACCCTGATCACCGCCCGCTACATTGCCTTCGTGCGCACTGCCTACCCCTATATCGTCGGCGCCAACGAGATCCCCCAGGGACGCTTCCTGGTAGTCAACCTCATCAGCTCCATCATGTGGATCTGCCCCCTGGTCGGACTGGGTTACTACCTGAGCCACACCAAGTTGGCCGCGCAGTATGAGTCCCAATTTCTCAGCGTTATCCTCTATCTGCCCGTGGTGTTGCTGGTGGGGGGTCTCATCGCCCTGGTCTGGCGCTGGTGGAGCAAACGCAAGGCCGGTGTCTCGCCGAAGTGAGGCAAATCAGAGGGTCGCCGACAGGCGGCCCTTTTTTATGGAAAATAGTGGCGAATTCCCCCTGCCCGCTCTTGTAAAGCAAGGGCAAAAATGAGTGAATCTACCGCCTTTTTTCGCTGTGGATGGAGTCGGTCGTATGGGGTGTTGGATTCGCGCAATCGCGCTGGTAGGTGGATTGATGGGAGTGCTCGGATCGCCGGCCGCCCTGGCAACCCCGAACCCGGCCAAGTTGCAACTCAAGTCGGGCAGCGCCCTGGTGATGGACGTCAACACCGGCAAGACGCTCTACCAGAAGAACCCCGCCCAGGTGCGTCCCATCGCCTCCCTCACCAAGCTGATGACGGCGCTGGTGGTGCTGGATGCCCGCCAGAACCTGAACCAGACGCTGACCATCGATCAGAACGACAGGGACAACCTCAAGCACACCTACTCCCGGGTGCGCATGGGCACCAAGGTGAGCCGCCGCGACGCCCTGCATCTGGCACTGATGTCCTCCGAGAATCGCATGGCCTCGGCGCTGGCCCGCCACTACCCGGGCGGCCGCTCGGCCTTCATTCGCGCCATGAACAACAAGGCCAAACAGCTCGGCATGCGCAACAGCCGCTTCTACGACGCCACCGGCCTGTCGACCCGCAACGTCTCCACTGCCCGGGATCTGGCCAAGCTCATCGCCGCCGCCTATCGCCAGCCGCTGATCCGCGAATTCACCCAGGACACCAGCAAGGAGATGCGCTTCAGCACTCCTGCCTACAGTCTGATGTTCAACAACACCAATCCCCTGGTGAAGAACCCGGACTGGGGTGTGCGCCTCTCCAAGACCGGCTACACCGACGAGGCGGGCCGCTGCCTGCTGATGCGTGCCAAGCCGGATAGCCAGGAGCTCGCCATCGTGCTGCTCAACTCCGTGGGGAAACGCACTCCGGTCGGGGATGCCAACCGCATCCGCAAGTGGCTGAAAAGCTGATTCTCTCCACGACGACAAGAAAGGATGCTGCGGCATCCTTTTTTATTGCCCGCAAACCGCCTCTATCCACATCTGAGCACATTCACCAGCAGAAGGTGACAAGGTGTTGTCTTGGACGAAGGGATACGCATAGGGCGCGATAGCGTGAGTGGGGGGCAAAGTTGGTAAAGGAGGCAGGGTGAGGCACCGAGCGAGCGCCCGCCATGCCGGCGTGGCAGCCGTTGTCACGAGCCTGCTGGTGACCGCCTGGATGGCCAGGATGGGATGATCGCGACCACAGCAGCGAAGCAGCAGCGCTGAGGCAAAGAGGTGAAGAGGTGAAGAGGTGAAGAGGTGAAGAGACGAGTATCACAACCAGCCGAATCGCATCGACACGCCTGGAGCGGCCCATAAAAAAACAGCCCCGACCGAAGTCGAGGCTGTCTGTATGGTGCGCCCGAGAGGATTCGAACCTCTGACCACCTGGTTCGTAGCCAGGTACTCTATCCAGCTGAGCTACGGGCGCTAATGGCGGAGAAGGGGGGATTCGAACCCCCGATGCGGGTATAAGCCGCATACTCCCTTAGCAGGGGAGCGCCTTCAGCCTCTCGGCCACCTCTCCGTTTGCGGGGCTGATAATACTTCACAGGGATTTTTAGTCAAACACTTTTTTGGAGAAAACAGAGCGTTCGCTCAGCATTTGGCCAAAGAGTGGAATATTCAAGCAATATCGACACTTACCCAGTTCCACCGCGCCCTGCAGGCCGATTGCCGGGGCCCGGAAAAACAAAAGGCGACACATGAGATGTCGCCTGATAGCTGCTAGCTGTACCGCTTAGAAGTTCGGTTGACCCGGTACCTTCTCGGCCTGTATCCGCATGTAGATCTCTTCGCGGTGTACGGAGACCTCTTTCGGTGCATTCACACCGATACGCACCTGGTTACCCTTGACGCCCAGTACGGTCACGGTCACTTCGTCACCAATCATCAGGGTTTCCCCAACACGACGAGTCAAAATAAGCATTCGCTTGCTCCTGTATCCTGTTTTGTATTTATATCGATATGCGCCATTATCTTACAAAGATACCGATATGGTAAATGGTTGAAACTAAATCAATCAGGGATTGTTCCCCAAGGGCTGCTCATGAGGCTCATTATCCAGCCCGAACGCCGAGTGCAATGAACGCACTGCCAGCTCCAGGTACTTCTCGTCAATCACCACGGATATCTTGATTTCAGAGGTGGAAATCAGCTGCATGTTGATCCCCTCCTCGCCCAATACCTTGAACATGGTGCGAGCGACGCCCGGATGATTCCACATGCCGACCCCGACGATGGAGACCTTGGCGATCTCCCCGTTGCCCTGCACGCAGGCGGCCCCCAGCTGGGTGGCGGTCTCCTCCAGCAGGGCGCGGGCCCGGCGGTAGTCATCGCGATTCACCGTGAAGGTGAAGTCGGCGGTGCCATCCCCCATGGTGTTCTGCACTATCATGTCGACATCTATGTTGGCATCGCTGATCGGATTCAGGATCTGCGCCGCCACCGTCGGCCGGTCCGGCACACCCAGAATGGTCAGACTCGCCTCGTTGCGATTGAACGCAATGCCGGATACCAGGGGTGCTTCCATCCTCTCACCTCCATATGTGATTAAGGTTCCCTCTCCGTCGACAAAACTCGACAGCACCCGCAACGGCACGCGGTACTTGCCCGCGAACTCCACCGAACGGATCTGCAGCACCTTGGCCCCCAGACTCGCCATCTCCAGCATCTCCTCGAAGGTGATGGTATCGAGGCGACGCGCCTTGGGCTCGATGCGCGGGTCCGTGGTGTAGACACCATCCACATCGGTAAAGATCTGGCATTCATCGGCCTTGATGGCCGCCGCCACGGCCACGGCCGTGGTGTCCGAACCACCACGTCCCAGGGTGGTGATGGCATTGTGCTCATCACGCCCCTGGAAGCCGGCGATCACCACCACCTTGCCGGCACCGAGCTCGGCCTGAACCTGCTCGGTGTCGATCCGGGTGATGCGCGCCTTGCCATAGGCGGAGTCGGTGTGGATACGGACCTGATCGCCGGTCATCGAGACCGCAGGGCAACCGCGCTTGTTCAACGCGATCGCCAGCAGCGCTATGGTGACCTGCTCACCGGTCGAGATCAGCACATCCATCTCGCGCCGATTGGCATCCTGATCCAGCTGCTGGGCCATGCCCAGCAACCGGTTGGTTTCGCCCGACATGGCGGAAACGACCACCACCACGTCATGTCCCTGGGCACGGGTCAGCTGAACGCGATCGGCGACTGCCTCGATCCGCTCCAGCGTCCCGACCGAGGTTCCACCGTACTTCTGAACAAAGAGTGCCACAGATCACCTCGCCCGCTTACAGGCGCTCTTCCAGCCAGGAGTGAACGGATTGCAGCGCCGCCGGCACCGCCTCAGGCTGGGTACCACCCGCCTGTGCCATGTCCGGACGACCACCGCCCTTGCCACCCACCTGCTGGGCCACCAGATTAACCAGCTCGCCAGCCTTGACCTTGCCGGTCAGGTCATTGGTCACGCCGGCAATCAGATTCACCTTGCCGTCGCCGCTGGTTGCCAGCAGTACGACACCGGACTTCATCTGGTTCTTCAGCTCGTCCAGCATGCCACGCAGGGACTTGGGATCGGCCCCTTCCAGCGCCGCGACCAGCACCTTCTGGCCATTGATCTCGATGACCTGGCTCAGCAGGTCGTTGCCGGCCTGGGCGGCCAGCTTGGCCTTGAGCTGTTCCAGCTCGCGCTCCATCATCTTGGCCTTGTCCAGCACCTGGCGCACCTTGTCGACGATGGAGAATTGATCCCCCTTCACCAGGGCGGCCGCCTCTTCGATCTGCTCACCCATCTGGTGCATGAAGTCGATGGCACCCTTGCCGGTCACGGCTTCGATACGACGCACACCGGCGGCAATACCGCTCTCGGCGACGATCTTGAAGAAGCCGATGTCACCGGTACGCTTGGCGTGAGTACCGCCACACAGCTCGGTGGAGTAGTCGCCCATGCGCACGACGCGCACGTCGTCTTCGTATTTCTCGCCAAACAGCGCCATGGCGCCGGCCGCCTTGGCCGCGTCCAGGTTCATCAGCTGGGTAGCCACTTCGTGGTTGGCACGGATCTGGGCGTTGACCAACTCCTCGACCCGGCGGATGGTCGCCATGGTCAGGCCTTCGAAGTGGGAGAAGTCGAAGCGCATGCGCTCGGCACCCACCAGGGAGCCCTTCTGGGTCACATGCTCGCCCAGCGCCTGGCGCAGGGCCGCGTGCAGCAGGTGAGTCACGGAGTGGTTCAGGGCCACGGCCTGACGGCGCTCCCCATCGACCACGGCCTCGACCTCGGCGCCTTTCTCCAGGGTGCCCAGCTCCAGATAACCCTTGTGAATGATGGCCTTGCCGGCCTTCTGGGTATCGGTCACGGCGAAGATGCCGTCGTCCACCTTGAGGATGCCGCTGTCGCCTACCTGGCCACCGGACTCCGCATAGAAGGGGGTCTCGGCCAGCACGATCACGGCTTCTTCACCGGCGATGAGACCATTGACCTCGACGCCATCCTTGTAGATGCCGACCACCTGGGTGGTCTGGCTCAGTTGCTTGTAGCCGGTGAAGGGGGTCTCGAAATCGAGTTTCAGGACCTCGTTGTAGTTCACGCCAAAGCTGGAGGCCTCTTTCGCGCGGGCGCGTTGCTTCTCCATCTCGACCTTGAAGCCCTCTTCGTCGATGCCGATCTCGCGCTCGCGCACCACGTCAGCGGTCAGATCCGCCGGGAAGCCATAGGTGTCATAGAGCTTGAACACCACCTCGCCCGGGATGACCTTGGCGTCGCCGAGGTTCGCCAGCGCGTCTTCCAGCAGCAGCAGACCTCTGTCCAGGGTGCGGACGAACTGCTCTTCCTCGATGCGCAGCACGCGCTCGACCAGAGGCAACTGGGCGATCAGCTCTTCGGCCACGTCCTTCATCTGCACCGCCAGCTCGGCCGCCAGCTTGTAGAAGAAGACCTCGGTAGCGCCCAGCTTGCGACCGTGACGCACGGCGCGGCGGATGATGCGGCGCAGCACATAGCCCCGGCCTTCGTTGGAGGGCATGACACCGTCAGCCACCAGGAAGGCACAGGAGCGAATGTGGTCGGCGATAACGCGCAGGGATTGGTTGCTCAGATCCGTGGTACCGACGATCTCGGCGGCCTTCTTGATCAGCGCCTGGAAGATGTCGATCTCGTAGTTGGAGTGCACGCCTTGCATGATGGCGGAGATACGCTCCAGGCCCATGCCGGTGTCCACAGACGGACGGGGCAGCGGCTCCATGGTGCCGTCTGCCTGACGGTTGAACTGCATGAAGACCACGTTCCAGATCTCGATGAAACGGTCGCCGTCTTCTTCGGGCGAGCCGGGAGGGCCACCCCAGATGTGGTCGCCGTGATCATAGAAGATCTCGGTGCAGGGACCGCACGGACCGGTATCGCCCATCTGCCAGAAGTTATCGGAGGCAAAGGCGGCGCCCTTGTTGTCACCGATGCGCACGATGCGATCGGCCGGTACGCCGATCTCGTCCGCCCAGATGTTGAAAGCTTCGTCGTCCGTTTCATAGACGGTCACCAGCAGGCGCTCTTTGGGCAGCTTGAGGGTACCGGTCAGGAATTCCCAGGCAAAACGGATGGCGTCCTGCTTGAAGTAGTCACCGAAGCTGAAGTTGCCCAGCATCTCGAAGAAGGTGTGGTGACGTGCGGTATAGCCGACGTTTTCCAGGTCATTGTGCTTGCCGCCCGCCCGCACGCAGCGCTGGGCCGTGGTGGCGCGGTTGTAGGCACGCTTGTCGGCGCCAAGGAACACGTCCTTGAACTGGTTCATCCCTGCGTTGGTGAACAGCAGGGTCGGGTCATTGTGCGGTACCAGCGAGCTGGAGGTGACAACCTGGTGCCCCTGGGAGCGGAAATACTCGAGAAACGCGGCGCGTATCTCTGACGTGGACATATACATGGAAAATCCTGCTTGATTCGAATACGGACTTTTAACCGCATTAATGTAAGTTTTCTGCCGGGTAAAGTAAAACGCGCGGGCCCCTTGCGGGTGAAAAAGCCCGCAACGGATACGGCGGCGAGCGACGCGTTGGCAAGCGGGGCGTAAAAGGGGAGTCGGCCGGCTGACACTGGCAGCCCTCTGGCAGCAATCGGAGGGGTCAATGGGAGTACAAACATGGTCGCGCGGGCGAGGGAGCCGCCACCGCACACCAAGACGAGTCTACTGCCCCTCCTCCTGCAAAGCAGAGAGGGCATAGCGAGACTGATCTTGCGTGAACCCCCGGCCAAGCAGGTATTTCAGCCATTTCATGCGCAGTTTGAAGTCGGCGAGATCGGCGGCCCGGGCACGCCGCGCCAGCAATGCCAGGGCAAGCTCGAACCAGTCCAGCTCGGGTTGCTCGAAGGCGGCATCAATCTGGACATCGCTCAGCCCCTTGCGGCGCAAGTCGAAACGGATCTTGAGCGGGCCATGCCCCTTGGCGGCACCAGCCCGCACCGCCATGGCACCGTAGCGCTCGTCATCGATCCAGTGATAGCCGCGACAGTAGTCGAGCACTGCGTCGATCACTTCCTCCTTGAAGCCTTGCTGGCGCAGGCGCCTGGCCAGCTCCGACTCGGCGCTCTCGCGCCGTGCCAGGCTGCGCATGGCGAAGGCGCGGGCGGCGGCCAGCTGCTCCTCAAAGGTGGGTTCGACGGGCTCGGCAGGCTCGGTAACGGATTCATCAACCATAAATGACAAGGCCGGGTATCAACCCGGCCTTCCTTTCGCTCTTATTCGAACTCTTGTTCGTTTTCGGCTTCAAACTCGTCGTACTCGGCGGCGGAGGCTTTCTCCTCCACCGGCGCGGCGCCGGAGAGCAGCAGCTCGCGCAGCTTGGCTTCTACCTCGCCAGCCAGCGCCTTGTTCTCGGAGAAGAGCTTCATGACGTTGGCCTTGCCCTGACCGATCTTCTCGCCGTTGTAGCTGTACCAGGCACCGGCCTTGTCGATCAGCTTGTGTTTGACGCCCAGATCAACCAGCTCGCCCTCTTTGGAGATGCCAGCACCGTAGAAGATCTGGAACTCGGCCTGCTTGAAGGGGGGCGCCACCTTGTTCTTGACCACCTTGACGCGGGTCTCGTTGCCGACCACTTCGTCCCCTTCCTTGATGGCGCCGGTACGACGGATGTCCAGGCGCACGGAGGCGTAGAACTTGAGCGCGTTACCACCGGTGGTAGTCTCCGGGCTGCCGAACATGACGCCGATCTTCATCCGGATCTGGTTGATGAAGATGCACAGGCAGTTGGCATTCTTGATGTTGGCGGTCAGCTTGCGCAAGGCCTGGGACATCAGGCGGGCCTGCAGGCCGACGTGGGAGTCACCCATCTCCCCTTCGATTTCCGCTTTCGGCGTCAGGGCGGCCACGGAGTCGACGATGATGACGTCGACGGCGTTGGAGCGTACCAGCATGTCGCAGATCTCCAGCGCCTGTTCACCGGTATCCGGCTGTGAGATCAGCAGGTCGTCGACGTTGACCCCCAGCTTGGCGGCATAGACGGGATCCAGGGCGTGCTCCGCATCGACGAAGGCGCAGGTCTTGCCCTTTTTCTGGGCCTCGGCGATCACCTGCAGGGTCAGCGTGGTCTTGCCGGAGGATTCCGGACCGTAGATCTCGACAATACGGCCGCACGGCAGGCCGCCGATCCCCAGCGCCACGTCCAGGGAGAGGGAGCCGGTGGAGATGGCTTCGATATCCATGGTCTTGCTGTCGCCCAGACGCATGATGGAGCCTTTGCCAAACTGCTTTTCGATCTGGCCCAGCGCAGCCGCCAGTGCCTTCTGTTTGTTCTGATCCATGCCAATCTCCGCTGGGAATCGTGATGAAGAAGTGAAGTTGGGCTAAGTATACTGTTTATGCATACAGTATCAAGTCCAATTTATTTGAGCAGGGCCAGCAGTCCGGACAAGGCCTGTCTGACCGCCTGCTGGCGAACCTGATGGCGATCCCCGTCGAAACGAGCGAGCAGGGAGTGATGGCGGCCGGTGCGATCCGCCCAGGCGAACCAGACGGTACCGACCGGCTTCTCGTCGCTACCGCCGCCGGGCCCGGCGATGCCGCTGATGGCCACGCAGATCCCCGCATCGGAGCGGGCCAGACAGCCTCGCGTCATCTCCAATACCACCGCCTCGCTGACGGCGCCGTGGCGCAGCAGGCTGTCAATGCTGACTCCCAGCATCTGCTGCTTGGCCTCGTTGGTATAGGTGACGAAGCCGCGATCGAACCAGGTCGAGCTGCCGGCGATATCGGTAATGGCCGTGGCCACGCCGCCGCCGGTACAGGACTCCGCCGTGGCGGCCAGCCAGCCCTTGGCCAGCAATGCTTCGCCCAGCTCCTGGGATAAACGGGTGATCTCTGCCTCCAGTCCCATCGTCATCTCCTCAGTTGCCCCTTGCAGGGCGAAATATGCGGCTCATTATGCAGTTGCCCCGCCCCCCGGGCAACCGACCCGGGTTCGTGCGCGTCAGCAAGTTGTCACGGCTTAAGCTCCAGTACAAGGGCACCTCGTATCATCTCATGGCACCGTCATGCGTGCGGTTTCACCCCGTGACAGAAAAGGAGAACACACCGATGAAACACCCGTTCAAAGCCGCCCTGGTTGCCCTCGCCCTCTGCGCCACCACCCAGGTTTTTGCCGCCGAGGCAACCCCGGAGCTGCAGACCGAGACAACCCTGGCCCAGGAGCTCAACCTCTCGAACGCGCAGATGGAGCAGATCAAGGGACTGCGTGAGCAGGCAGCCAAGGACCTGGGAGCCGTCAAGCTCGATGCCATCGGCCAGGACGTCATCGTCAACATGATCAAGTCCGGCAAGTGGGACGAGGCGGCCGCCAAGAAACAGCTGCAGACCATCAGCGACGTACAGGCCGAGGCTCGCTATTATCGCGCCCACTACCTGTTCGAGGTGAGCCAGGTGCTGACACCTGAGCAGAAAGCCAAGCTGCACGAGATGCTGAACGGCGGCGAGGCGATGTACTGAGAGGCGGTTTCCCTCCTCTGGCCCCGATCCCCGCGCCGATGCGGGGATTTTGTCTGCTCCTCCTCTTCTGCCCCGGTTGAACAAGGCTCAGGAGCCCCCTCTCTTTGCCCTCCCCGACCCCGCAAGAGGCGACCAGGCCAGGCTAGGACGCCGGCTTTACCCCCAAGACGGAGATTCCCCCTCACCATCCGCCCCCGAGCATGTAGAATGGCCTCCAGATTCAGACCCATGATGGCAGACGCTTGCCTGCCAGAGCACCTTCTGGAAAAGCACATGACAGCACAGCACCCAGTCAGCGGCGCCAATCTCAGCGCCCACACCCCCATGATGCAGCAATACCTGACCCTCAAGGCAGAGAACCCGGAGATCCTGCTGTTCTACCGCATGGGCGACTTCTACGAGCTCTTCTACGACGATGCCCGCAAGGCCTCCCAGCTGCTCGACATCTCCCTGACCAAGCGTGGCCAGTCCGCCGGCAGCCCCATCCCCATGGCGGGGGTGCCTTATCACGCCATCGAGGGGTATCTGGCCAAGCTGGTGCAGCTCGGCGAGTCCGCCGCCATCTGCGAACAGGTGGGGGATCCGGCCACCAGCAAGGGGCCGGTGGAGCGCAAGGTCATTCGCATCATCACCCCGGGCACCGTCTCCGACGAGGCGCTGCTCACCGAGCGTCAGGACAACCTGATCGCCGCCGTCTACCACGACGGCCGCCGCTTCGGTTACGGCACCATGGACATCGGCTCCGGCCGTTTCTTCATCAACCAGTTCGAGAAGGAAGAGACCCTGCTCGCCGAGCTGCAGCGCACCAACCCGGCCGAGCTGCTCTACCCCGAATCCTTCGAGTTCCTGCGCCACGTCGAGGGTCGCCGTGGCCTGCGCCGCCGCCCGGAGTGGGAATTCGAACTCGGCACCGCCCGCAAGCTCTTGTGCCAGCAGTTTGGCACCCAGGATCTGGTGGGCTTCGGCGTCGAGCAGAGCGAGACCGCCCTGTGCGCCGCCGGCTGCCTGATGCAGTACGTGAAAGACACCCAGCGCACCGCCCTGCCCCACATTCGCAGTGTGCGCCTCGAGCAGCCCGATCATGCGGTCATCATGGACGCCGCCACCCGCCGCAATCTGGAGCTGACCCAGAACCTGGCCGGCGGCCACGACAACACCCTCTCCGCCGTGCTGGACTGCACCGCCACCCCCATGGGCAGCCGCCTGCTCAAGCGCTGGATCCACCAGCCGATCCGCGACCGGGTGATCCTCAAAGGCCGCCAGAGCACCATCAAGGAGCTCATCGAGCAGAACCTCTATGACGATCTCGGCGGCCTGCTGCGCCAGGTCGGTGACGTGGAGCGGGTGCTGGCGCGCCTGGCCCTGCGTTCCGCCCGTCCGCGTGACCTCACCCGCCTGCGCCAGGCCTTCGCCCAGCTGCCCGAACTGCAGCGCCTGCTGGCGGAGAGCGAACACGAGGCGGTGCAGCAGCTGCGCGAGCGGGCCAGCACCTTCCCCGAGTTGCATGACCTGCTGGAGCGCGCCGTGATGGAGGTACCGCCTGTGCTCATCCGCGATGGCGGCGTCATCCGCGAAGGGTTCAACCAGGAGCTGGACGAGCTGCGGGATCTCGCCAACGGCGCTACCGCGAGCCTGGCCCGCATCGAGGAGCGTGAGAAGGCGCTGACCGGCATCAATACCCTCAAGGTGGGTTACAACAAGGTGCACGGCTTCTATATCGAGGTGAGCCGTGCCAACAGCCATCTGGTGCCGGCCCACTACATCCGTCGCCAGACGCTGAAAAACAACGAGCGCTACATCATCGACGAGCTCAAGAAGTACGAAGACAAGGTGCTCACCGCCCAGGCCCAGGCGCTGGCGCTGGAGAAACGCCTCTACGAGGAGCTGCTCGATGCCCTGCTGCCGCACCTCGGCGATCTGCAGGAATCCGCTGCCGCCCTGGCGGAGCTGGACGTGCTGGCCAACCTGGCCGAGCGGGCCGAGACCCTCGACTACCGCTGCCCGACGCTCATCGACGAGGATCAGATCCTGATCGAGGCGGGCCGCCATCCCGTGGTGGAGCAGGTGATGACGGATCCCTTCATCGCCAACCCGATCCACCTCGACCGTGATCGCCGCATGCTGATCATCACCGGCCCCAACATGGGGGGTAAGTCCACCTACATGCGCCAGACTGCGCTGATCGTGCTGCTGGCCCATATCGGCGCCTTCGTGCCGGCCGACAGCGCCCGCATCGGTCCCATCGACCGCATCTTCACCCGCATCGGGGCATCCGATGACCTGGCATCGGGCCGTTCCACCTTTATGGTGGAGATGACCGAGACCGCCAATATCCTCAACAACGCCACCGCCCGCAGCCTGGTGCTGATGGACGAGATCGGCCGCGGCACCAGCACCTACGACGGCCTGTCCCTGGCCTGGGCCTGCGCCGAGCAGCTGGCGAGCAAGATCGGCGCCTACACCCTGTTCGCCACCCACTACTTCGAGCTGACCCGGCTGCCGGAGCTGATGAACGGGCTTGCCAACGTCCATCTGGATGCGGTGGAGCACGGCGACACCATCGCCTTTATGCACGCGGTGCAGGAGGGGGCGGCGAGCCGCTCCTACGGCCTGCAGGTAGCCGCCCTGGCGGGGGTGCCGAAATCGGTGATCCAGCAGGCCCGCCACAAACTGCACGAGCTGGAGAGCGCCACCCCGGTGGCCGCCGGCGAAGTGCGCCCGACCCCGGTCGCCCTGCCGCCCCAGAGCCATCCCGTGGTGGAGGAGCTGGAAGCGGTACGCCCGGACGAGCTGACCCCGCGTCAGGCCCTGGATCTGCTCTATCGCCTCAAGCAGATGCTGTAACCCGTCACCAACACAGCCATAAAAAAGGGGAACCGCGAGGTTCCCCTTTTCGTTGTCATGGTTCTGCCTGTCATCAGGCCGGCCCTATCCTGTCCATCAGGCTCATGTGGCTGGAGCCATCGTGGCGCTTGAGGTTCTGGCGATACTCGAACTGGCGCTGGCTCTCCTGCTTGAGGCCCAGCATCAGGGAGTAGCACATGGCCAGCATGATCAGGGAGAACGGCAGCGCCGCTATGATGCTGGCCGCCTGCAGGGCTGCCAGACCGCCGGAGACCAGCAGAATGGCCGCCACCAGCCCCTGACCCAGCCCCCAGACCGCGCGGTGCAGCACGGGGGGATCCTGATCCCCGATGGAGAGCAGGGTGGTGATGACGAGGGTGCCCGAGTCGCTGGAGGTGATGAAGTAGGTGCAGATGAGCAGCGTCAGCACCCCCTTGGCGATCCAGCCGAAGGTCTCCCAGTGCAGCAACTCCACCGTCTTGTAGAGCGCCAGGGTGACGTCCTGATTGACCGCTTCTACCACGCCGCCCGAGCCGAACAGCTCGAGGTGCATGGCGGTCCCGCCGAAGACGGTGAGCCAGAGCATGCCGAGCAGGGAGGGCACCAGCAACACGCCGAGCACGAACTCGCGGATGGTGCGTCCCTTGGAGATGCGGGCGATGAACATGCCGACGAAGGGAGCCCAGGCTATCCACCAGCCCCAGTAGAAGGCGGTCCAGCTCGATTGCCAGGCCGAGGTGCCGTTCGCCTCTGTGTTGGTCCAGAAGCTCAGGCGGACGATGTTCTGCAGGTAGTCACCGATGTTCTGCACATAGGCATTGAGGATATAGGTGGTCGGGCCCAGCGCCAGGAACAGGGCCAGGACGAAGACGCTGAGCCAGATGTTGAGCTCGGAGAGGATCTTCACCCCGCGCCCGACACCGGAGATGGCCGACAGGGTCGCGATCAGGCTGATGCCCCCGATGAGCCAGAGCTGGTTCGCCTGCGAGACCGCCATGCCGAACATCTGGTTGAGACCCGTGTTCATCTGGGAGACCCCGAGGCCGAGGGAGGTCGCCACCCCGAACACGGTGCCGAACACCGCCAGCACGTCGGCGGCGTGGCCCCAGAAGCCGTAGATGCGATCGCCGAGGATGGGGTAGAGCACAGAGCGAATGGCCAGCGGCAGCTTGCGCCGGTAGCTGAAGAAGGCCAGCGACAGGCCGACGATCACGTAGATGGCCCAGGGGTGCAGGCCCCAGTGGAAGAAGGTGAGACGCATGGCGATCTGCGCCGCCTCCGGGGTCATGCCTTCGGTGACGAAGGGGTTGCCCTGCAGGTGGTACATGGGTTCGGCGATGCTCCAGAACACCAGGCCGATCCCCATGCCGGCGCTGAACAGCATGGAGAACCAGGCGAAGTAGCCGAACTCCGGTACCTGGTCGTCGTCGCCCAGCCGGATGCTGCCAAAGCGGCTGAACATCAGATAGACGGCGAAGAACAGGAACAGGGCGACCACCAGAATGTAGTACCACTTGAAGCCTGCAATGATGGTGTCCTTGGCGCCGGTGAACCAGGTGCCCGCGGTGTCGGGATCAAATACGCCAAACAGCAGGAACAGGGTCACGACGGTCAGGGCCGTCATGGCCATGGTGGGATTGAGGCCTTTCAATAGCCCTTTGGTTGCTCTCATCAACCCTCCTTAGTCGTTGTTGAAGAAGTCTTCGCCCACGTGATCACCCGCACCGCCGATGGCGCGATAGACCAGTCGACCGGCGACCTGCTCACGGTGATCCACCAGGCTGACGGACGGCTGACCGTTCACCGCGTGGCGCTTGCCGAGGAAAATGGCCATGGGGACCCCCAGGCTGGAGACACCGCTGGTGATCCAGAGGCGGTTGAAATCGTAGGAGCCGCCGATGAACTCGAGCTGGGCCAGGCCGTTGTCCAGACCCGCCAGGTAGAAGTTCATGGCGCTCTCGTCGGGAAAGAGGTGCACCAGCACATAGGCATAGCGCAGTTCATTGACCAACTCCTTTAGGCTGAAAGAACCTGTATTGCTGCAGGAGAGGGGCAACTCGCCATCATAGTGATGCACCTTGAGGTTGTTGGGATCCTCGTCATAGGCGGGCTGATAACGTACGAAAGCCGCAGTATCCGGCAGTTCATAACGGACTCTGACCACGCGCAGGTCGGCAACCAGGGACTTGATATCCAGGTCGTCATGCATGATGTCACTCCTTAAATATCGGGTTTTCATGGGAAAATGGTTCAATAACCTAACACAATATTATTTAGAGTAGAAATGATTACACCAAAAACCATATTGACCCGATGGTGAATTAGGTGGAGAATTTTGCGCCTCTCCACAGCCCTGCACTAACCCGGACTCCCATGGAAAAACATGATGAAGTGCTGATCGCACTGCGCCAGATCATCCGTGCCATCGATATGCACTCCAAACGCCTGATCAAGGAGGCCGGGCTGACGTCGCCCCAGCTCCTGCTGCTCAAGGGGATCGACGAGCTGGGCCAGATCTCCATGCGCCAACTGGCGGATCACACCAACATGAGTCAGGCCACCGCGACCACCATCATGGACCGGCTGGAGAGCCGTCAGCTGGTGCAGCGCATCCGCAGCGATACCGACAAGCGCAAGGTCCATGCGACCCTGACTGACGCAGGGCGCGCCCTGCTCGCCCAGGCCCCCACTCCGCTGCAGGAGAGCTTTATCCAGCGCTTCCAGGCCCTGGAAAACTGGGAGCAGGGTCTGCTGCTCTCCTCCCTGCAGCGCATCTCGGCCATGATGAATGCCGACGGCATCGACGCGGCCCCGGTGCTGAGCGTCCGCCCCCTGACCGAAGAGCGGGCCTGAACGCCAGGCATAAAAAAAGCTCCCTGACGGGAGCTTTTTTTATGGGGCCTGAAGAAAAGACTCACTCTTCCAGACTGATGCCGATGTTGGAGACACCGTCCTGAGCCGCAAATTTGCGGATGGCCAGGATGCGATCGCTGTCGCGCTCGTGAGCCACCCGCTTGAGCAACTCGACCTGGAACTCCAGCTCGGCTTCCATGTGCTCGTGCTCGTAGAGCTCCTCGTCGGTCAGCTCGCGCCCTTCCAGCATGTCGATGAACCCCGCTACCGTCCCCACCGAGGCATGGCTGGCGTCGTTCGCCTCCTCACCCACCCGGCAGATCACCGAGTTGTAGGCACAACCCAGCGCCACGCAGGCATCCAGCGCCGGATAGGCACCATAGGATTCAAACTTGCTGGGCTCGGGAATATAGACCTCGAATGCCTCCAGGATGGCGCCCAGATTGACGCGGGATCCCTTGACGGTCAGGTAGTTCCACATCTGATCCAGGGCGTGGCGAAACGCCTTTGCATCCCCGAAGCCGGTCGCCTGGGTAAACAGCACATAGTTGGGGTACATGCGCTCTGCCAGCGCCAGGGTGTAGACCGTCTGCTGCCAGGGTTGCAGCTCGGCCAGTCGCTTATAAAACTTGTCACCAAACACTGGAGTCGGATCCTTTGCAAAATGTGGGGCAGATTGTAGCCCACGAGGGGCGCGGCGAAAATGAAAAAGCGCCCTGCTCGACTTTCTTGCCCGATCAACTGGGGTAAGATGGGAACAGCACCCTCATCGCCCTGCCATAAACATGATAAGGAACAAGAGTATGAGCCAACGTACCCTGCTTCTGCTCAGCCAGGACAACCACCACTACGAGCGTCTGCTCAAGGCAGCCAATCTGCCCCATCTGCGCATCCTTCGGGCCGACAATCAGGGCGAGGCCGAGAAACTGATCGGCGATGCCCACATCCTGATGGCCGAGCCGGCGCGGGCCAAACCCCTGCTGGCCAAGGCCGGCCGGCTGAGCTGGCTCCAGTCCACCTATGCCGGGGTCGACGTCCTGCTGGATGCGAGCTGCCGCCGTGACTACCTGCTCACCAATGTACGCGGCATCTTCGGCCCGCTGATGAGTGAATACGTGTTTGGCCACCTGCTCAGTCTCACCCGCCAGCTGCCGCTCTATCGTGATCAGCAACAGCAGAAGCTGTGGCAGAGCCACCCCTATCAGGGGCTGAGAGGCAAGACCCTGCTGCTGCTCGGCACCGGCAGCATAGGCCAGCACATCGCCCACACCGGCAAACACTTCGGCATGAGGGTGCTCGGCATCAGCCACAGCGGCCATGAGTGCGCCGGGTTCGATCAGGTATATCAGCTACCCGCGCTGAACAAGATGCTGGCCCAGGCCGACGTCATCGTCAGCGTGCTGCCGTCGACCCGCGAGACCCGCCACCTGTTCACCGCCGATCGCTTCAACCACTGCAAGCCGGGCGCCATCTTCTTCAACGTCGGCCGGGGCAGCGCGGTCCACGAGGGGGATCTGCTGGCAGCCCTGCGCGGCGGCCAGCTCGGCACGGCGGTGCTGGATGTGTTCGAACAGGAACCCCTGCCCGCCGACAGCCCGCTCTGGCACCAGCCCAACCTCATCATCACCCCCCACAACAGCGCCTACAGCTTCCCCGAGGATGTGGCCCAGATCTTCATCCGCAACTACATCCGCTTCATCGACGGCCAGCAACTCGACGGCCGGATTGACTTCGACATGGGCTACTAGCCGCCCAACGAAAAGGCCCCGCCAGTTGGCGGGGCCTTCGTTTGTGCGAGGGAGGAGGATCAACCCGCCTCCATCTCCTTGCGGTAGCTTTTCACCTTGGCGAGGAACTGGCGCTTCTCCTTGCCGGAGAGGGGTTCCGCCATCGGCAGCTTGACCTTCATGGCATCCACCGGACGGTTGTTGATCCGCACCTCGTAGTGCAGGTGGGCACCGGTGGAGCGGCCCGTGTTGCCGGAGAGCGCGATCTTGTCCCCCATCTTCACCCTCTGACCCGGTTTCACCAGCAGCTTGCTCAGGTGCAGGTAACGGGTCGTCAGGGTACGGCCATGCTTGATGACCACATAGGTACCGGCCAGCGGGTGGCGGGTGGCCTTGAGCACGACACCGTCCCCGGTCGCCATGACGGCCGTCCCGACCGGCAGGGCAAAGTCGGTCCCCTCGTGAGGGCGCACCTGACCCGTGATGGGGTGGCGTCGTGCCGGGTTGAAGTTGGAGCTGACGCGATAGCGGCTGTGGGTCGGGTAACGACGGAAACCGCGCTCCAAGCTGTTCGCCTGACCGTCATAATAGTTGCCATCCTCGGACAACCAGGCGGACACCGCCTTGCCCTGGCTGAGCACTTCGACCCCCAGCAACTGGGTGTTGCCCGTGCTCTTGCCCTCGACCGTCTCCTGTCTCACCAGCACCTTGAACTTGTCGCCCTTTTTCAAATCCTTGGCAAAGTTCATGCGCCACTGGAACAGGTTGGCGATCTTCTGGATGTGATTCGCCGGGATCCCTGCGTTGCGGGCACTGACATAGAAGCTGCCATTGATGACACCCTCATAGCTCTTCTGCTGCCACTCCACCTCTTCGTTGAGCATGTTGGCGCTGTAGGAGTCATCCGTGCGCTCCAGCACCAGGGTCTGCTTGATGTTCAGGCGGATCTTGAGCTGCTGCAGTATGTTGTCCTGATCGATCAGCAACTCTATGGTCTGACCGGGTTTGAGGCGAGCCAGATTGTTCTTGGCATCCGCATCCAGCACCTTGTAGAGGGTGGTGGTGGACAGCCCCAGGTTGTTGAAGATGGTGGTGAGAGTTTCGCCATTTCGTACCCGGTAATCCTGCCACTGGGGGGTGGCATCGGCCGGAATGTCATCATCCGGAGCCGCAGCCTCCACCAGCTCGTGATCCGGGATGTCGTTGAAGTCGGTGTTGTCTTCGTTGGTGGCCGTGCCTGTCGTGGCAATCGGCAATTCCAGACGCAGTGGCCGCTCCAGGATGTCACCCGGAGCTGGCAATACGGCTACCGCTGACAGCGTCATGGCCGTGAGCAATAGCATGGCGTAAAAGTGTTTGCGGGGAACCGGGGGTTCCCAGTTGGCAGCCTGCGCTACCAAGGGACGGAGACGTTTCATCCGCTATCCTGTTATTAGATCTAAGGGTGGTTGTGGGTCTGTCTTTATAAATTTTTATTATGAAAATCGAATATCTGGGTGTTAGACCTAAATACTTACAAAAAGTTCATACCTACATGCACGAAACTCACATTTTATGCATAACCTTCCAGCATGGGCAGAAATGATCGTCGTTTTGGGCCATTTTTTTCTATTTTTAAGAACCCTGTCCGGTTGCGTGGCCCCCTGGCCTCGCACATGTTGCAAAAACATTTCCATGGAGTGGGTATGTCATTGGCAAAATTGTTAAACATCATCATTGTGGTTCTGTTCGCCATCGGTGCCGCCTTGCTGCTGCTGCTGGAGATCACCACGGTCCGGCAATCTATTCTCGACCAGATGTCCGCCAATCTTGAGACCTCCATCACGGCGCTCGGTCTGGTGCTGCAGGGCACCCTGCTCAATGATGACAAAGTCCTCGCGGAAACCATCGTCAACGCCATGTTCGACGGTGGGTTTGTCAGCTCCGTCGTCTTGCTGGATCCGGATGGCCAGCCGTTGTTCCAGAGGGTGTTCCACTCCGCACAGCAGAACGTGCCGAGCTGGCTCCCCTCCCTGGTCCACATGCCACCGGTCAAGGTGGAGCAGGAGCTGACCGATGGTTGGCGGATCCTCGGCACCCTCACTCTGGAAGGGCACGAGGGTTATGCCTACCAGCACCTGTGGAATGCCATCAGCCGCACCGGGCTCGCACTGCTCGCCGGTGTGCTGGTCTTTACCCTCATCATCACCTGGGTATGCCATCGCCTGCTGCGCCCGCTCGAGCAAGTCAGCCTGCAACTGACGCAGCTTCGCCAACGCCAGTTCAGCGGCAGTCTGCCCACTCCCTGGCTGCGCGAATTGAAGGAGGTCGTCGCGTCCATCAACCAGCTGGTCTCGGAACGCAAACGGGATCTGCTGCAACAACGGCTCAAAATCACCCAGCTCGGCAAGCAAGCCACCCCGTCAGCCCATCAGAAGCTGACGGGATTGACCGACACCGCAGGTGACATGTACCTGCAACACTTCGTCTCCACCCAGGGCAGCATCAGGCTGTATAGCCGGCTCCTGCCCAAACATCCCCCCGGCACGGACAGCTCGCCCGACGAGATCAGGTCCCTGATCCACGACTGGCTTGCCCAGAAGGCGGAGGGGCTCCAGCTGCCTCTCAGTCTGCTCAGCCATCCCGACTGGGCACAGTTTGCACCCGTCCTGGCCGGCGCCAGAGGCAGGACCCTGGACTGGCGCTGGGATCTGTCAGCCTTTCCTGCCCTCGCCGAGGAGCGACTGGATACACTGCGAGCCCAAGGCGTCGAGATGGCCTTCAGCAATGTGCCGATGAGCAACGACAACCTGGCCAGGCTCGACCCCGTCAGGCCCGTCTTCATCTGCTGCCAGCTGACTCAGGCCCCCCTCTACTGGAACCTGCTCTCCCAGTGCCTCCATGCTTCCGGCTATACCCTGCTCGCCGAAGCCAGCGAGGTAAGCGACGTGGACACCCTGCGCAACTGGGGCATTGATGGTTATGCCCAGGAGGCCGTATGAGAACCCCGCTGCTGTTGCTGGCCCTGCTGTGGCAACCCGGCCTGCATGCCGCCATGCTGACCATAGGCACGGGGGGCGAGCAGGGCATCTATTACCAGGTCATCAAAGAATTCTGCCGGTTGGCCCAAAAGAGTGACCCCGGGTCGCAATGCAAGCCGCAGGCCAGTTCGGGTTCCATCGAAAATCTGCACCTGCTGCAGACAGGTGACATACCCTACGCCCTCGTCCAGTCCGACTGGCTTTATCAAGCCAGCAACGGAACCGGGCCTTTCGCCCAAAAACCCCAACCCGAATTGCGGACGCTCTTCGCCACCCACGCCGAGCCCTTCACCATAGTGGTGCGAGCCGATGGGGATATCACCACCCTGGCACAGCTCAAGCTCGCGCCCATCGACATGGGGCTGAAACACTCGGGCACTCGCCAGACGGCATTGGCACTGTTCAATGCACTGGGCACCAGAGAGCAGGACCTCGACCTGAAGAGCGTGGCCAATCTTTCCGAAGCACTGTGCAGCAAGCAGATCGATGCCTATGGGCTGGTGATGGGACACCCCAACCGGATCGTCCTGGAGACCGCGAAACGCTGCGCCATCCGCTTCCTGCCGATCGAGGGGGAAACGCGGGACCAGCTGCTCAAGGGGGTCAAATATTATCAGCGCAGCCAGGTGCCGGCGCGTATCTATCCCGGCAACCTCAAGGCCACCCCGACCTTTGCCATCGCCGCCACCCTGGTGACCAATGCCGCCACGCCAGACGAAGATGTCTATCGCCTGACCAAAGCCATGCTGAGCCGGCAAACCAGTTTCAACGAGCAGACCTACGGCTACGCCAACCTGTTCCACAAGGCCCGCAACAAGGTGGGTCCGGTGCTGAGCGTCACCCAGCATCCGGGAGCAGCAAAATACTTCGAGGAGTTGAAGGCGGCAGGCAAGCTATAGCTGGCGGCGGGGAGTGCGCAGATGGTCGCTGGAGAAGCGGCTCTGCATCGAGGTCCACTGGGTCAGGCGATCGGCACTCCCCGCCAGCGTCCCATCACGGCGTGACTTCATGATCCAGATGCTCCTGGCATCGAAACTGTAGACAGGTTGCAGATCCGTACGCTGACTGCCCGGCAAGATGCGGCCATTGATGTTGTCGAGCACCATGGGATCGGACTTGGTCGTCGCGAAGTAGAGCGTCACCATATGAAACTGGTTGTAACGGATCGCCTTCACATAGGCCAGCCGCAGTTTCTTCTCGTCGACGCCGAGCTCCATCAGGGTGTAGTACTTGGAGATGCTGTAATCCTCGCAATCCCCCCCCCGGGCACCGATAAACTCCAGCGGATTGGCCCAGTAGTCCTCTTCTCCCCACAGCCTGGGATCTTCGCTGTACGTCAGATTGTTGAAGTAGTTGTTGACCAGCTCCAGCTTCTGCTGGTCCGTCGTACCAGCCCTTGGCGTGAGCAGGCGAGAAAAGGCTTCGGCTCGCTGGATAGCCCTTGCCCCATAGACGGCCTGCATCTTTGCCTTGAGCTCGGGGCTGACAACGTGTTTGGAGAGACGAGACGCCTGCACGTTGCCCAGCAGGGCCAACGTGCAGACGGGAACTAACCACCATTTCATAACAGACACTCCATGTCGGATGCTGGAGGTCAGTATAGTTGGCAGTGACAGTCCTATCAGAAATGTCGGGCGTGGCTCAACGACACTGGGCGAAGGCGTCGGCCAGCTGCTGCATGAACTGCGGATAGGCATCCGGGCCGAGCGGCACCTGCTCGCCCACCTCATCCAGCAGCAACACCTTGGCCCCGGTGTTGCGGGCGACCGACTCGATCACCGCCGGCGAGAATTGTGGCTCCGCATAGATGCAGCTCGCCTTCTTCTCTTCCAGCGCCTTGCGGATCTCCACCAGGGTCTTGGCGCCAGGACGGCGCTCCGGGCTCACGGTGAAGTGCCCCCTGGAACTCATCCCGTAGTGGCGTTCCCAGTAGCCATAGGCTTCGTGAAACACGAAATAGCCTTTCTGGTTGACCACCTTCATCTGCTCGGCGATCACCTTGTCCCTGGCATCTACCTTGTGCTCGAACGCCGCGAGGTTGGCGGCATAACGAGCCTGGTTGGCCGGGTCCAGTTTGCCCAGCTCGGTCGCGATCGCCCTGGCGATCACCTTGGCCTGGGTCGGACCCAGCCAGAGATGGGGATCCACCCCTTCGTGGTGGTGCCCCTCGTGTCCTTCGTCATGGTCACCCTGCTCATGGGCACCATGATCGTGGTCATCATGATCATGGTCGTCGTGATTCGCCTGGGTGGCGTAGTTGAACAGGGGCATGCCCGACACCTGAGTCAGAGTCAGGGCATGGGGATGCCTTGCCAGTGGCTTGGCCATGAAACCTTCCAGTTCAGGGCCAACCCACACCACCAGGCCGGCGTCGTTGATACTGCGGATGTCGGAAGGACGCAGGGAAAAATCGTGGGGGGAGGCGCCGGTCGGCAGCAACACCGTGGGCTCGCTCACGCCGTCGGTGATCGCCGCCGCGATGAAGCCGAGGGGCTTGATGGTGGTCAGCACCTCGAGGGCACGGACAGGCAGGCTCACCGCCAGCAGGGCAGTGATCAGGGCAAGAATTCGCATAGGGGTCTCGTCAGGGAGTGTGTGTGTGATAATATAACAAACCAACATCGCTGTTATATTATAACTCTCACAGGCTGTAAACCCCGGAGCTGTCATGACCCAACTGGTGGAGCTGAAAGAGGTCTGTCTGTCGTTTGACGGGCGATCCGTGCTCGACAAGGTCTCCTTTACCCTGAACAAAGGCAAAATCACCACCCTAGTCGGCCCCAACGGCGCGGGCAAGAGCACCCTGAGCAAACTGGTGCTGGGCCTGCTCACACCTGATTCCGGCAAGATCACCCGCCGCCGCGATCTGCGGGTCGGTTATGTGCCCCAGCGCCTCTACCTGGATCCCACCCTGCCGCTGACGGTGCGCCGCTTCCTGCAGCTTGGCAAGAATGGCCGCCTCTCCATCGAGGAGGCCCTGACCCGGGTCGGCGCCCAGGATCTGCTGGACAACCGGATGCAGAAGCTCTCCGGCGGCGAGATGCAGCGAGTGCTGCTGGCCCGCGCCCTGCTGGTGAAACCCGAGCTGCTGGTGCTGGACGAGCCGGTGCAAGGGGTGGACATCACGGGCCAGATCGAGCTCTACGCCCTCATCAGCCAGCTCGCCGCCGAGTTCCACTGCGCCGTGCTCATGGTCTCCCACGACCTGCACCTGGTGATGGCCAGCACCCACGAGGTGATCTGCCTCAATCGCCACGTCTGCTGCCACGGCGAGCCGGAGAGCGTGGCCCGACACCCCGAGTTCGCCCGCCTGTTCGGCCGGCCGGAGCGGGAAGTCCTCGCGGTCTACACCCACCATCACCACTGCGATGGCGAACATCACCACCATGAACCGCAGGCCCCCGTCATCCGCCTGCCCTCTCGCAACAAATAGGATCACCCCGTGGACAGCTTTCTGTTATACGCCCTCGCGGCCGGCCTCGGCATCGCCCTGCTGGCAGGCCCTCTCGGCAGCTTCGTGGTCTGGCGCAAGATGGCCTATTTTGGCGACACCCTCTCCCACGCCTGCCTGTTCGGCATCGCGCTCGGCATCCTGCTGCAGGTGGATCTGACCCTGGCGGTGGTGGTCTGCTGCCTCGCCATGGCCATGCTGCTGGTGATCATGAGCCGCAACCAGCAGGTGGCCACCGATACCCTGCTCGGCATCCTGGCCCACAGCGCCCTGTCGCTCGGCCTGGTCACGCTGAGCTTCATGGACAACGTGCGGGTGGATCTCATGGCCTACCTGTTCGGCGACCTGCTCTCGGTGCAACCCATGGACCTGCTCTGGATCTACGGCGGCGGCGCCCTGGTGCTGCTCACCCTGTGGCGGCTCTGGGATCCCCTGCTCTCCATGACCATCTCGGAGGAGCTGGCCCGGGTGGAAGGGGTTCGGGTGGATGTGCTGCGCTGCGTGCTGATGCTGCTGATTGGCCTGGTCATCGCGGTGGCGATGAAGTTTGTCGGGGCGCTGATCATCACCTCGCTCCTGATCATTCCCGCCGCCACCGCCCGCCGTTTCAGCCAGACGCCGGAGCAGATGGCCGGCTTTGCCGCCCTGATCGGGTGCCTGGCGGTATTGGGAGGGCTCTCGCTCTCCTGGTATCAGGACACGCCGGCCGGTCCGTCTGTCGTGGTCTGCGCCACCAGCCTATTCGTGCTGAGCCAGTTCAAGCGCACCTGAGCCGGTTCAACCCCGCCTAAATGGCTCATTCTCCCCGGGACGCAGGCTCGCCTGCGCCTCCTGCCAGAGCCACTGGCGCAACCGGCTGATGGCGGGCTCATGGGCCCGAGAGCGCTTGCAGACGAAATAGAAGTTGTCCCCTGTCTCCAGGGCGTGCAGCGGTAGCCGCACCAGACCGGGGTCTTCCGGGCGCAGCATGTAGTCATTGATGAGCGCCACCCCCTGATCCCAGCTGGCCGCCTCCAGCGCCAGCAGGATGTGGCTGAAGTGGTGCATCCGCGCCTCGGGGGGAATGGTCAGCCCGCCCACCTCGGCCCAGCGCCGCCAGTCCTCCCCCTTCTCCCGGTAGATCGCCTGGATGGAGAGCAGCGGCAACTGCCACAGGGCCGCGGGCCACTCCCCCTCCACCTGCTGCCACAGGCGACGGCTGCACACCGGCATCAGCCGCTCCCGGTAGAGCAGGTCGTGCAGATAGCCCGGCCCCTCGGGGGAGACGGTGATGAAGCCGTCCGCCACCCGGTCGGAGAGCTCGGGGTCTTCCGCCACCATCTCCAGGCTGAGATCCAGCTCGGGATGGAGCTGGCGCAGCCCCGCCAGGCGCGGGATCAGCCACTTCACCGCGAAGGAGCTGTAGACAGCCAGCCGCACCCGCATCTCGCCGCCGCCACGCAACTGCTCGCTGCTCTGGGCTATCTGGCCGAGCCCGGCGGAGATCCCCTCGAAGTAGACTTCCCCCTGGGGCGTCAACGACAACAGCCGGCCCTGGCGCAGCAGCAGCCGCTCCCCCAGAAAATCCTCCAGCAGGCGGATCTGGTGGCTCACCGCGCTCTGGCTGACATTGAGCTCCAGAGCGGCGCGGGAGAAGCTCAGCAGGCGGGCAACCACCTCGAAATATTGCACCGCACGGAGGGGAGGCAGCTTCATTATCCAAAATTCTCATGCATGGTGATTTTTTATCATTTTACTGGATAACTGAGGGCGGGCTACCCTCCTCTCATCTGAATCTGGAGGTGGTATGAACGCAGTCGGAATAGGCATCCTCTATCTGGTGCTGGGCAACATGGTGGCGGTCTTTTCCGATGCACTGGTCAAGGTGCTGGAACCGGACCAGCCCCTCTTCCAGTTCGTCTTCTTCCGCCAGCTCTCCGCCGCCCTGCTGCTCGCCCCCTGGCTGCTCTGGTCCTGGCGTCGCCACCCGCCGGTGGCCCTCAAGTGGCATCTGCTGCGGGCCCACATCTGGGCCATCGGCGTCTGCCTGATGGTAGTCGCCCTCACCCGGTTGCCGCTCGCCACCGCCAACGCCCTCTTTTATGCAGCGCCGCTCCTGATGGTGCCGCTCGCGGTCTGGCTGGCGGGGGAGGCGTTGTCGCGCCAGAAGGTGCTGACGGCGCTGCTCGGCTTTGTCGGGGTGCTCATCGTGCTGCGCCCGACGGAGGTGAACTGGGCCGCCCTGGCGGCGCTCGGGGTCGCCCTCTCCCTGGCGCTCAACAACCTGCTGATCAAACGGATCCCGCTCCAGCAGCCCATCGCCCAGACCCTGTTTTTCACCAACGTGCTGAGCATGCCCCTCATCCTGGCGCTGGCCTGGTGGGAAGGGGGAGAGTGGCAGTGGCAGATGTGGTGGCCCGCCTTCGGCTCCTCGGCGCTGATCATGGTCTACGCGGGGCTGTGCGTGATGGCCTATCGCAAGGCGGAGGCGAGCAAGATCGCTTCGGCGGAGTACACGGGGCTGCTGATGGCGGTCGCCATCGGGGTCTGGCTGTTCGACGAGCAGCCCGGCCTGCCGCTGCTGCTCGGGTGCCTGTGCATCATACTGCCGCTCATCGCCATGGCCCGCAAACCCAAGCCCCAGGCCGAACCGGCGCTCTAGGAGACGCGGTTTATCCCAAGAACGGGGCGACCCTCTGCCGCAGGTGAGGCACCACCTCCTGCTCGAACCAGGGGTTCTTCTTGAGCCAGAGGGTGTTGCGCGGGGACGGGTGCGGCAGCGGCAACCAGGCTGGGCCATAGTCCGTCCAGTGTCGCACCGTCTCGGTGAGGGTCTCCTTGCCCGCCTTGCCCAGGTAGTAGGCTTGCGCATACTGGCCGATAAGCAGGGTCAGCTCGACCCGGGGCAGCAGCATCAGCACCTTGTCGTGCCAGGTGGGGGCACACTCGGGCCTGGGGGGCAGATCCCCCGACTTGCCCCGGCCGGGGTAACAGAGCCCCATGGGCATGATGGCGATACGGGATTCGTCGTAGAAGACGCTCTTGTCCACTCCGAGCCACTGGCGCAAGCGATCCCCCGAGGGGTCGTCCCAGGGAATGCCGCTGGCATGGACCCGGGTCCCCGGAGCCTGGCCGATGATCAGCAGACGGGCGTGCTCGCTACCGCGGATCACCGGCCTCGGTCCCAGGGGGAGGTGAGCCTCGCACAGGCGGCAGGCCCGGATCTGTTCAAACAGGGAGTCGAGTCGGTTCATGGCCGGATAGTACCAGAGTTTTCCCCCGCTCCCGCTTGTGAAAGTGTCAGCGGATACTTATCATGCAGCCGCCATTGTTTAGTTTAATAAACGGAGAGAGATGAAGAACTGGATGGGCACCGGCAGCGCGGCCCTCTCATTCGTGCTGTGGGGCATGCTGCCCCTCTATTACCAGTTCATGCCCGAGATCAACATGTGGGAGCTGCTCTCCCACCGGGTGCTCTGGTCCGTGGTGCTGCTGGCAGGCCTGTTCCTGCTGCTCGGTCACCGGGTGCCCTGGGCGACCCTGCGCGGCGAACCCCGCCAGCTCGGCCTCATCCTGCTGGCCGGCCCCGTCATGTCCATCAGCTGGTGCATGTTCACCTGGTGTCTGACCACGGGTCAGGTGCTGGCCACCAGCCTCGCCTTCTTCATGACGCCCCTGTTCAACATCGCCTTTGCCGTCCTCTTCCTGAAAGAGAGGCTCACCCCGCAGAAGCATCTGGCGGTGGCCCTGGCGCTGGCGGGGCTCGCCTACATGCTGTTCTCCTACGGCCAGCTGCCCTGGTTCTCCCTCATCATGGGGGCCAACTTCGCCCTCTATGGCCTCATCAAGAAGCAGGTGAAGCTGGACGCCGGCAGCAGCCTCTATCTCGAATCCCTGGTGCAGCTGCCCGTCGCCCTTCTCATCATCGGCTGGCTCTCCCTGCACGGCGCCAGCCAGTTTATGGCAGGTGACTGGACCGAGCGACTGCTGCTGATGGGCAGCGCCCCCGCCACCCTGCTGCCGGTCGGCCTGTTCTGCTATGCCGTGACGCGCACTCCCATGAGCACGGTGGGGCTGCTGCAATACATAGAGCCGAGCCTCGCCTTCCTGCTCGCCATCTTCTGGTTTGGCGAGATCCCGGATCCGGTGAAATCCGTGGGCTTTGCCTTCGTCTGGGCCGGCCTGCTGGTCAGCCTGCTCCCCCTGCACCGGCTCCGGCGCCAGCGGGCCGGGTGGCGAGCGTCATGACCGCCGCTCCCTCATCCCGCTGGTTTGTCTATCTGGTGCGCACCGGCGCAGGGGCACTCTATGCGGGGATCAGCACGGATCCCGAGCGGCGCCTGCGCCAGCACCAGAGCGGCAAGGGGGCACGTGCCTTGCGCGGCAAGGGGCCCCTCTCCCTGGTGTGGCAGCAGGAAGTCCAGGGCAAGGGGGAGGCACTGCGCCTCGAGTACCGCCTCAAGCAGCAGAGCAAGGCGTTCAAGGAGCGTCTGGTGCTCAACCCCGCGCAATGGCACGACTGGAGCCAGTTATGGCTAAACGCCCCCGCCGAGCCCGTGCCGGCTCCCCAGGCTAACTGACGTCACCACCCCAAGACTCGCGATTCCCCTCACCCGCCCCATGAAAAAGGCCACCGCAAGCGGTGGCCGAAAAGTATCAGGGAGGCTTAACGGTAGGTGTTCGACTGCTTGCGCCTGTTGCTGAGCAACCAGCACACCACCAGCACCAGCAACAACCAGGGTGCCAGCTTGATGATGAGGGCAAACATGCCGGCCAGGGCGCCAAACAGCACGAAGACCCCGCTCACCAGCAGCATGGCCAGCACGGTGAACCCGGTCAGCGCCATGCCGATCAGCACCAGTATCAAGACGATAAATTCCAGCATGTTGTGCTCCTCACAGGTGTGCACTTGCCGGCGGGACGGATCCGGAGATCACTCCAGCCAGCGCTTCAATTCACGACGGGGCGGCATGACGAGCACCGCCAGCAGATACAGGGCCAGGGCCAGGGGCGGCATCAGGATCAGGGTGAGCAGGGCCACCACCCGCACCGTCACCCTGGAGATCCCGAGCCCCTTGGCCAGACCGGCGCAGACGCCGGTCAGCTTGCGATGGGCCAGGTCCTTGGGCCAGGGAGTCATGATCACGCCTCCGCCTTTTGACCCTTGAGTCGAGCCAGCTCCCGCTCAATCTCGTCGTTCAGCTCCAGCTCGCGGAACTGGGCCTCGAGGGACGGATTCTGCCCCAGGGTCGCCGCCTCCAGTTGCGCCTCCAGCTGATCGACCCGGTTCTGGAAACCGTCGAAACGGGCCACCAGCTCGTGCATGCGCTGGTTGTCCACCTGGGCGCGGGCACGAAGGCGGCTGTGGGCGGTCTGCTCCCGCAGGGTCAGCAGCTTCTGCTTCTCCCGCGCTTCGGTCAGCTTGGCCGCCAGCCGCTCGCTGTCGGCGGTGAGCTGGGCCAGTACCTCGGCCACCCGGGCCTTGTCCTCTTCCAGCCGTTCGCACTGCTTCACCTCGGCCAGCTTCTCGGTGAGGGCGGCACGGGCGAGATCTTCCCGGCCTTTCTGGATGGCGAGCTCGGCCTTGGCCGACCACTCCTGGATCTGGTGGCGCAGCGCCTGCTGATGGCGCTCCAGCTGCTTCTGTTCGGCGATGACGCGGGCGGCCTGGGTACGCATCTCGATCTGGACCTGCTCCATCTCCTCGATCATCAGCCGCAGCATCTTCTCCGGCTCTTCGCTCTTGTCGAGCAGGCTGTGCAGGTTGGCATTGATCACGTCGGTCAGGCGGCTGAATACGCTCATGGTCTGGCTCCTTGTTGATGGGATGACAATCTCTTCCCATGACATTACAAGAGCCGTGCCAAGATAAATTATTGTTGTTTTACATATAGATATGAATCACACACTCGCTACCAGTCGGCCTAATGTGGTGAAAACAACCACCCAAGTGGCGATATTTACCAACAAAAAAGGGAGCCCCTGGCTCCCTCTTTTTTCTGTCAGCTGTGGCAGGCTCAGGCAGCCGGACGGTGACCCAGCTTGCCGTCCAGCTCCGCCAGCTTGGCTTCCATCTGCGCCCGGCAGGTGTCGGAGAGCTCGCGAATGCCGGCGGCGCCGTGCTCCTTGGAGCACAGGGGAGGCAGCATCTCCAGCAACACCTCGCCGTTGTCCCAGCGGTTCAGATCCACCTGGCCGAAATAGCTGGAGCAGACGATGGGCACCACGGGCACCTCGGCCTGGACGGCGGTATGGAAGGCGCCGGCCTTGAACGGCAGCAGACCGCGCCCCTGGGAGCGGGTCCCCTCCGGGAACATCCAGATGGAGGTGCCACGCGCCTTGATGCGATCCACCACCTGGCCTATGGTGCCGATGGCGCGGGAGCGGTTGGAGCGGTCGATCAGCACGTTGCCGGAGAGCCAGAAGATAAGGCCGAAGAAGGGCAGCCACAGCAAGCTCTTCTTGCCCACCGCCACCACGCCGGGTCGCACCGCACCGGTCACTGTGAAGATGTCGAAGTTGCTCTGGTGGTTGCAGACATAGACCGCCGGACCTACCGACTTGACCTCGTCCGGAATGGTGACCCGCACCTTGAGCCCGATGAGGGGGCAGACCGCGTGGTACATGCGGGCAAAGACATAGACGTTGTTCGGATGGCGCGGGCGCACCAGACAGAGCAACAGGCCAAAGACGAACCAGAAGACGAGCAGCAGGGCCAGCAGCAGCACACGGGCAAGTTTGAGCATCGAACACCTCGAAATGTGATTCGGCGCAGTATACTGGTCCCCCTTTTAGCGAACAAGCGTTCGCCAGACAGAACCGACCAGCCCCGGACGGCCACCCGCGGCCCCGACTTGCCCCTCCCGCCATTGGCCGTTAGGATGTGCCCATCTTGATGAACGGGGCGAGCATGATTCACCAACAACGCGTGGCGAAACGACTCCTGCTGCTGGTCTGCCTGCTGGTGCTCAATTGCGCTGCCCAGCCGCTGGCCCGGCTCGCCCTGCTCGATCAGGCCATCGGCTGCCAGATCCAGCTCACCCAGGTGACGGACGACAAGCAGGCCGAGTCCAGCCCCAGTCCGCATCCCACCAGCTGCCAGCTCAACGGCAAGTGGCTGAGCGCCGCCACCCTGCTCAGCGTCGAACAGCTGTTCTTCGCGGTGGCACTGGTGGTCGCCCTGCTGGCACCGCTCTGGCGATACGTCCCCCCTCTGCCCCCACCCAGAGTCATCTCCCCGCCCGAGCGGCGTCTTCATCTCACCCTCTGCGTCTGGCGGGAATGAGTTCGACGGTTTCTCTCATCCACCGTCATTCATTTCTTTGCGAGACAACAAGATGTCAAATCTCTTCAAGGCAACCCTGTTACTGGGCTGCTTGCTGTGGCAATCCGCAGGGTTGGCCGGCGACACCGGCTGGCTCACCAGCCCCCGGAACGATCACGCCAAAGTGCGGCTGCTGGCCGACCGCAGCACGCCGGACCACACCCGTATCCTGCTCGAGGTCGCCCTCGAATCGGGCTGGAAGACCTACTGGCACAGCCCGGGTGAAGGGGGCATAGCGCCCCAGATCCTGTGGGATGGTCCGGTCGGCGACTTCCAGTGGCACTGGCCCACGCCGCGCCCCTTCGAGGTGGCCGGGCTCAGCACCCAGGGCTACGACGAGGCGGTGCGCTTCCCCCTGAGCCTCAGCTATCCGGCCGGGCAACCCCTCACGGGCACCTTGCGCCTCTCCACCTGCAGCAACGTCTGCATCCTGACCGACTACCCCTTCACCCTGGCGGTGAACGGGCAGGCACCCGCCGGTTTCGACTTCGCCTGGGCCCAGGCCATGAGCACGCTGCCCCAGCCCCTGCCCGCCGACACCCGGGTCGCGCTCGGCTACCAGCACAACCAGCTGCAGCTGCGCGCCGAGCGGGCGGAGGGCTGGCAGGCCCCGTCCCTCTTCATCGACGCTCTGGAGGGAGCCGAGTTCGGCAAGCCGGTGATAGACGTGCAGGGCAACACCCTGATCGCCCGGGTGCCGGTGAGCGACGGTTGGCAAGGGGATGCCCCCGACCTGCGCGGCCAGCGCCTCGGCCTGCTGCTCACCAGCGGCGAGCAGGCCTGGCAGACCAGTGCCACCATAGCCGGGCCGCTGCCCCTGCCCACCCAGGGTCACCCCCTCTTCTGGTTGCTGGGGGCGGCGCTGCTCGGCGGTCTCATCCTCAACCTGATGCCCTGCGTGCTGCCGGTGCTGGCCCTGAAACTCGGCACCGTGCTGCAACAGCAGGAACGGGAACAGCGACAGGTGCGCAGGCAGTTTCTCGCCGCCAGCGGCGGTATCCTCGCCTCCTTCTGGGTGTTGGCGGCCATGAGCAGCCTGCTGCGCGCGACTCAGGGCGCCGTCGGCTGGGGGATCCAGTTCCAGAGCGCCGGTTTCATCGGCTTCATGGTGGCGGTGACCCTGCTGTTTTGCGCCAACCTGCTGGGGCTGTTCGAGATAAGGCTGCCGAGCAGTCTCAGTACCCGGCTCGCCACCCGCGGCGGTAACGGATTGGGCGGGCACTTCCTGCAGGGGAGCTTCGCCACCCTGCTGGCGACCCCCTGCTCCGCCCCCTTCCTCGGCACCGCGGTGGCCTTTGCCCTGGCGGCGCCCCTCGGCCAGCTCTGGCTCATCTTCACGGCGCTCGGCCTTGGCATGAGCCTGCCCTGGCTGCTGGTGGCGGCCCTGCCCCGCCTCGCCCTCTGGCTGCCGAAGCCGGGTCGCTGGATGGGGCACCTGCGCATCCTGCTCGGCCTGATGATGCTGGGCTCCAGCCTCTGGCTGGCGAGCCTGCTCGGCAACCACCTGGGCAGCACGGCGACCGGCTGGCTGATGGCGGCCATGGTGCTGGCACTGCTGGTGGGCATCCTCTGGCGTTACGGCATCCGGGGCGCCACGCTGGCCCTCGCCCTCTCGGCCCTCATCGGCGGCGCCCTGCTGCTGGGGGGCGCGCTCACCGCGCAGGGCTCGGGCGGCGTCGACCGGGTGGCCTGGCAGCCCCTCTCCGAGCGGGCCATCGCCGACGCCCTGGCCCAGAACAAGCGGGTCTTCGTGGACGTCACCGCCGACTGGTGCGTCACCTGCAAGGCCAACAAGTACAACGTGCTGCTGCGCGATGAGGTGCAGAGCGCCCTGTCGGCACCGGACGTGGTGGCCCTGCGCGGAGACTGGAGCCGGCCAAACGACGCCATCTCGGCCTTCCTGCGCCAGCGCGGCGCGGCCGCCGTCCCCTTCAACCAGATCTACGGGCCCGGTCTGCCAGAGGGAGAGATCCTCTCCCCCCTGCTGGACAAGGCCGACCTGCTCATCGTCTTGAAAAAGGCCGGCCTCATCCAGCCCGCCTCCCAGTTCTAAGGAGAATGCCATGAAACTGCCTACCCTGACCCTGATCGCCACCCTCTCTGCCAGCCTGCTGGCCCCGGCCCTGCACGCCGCCCCGTTTACCCCGGAGCAGGAGGCCCGCATCAAGGAGCTGATCCGCGAGACCCTGGTCCAGAACCCCAAGATCCTCGACGAGGCGGCCGAATCCTGGGAGAAGCAGAACGCCGCAGCCCAGGCGTCCCAGCTCGGTGACTTCATCAAGGGCAACCAGGATGTGTTGTTCAACAGCGCCACCAGCCCGCGCCTCGGCGCCAAGAACCCCAAGCTGACCCTGGTGCTGTTCACCGACTACAACTGCCCCTACTGCAAGCAGTTCGATCCCCAGCTGACCAAGCTGCTCAAGGCCTATCCGGACGATCTGGGGCTGGTCATCAAGCTGCTGCCGTTCAAGGGCCAGAGCTCCGCCAAGGCGGCCCAGTACAGCCTCACCCTGTGGCAGCAGGATCCCGCCCGCTTCCTCCCCCTGCACGACAAGCTGATGAGCAAGCAGGGCATGCTGACCGAAACGGACATCAACAAGGCGCTGGCCGCCACCGACAACCTGAGCCTCACCCCCAACGCCAAGGCGACCGAGGAGCTGCGCAACAGCCTGCGCATCGGCACCCTGCTCGGTGTGCAGGGCACCCCGGCGACGCTCATCGGCAACCAGCTGGTGCCAGGCGCCATCTCCTATGACGAACTGGAGCAGCTGGTGAAGGCCGAGCTGGCCAAGCGGAGCTAAACCATGGCTGAGGATGCCGCTGTAAAGGCACCGCGCTGGCGGCGCTGGGGCAAGGAAGCCCTCTGGCTGCTGCTGATGGCGCTGGTCGTCTCCACCCTGCTGGATCTGTGGCGCGGCCCCAGTCTGCCGGAGGGAGCCATGACCGCCCCCCTCACCCTGCAGAACGGCACCACCACGGATCTCGCGACCCTGAGCCAGGGCCGGCCGCTGCTGGTCTACTATTGGGCCAGCTGGTGCGGGGTGTGCCGCTTCACCACGCCGACCGTGGACCGGCTCTGGCAGGAGGGAGAGAACGTGTTGACGGTAGCCTTGCGCTCCGGCGACGACACCCGACTGCACGCGGGGATGGAGAAGAAAGGGCTCGCCTTTCCGACCCACAACGATGCGTCCGGGGCCCTCGCCGAGCGCTGGGAAGTGGGGGTGACCCCCACCTTCCTCATCGTCAGGGATGGGCAGCTGGTGAGCAGCACCACGGGCTGGAGCAGCCGCTGGGGGCTCAAGCTGCGGCTGCTGTGGGCCCGCTGGTAAACCGCCGCCACGCAAGAAATGCAAAGAGCCCGGTATCGCTACCGGGCTCTTTTTTTATTGAAGGCTGCCAAGCCTATTGCTGCGCGGGGGTCATCATCCCCTGCCCGAGCCGTCCCTTGACGCTGGCCCGCTCGGCCTCGTCGAGCACCCCGTCCCCGTTTTTGTCCATCCGGGTGAAGATGGCCTCATGGCGCGCCATGAACTGCTCCTTGGTCGTGTCCTGCATCGGCCTCATGTTGCCCATGTTCCCCATCTTGCCCGGCATGGCCTTGCCGGACTGCTGCATCGCCTCGTGCATCTTGGCCATGGCGGCCTCTCTCTCGGCCACCGACAGGGTGCCATCCTTGTCGGTATCCTGCCGGGCGAAACGCTGCTCGGCTCTTTCCATGAACTGGGCCTTGGTGATGTCTCCCTTGATGAGCATCATGGGCTCGTCGAGGGGCTCCTCGGCAGCAAGGGCGGCGCCGCCAAGCAATACCAGAGGCAAAAGATAAAATTTGAGCATGGCTGTCCATTCCTTAAGTAAGGGTCTCGGCCCCGCCGAGGCCTGCTGAAGATCGCCGGGGCAACGCCCGGCGCCTCCTGTAGTGTAGCCCCGGGGCCGCCCCCCACCGGGAGCCAGATCCCAGGACGCACCGGCCGTACTCTCCGTCTGGTTACTTTTCTTCCTATTCATGGCGATGGCGGGAGCTTTGCGTTAAAATCACCGGTTTTTGCCAAGCCTGGTTTGCCACCTTTCCCGTCACCAGGCCCCCGCAGGGTGAATTCCACGATGCCAGTGAGGCAGGATCCGTCATGAACAACTACTTCCGGGTGTTGGGCGTCAAGTCCAACGCCAGTGAAAACGACATCAAGAAAGCCTATCGACGGCTGTCGAACCAGTACCACCCCGACAAGCTGCACGGGGCCACGGATGAAGAGAAAGAGCAGGCAGCCGCCCGGCTGCACCAGATAAAGCAGGCCTATGAGGTGTTGTCCGATCCGAAACAGCGGGCCGCCTTCATCAAGGATTTCAACAACGTCATCGTGACCGATCCCGCTGCTGCCATGCAGGAGATGTGGGACCAGTTCTACCCCTGAGACACCAGGCAAGAAGGCGACTATGCAAAAGAAATGGGACCAGGCACGGCTCAAGGCCCTGCAAAGCGATGCCAGCGAGAATATCGAATCCTACCGGGATCAGGACGACCCCAAGGGGCTGGAGCAGTTCACCGACCAGATGAAGGCCCTGCTGCTGGCCGACATGAGCATGCTGGAGTTCATGCCCGAATACCTGCCGCTCGCCCTCTATGGCCGGGTGCAGTTCCCGGCCAAGGCCAAGGGGCAGTGGAACAAGTGGCTCGCCAGCGGCGAGCAGCCCTCCTGGGACGAGTTCAAGGTGAGCGTCGGCTTCAACAACGCCGCCCTGCCGCTGGTCAAGGCGGTGCGGGCCCAGAGCGAAGATCAACTGATGGAAGCCTGCGCCGTGCTGTTCCTGCTCGACAACCCGCTGCCCCGCGGCAGCCACCGTGCCGATGACGACTACGAGCTGCGCGACGAGGAAGAAGATGACGGGGAAGATGCCGACGCCGACTACCACGGCGGCGGCCGCCGCGATCGCTATGGCGACGACCAGGGCGAGCAGGATATGTACGACGAAGTCCGTTTCTAACTTGGGGCAAGGCATGAGCAACAGTCTGATAGAAATTACCGCCATCGAGATCAAAGAGCTGGCCGTCATCGAGCCGAAGCAGGCCAGCGAGAAGTTCGAGCTGATCGCCAAGACCATGTCTGACGACCAGCTGGCGGAAGTCATTGAAAATATTGATATCGTTACCCTGACCCAGATCAACGGCCAGCACGACATCTCCTTCCCCTCCATCATCTCCGAGCTGATGACCCCGGAGCGAATCCGCGACATCGTCTGCCAGCAGCCCCTCTACTGGGAAGAGGCGATCAAGAACAACGCCGACGAGCTGCAGCAGCACACCTTCGACTTCCTCAACTACCTGATCCGCACCCAGGAGAGCGAAGCCAAGCAGCGCGAGATCCTCGAATGCGTGGCCGAGGATCCGGCCGGCCTCTTCTACCTCGCCATCCCCTTTATCGAGTTCTACCGCGGCGATCGCTATGAAGAAGAGGAAGGCTATCGCGACGTGCTGCACGCCGAAGAGGAAGATCTCGAAGAGTCCCTGCGCTACAGCGAGCGCCAGCAGAGCGAGGATGTCCACGACTACGCCCTGGACGACCCGCGCAGCCTCTTGATGCTGATCCGCGAGCTGGCCCCCGAGGTGGAGAAGTCCATCAAGTCGCTGCTGCGCAATGAGCACTCCAGCTGGGACGGCATCATCAACAAGTTTGCCGCCGAGCTGGTGATGCAGGCCAAAGAGAAGAACAAGGTCGAGGAAGACGAGTACGGCGACGTCGACGACATGTTCAGCTTTCTGGATTAAGGAGCCCATTCATGCAGTTAGTCATTCGCGATGCCAACCAGGGCCCCTATCTCACCCAGGTGCTGCGCTTTGGCCGCGACAATGAACGCCTGAGCGAGCAGCAGCTGGCCGCCATCAAGGGCAAGGCGGTGCTGATGAGCCTGAAATTCGCCGACAAGTACTACAACAAGTACAAGATGCACCTGCTGGAGCAGGCCGCCCACGACGTCATCGGCGTGGTGAGCCTGGGGTTGCAGGAGCTCTCCCAGCGGGATCCGGCCAGGGCGCTGGCGCTCTTGCAGGCGCCGGAAGGCCCCATCAAGCCGTTCCAGAAGGGCTGGTCCATGCTCATCACCGTCAGCCCCAAGCAGGCTGGCAACAGCCTCTACGGTGACGTGGATGCGCGCCTGCTGGACAAGATCTCGAGCCCCCCCGACATCGAGGAGTGGCAAGGGTGGCAGGAGTACGAGAAGGCGCTGGCCGAGCACAACAAGAGCCGCCTGATGGGGCTGATCGATCAGCACTTCTTCGCCAGCGAGAGCGACCACCCTACCATGGAGGACAAGCTGGCCGAGGCCCTGCTCTATCGCATCCTCTGCGGCAAGGGCAGCGGCGCCGCCCCCCTCAGGGTGAAGCAGGATCTCAAGCGCAAACTGGCGCGAGAGATTGCCCTCGACGAGGCCTGGTTCGCCACCGACCATCTCGCCACCCAGCTCGCCCTGATGCTGAGCGAGCTGCCCGCCGACATGGCCGCGGCCCTGCGCCAGGAGCTGAGCCCGGGCTTTGTGCCCAACCTGCTCCATACCCTGGGGTTTGTGCGCCAGTACCAGCAGCTGCAAAAAGAGGACGCCTCGCCGGAGAAGCTCGACAACATGGAGATGCGCGCCGGGCTCAAGCACCCCCTGCTCGGCTGGCCCCTCTATCACGACTTCTGATGAGGGGTCTTTCCCCTTCACCGTATTCCAACGCCCGGCTTGCCGGGCGTTGTGCTATCCAGTGCCCCGTTTTTAGCACGAACACTAGCAATGGCCACCACCCTCGGCAGAAAACTACCCCGTAAGCGTCATTGGCCCCATTTTTGACAGGGATATAATGACTCCCCCATACAAGCCGCAGGGGAGCAAGGCCGTGAGCAGAAAGCCCGACAGGATCACCGCGATGCAGCAGATCATCGACGCCGTGAAGGCGGAGTTTCCGCTCTACCAACCGGATACCTTCAAGTGCGGGCCTGACAACACCTGCATCGGCTGCCCCAAGAAGTTGATGGAGCTGGTGGATACGGACCTCTGCTACTGGCAATATCAGATCGATCGCGGCATCCCGCCCACCTTCGACGAGCTCAACCGCTTCGGCAAGCTGTGCAAGAACATCCGCCGGGCCCTGGTTCGCAATGGCCGCATCCCCGCCTGAGCGCCCCATCGCAGCCAGGAATTAAAACATCCGCCGGCAACACCAGAGAGGTACAGAGCATGACCCAGGAGAGGATACAGACCCGCTACACCCTGAATGGCCCCCTTGCCAGCCGCGCCGAGCGGGAGCAGGCCATCGCCCGAACCATCGAGGCGAACAAGCCGGACTTCTTCCCCCTGCTGGAGCGGCTGGTGGATGTGGGGGACAGCCGGGTCAAGCTCAGCCAGAAAGACCCGCTGCGGGTACTGGGGGTGGAACTCGACGGGGCCCAGACCGGCGGCAGTGCGCGCCTCGGTTACGAGTCCAACTTCGCCGAGAGCTGCCGCCTTATCGACGAATACGACCAGCACCAGACCAGCCTGGCCTTTCGCCTCGACGGGGATCAGCTGATATTCGACCTTGAGTTGCCCATTGCCTGGAACGTCGACAACTAGGGCACTTCCCGCCTTCGCCCTGCCCATCACAAGAAAGGAGCCTTGCCGACTCCTTTGTCACTGACTCACCGCATCGCGCGGCTCGTCCCGCCCTCTGCGTCACCCCTCAGGTGAAGTAGTTCAGGTGAGGTAATAACGCCACGACCGGACCGGCTCGGCGTAACCGACCCGGATGCAGAAGGGCGCCAGCTCGTGATTGGCCTGCTCCAGGCTGAGGGTCTGGTGGGTATCTTCCTGGCACCACTGCACGAACTCGCCGCTGTTGAAGCTGTAGTGATCCCCGTGAAAGACCCCGTGGGCCTCGATCAGTCCGATGGCTTTGTCGATCTCCATGATTGGCCTCCTGGCACTGTGCTGCTCCCCTTTAAGCTTAGCGAGCGGGGAGGCGTAGGGTCGATTAGCGAAGCGTAATCGTCCACGCCATTGGCCCCGTGGCGATTGGAAAAGGGAGAGAAGAGGGGTTGCTGGCAGAACAGCGGCAACCGGTTTTCGCGAACGTCTGATTACGCCTCGCTAATCAGACCTACGGGCTAAAATGCCTACAGAATGGCGACAACTGGTTTTCGTGAACTTCTCATTACGTTTCGCCCATCACGCCTGCAGTCCTCATAACCAAAATTCAGTCTTGGCATAAGATAATAATCTTCCTAATTATGATAACCTGTAAACCAATCTGCTTAAGAGTCAACTTCAAGAGTCGCTTCTTTACTTGGAAAAGAATATGGACGTTAATCACAAGATAAGACTAATAGCAAGTTACATTGGACCAAGGTTGTTAACCTATAGCCTTGCCATTGATTCTGAGAAACCTGAAGAACTAGACAAAATCGCAGCATCACTATCAGAGGTTCAGAATGAGGTCGTTCATTTTCTAGCGAAGAAAATTGAAGAGATTAGGATTAGACAAGCAACTGAAGGGATAATAGGAGATAGCATATCCCTTTCACTATCCTCATTAGGAATAGATGGAAAAAACATTTTTGATTTTTTCAGAAAACATTGTGGCGGTAGTTACCCACAATATAAAACAGATGACCCTATACTATCCTTGCTAGTGACTACATGTATTTCTGAATATCCAATATTGATGTTGAGACATTCGCAGGGAAGTCATGATGTAGGAATGTATATAAACACCAACCATGACAATGCAATTAAGTTCATTTCCTTGGTTAAAAGTGACATCCTTAACAAAATAACCAATCAAAAGGATGGCTTTGACTACTGTTTTTCTGTGAGGTTGGACAACGGCACTGAGTTTTCCACTCAAGTATATTCTGCATTCAACACCCTTATTATAAGATCATTTCAAAATGCCTGTAACAAAATGGCATATTCATTATCTGATGTATTAAAAGAAATTGATATAAATCTAAATTCACTTAGGGGGTTAGCTAGCAACGGTGAGATTGAGTATTCATATTTCATGGGAATTAGAGGTATGAACTTTGATGGGTTTACAGATATTGAGTTTGATCAAAATACCTATCTACGGCAATTTGACTCACCGTCTAATCCAAGTGTTCACTCTCTAACTACGACATCTCACAATTTCAACGGCGAAAGTAACTACATTTCAGGCCATGTTCTAGAGATAAAAGAAAAAACACGCCTGATTGATACTAACGCCAGCATGACATGTGCAATGGAGGAGCATTGCCATAAAAAAATAACTAATATTATCGACACGCTAAAATTAGCGTTAGCTTTTGCTCTGAGGGAAGATAGAGGAATATCGCATAGCTTTTCTGAAAGCGGTTTTCCTTTGCTGATCCCTGGGAATTATTCCATTAGCAGCACCCCACCCAGTAAATATCTTATAGTTGATGAAAAGGACGTAGCGCCCATTAAGGGTTGGTTTAAGAAACTTTCAGATACAAACTTAAAATACATTAACATTCCTTTACAAAGGTTAAAAAATGCAATATTTGAACGCATTCATCCTGAAGATGCGATTGTGGATGCAATAATTGCTTGGGAAGGAATGTTCAGTGAAGCTTTCGAAACATCATTCAAAGTCACCGCTAGCATGGCAAAATATTTGGCAGAACCTGCAGATAGAGATGAGCTTTATCAGAGACTACGTAAACTGTATACTTTACGCAGTGAAATTGTCCACGGTAAAAAAAGCAAACTAATGACTCCTGACAATGTTGATTCATTGAGAAGTGAGGTAATTGACATTGGTATCCGCTGCATAACAAAATTAATATCAGATCATGACATACTCCCCAAGTCATCAGGTGAGAGAGTCAAAGAAATACTTGTTAATCGCTAGCCAATATCAGAATTAGATGAAGGGCGCTTTCGCGCCCTTCATTAATAATTACCCTTCCTGATTTTCCCCGGCTACCGGTTCGGCGCCGGCGACGGGTTCAATCTCGATGCGATCGACCCGCTGCAAACCGCGGGGCAGCTTGGCGCCGCGGCGACCACGTTCGCCACGGTAGTAGTCGAGATCTGAAGGTTTCAGGGTCAGCTTGCGCTTGCCGGCAAACAGGGTCACCGACTGGCCCTGCGGAATGACGGCAGCCATCACCACAAACTCCTCTCGTGCCTTCACGCGCGCCGACGGGATGCTGATGAGCTTGTTGCCCTTGCCCTTGCCGAGCACCGGCAGGGTATTGAGCGGGAACAGCAGCATGCGCCCCTCGTTGGAGATGGCCATGCAGAGATCCGTGTCCGGCGCGCCTATCTTCTGGGGCGCCATGACGATGCCCCCTTCCGGTACGGTGAGCAGCGCCTTGCCGTTCTTGTTCTTGCCAATCAGGTCGTCGTATTTGCAGACGAAGCCGTAACCGGCGTCGCTCGCGATCAGATACGGCTCGCCCTCGTTGCCCATCACCAGATGGCGCACCTCTTCACCAGCCCCCAGCGCGAAGCGGCCGGTGAGCGGCTCGCCCTGACTGCGGGCGGAGGGCAGGGTGTGAGCCTCCAGCGAGTAGGTTCTCCCCAGGGTGGAGAGGAACACCGCCTGCTGGTTGCTGCGGCCATGGGCGTGGGCCAGATAGCCATCCCCCGCCTTGTAGGAGAGCCCGGCCACGTCCACGTCGTGGCCCTTGGCGGCGCGCACCCAGCCCTTGTCGGAAAGGATGACGGTGACCGGCTCACTCGGGGTCAGCTCCTTCTCAGTCAGGGCCACGGCGGTGGCGCGCTCCACCAGCGGGGTGCGGCGATCGTCGCCGTACTTCTCGGCATCCGCCAGGATCTCTTTCTTGAGCAGGGTGCTGAGACGGCGCTCGGAACCCAAGATCAGTTCCAGCTTGTCGCGCTCTTCGGCCAGCTCATTCTGTTCGGCGCGCAGCTTGAACTCTTCGAGCTTGGCCAGGTGGCGCAGTTTGAGCTCGAGGATCGCCTCGGCCTGGGTCTCGCTGATGTTGAAGCGCTCCATCATCACCCGGCCCGGCTCTTCCTCGGTGCGGATGATCTCGATCACCTCGTCGATGTTGAGGTAGGCGATCAGCAAACCTTCGAGAATGTGCAGGCGAGCCAGCACCTTGTCGAGGCGATACTGCAGGCGGCGGCGCACCGTCTCACGACGGAAGCTCAGCCACTCGGTGAGGATGGTCTTGAGGTCTTTCACCTGGGGACGGTTGTCCAGACCCAGGATGTTGAGGTTGACCCGGTAGTTCTTCTCCAAGTCCGTGGTGGCGAACAGGTGGGCCATCAGCCCCTCCACGTCCACCCGGTTGGAGCGCGGCACTATCACCAGACGGGTCGGGTTCTCGTGGTCCGACTCATCGCGCAGATCGGTCACCATGGGCAGCTTTTTGGCCACCATCTGGGCGGCAATCTGCTCCATGATCTTGGCGCCTGAGGCCTGATGGGGCAGCGCCGTGATGACGATGTCGCCATCCTCCTCGCTCCAGACCGCTCGCTGCTTGATGGAGCCTTTGCCGGTCTCGTAGATTTTGCGGATGTCGTCCCGCGGCGTGATGATCTCGGCATTGGTCGGGTAGTCCGGCCCCTGCACATGGGCCATCAGGGCATCCAGGCCGGCATTGGGGTTATCCAGCAGCTCCACACAGGCGTGGGCCACTTCCCGCGCGTTGTGGGGCGGGATATCGGTCGCCATCCCCACCGCGATGCCGGTCACCCCGTTGAGCAGGATGTGGGGCAGGCGGGCAGGCAGCACCACGGGCTCTTTCATGGTGCCGTCGAAGTTCGGCGTCCACTCCACCGTGCCTTGCCCCAACTCGGAGAGCAGCAGCTCGGAGAAGCGCGACAGCCGCGCCTCGGTATAACGCATGGCGGCGAAGGATTTGGGATCGTCCGGCGCACCCCAGTTGCCCTGACCGTCCACCAGCGGGTAGCGGTAGGAGAAGGGCTGGGCCATCAGCACCATGGCCTCGTAACAGGCGCTGTCGCCGTGGGGGTGATATTTACCCAGCACGTCACCCACGGTACGGGCAGACTTCTTGTGCTTGGAGAGGGCCGACAGCCCCAGCTCGCTCATGGCGTAGATGATGCGCCGCTGCACGGGCTTGAGGCCGTCGCCGATGTGCGGCAGGGCCCGATCCATGATGACGTACATGGAGTAGTTCAAGTAAGCCTGCTCGGTGAAGGTGCGCATTGGCTGGCGCTCCACCCCGTCCAGACTGAGCTCGATAGCATCACTCATGTGATTTTCTCTTTCGGTTCGGGAGCCCCCACAGGGCGGCTCCGGCTAAATGCTTGCCGGCCCCGACAGGGCCGGCCAACGGCTTAGATGATGGCGAGGTTGCCCTTCTCTTCCAGCCACTCACGGCGATCGCTCGCCCGCTTCTTGGCCAGCAGCATGTCCATCAGCTGCAGGGTCTCATCCCCCTCATCCCCTTCCGCACCCATGGTGAGTTGCACCAGGCGGCGAGTGTTGGGATCCATGGTGGTTTCCCGCAGCTGTTTCGGGTTCATCTCACCCAAGCCCTTGAATCGGGTCACCATCACCTTGCCCTTCTTCTTCTCGGCTTCGACCCGCTGCAGTACGCCGTTCTTCTCGTCCTCGTCGAGGGCGTAGAAGACCTCCTTGCCGATGTCGATGCGATAGAGGGGCGGCATGGCCACATAGACGTGACCCTTTTCGACCAGGGTTCTGAAGTGCTTCACAAAGAGGGCGCAGAGCAGGGTGGCGATGTGCAGACCGTCCGAGTCCGCATCCGCGAGGATGCACACCTTGCCGTAGCGAAGGCCACTGAGGTCGTTGGAGTCGGGGTCGAGCCCGATGGCCACCGAGATGTCGTGCACTTCTTGCGAGGCGAGCACCTGACCGGCTTCGACCTCCCAGGTGTTCAGGATCTTGCCGCGCAGGGGCATGATGGCCTGGAACTCGCGATCCCGCGCCTGCTTGGCGCTGCCGCCCGCGGAGTCACCCTCCACCAGGAAGAGCTCCCCCTGCATGGGGTCGGCGCAGCCGCAGTCGGTGAGCTTGCCGGGCAGGGCCGGGCCCTGGGTAATCTTCTTGCGCACCACCGTCTTGGCGGCGCGCATGCGGCGCTGGGCGCTGGAGATGCAGAGCTCCGCCAGCTGTTCGGCGAGCTCGGTGTTGCTGTTCAGATAGAGGCTGAAGGCATCCTTCACCACGCCCGACACGAACGCCGAGCTCTGGCGGGAGGAGAGCCGTTCCTTGGTCTGACCGGCAAACTGGGGATCCTGCATCTTGATGGAGAGGATGTAGGCGCAGCGATCCCAGATATCCTCCGGAGTGAGCTTGACCCCGCGCGGCAGGAGGTTGCGGAACTCGCAGAACTCGCGCATGGCGTCGAGCAGCCCCTGACGCAGGCCGTTGACGTGGGTACCGCCAAGCGCCGTGGGGATCAGGTTCACATAGGATTCGGCGAGGCACTCGCCCCCTTCCGGCAACCAGCACAGGGCCCAGTCCACCGCCGATTGCTCGGAGCTGAAGGAGCCGACGAAGGGCTGCTCCGGCAGGCAGGTGAACTGCTTGACCGCGTCGACCAGGTAATCCTTGAGGCCATCTTCGTAGCACCACTCCAGCTTGATGCCAGTGTTCTTGTCGAGGAACTTGATGGTGAGGCCCGGGCAGAGCACGGCCTTGGCCTTGAGCAGGTGCTCGAGCTTGGAGACCGAGAAGCGCGGCGAGTCGAAATAGCTCGGCTGGGGCCAGAAGCGCACCCGGGTGCCGGTGTTGCGGCGGCCGCAGGTGCCTGTGATGGTCAGCTCCTGTACCTTCTCGCCACGCTCGAAGGCGATGTCATAGACCTGGCCGTCCCGGCGCACCGTCACCTCGACCCGCTCGGAGAGGGCGTTCACCACCGAGATCCCCACCCCGTGCAGGCCGCCGGAGAACTGGTAGTTCTTGTTGGAGAACTTGCCCCCCGCGTGCAGCTTGCAGAGGATGAGCTCCACCCCGCTGACCCCTTCCTCCGGGTGGATGTCGACCGGCATGCCGCGACCGTCGTCGATCACCTCGAGGGACTGGTCCTCGTGCAGGATCACCTCCAGATTGCGGGCATGCCCCGCCAGCGCCTCGTCGACGCTGTTGTCGATGACCTCCTGGCCGAGGTGATTGGGCCGGGTGGTGTCGGTGTACATGCCGGGGCGACGACGCACCGGTTCGAGGCCATTGAGGACCTCAATGGCATCCGCATTGTATTGAGTGGACATGGAGGGCCTTGCGAATTGACGTTTGGGGGGAATCTTAACTGCTAGGCGGGGGCAGAACAAACTCCCAGCACAGAAAGCTTGATCTGAATGGGTGCCCTGCCATTTTTCGGGAGAACGCCGGGCCGGTCTTAACGGTCGGCCGGATGGTGGATGCCGTCCAGCACCGGCACCTCGCCGAGCTCGAACGGATTGACCCCCTCAAGGCAGGCGAGGTTGTAGCCATACTCCGCCGGGTTGGAGCGACGCTGGTGATGGGTGTAGATGCCGCAGACAGAGCAGAAATAGTGCTTCGCGGTGCGGGTATTGAACTGGTAGCAGCGAAGCGCCGCCTCCCCCTGCAGGATGCGGATGCCGGAGAGCGGCACCGAGGCGACGATGGCCCCCCGCCGCCGGCAGAGGGAGCAGTCGCAGCGGCGCGGATCCACCACGCCGTCCGGCAGGGTCAGCTCCAGCACCACGGCGCCGCAATGACAGCTGGCGGTGTGTTTCTCTTGAATGGGGGTATTGCCGATACGCTTGATCATCCGGCCTCCTTGCAGACGGTTCAGGTTCCGAGCCAATCAATCGAACAGGGTATCTCGCCGCCCTTGCCGCACATGGTCATGGAGGGTGCGCAGCTGGGATGCCACCACCCGATGGTGAGAGAGGGGTGGCAACGCATCGATGGGGAAGTACCCGGCGCCCTGAGTTTCATCGGTCTCGCCCAGCAGCTGGCCACCCGTCACCTCGCACAGGAAGAAGGCCTTGTGGGCGTGGGGCAGCTGGGGCGGATGGGGGTGCCTGAGCTTGTCGAACAGGGCCAGCAGCTGCACGGCCCGGCACGCCAGGCCCGTCTCCTCCGCCACCTCGCGCACCACAGCCCCCGCCGGCGAGTCGCCGACGTCACACCAGCCCCCCGGCAGGGTCCAGGCCCCGTCGCTGCGCTCCTGCACCAGCAGGATCTGTCCGGCCTCATCGAGGATGAGCGCCCGCACGTCCAGCTTGGGGGTGGGGTAGCCACTATCGAGGGCAATCCAGTCGCCGATGGCTGCGGGATCCAGCTCGCTCTGGCTGGCGATAAGGGCGACCGTGGCCGCGCGCAGCGCCTCGAAGCGGCCGATGTCGAAGGGGTCTTTGGAGTAGGTGAGCCCCGCCTGCGCCGTGGCCAGCACCTGTTCGAGGAAGGCGGCCAACGGCGGTTGCACGGCTAGAGCCCGAGGAAGCGAATGATCTGGGCGGGATAGCGCTCGAAGCCTGTGAAGGCGTGATTGCCACCGCATTCCAGGGAGAGGCGGGCGAAGGCGTACTCCTGCAGCGCCTTGCGATAGTCGAGCACTTCATCGTCCTGCTGCTGCAGGATCCAGAGCCGCTCGGGGGCCGTGACCGGTACCGCCAACGCCCGCAGCTCGTCCATGTGCGCCGGCAGCAGTTCAAACTGCTCGTTCGTGTAGGGATTGGTCTGGGGGCCGAGATAGTCGCACAAGAGCTCGTGGGGGCGCACCGCCGGGTTGATGAGGGCGGCACGGCAGCCGTACAACTCGCTCACCCTGGTCGCCATAAAGCCGCCGAGGGAGCTGCCCACGGCGCCGAGGCGCAGCCCCTCCCCATGACGGGCCTGCAGCCCGGCAAGGGTCTGCTCGATGGCCGCCCAGGCCTGCGCCGGAGTATTGGGCTGGGCCGGGATCACCACCTCGATGTCGGGTCGGTTGGCGGCCACCCAGGCCGCCATCTGTTGCGCCTTGGCGGAACCCGGTGAGGAGTTGAAACCGTGCAGGTAGAGGAGGACGGGCTTCATGCAGTGCTCCTCAGTAACCGGTGGCATTGGGGTCCGGCACGAACTGCCCCAGCGGCAGGCGCCACACCTGGCTCGCGATCCGGCCGTCCGGATGCAGAGTGAGATAGCGCCAGCCCGGGCCGGATTCGTCCAGGGCGAAACCGTCGGAGAGCGGCTTGAACTGGATGCAGGTGGAGGGGCTCGCGATGAGTCGCACGCCGCGATGCACCTCGTCAAACTCCTGGTGGACGTGGCCGAACAGTATGGTCTTCTGCTGCGGGTGACGAGCCAGCACGGCAAAGAGATCGTCGGCATTCTTGAGGTTGTGCTGATCCAGCCAGGCGCAGCCCACCGGCACCGCCTGATGGTGCAGGGCGATCAGGGCGTGCCGCTCGGGATGCTGGCGCAGTGCGCTGTCCAGCGCCGCCAGCTGGTGATCCCCCAGCACCCCGTGAGGTTTGCCACGCACCTGGGTGTCGAGCAGGATCACCTGCCAGTGCTCCCCCACCAGTTGCTTGGCCTCGCTGATCCCGGCCGCATGCAGATACTCGGTCATCAGGGGACCGTCGTCGTGGTTGCCGGGCAGCCAGTAGATGGGGCGCGCCAGGGGAGCCATCATGGAGGCAAAGCGCTGATAGGATTCCGGGCTGTGATCCTGGGAGAGATCCCCGGTGGCGAGGATGAGATCGAACGGATGGTCGTTGCCCTGTACCTGCTCCAGCACGGCGGCCAGGCTCGCTGCGGTGGGCACGGCCAGCAACCGCCCCTCGGCACTGGCGAAGAGGTGGGTATCGGTAATCTGTAACAGGCGCACACTGCCGTCCGGCGCCTGAGGTAGCTCTGTTTCCAAAATCACGCTTCTTTTTTTATGAGTTCGACTAGAGGATGTTGATCAGGCTGGTGCCGTGTTTGAGACAAAATCTTAACCAATCGGCCAGGAATAGATTTACCTGCTCTTTTTCATCCCTGTGGTGCATTTTTTGATTGGGATAATCATAACGTGGTTGCAACATCGAAATCTGTTGCGCCGCACACACTTCCGCCATCCGCACGTCGTGATACAAACGAATCTCAATGCGAGCCTGCAAGTAGCTCGGCAACTCGGGATTGTGCTGGGCCAGGATCACCTGGCTGGTGAAGCGGCTCTCTTCGGTGACGGTGAGCCGGAACTGCAGGCCGTTGCCTACCTGATAGCGGCGCTCGGCCCCCACGACACTGTCGGGGGGCAAGAGCTTCATCAAGGCCATGTAATTCACCTCGCAGGTACGCTGCAAGGACATCAGATCAGGCACATAGCGCTTCATCGGGCTCTGGACTAATGGCATATCGCGGCTCCATCAATCAGGGTCCATGAAGAGTGGACCCGCTGCATGGTGATCAAGTCGGCCACACGACACCTGACCCCGGTCTGAACGAGCGCCACCTCAGCGCCCCGCCAGCCAGCGGGCTTGCAGCTCGCCGTGGTTGAGGGCCAGCCACTGCAGGGCGATGACGGAAGCGGCGTTGTCGATACGCCCCTCCTTGAGCCAGGCATAGGCTTGCTCACGGCTCACCACGTGCACCCGGATGTCTTCCCCCTCTTCCGCCAGACCGTGGATCCCCGAGGCCCGACTCGCATCCACCTCGCCCACATAGACCTCGATCCGCTCTGTGCTGCCACCCGGGCTCACCAGGTAGCTGATGGCATGCTCGCAGCGGCCCACCTCGATGCCGGCCTCTTCCACCGCCTCGCGGCGCACCACAGCCTCGGCGGTCTCCCCTTCGTCTATGATGCCGGCCACCAGTTCAAGCAGCCAGGGGGTGGCGCTGGTCTCCATGGCGCCGATGCGAAACTGCTCCACCAGCACGATTTCATCGCGCACCGGGTCATAGGGCAGCAGGGCGGCGGCATGGCCCCGTTCGAACAGCTCGCGTACTATGGGCTCATTCCAGCCACCAGCGAACAACCTGTGTTGTAGACGGTAAACGTTCACCTTGAAGAAGCCGTTATATCCAGCTGATTTATCGATGATTTTCACATCATCACTGGCAAAGTGGGCGGTTTGAGGCAAGGCTTGCTGTGACATTCGAGACTCCTGCCAGCTTGACTTGGCTTGGTTTGACCATAATATTCGGGGTCATGAATGAACATTCATTCACTCGTGCTCGCCGACGATGAGGGAAGGATTTTAGCAGTCACAGGACATTTGGCTAGGCGCCTTGCCGAGAAAACTCGCCCCAAACCTTGACGTTGCCCCTGCTGGAAAAGAGACAGTTCGCAATGAAATCTGCTTATAGTAGAGTGGTTAAGCTGAAATCAAGCTTGGTCGGTGACAATCCCTCTCTTCATCCAGCGGACAGCTTTGGGTTGATACAAAAGGTTAAAACTATCATATGAAAAGAACACTCTTGTCAGTCATGGTGATGCTGGGTGTGAGCGCGACCGCTCATGCCGAAAACCTGCTCGATATTTACCAACAAGCCCAGCTCAAGGATACCCAACTGCTGGAGTCCAAGGCCAAGCGCGACCAAGCCTTCGAGAAGATCAACGAATCCCGTGCCGCCCTCTTGCCCCAGATCAACCTGGGTGCCGGCCTGAACTACCTGCAGAACAAGGATGACACCCAGACCAACACCGGCGCCACCGGCTCCCTGACCCTGGATCAGTCCATCTACCGTCGCAGCAACTGGGTCAACCTGGACCTCACCGAGAAGAGCGCCACCCAGTCCGATGTGGCCTACAACCTCGAATACCAGACCCTGATGCTGCGTACCGCCCAGGCCTACTTCAACGTGCTCAAGGCGATGGATACCCTGGAGTTCGTGCGGGCCAACAAGACCGCGGTCGAGCGTCAGCTTGAACAGACCCAGCAGCGCTTCGAAGTGGGCCTGACCGCCATCACCGACGTGCACGAAGCCGAGGCCGAGCGCGATCAGGCGCTGGCAGACGAGATCAATGCCGAGAACACCTTGGACAACAGCTACGAGAGCCTGCGCGAGCTGACCGGCATCGATCACCGCCAGCTGGACGTGCTCAACACCGATCGCTTCAGCCCGCAGAAGACCGCCTTCAACTCCGACAAGTGGCTGGAGCTGGCGCTGGACAAGAACCTGGAGCTGCACAGCGCCCGCATCGGCAAGGACATCGCCAAGGAACAGATCGATCTGGCCAAGACCGGCCACGAGCCGACCCTGGATCTGGGCGCCGGCCTCAGCGCCGGTTACAACGACTACAAGGACGAGATCCGCAACCCCGAGAGCAACAGCAACCAGGGCAACATCGGCCTGAACTTCAACCTGCCGCTCTACACCGGGGGTGCCACCACCTCCCAGGTCAAGCAGGCGCAGTTCAACTACGTGGCCGCCAGCGAGCAGCTGGAGCGCAGCTTCCGCTCGGTGCAGAGCACGGTCCGCTCCTCCTACAACAACGTGAACGCCAGCATCGGCTCGGTGCGCGCCTACAGCCAGTCCGTCATCTCCGCCGACAGCGCCCTGAAGGCGACCGAGGCCGGTTACGAGGTCGGTACCCGCACCATAGTCGACGTGCTGGACTCCACCCGCAAGCTGTACGAGGCCAAGCAGAAGCTCTCCGAGGCTCGCTACAACTACATCCTCAGCATCCTCTCCCTCAAGCAGGCCGCCGGCATTCTGGAGCAGAAGGATCTGGAAGAGGTGAACCAGGGTCTGATGCCCGCCCCTCAGGTCACCAAGCAGTCCTGAGCCAGGCGCACCCCATGAAAAAAGGCGACCCTCGGGTCGCCTTTTTGCTGCCTGCTTGCCAGCCCCTTGCGGGGCCGGCCATGGGCAGGTTCTCTTGACTCAGCCGCGCTCGCGGATGGTCTTGATGATGTCGGTGGTGGAGCAGCCGTCCTCGAAGTTCAGCACCCGCACCTCGCCGCCATTGGCGGTCACTTCGGCGTAACCCGCGATATCTTCAGGCTTGTAGTCGCCGCCCTTGACCAGCAGATCCGGCAGGATCTCGGCGATCAGGCGCTGGGGGGTGTCTTCGCTGAAGGGAACCACCCAGTCCACGGCACCCAGCGCCGCCAGCACCGTCATGCGGCGCTCGGTCGGATTGACCGGACGGCCCGGGCCCTTGAGGCGGCGCACGGACTCGTCGGTGTTGACCGCCACGATCAGGCGATCCCCCAGCTTGCCCGCATTGGCCAGGTAGGAGACGTGGCCCGCATGCAGAATGTCGAAGCAGCCGTTGGTCATCACCACCTTCTCGCCACGCAGGCGTGCAGCCTGGACGGCCACCTTGAGCTGGGCCTCGGACATGACGCCAAAACCGGTCTCCTGCTCGGTGTAGAGCGCGTTGGCGAGCTCCACCGGGCTGACGGTGGAGGTCCCCAGCTTGCCAACCACGATGCCGGCGGCGGTATTGGCCAGGGCACAGGCCTCGTCCAGGCTCATGCCGGCGGCCAGCGAGGTCGCCAGGGTGGAGATGACGGTATCGCCGGCACCGGTCACGTCATAGACCTCGTGGGCCTGGGCCGGCAGGTGCAGCTCGGGCCGTCCTTCGCGGATCAGGGTCATGCCGTTCTCGGAGCGGGTCACCAGCAGGGCGTCCAGCTCGAAGCGCTTGACCAGGTCCAGCCCCTTGGCGACCAGCTCCTCCTCCCCCTTCACCTTGCCCACCACGGCCTCGAATTCGGACATGTTGGGGGTCAGCAGGGTGGCGCCGCGGTACTTCTCGAAGTCGGTCCCCTTGGGGTCGACCAGCACGGGAATGCCGGCGGCGCGGGCGCGGCGGATCATGCCGGGCACGTCGTTCAGGGCACCCTTGCCATAGTCGGAGAGGATCATCACGTCCGCCTCGGGCAGCGCCTGCTCGACCTTGCCCATCAGCAGGCTCGCATCCACGTCGTGGAAGGCCTCTTCGAAGTCCAGGCGCAGCAGCTGCTGGTTGCGCGACAGCACCCGCAGCTTGGTGATGGTCGGGTAGTCGGCCAGGCGAACGAAATCACAGGCGACCTTGACCCCGGCCATCTGGCCGGCGAGGGCATCGGCAGGCTCATCCTGACCGGTCAGCCCCAGCAGCACGGCCTGGGCGCCGAGGGCGGCAGAGTTGAGCGCCACGTTGGCAGCGCCACCCGGGCGTTCCTCGATGTGCTCGACCTTGACCACGGGCACCGGTGCCTCGGGGGAGATCCGGCCGGTGGGGCCATGCCAGTAGCGATCCAACATGACATCGCCAACGACCAGAACGCGGGCTTTTTCAAACTCGGGCAGGGTGATCTTCATCTGTATCGGCTCTCAAAACCTGAAAAATTCAGCGGTCGATTTTATCACACTCTTTTCTCCGACGTGAAAAAAGCGCTGCCGTGGTCACCGGCCCCATCCCTCCCGACCCCTCTGACCAGGCGACGGTGATTCGCACCCGTCCCGCTTTTTCGGATAGAATCCCCAGATTGCGAGTGGCACCATCCGCACGGCCAGGCACAAGCACGGCCCGCCCCGTTCGGCTGGACTCCCCTATTTTGCGTTTGTGAACAAGAGACTCTTCATGGCCCAAGAACAAGCTCCCCGACTCGAACCCCGCCTGTTCCATCCCCGTTACTGGGGCAGCTGGCTGGGCCTCGGTCTGCTCTGGCTGCTGGTGCTGCTGCCCTGGCGCAGCCAGATGTGGCTGGGTCGCCAGCTCGGAACCCTGGCCCGCAAGGTATTGAAATCCCGCGTCAAGGTTGCCCGCCGCAACCTGGAGCTGGCGATGCCGGAGCTCAGCCGGGATCAGCGCGAGGCCCTGCTGGTGCAGAACTTCGAGAGCGTGGGTTGCGCCATCTTCGAGGTGGGCATGGCCTGGTTCTGGCCGGACTGGCGGATGCGCCGCCTGATGACGGTGGAAGGGGAAGAGCACGTTGCCCGCGCCGTGGAGCAGGGCCAGGGCATGCTGCTGCTCTCCTGCCACTTCCTCACTCTTGAACTGAATGCCCGCTGCTTCGGCCTGGTGCGGCCCGGAGTCGGCGTCTATCGCCCCAACACCAACCCGGTGCTGGAGTACGCCCAGTACCACGGCCGCTGCGCCTCCAACAAATACCTGGTGGACCGCATGGACGTGAAGGGCATGATCAAGGCGCTGCGCAACGGCGACGCCCTCTGGTACGCGCCGGATCACGACTACGGCAGCCATGCCAGTGTCTTTGTGCCCTATTTCGCGGTAGAGCAGGCGGCCACCATCACGGGCACCGCCACCCTGGCCCGGGTGAAAAACACCGTCACCCTGCCCTGCTACAACATCCGTACCGCCACCGGTTACACCCTGCACATAGGGGCGCCGCTGGCAGACTACCCGAGCGGCGACGACGTGGCGGATGCCAGCCGCGCCAACCGGGAGATAGAAGCCGCCGTGCGCAAGGCCCCCGAGCAGTACATGTGGCTGCACCGCCGCTTCAAGACCCGTCCCAATCCGGAAGATCCCGGCTACTACTGATGGCCGGCCCGTCACTCCCGACGCCGGAGGGTGACACTGCCGACAGCGCCTTGCCACCGGCCCTATGGAAAAGCCCTCGCACTGCGAGGGCTTTTTGTTGACTGCCAAAGCCAGCCTTACTGGCGGATCAGGCGGTAGATGGCGTAGCCGGGGTGCTTGGCGTCGTCCGTCGGCAGGGTGGACTGGTACGCCAGATCCGCCCCCGCCAGGGCCTTGGCCTCGTCGGTCGGCGAGGAGTAGAGGCGCACGTCCACGTTGGCCGGCAGGGCCTTCATGTGCCAGTTGTTGTTGGCCGCCGGGCTAAAGCCGGCCGGGTTCTCGGCGGACTGGGCCTTCAGGTACTGGGCAATGATCTCGCGCGTCTCGAAGGGATCCTCATGCACGATGTTGCTGCCATCGATGCCCGGGAAGTGGCCGCCGCCGCTGGCGCGGTAGTTGTTGGTCACCACGTAGAACTTCTGGGCCGGATCGATGGGCTGGCCGTTGAAGGTGAGGCCGCTGATGCGCTGGCCGTCGCTCACCTTGACCCCGTCCTTGCCGTAACGGGCGGGCTGGGTGATGTCCACCTCGTAGCTGACCCCGTCAATCACGTCGAAGTTGTAGGTGGGGAAGTTCTCGTTCACCAGCCACTGCACCTCTGTCTTGGTGGTGTCGATCCGGTTGAACTGGCCGGCGCTCATCTCCAGCCACTCCTTGACGGTGGCCCCGTTCACCTCGACCACCTGCAGGGTGTTCGGGTAGATGTAGAGGTCGGAGACGTTGCGCAGGGAGATGTCGCCCTGGGTCACATAGGTGAAGTCGTTGATGCCGTTGCGCCCGCCACGGAACGGGGCCGCAACCGACAGGATCGGGTAGGACTCCTTGAGCAGGCCGTCTTTTTGCAGTTGCTCGGCGTGGCGGCGCTGGGCATCGCTCACCAGCTGCACCGAGGGGTCGTCCTGCACCAGGGCGAAGAAGCTGTGGATGGGAGAGGTGATCTTGCCCAGCGGCTCGTCCAGCCACTGGTTGGTGGCGTCGTGATCCGCCTGCACCAGGTCCACCACCCGCTGATCCACGGCGCTGCCCTCGCTGGCGTCGATCTTGCGCAGGCTGGCCTGGCTCTGTTTCACCTGCCACTTGCCGTCCACCTGCTCCAGCTTGAGGTCGATGATGCCGAGGTGGTTGCCCCAGTAGCCGGGCATCACGGTCGGGATGCCGCTGAGGGTGCCGGCCTGGTTGTCCACCTCCGGCAGATCCGGGAAATCCCCCGGGAAGTTCTTGTGGGCATGGCCCAGCATCAGGGCATCGACCCCCTTCACCTTGGCCAGGTGCCAGGCGGAGTTCTCCATCATGGCCTCGTAGCTGCTGGCGTTGATGCCGGTATGGGCCACCACCACCACCAGATCGGCCCCCTTGGCACGCATCTCGGGCACGTAGTGGTTCGCGGCCTCGACCATGTCGGCCACCACCACCTTGCCTTCCAGATGGCGTTTGTCCCACTGCAGCACCTGGGTCGGGGTCAGGCCCAGAATGCCCACCTTGACGGTCTGACGCTGACCCTTGTCGTCGGTCACCTCGCGATCCAGCAGCAGGTAGGGGGTGAACTTGTTGCCACTCCACTCAATCTGCCCCTTGGCGTCCCGCTTGAAGGCCGCCGCCTCGAACACGTTGGCGTTCACATAGGGGAACTCGGCTCCCGCCAGCACCTTGCCGAGGTAGTCCAGGCCGTAGTTGAACTCGTGGTTGCCGAGGTTGCCGGCGTCGTAGCCGAGCTCGTTCATCGCCTTGAACACAGGGTGCGCCTGTTTCTCCAGGTAACCGGCGCCGGACTGTTCGAAGATGTAGTCCGCCAGCGGCGTGCCCTGGATCAGGTCGCCGTTGTCGAGCAGCAGGTTGTTGGGGTTCTCGGCGCGGGCCGCGCGGATCAGCAAGGCGGTGCGGGAGAGGCCGAACTTGCGGTCCTCCTTGTTCTGGTAGTAGTCATACCCCAGCACGTTGGAGTGGATATCGGAGGTCTGGATCAGGCGCAGGGAGACGGTCCCCGGCTGCGCCTTGCTGTCGTTTTCGTTGCTGCAGGCAGACAGCAGCACGATGGCGGCAATCGCCCCCAGCTTCATGGTGTTATTCACTGTATTTTCCCTTTTATTATGAGTAACGCTTTACCAGCGCCGGGAATTTAACAGACGAATATGTCAGCAGATGACACCGGGACTCATTTTTATGAAGCCCGGCACAAAAATAGCCTTATGAGGCCAGGATGGCCCCGCCTGCCAGCTTGGCCGCCAACACCAGCATGATGAGACCAACAACAAGATCAATGGCTTGCTGCACTCTTCCCCGAGCGAGCCAGGGTGACAGCGCCGCCGCCCCGAATGCCAGCCCGTAGAACCAGACCAGGGACGCCAGCATGGCACCGGCCGCAAAGGCAGGCCGCAGCTCCTCGGAAAACTGGCTGCCGAAGGAGCCGAGCAGCATCAGGGTATCCAGATAGACATGGGGATTGAGCAGGGTCACCCCGAGGGTCATGGCCAGCACGCTCTTGACCCCCATCAGCTGCGGCGAATCCGCCAGCGCCGCCTCCTGGCCGCGCCAGGCGCTGCGCAGGGAGCGCACGCCGAACCAGCCGAGGAAGAGCACGCCGCCCCAGGTGAGCAGGGCCAGCCCCACCGGACTGGCCGCCAGCAGGTTGGCGCCACCGAAGACACCTATGCCGATCAGCACGAGATCGCACAGGCAGCAGAGGGTCGCCGTCAGCAGGTGGTGGTTGCGGTGGATGCCCCGGCTCAGCACGAAGGCATTCTGGGCTCCGATGGGGATGATCATGGCGAGGCCGAGGGTAAAGCCTTGCAGGGTGGTGGCAAACATGGACATGCGTTCCTGTAGAAGAGTTGGACGCACTATAAAGGGGCGCACTCAATCAGAGAAATTCATTCATTTTCTGGTGTATTCGAAAATCTTATGACCAGAACGGGAAGCTGCTCGGCGGCGGGCTGTCAGTGGCAGGATCTGGCAATTGTGGCGCCCTGACACGGCCCAGAGAATCACCGGGATAGGAAGTGCGGGTGAGAAGGCGAGCATGGCGACTGGGAAAATATCGAACGATGGGGGGGGCGCGGCCCGGTCGGGGCTCACTGCGGCAACCTGGGGAAGTTGGTGACCACGACCTGCTCGAGGTTGGGCAGCAGGATGCCGCTGCTGACCCCCTTGGCGACGGCCTGGTAGCGGTTCATCGAGCCCGTCTTGCGGGTCACCTGATTGAGGTGGTAGTTCACCGTACGCTCGGTGATCCCGAGAATGCAGGCAATCTCCCCCGACGTCTTCCCCTCGCTGGCCCAGAACAGGCACTCGGTCTCCCGCTCCGTCAGGGCCTCCTGGGGAGCATCTTCCCTCATGCTGCTGCGCACGACCCGGATCGCCGCCTCGAAGATGTAGTGGGACATCCAGGAGAGGATGGGCGAGGACTCCAGCATCAGGTCGCTCGACGCCCGCTCCCGGGTGATGAACGACAGTATGCCGTTCTCTCCCGCCGCGCCGTGCAACGGGAACGAGATGCCGTTGCGCAACCCGAACTCCGCCGCCAGCCCCATCACGTCCATGCTCCCCTCTTGCAGGAAGCGCGCCTTCTCGTCCAGTCGATTCCAGTAGATAGGCAGGGTCTGCTGGCGGGCAAGCTGGATGATGGGGTCGCAGGCCAGCATGTTGTTCGCCGTATAGGCCTGCACCCAGGAGTCGGGGCACTGGTTGAACAGCACGACCTTGGGCCTTTGCATCGACATGGGCAGGATGAGCGCAAAGCGATAGTAGTCGTAGCCCATACCCCGAGAGAAACGACCGATCAGCTCGGACAGCCGGTTGCCATCGGTCACCAGAGTGAAATGTTCCAGATACTCAAGCAGTTGGTCGCGTGTCATGGGCAAGCCTCCCCGTGGCCAAGGCCTGGGATTATAGCGGCTAACCCTGAAATACAGAGATATGAATGCTTGTTTTCAAAGAAAAATCAGCCGAACACCCCAGATGGTAGGCCGGAAACGAGCGCAATCGGTTTCGCAAACGAGCCCTTTCAAACCGACTCAATCGAGGCAAAAAACCCTGAAAGAAACCCACCCGGAACGATATCGACAAACTGGATACCCATCGGGTACAGAACGGAAGTGGAGCACAACCTGTGCAGCTGACGCCACCTGCTCAGCTTTACCAGAGCGATATGTGTTCAGCCCCCTGGCGAGGGGAGTACAGAGTCGCCAGCACGCTGGTTGCGGCGACCTGATCCCGTAAAAAGGCCCCGGGGCTGTGCCCGGGACCAAGACGCTCGCTATGGCCCGTTTCCACCCCATGCAAAAACGGACCAAATGAGTATCTTATGAATCTCATTTGACCTCTACTGTCACATCTCACAGTGGCGGCCCCTCTTCACCATCCGCAGCGGGTTGTCCTCCCGGCGCCGCTCCAGTAGCATTCTTGCTCAATCCTCCTTCTCATAAGGAATGCTGATGAAGACGCTGGACTACAAGCTGCTGCTGGCGCTGGATGCGGTGATGCAGGAGCAGAACTTCGAGCGCGCCGCCCAGCGCCTGCACATCACCCAGTCTGCCATCTCCCAGCGCATCAAGCAGCTGGAGCAACAGTTTGCCGAGCCCCTGCTCATCCGCAGCCAGCCCCTGCAGGCCACCCCGCTCGGCCAGAAGCTGCTGGCCCACTACCGTCAGGTGCGCCAGCTGGAACTGGAGCTGGCCGGGGAGCTCTCTCCCGCCGCGCCCCAGGCGCCGATCCGGGTCAGCATCGCCGTCAACGCCGACAGCCTGGCCACCTGGTTCCTGCCCGCCCTGGCGCCGCTGCTGGAGCAGCACCCCATCGAGCTGAATCTCCTGGTGGACGACGAGAGCCGCACCCTGGATCGGGTGCGCGAGGGGCAGGCGTTCGGCGCCGTCAGCCTGCAGTCCCAGGCACTGGCCGGCTGCTGCGTCGACGAGCTCGGCGAGATGCGCTACCTGTTGACCGCCAGCCCCGCCTTCGTCGCCCGCCACTTCCCCCACGGCCTGACCCCGGAGGCACTCGCCAAGGCGCCGGCGGTGGCCTTCGATCAGCGCGACGACATGCACGTGAGCTTCATGGCCCGCCACTTCGCACTGCCCCCCGGTGGCTACCCCTGCCACACGGTGCGCTCGTCCGAGGCCTTTGTCGCCATGGCCGAACAGGGGCTGGCCTGCTGTCTCATCCCTGAACTGCAGATCCGTCAGCAACTTGCCGAGGGGCGCCTGCTCGATCTCAGCCCTGAGCACCACCTGATAGAGCGACTCTACTGGCACCGCTGGGTGCTGGAGCGGGGGCTGCACAAGCAGATCTCCCAGCGCCTCATCCAGCAGGGACGCCAGGCACTGCAGCCGCGCTGAGGGGGCCGTTCACCTTGGCTTTGGAGGGGTAAAAACGTATAGTGCTGGGCGATTAACCATCAGGTCTCCACTCAGGTTCCCCATTTATGTTCCAAGACAATCCGCTGCTGGCCCAGCTCAAACAACAAATCCGCGAAAACATCCCCAAGAAAGAGGGTGTGATCCGCGCCTCCGATCGGGGCTTCGGCTTCCTGGAGGTCGATGAGAAGACCAGCTATTTCGTGCCGCCTCCCTATATGAAGAAGGTGATGCACGGTGACCGGGTGAGCGCCCTGATCCGTACCGAGAAAGAGAAGGAAGTGGCCGAGCCGGATGCCCTGCTGGAGCAGGCGGTCACCCGCTTCGTCGGCCGCGTCAAGATGTTCCGCGACCGCCTCAACGTGGTGCCGGACCATCCCCTCATCAAGGACGCCATCAAGGCCCGCGCCAAAAAGGGTCTGGACGAGAAATCCTTCAAGGAAGGGGACTGGGTGGTTGCGACCCTCAAGCGCCACGCCCTGGCAGACGGCAACTTCTCCGCCGAGATCACCCAGCTCATCGCCACCCAGGAAGACCACAACGTGCCCTGGTGGGTGGTGCTGGCACGCCACAATCTGGCCCAGGTCGAGCCGGCGGATCTGCCTGAGTGGAAGGTGATCGAAGAGGAAGAGCTGCCCCGCCGCGACCTGACCCAGGTCCCCTTCTTCACCATCGACGGCGCCAAGACCAAGGACATGGACGATGCCCTGGCCATCACCAAGCTGGAGAACGGCTGGGAGCTGCTGGTGGCCATCGCCGACCCGACCGCCTATGTGGCCGAAGGCAGCGAGCTGGACAAGGAGGCCGCCCAGCGCGCCTTCACCGTCTACATGCCGGGCCGCAACGTGCCCATGATCCCGCGCACCCTCTCCGACGAGCTCTGCTCCCTGAAGGAGGGCGAGGAGCGCAACACCCTGTGCGCCCGCCTGCTGATCGCCGAAGACGGCCTGCTGCTGGAGGAGACCGAGTTCTTCGCCGCCCGCATCAACTCCCACGCCCGCCTCAGCTATGACGACGTCTCCGACTGGGCCGAGCACGGCAAAGCGCTGGCCATCGACGCCGGCGTCCTGGCCCAGCTGCCCCTGATGAAGGCGATGACGGAGGCGCGCATCAAGTGGCGTACCGAGCACGCCCTGGTGTTCCCGGACCGCCCCGACTACGACTTCGAGCTGGGCGAGAACGGCGAAGTGCTGGCCATCCACGTCGAGCCACGCCGCATCGCCAACCGCATGGTGGAGGAGTCGATGATCGCCGCCAACATCTGCGCCGGTCGCGTGCTGGGCAAGACCGTCGGCTACGGTATCTTCAACGTCCACACCGGCTTTGACGAGGAGTCCCTCGACGGTGCCATCGAGCTGCTCAAGAGCGCCGAAGCCCCCTTCGAGAAGGAAGATATCGCCAGCCTCTCCGGCTTCTGCGCCCTGCGCCGCTGGATCGACAACCTGGATACTCGCTGGCTGGACGGCAAGATCCGCCGCTTCCAGAGCTACGCCCTGATGTCTGCCGAGCCGGGCGCCCACTACGGCCTGGGGCTGGACGCCTACGCCACCTGGACTTCCCCTATCCGTAAATACGGCGACATGGTCAACCATCGCCTGCTCAAGGCCGTCATCGCCGGCAAGACCCCGGGTGAGCGCCCGAGCCTGGAGCTCACCGAGCACCTGACCGCCTGCCGCCGCCTGCACCGCATGGTGGAGCGCGACATCGGCGACTGGCTCTATGTGCGCTACCTGAAGGCGGCCGCCGGCACCGATCAGGTATTCAACGCCGAGATCATCGACGTGATGCGTGCCGGCCTCAAGCTGCGCCTGCAGGAGAACGGTGCCGTGGTCTTCATGCCCGCCCGCCACATCCTGGACAACAAGGATCGGCTGGAGTGCAACTGGGACAACGGCCGCGTCTATCTGGACAAGACCGAGGTGGTCTATGAACTGGGCCAGATCATCGAGGTGAAGCTGACCGAGGCGGTGGAAGAGACCCGCTCCCTCATCGCCAAGCCGGCTGTAGAGCTGGTGCCGGGCCCGGCGCCGGTGGCGCCGGCCAGCGATGCCGTGGCAGCGCCGACCGACGAGGCTCCCAAGGCGGAATAATCCCACCCCGCCTTTTCGCCAAAAAAGCCCGCATGATGCGGGCTTTTTTATGCGTGCCGGTGGCAGTCAAAGCATAAGGAAGGAGTCACAGGGCACGACCCTACCCCCACCAGCCCGGCATGTTTCGCTCCCCTTGTCGGTGTCGGCCCTCTCCAACCAGCAAACAACGGGGATGGATACCCGGTAACGTCCCCTCGACGCGAGCAGATCCCAGCCCCCGCTCCTCCGGGTCGGAGAAGTAGCACATGGGTATCACCTCCCCCTTGGTGGCTGATGGTGCCCCATACGCTGCTCTGTCGTGGGAGCGGAAAAACTGAAAGTAAATTACATCTTTCCAGATCCATCGGCTGTTAACAGGCAATAATCGAAAATCCATCGCTGAAACCCTGGTTCACACCACCGCCAGACAGGCATCAAATGAATACACATTTCATATATGTGATGTGAATCACATTGACACAAGGTTTGCGCAAACCGCAATTGGTGATCCACTTCACATAAATAGGGTCTGCGCGACAGAAGAGAACGAAATGTAGCCGAAATACGGAGCAATGATGTGATCTACATCACCATGAAGGGAGGGGGGGGATCGGGGTATTCGAGATCCGGATCACAATACCCCCCGTTTTCAGCCTAATTTGATCACAAGCTGGTAGATTGAAGTTGCTTAGACGACAGGGATGGGGTTCTGCAAAACCGACCATTCCGACTACCACTTACAATCACACAGGCTTAAACGGGGTGCCGTCATGTTATCACCGGATACCAAAGTCAAGATACAGAATTTTGGACGCTTCCTGTCCAATATGGTCATGCCCAACATAGGCGCCTTCATCGCCTGGGGCTTCATTACCGCCCTCTTCATCCCCACCGGCTGGCTGCCGAGCGAAACCTTGGCCAAGCTGGTCGGCCCCATGATCACCTACCTGCTGCCGCTGCTCATCGGCTACACCGGCGGCAAGCTGATCGGGGGTGATCGCGGTGCCGTGGTCGGTGCCATCACGACCATGGGCGTCATCGTGGGGACCGACATCCCCATGTTCATGGGCGCCATGATGGTCGGCCCGCTGGGTGGCTGGGCCATCAAGCGCTTCGACCAGGCGATGGAAGGTCGCGTCAAGAGCGGCTTCGAGATGCTGGTCAACAACTTCTCCGCCGGCATCATCGGCATGCTGTGTGCCATCCTCGCCTTCTTCGTCATCGGTCCCTTCGTCAAGGTGCTCTCCGGTGCCCTGGCCGGTGGCGTCGACTTCCTGGTCGCCCACGGTTTGCTGCCGCTCACCTCCATCTTCGTCGAGCCGGCCAAGATCCTGTTCCTGAACAATGCCATCAACCACGGCATCTTCTCGCCGCTGGGGATCCAGCAGGCCACCGAACAGGGCCGCTCCATCTTCTTCCTGATTGAAGCCAACCCGGGCCCGGGTCTGGGCGTGCTGCTGGCCTACATTGTGTTCGGCCGTGGCAATGCCAAGCAATCCGCGGCGGGTGCCTCCATCATCCACTTCTTCGGCGGCATCCACGAGATCTACTTCCCGTACGTGCTGATGAATCCGCGCCTCATCCTGGCGGTGATCGCTGGCGGCATGACCGGGGTCTTCACCCTGACCCTGTTCAACGCAGGTCTGGTCTCCCCCGCCTCCCCGGGATCCATCTTCGCTGTGCTGCTGATGACGCCGAAAGCCTCCCTGATCGGGGTGCTGCTCTCCATCATCGCCTCTGCCACCGTCTCCTTCCTGGTCGCCTCCGTGTTCGTTCGCGCCCAGCAGCCGGAAGCCGACGAGGCCGATGCCCTGGATGAAGCCACTCGCAAGATGAAAGCCATGAAGGGGGCCAGACCCGAGACCACAGCGGCCAAGAAGCCGGGTGCCGAGCTGACCGCAGTGCGCAACATCGTGGTCGCCTGCGACGCCGGCATGGGCTCCAGCGCCATGGGCGCCGGCATGCTGCGCAAGCGGGTGCAGGCCGCCGGCCTCAACATCAGCGTCACCAACCGTGCCATCAACAACCTGGACGATCAGGTCGATCTGGTCATCACCCACAAGGATCTGACCGACCGCGCCCGTCGCCATGCGCCGCACGCCCAGCACATCTCCTTGAGCAACTTCCTCGACAACGAGCTCTACCAGGAGCTGGTGATGAACCTCAGCATGGCCAATGCGGCCAACGACGACGTGGCCAACCCGCAGCTGCTGGTAGCAGCCAACGATGACAGCTACGAACAGCAGGAGCCGGAAGTCTTCACCCTGAGCCTGCAGGACGTCCACCTGGGCCTCAAGGCCGACAACAAGGAAGCCGCCATCCTCACCGCCGGCAAACTGCTGGCCGAGCGGGGCTATGTGGCACCGGACTACGTCAACGCCATGCTGGAACGGGAGAAACTGGTCTCCACCTACCTCGGCGAGTCCATCGCCGTGCCCCACGGCACCATCGCCGCCAAAGAGCACGTCAAGCGCACCGGCATCGTCATCTGCCAGTATCCGGCCGGCGTGCCGTTCGGCGAGGCGGCGGACGAGGTCGCACGCCTGGTGATCGGCATCGCCGCCCGCAATGACGAGCACATTCAGGTAATAACCCGACTGACCAATGCACTGGATGAGCCCGGTCTCATCGACCGGCTGGCCAGCACCCAGGATCCCCAGGAGTTCCTGGACTTGCTGGGCGCCGAGCAGGCCGCCTGATCATCCTTCATCGTCTTTGGTTATAGAGGTTAATATCATGAAAACATTGCATTTTGGTGCCGGCAATATCGGTCGTGGCTTCATCGGCAAACTGCTGGCTGACGCCAGCCACCAGGTCACCTTCGCCGACGTCAACGAGACCCTGATCGATCAGCTCAACCACCGGCAGGAGTACAAGGTGCACGTGGTGGGCACGGATCAGAAGCTGGACGTGGTGCGCAACGTCGCCGCCGTCAGCTCCGCCGGCCACGAGGTGATCGCCCGCATCATCACCGCCGATCTGGTGACCACGGCGGTCGGCCCCAACATCCTGGACAAGATTGCCAGCACCCTGGCCAAGGGGCTGCAGGCCCGCTTCGATGCCGGCAACCTGACGCCGCTCAACATCATCGCCTGCGAGAACATGGTACGCGGCACCAGCCACCTCAAGGAGGAGGTACTCAAGTACCTGCCGGTCGCGTATCATGCCACCCTCGAGCAGTGCGTCGGCTTTGTCGACTCGGCGGTGGACCGCATCGTCCCGCCCACGGCAGCGGCAAACGACGACCCGCTGGAGGTGACGGTAGAGAGCTTCAGCGAGTGGATCGTCGACAAGACCCAGTTCAAGGGGGAGCTGCCCCAGGTGGCGGGCATGGAGACCACAGACAACCTGATGGCCTTCGTCGAGCGCAAGCTGTTCACCCTCAACACGGGTCATATCGTCACCGCCTACCTGGGCAAGCTCAGGGGCTATCACACCGTGCGCGAGGCGATCGAGGATCCGGTGATCCGCAGCAAGGTGCGCCGCGCCATGGAAGAGAGCGGGGCCGTGCTGGTCAAGCGCTACGGCTTCGACCCGCGCCTGCACGCCGCCTACATCGAGAAGATCCTGGCCCGTTTCGCCAACCCCTATCTGGTGGACGAGATTGACCGGGTCGGTCGCCAGCCGCTGCGCAAGCTGGCGGCGGGGGACAGGCTGGTGAAGCCGCTGCTGGGCACCCTGGAGTACGGTCTGCCGAGCGATCATCTGCAGGAGGGCATCGCCGCGGCGCTGCACTACCGCAACGCCGATGATCCCCAGGCGGTGGAGCTGCAGGCCCTGCTGGCGGAGCTGGGCCCGGCTCGGGCCCTGGCAAAGGTGACCGGTCTGGAGGAGGACAGCGACATCGTCCGTACCATAGTCGCCCGTTACAACAACCTGAAGTGACCCGATGAGGCGCCTTCACTGCCGCCGGCCCCGACAGGCTGACACGTGAAGCGCCTCATACGATAAAAACCGGGAGAGAGGCCGGCTCTCTCCCTGTCAGCTGGACCCAATGCACTTATGACCACACACCAGGAAGATGAAGTACTGGAACGACTGAACGAGCAGGATGGCCCCCGTGGCTTCTTTCTCGAGGTCGTGACCATCCTGGAAGAGGCGGTCGACTCCCTGATGCGACGAGCCTTTCGCCAGGAGGAGTATGCCGTCAAATACGCCATCGAACCCCTGCTCAACCAGAGCGGCCCCCTCGGCCAGCTGGAGGTGCGCCTCAAGCTCATCTTCGCCCTCGGCCTCATCTCCCTCGAGTGCTATCAGGATCTCGAGGCCTACCTGAAGATCCGCGATTTTCTGGTGCGCGATCCCAAGGATTACCGCTTCAGTGACAAGCCGATCCGCGATCTGCTCGAACGCCTGAATGCCATCAATCAGGCCAGCATGATGCCGCAGGATCCCCCGGCCAACGAGGAAGACTGGCCCCTCTACCAGATGCAACTCAACCGGCTCGATCAGATGGTGCGCTCCGCCCTGGTGCTGGCGGTGACCGACTGCGTCACCGAACTCCACAAAGAGAGCCCCATCTGATCAGGCCTGCGCGCTGAGTCCCCTGCTGGCGGGTGTCAATGTGCCCCGCTTCCCCGCTACACTACTCCCAACCCCATCATCTGCTCGAGGTTGGCATGATTGCACTCTCCCTCGCCGGGATCGCCCTGATCTCCCTGTTGGCCCAGTGGCTAGCCTGGTCGCTGCGCGTTCCCGCCATTCTGTTTCTGCTGCTGAGCGGCCTCTTGCTCGGTCCGGTCACCGGCCTGCTCGACCCGGATGCCCTGCTCGGCGACCTGCTGTTCCCGCTGGTGTCGTTGTCGGTCGCCATCATCCTGTTTGAGGGGGCACTGACCCTGCACCTGGCAGAGCTCAAGGGGATCGGCAAGGTGGTGCGCAACCTCTGCTCCACCGGCATGCTGGTCAGCTTCGCGGTGATTGGCGGGGCCAGCTACTTCTTGCTGGGACTGGACTGGCGGGTCGCCATGGTGCTCGGCGCCGTGCTGGTGGTCACCGGCCCCACGGTGATCGCCCCCATGCTCAACGTGATCCGGCCGGTGCGGGAGGTGGACAAGATCCTGCGCTGGGAGGGGATCGTCATCGACCCTATCGGCGCACTGTTTGCGGTACTGGTGTTCGAGGCGGTGCGCCTCGGCAGCCAGGGGAATCTTATCGATCACACCCTGCTGGCCCTGGCCAAGACGGTGGGGGTGGGCTCCCTCATCGGGATAGCGGCGGGATGGCTCACCACCCTGCTCATTCGCAAGGACTGGCTGCCGGTCAGCCTGCACAAGTTTGGGGTGCTGGCCCTGGTGCTGGTCACCTTCACCCTCTCCAACTGGCTCAGTCATGAGTCCGGTCTGCTGGCGGTCACCGTGTTCGGCATCTGGCTCGCCAATCAGGAGGGGCTGGACCTGGAGGAGGTGCTGGCCTTCAAGGAGGATCTCGCCGTCATCCTAATCTCTTCCCTCTTCGTCCTGCTGGCGGCCCGCCTCGATCTGGCCCAGCTCTGGCAGCTCGGCCCCATGGTGCTGGTACTGTTGTGCGTGGTGCAGTTCGTGGCCCGCCCCCTCGGCATCCTGCTCTCTACCTGGGGCTCGGACCTCCCCTGGCGGGCGCGCGCCCTGCTGGCCTGGATAGCCCCCCGCGGCATAGTGGCCGCGGCGGTCAGCGCCTCCTTCGCCATCAGCATGCACGAGGCCGGCATTGCGGATGCCGACAAGCTGGTGCCCCTGGTGTTTGCCGTCATCATCTTCACCGTGGTGCTGCAGAGCCTGACGGCGACCCCCCTCGCCAGGTTGCTCGGCATGCGCCAGAGTGCCCCCAATATCTGGCTGCTGATCGGCGCCAACTCGGTGGCGCGGGCCATCGGCAAGGCGCTGGCGGATCAGGGCATCCCCGTCCATCTCTCCGATCCCGCCTGGGAGCATTGCAAGCTGGCCCGCATGAGCGGCCTGCCCTGCTATTTCGGCAACCCGCAGTCGGAGCACGCCGAGCTGCACCTGCCCCTCACCAGCATCAGCACAGTGCTCGCCGTCTCCCCCAACCGCCACAACAACGCCCTCGGCGTGTTGCACTTCGCCCACCTCTACGGCGAGGAGCGGGTCCATTCCCTGCGATCCAGCGAGCAGCACGGCAAGGCGAACCGGGAGAGCGCCACCTTCCGCGCCCGCCAGAACCTGTTCGGCCCCGACATGAACTTCGCCCGCCTGAGCGGCCTGCTGGGCCGGGGCGGCCAGATCAAGGCAACCCGGTTGAGCGAGGCCTTTGACTGGGATCGCTATCAGGAGGCCAATCCGGGCGCCATCCCCCTGTTCGTGCTGGATGCCAGGGGCAAACCCAGGGTCGTCACCGGTCCCGTCTCGCCGCTGGCCGGTGAGCTGCTCATCGCCTTGCAGCCCCCGCGGGAGACGCCGACGACGGATTGATCCCCGCTTTGCGGATGACGGAGGCTGACGACTAGACTTGAGGGTGCGCCATGAGTCATAGGAGGATGTCATGACAGTCAGCGAATTGCGCACGCTTCACCAGCAACACAGGTTCAAGGAAGCGGAGATCATGCACGACGTCATCGCGCCCGGCTGGATAGTGGAGTTTCGGGGGCTGGACGGCCATCTCTACGTGATGACGGATACCCTGGGATGCCCGATGAGTTTTTCTTCCACCGAAGAGGCTCGTGACCACATCCACCTCGTGGCCGATTGTCCCATCCAGGTCGAGCATCTCTACCGCTTCTTCGAACGTTGAGTGTCTGCTCAGCAAAAAGGCTCCCGAGGGAGCCTTTTTTCATTCCGCTTTCTTATTCCGGGGACAGGGGCTCAGGCTCCTTGCCCTCCAGCCGCCTTACCGGTTTTTGCAGGATCAGGTTGGCCGGATAGGTGACCAGATCGCCGTTGTCATCGCGCACCCGCACGTAGAAGAGGCCGATCTCGGTGATGACGCCGGTCACCGAGTCATCCTTGTCGAGGATACGGATGCGATCGCCAATCCGGTAGGGGAAGGCGAAGAAGATGGTGATGCTGGCGGTGATGTTGGAGAGGATGGACCACTGGGCCACCATGGCCACCCCCAGCACCGCGAAGAAGGAGGAGGCGAGCACCACCAGCCGGGAGAAGTCGAGCCCCCACACCCCGGCCAGGATCAGCAGGGTGGCGCAGCCGAGCAGGAAATGGAACACGTGCTCCACGTAGAGCACCCGGTTCTCGCTCACCTGCCGGCTCTGGCCGAGGGCCATCAGGCTCTTGTGAATCAACCCGCGGATCAGGGTGTGCCCCAGCAGCAGAACCAGAGTCACGCCAAAAGATTCCCATGTCGTCATGTCGGCTCCTTACCACCAGCGCCTGTGCTTGAGCCAGACCGCCAGCCCGGTCGCCAGCGCCAGCAGGGATCCGCAGAAGACCCAGAAGGCGGTCGGGCTCTCCGCCCCGGGGATCCCCCCCAGGTTGATGCCAAACAGGCCCGTCAGGAAGCTGGCGGGCAGGAACAGCAGCGCCATCACCGACATCTGGTAGGCACGGCGGTTGGTCGCCTCGGCCATCAGGTTGTTGATCTCGTCCGCCAGCACGGCGGTGCGCGCCACGCCGGCATCCAGATCGTCGAGCCAGCGCCGCAGCCGGTCGGCGATGTCCAGCAGACGGCGCCTGTCGTCCTCGTCCAGCCAGCTAATCTTCTCGTTGGCCAGACGCGCCACCAGATCCCGCTGGGGGGAGAGGTAGCGGCGGATCATGATGAGTTGCTTGCGGATCCTTGCCAGACGGCCATTGGGGGGCAGATCACGCATCAGCACCATCTCCTCCAGATCCAGGATCTGATCGTGCAGCTCCTCGACGAACTCCCCGGCCCGGTCGGTCAGGGCGTCGCAGATCTCCACCAGCCAGTCGGCCGGAGAGTCAGCACCGCCCCCCAGCTTCAGCTGCTCGAAGACATCTTTTTCCGACAACAGCGGCCGGCGGCGGCTGCTGATGATGAGATCCGGGGTGATGTAGATGCGCAGCGCCACCATCTCTTCGGGGCGGTGATCCTTGTTGTGGTTGATGCCCCGCAGGATCAGCAGCACCGTCTCCCCCATCCGCACCAGCTTGGGTCTGTTGCTCTGGCCGAGCAGGGCCTCCCGCGCCGCGTCTCCCAGCAAGGGGGTCTGCAGCAGCCAGCGCGCCGCCTCAGGATTGCCGTAGTCCAGATGCAGCCAGCTGGGCCGGGCTCCCGGGATCTCGCTCCCTGCGGCCAGCGGAGTCATCCCCCCCTTGCCATCCAGGGTCAGGCCATAAATCACATCACTGGGCACCCGATCCATCCACACGTCCTTCTCATCATGGTTGTTGGCCCAGAGCTTACACCAAAGCCGCGGTCGACTCAGCCCCGGGGCAGCCGCCCCGCGCCGGCCGTGCTAACATGCAACCCCGTTTCAGTCACAGGAAGCCATGCCATGCCCATCTGGGTCGATGCCGATGCCTGCCCCATTCCGGTCAAGGAGATCCTCTACCGCGCCGCCCACCGCGCCCAGGTGGTGACCACCCTGGTAGCCAACCAGGGGCTCAGAGTCCCCCCCTCCCCCTTCATCAAGACCCAGCAGGTGGAGAAGGGATTCGATGTGGCGGATCATGTCATCGCCCAGCAGGTCAAACCCGGCGATCTGGTGATCACCGGCGACATCCCCCTCGCCTCCTGGGTCATCGATGCCGGTGGCGAGGCGCTCAACCCCCGCGGCGAGATCTACACCCGCGAAACCATCAAGGCGCGCCTCGGCATGCGCAACTTCATGGAGGAGCTGCGCTCCGCCGGGGTTCAGACCGGTGGCCCCGCGCCCCTCAACGCCGCCGACAAGCAGCGCTTCGCCAATGCGCTGGACAAGTGGCTGGTCAGAGGCAAGCTCTGACCCCTGCATACAGGGTCTGACAGGGCCAGTCCCTTGCTTGCGGCCTGTGACCGCCAGACGCAAAAAAACAAGCCCCTGCCGGGGCAGGGGCTTGTCACCGCAAATGCGGGCGGACCAATCAGATCATCACGCCGGCAATGACGGCGGAGAGCAGGCTCACCAGGGTGGAGCCGTAGACCAGCTTCAGACCGAAGCGGGAGACCATGTTGCCCTTCTCTTCGTTCAGCGCCTTCACTGCACCGGCGATGATGCCGATGGAACTAAAGTTGGCGAACGACACCATGAAGATGGAGAGCATGCCGACGGTGCGGGGGGAGAGCTCGGCGGCAACCTTGCCGAGATCCATCATGGCCACGAACTCGTTGGTCACCAGCTTGGTCGCCATGATGGAGCCGGCCTGCAGCGCCTCACCGCTCGGGATGCCCAGGATCCAGGCGATGGGGTAGAAGATATAGCCCATGACGTGCTGGAAGTTGACGCCAAATGCCGCCTCGAACAGGAAGTTGATGAGGGCGATCAGGGCGATGAAGCCCACCAGCATGGCACCGACGATGACCGCCACGGTGAAACCGGCCATGATGTATTCCCCCAGCATCTCGAAGAAGTTCTCCTGCTTCGGGGTGTGGTGCTCGTCACCTTCGGCCAGCGCCTTGGCGTCGGTCACGGTATTGTCCGGCTCGTAGGGGTTGATGAGGGAGAGCACGATGAAGGTGCTGAACATGTTGAGCACCAGGGCCGCCACCACGTAACGCGGCTCGATCATCTGCATGTAGGCACCGACGATGGACATGGAGACGGTGGACATGGCGGTCGCCGCCAGGGTGTACATCTGCTTCTCGTTGAGGTGCGGCAGTATGTTCTTGAGGGCGATGAAGTTCTCGGACTGGCCGACGATCATGGAGCTGATGGCGTTGAAGGACTCCAGCTTGCCCATGCCGTTGATCTTGGCCAGCACGGTGCCGATGCCGCGAATGACGATGGGCAGCAGGCGGATGTACTGCAGTATGCCGATCAGCACGGAGATGAAGACGATGGGCATCAGCACCATCAGGAAGAAGGAGAAGGCCCCCTCATTCATCAGACCGCCGAACACGAAGTCGGTCCCCTGCTTGGCAAACTCCATCAGCTTGGTGAAGCCGGCGGCAAAGCCACCGATGACGGCCAGACCCACTTCGGAGTTCAGCATGAACCAGGCCAGCGCCAGCTCGACCACCAACAGTTGGCCGATGTAGCGCAGCTTGATCTGTTTCCAGTTGCGGCGGTTTGCCAGCAACGCCAGAGCGAGGACCATCACGAGTCCGAGCACAAAGTGAACGTATTCCATACCAGTAGCACCTGAGTAAGTGATAATTTTTGACTGGCGCCATCATAAATAACTGCATATTTAAAAATCAGATGGCCATCACAATCCGCAGTAAAAATATGCATCCTAGATAATACAAACGTTTTTAAATTAATTCCCCTTTCCAGCGTTATTAATCATTTTTCACTAGTTATAAAACTTGTTAAAAAACAATTATATAATGTCACATCATGCCCACTTGCATCAGCAAACGTTTTTTCTCGACATCATGATACAAGAATATAAAACCCATCTTATTCACTGCCCCGCGTCTTGCGTCTAATTAAAAACGTTTTCTCTCCGGGAAATAATGATTCCGGCAGGATGGTTGTCATACGGTGCAGTCCCATGACCAGCCCCCATGTCGGGAGATGGTATGGCACCCTCCCGGTACCTCACGGACAACAGCTCAATTTTCCGCCACATCGAGCGCCACATTCTGGTATGATGCGCCCCCTTGCGCGCCGCGCACCCCGTTTTCAGTGAAATAGAGTCCTTTTGTGAACAACAGTGAATTTAGCAGCCTGAACCTCTCCCCCGCCCTGCAAGAGAACCTCGCCAGCCTGGGCTATCTGCAGATGACCCCGATCCAGGCCCAGAGCCTGCCCCTGGTTCTCGATGGCAAAGATCTGATCGCCAAGGCAAAAACCGGCAGCGGCAAGACCGCCGCCTTCGGCCTCGGCCTGCTCTCCCACCTCGACGTCAACCGGCTCGAGGTACAGGCACTGGTGCTCTGCCCGACCCGCGAGCTGGCGGATCAGGTGGCCACCGAGATCCGTCGGCTGGCCCGCACCCTGCCGAACGTCAAGCTGGTGACCCTGTGCGGCGGCACACCGACCGCCCCCCAGTCCGCCACCCTGAGCTTCGGCGCCCACATCGCCGTCGGCACGCCGGGCCGGGTGCTCAAGCATCTGGAGCAGGGCACCCTGGATCTGGATTGCCTCAAGACGCTGGTGCTGGACGAGGCGGATCGCATGCTGGACATGGGCTTTGGCGAAGACATCAACCGGGTCATCGGCTATGCCCCGCACGAGCGTCAGACCCTGCTCTTCTCCGCCACCTACCCGGAGGGGATCGCCAGGATGAGCCGCGGCGTGCAGCGCAACCCGGTCGAGGTGAGCGTGGAGTCCCTGCACGAGGAGAGCGCCATCGAACAGAAGCTCTACGAAGTGCCGGCCGGTCAGCGCCTCGACGCCCTCACCTGGTTGCTGAGCCACCATCAACCCGCCTCCTGCGTGGTGTTCTGCAACACCAAGCGTGCCTGCAGCGACGTGGCCGACCATCTGGCGGCCAAGGGCTTCTCGGCCCTGGCGCTGAACGGCGATCTGGAGCAGCGGGAGCGGGATCAGGTGCTGGTGCGCTTTGCCAACGGCAGCGCCACCATACTGGTGGCCACCGACGTGGCGGCCCGCGGCCTCGACATCAAGGAGCTGGGTGCCGTCATCAACTACGAGCTCACCTATGACCCCGAGGTGCACGTGCACCGCATCGGCCGCACCGGCCGCGCCGGTCAGCAGGGTCTGGCCCTGAGTCTCTATCAGCCCAATGAAGCCCAGCGCGTCAACCTCATCGAGGAGTACCAGCGGGCCCCTATGCCCCTGGGGGATCTCGACGCCATCGGCCGCACCGTCAAGCCGATTGCCCCGCAGATGGTGACCCTCTCCATCGATGCGGGCCGCAAGACCAAGGTGCGAGCGGGCGACATCCTGGGCGCCCTGACCGGCGAGGGCGGCATTGCCGGTAGCGAGGTGGGCAAGATCCAGATCGCCGAGCAGTACTCCTACGTCGCGGTCAAGCAGGGCGTCGCCAAGGCGGCGCTCAAGCGGCTGCAGGAAGGCAAGATCAAGGGGCGCAGCTACCGTGCCCGCAAACTGGGCTAAGGTTTTCAACATCCCCGGATCCAGACCACAGGCGCCTGACAGGCGCCTGTTTCATATAGTTCGATGCCGCCCTGCGGCAAGACAGGTGCCATGAGCCAAGCAACCCAGACCGATGTCAGCTGCCAGAACTGCGAGGCCTGCTGCTGCCGCCTCGAGGTGATGCTGTTTACCGATACCGGCGTGCCGGATCGCTATGTGGAAGAGCGAGAGGGAGAGGTGCCGGTGATGCACCGGCTGGAGGATGGCTGGTGCGCGGCGCTCGACCGCAACACCATGATGTGCCGCATCTACGAGGTTCGCCCCCTCATCTGCCGCGAGTTCGAGATGGGGGAGCCCGACTGCCTCGACGAACGGGACAAGTGGTTTATCAGGCTCGAATAACGCGCTCCGAAGGGATCGCATCCCGACACTACCCCAAGCCTCCCTTCCGTCCTGGATCCTCGCCTCGCGATACCGCCTCCAATGTGGCAGCGAGGTAAGGATATAGGGTCAGGGCCCCCGCCCTTGCCCCGGCGAAAACCGGTCGTCATCCCTCGCGGAACACCGCAACCCGGCAACATTTAAGGACCCATATCGGCCCATTCGTGCGGTTGCAGTTAACAAAACGTTGCTGCTATCATCCGCGCCGACTCAAAACATTCCACCAACTGAAACCTTTTGGCATCCACCCGGGGACCCACGATGAAGCACCAAGACACCGCCTGCTACCAAAGGATCTGGCGCTGGCATTTCTATGCCGGCCTCTTCGTCGCCCCCTTCCTGATCCTGCTCTCCCTCACCGGCATCGTCTATCTGTACAAACCCCAGCTGGACAACCTCATGTATCCCGAGCTGATGAAGGTGACGCCCGCGACCCGCTCCCTGAGTGCCGATGCGCTCCTGGCCAAGGCGCAGATCGCCATGCCGGACGCCAGCCTGCGCAAATATCTGCCCCCGGCGGCGGAGGACGCGAGCGCCCAGCTCATCGTCATGCGGGACGGCCAGGAGCTGACCCTCTTCCTGGATCCGGCCACCGGCGCCCTGCTCGGCACCATGGACAACAAGTGGAATCTGCAGGCGGTGGCCCGCGCCCTGCACGCGGAGCTGATGCTCGGCACCACGGGGGATCGCCTGATCGAACTCGCCGCCGGCTGGGGTATCGTGCTGCTCATCAGCGGGCTCTATCTCTGGTGGCCCCGCAAGGGGCCGGGGATGGGTGGCATCCTCTGGCCGCGCCGCAGCCAGCACGGTCGCCTCTGGTGGCGCGATCTGCACGCCGTGGTCGGCTTCTGGGGGGCGGGTTTCCTGCTGCTGCTGCTCTTGAGCGGCATGACCTGGACCGGCTTCTGGGGCAGCCAGTTCGCCGACCTGTGGAACCGTTTCCCCGCCGCCATGTGGAACGAGGTGCCCAAGTCGGCCCTCCTCGGCCGCAGCCTCAACCACGCCCACGAGCAGACCCTGCCCTGGGGGACCGAGACCCTGCCCATGCCGAGCTCGCAACCCCAGCCAGAGAGCCATGATCACAGCGCCATGGACCATGGCGGCGGACACGAGGGCATGGTCATGGCCAGCCACCGCATTCCGCTGCAACGGGTAGTTGACATCGCCACCGAGCGTAGGGTCAGCCCGGGCTACAGCATCACCCCGCCCGCCGGAGACACCGGCGTCTACACCATCGCCATCTTTGCCGACGATCCGCGCAACGACGCCACCCTGCACATCGACCAGTACAGCGGCGAGGTGCTGGCCGACGTGCGCTGGCAGGATTACAGCCCGGTCGCCAAGACGGTGGAGACAGGCGTCATGCTGCACATGGGCAAGATGTATGGCTGGCCCCACCAGCTCGTCATGCTGATCATCTGCCTGATGATACTGGCCAGCTCGGTGAGCGGGCTCTGGATCTGGTGGCGCCGCCGCCCCAGCGGCCGCCTCGCCGCCCCGCCCCTGCCGGCAACCCTGCCCCCCATGGGCGGTGCCATCGCCGTGCTGGTGGTGCTCGGGATCTGCTTCCCGCTGGTGGGCGGCTCCATGCTGGTGATCTGGCTGCTGGACAGCCTGCTCTTCGCTCGCCGTCGGGCCTCCCGACTGGCACGGGCCAGCTAGTCGCAGGCCAGGGTTAACGCAACCTGACGCACCCGCCAGCAAAAAGGCTCCCCTGCGGGAGCCTTTTTTCATTGCCAAACAAGGCCGCGACTCAGGAGAGCGCCAGCCCGATGGAGAGCAGCAGGCTGTAGAGGAAGGCGCTGATGGCGGTCTTCTTGAGAGCACCTGTCAGCACCTCACCATCGAAACTCTCTCGCAGGGTCCTGGCCGCATCGGTCAGCGGCTTCATGGCGGGCAGGAAGATCCAGGGCCAGACGCTGGCGGGCTGGGTCAGGATGAAGGCGATGGTGACCAGCAGCGCCGCCCCCAGCAGGACCCAGTGATAGGCGATGGCGCGGTTGCGACCCAGGCGCACCGCCAGGGTGATCTTGCCGCTGGCGGCATCGGTCTCGATGTCGCGCACGTTGTTGATGTTGAGCACGGCGGTGGCCAGCAGACCGCAGGCGGTGGCTGGCAGCAGCAGGTCCCACTCCAGGCTATGGGTGAAGAGGTAGTAGGAGCCGAGCACCCCCAGCAGGCCGAAGAAAAGGAACACCGAGATATCCCCGAAACCGCGATAGCCGTAGGGGGTCTTGCCCACTGTGTAGGTGATGGCCGCGACGATGGCCGCGCCCCCCAGCAGGATGAAGGCCAGGATCTGCCGCCACTCCTCGCCAAACGCGCAGGCCAGCAGGGCCAGTCCGCTCACCACGGCCGCCAGGGCGGTCAGCCCCATGGCCACGCACATCTGATGCTTGGTAATGAGACCGGAGACCACGGCACGCTGGGGGCCGATCCGCTCCCCGTTGTCGGCACCGGAGACCGCATCCCCGTAGTCGTTGGCCAGGTTGGAGAGGATCTGCAGCAGGATGGCGGTCAGCAGAGAGAGACCCATGATGGTGCCATCGAAGGCACCCCGACTGGCTGCGAGCCCCGAGCCCAGCAGAATGGAGGAGCACGCCAGGGGCAAAGTTCGCAAACGCGCCGCCAGCAACCAAACAGAGAGGGTATTAGTCATATTGTGATGGCCAAACGATCGGATATTGATCGTGTTAAGGGTTATCGAACCGGATTTAGGTATACTTGGCTCCGTGGGGGCTGGGCTCCCTCGGGCAATTTACATGGAAGAATGGGCAGATAATATATAGGAAATCATCGCCCTTTGGCATCAACCTGCGCCATCCTCCCCCAGAGCGAGCGCGACTATCCGGCTCAGACAAGACATCCATGTTGGCTCAGACCCATCTCAAGCAACAACTGGACGCCCTGCGTCACAGCAATGTCAGCGGTTTCGTGCGCCTGCGCGTGGCGGCCAGCGTCGACGCCTTCCCGGGCTGGCTGGCGGCCCAGACGCTCTACCCCCGTATCTATTGGCAGGCCAGAGGGCAGCAGAGCCCGGAGTATGTCGCGCTCGGCGCCATCCATGAGCTGACCCGCCCGGAAGAGATCCAGCGGGTCTGCGATCTCGCCGCCGCCGGCAGCGAAGACAGCCCGCGCTATTACGGCGGCCTGGCGTTCGACCCGGATCAGCCGGGCTGGCAGGGTTTTGGCCCCTGCCGCTTCGTGCTGCCCCGCGTCGAGCTGGTGCGCCGGGGGGAGTGCACCAGCCTGTGCCTCAACCTCTGGCTGCCCGACCCGGCCCACGGCGCCGAGTTCGAGGCCGAGCTGCAGGCGGCCGAGTCCGCCCTGGATGCGCTGCAACCTGAGGCCCCCCTGCCTGTGCTGCAGAAGCGGCCATGGCAGCGCCGGGATGTGCCGGGCCAGGCCCAGTGGCAGACCCTGGTAGCGCGGGTGACGGATCCCGGCTTCCAGGCCCGCACCCCCAAGGTGGTGCTGTCGCGGGAGAGCCTGCTCGAAAGCGAGCAGAAGGAGGCCCCCCTCTGCCCCTGGTCCCTGCTGACCCAATGGGCGAGCCTGGCCCAGGAGTGCTTCCACTTCGGCTTCCAGTTCTCCCCCGAGCAGAGCTTCATCTCCTGCTCCCCCGAACGCCTCTACCGCCGGGAGCGCGGCCACCTCTTCACCGAGGCGCTGGCGGGCACCATTCGCCGCTCCGGCGACGAAGCGACCGACGCGGCCCTGGCCGCCGAGCTGCTGGCCGACAACAAGAACCGGCTGGAGAACCGGCTGGTCCACGCCGACATTCTCAACCGTCTGGCCCCCCTCACCACCGATGCCACCCTGACCGAGCCGCGCATCCTGAAACTGCGGCTGCTGCAGCACCTCAAGTGCGACATCGAGGCCGAGCTCAAGCCCGGCGTGTGCGACTGGCAGCTGCTGGCCGCGCTGCACCCCACCCCCGCCGTGGGCGGCGCCCCGCGGGAGGCGGCGCTCGCCTTCATCCGCGAGTTCGAACCCTATGATCGCGGCTGGTATGCCGGTGCCTGCGGCATGCTGAGCCGGGAAACCTCGGAGTTTGCGGTCGCCATTCGCAGCGCCCGGATCAGGGAGCAGCGCATCAGCCTGTTTGCCGGTGCCGGCATAGTGGCGGGCTCGGAGCCTGCCGCCGAGTGGGCCGAACTCGACAACAAGATCGCCAACGTGCTCTCCCTGCTGGGATAGCGTTTCTCACCGTTTCCTCACTGCGAGAGCCCCATGTCCGCCAGCCAAGTGTCCGCGCATCCCGCCTTTGCCAGCCACCATGCCACCTTCAACCACGTCTGGTCCTCCCTCTTGCTGGAAGAGCTCTATCGCCTCGGCGTGCGCGACATCGCCCTGGCCTCCGGCTCGCGCTCGGCGCCGCTCACCATGGCCGCCGCCGCCCACCCGGGGTTTCGCCGTCACCTGCATTTTGACGAGCGGGGTCTGGGCTTCATGGCGCTGGGGCTGGCCAAGGGGAGCGGTCGCCCGGTGGCGGTGATCATGACCTCGGGCACCGCGGTGGCCAACCTCTGGCCCGCAGTGGCCGAGGCCCAGCTGACCGGCGTGCCGCTCATCATTCTCTCCGCCGACCGGCCACCCGAGCTCATCGACAACGGGGCCAACCAGGCCATCGACCAGCAGGGGATCTTCGGCCGCTACCCCGTCCACCAGCAGAACCTGCCGAGCCCCACCCCCAGCATCCCGGCCGCCTTCGTGCTGAGCTCGGTGGATCAGGCGCTGGCCCGGCAGGCGCACACGCCGGGGCCGGTACACTTCAACTGCATGTACCCCGAGCCCCTCTATCCGGGCGATGCCTACCTGGACTTCTCCGCCTATCTGGCCCCCCTCGGGGACTGGCTCCACTCGGGCGAGCCCTGGAGTCCCTGGCAGCAGAGCGAACAGCACTGCCCCCGTCAACCCGACTGGGACAGCCTCACCGGCAGGCGCGGCGTCATCGTCGCCGGGCGCATCCAGGATCCGGCGCAAGGCAAGGCGGTCGCCGCGCTGGCCGAGCGGCTCGGCTGGCCGCTGCTGGCGGACTTGCAGAGCCAGATACGCTTCGACACCTGCAATCTGGTGCACACGGACCTCGCCCTGCAGAACAGCTGCTTCGTGACCGAGCTGGCCCGCGCCGAGGTGCTGCTGCAATTCGGCGCCCGCCTCATCTCCAAGCGCCTCGGCCAGTTCATCAAGCAGCACCCCTGGCAGGATTACTGGCTGGTGGATCCGCAGCCGGCCCGGCTCGACCCCGACTACCGGCTGCGCCGGCGCCTGGTGTGCGAGCCCGACGCCTTTGCCGCGGCCCACCCGGTGGCGCACCCGCAGCAACCCTGGCACAGGCTGGCAGAGCGCCAGCAGGGCATCAGCCAGCAGATCCGCGCCGCCTGCGATCGCTTCTCCGAGCTCGGGGTCTGCCATCGCCTGAATCGGCTCATCCGGGGCCAGCTGTTTGTCGGCAACAGCATGCCGGCCCGGCTGATGGACATGCTGGGCGAGGCGGGTCACGGCCCCAGCCGGGTGATGACCAACCGCGGCGCCTCCGGCATCGACGGCCTGATCGCCACCGCCCATGGCTTCGCCCAGTCGGTCCGGCCGGACGGCGACGAGCCCACCACCTTGCTGCTCGGGGATCTCAGCGCCCTGCACGACCTCAACAGCCTGGCCCTGCTCGGCAAGGGGAGCCGCCCTATGGTGGTGATCCTGCTCAACAACGACGGCGGCAGCATCTTCCGCATGCTGCCGGTGCCGACCAAAGACGCACTGCTGGAGACCTACTACTGCCTGCCCCACGGCCTGCACTTCGAGCACGCCGCCGCCATGTTCGGCCTGCAGTACCGGGCGCCGACCACCCTGGGCGAATTTGAACGGGACTACGCCACTGCACTGCAAAGCGGGGTTACCCTGATTGAAATCAAGGTGCCGAGCAGTGAAGTCGCCGAGGATCTCAAGGCGCTGGGAGCCGCTATCCGTGGCGTCTAACGCTGACCGGCCAGTCCTGGTGCTGCTGCACGGTCTGCTCGGCGACACCGACGACTGGCAGCCCGTCATCCGGGCCCTGCCCGACGTCGAATGCCATCCCCTGGATCTGCCGGGCCACGGCCGCAACCGGGCACTGCGGGTGAGCGGCTTTGACGAAGCCCATCGCTGGCTCTGCGACGAGCTCGCCGCCCGTGGCATCCGTCGCTACCGCCTGGCGGGCTATTCCCTGGGTGGACGCCTCGCCCTCTATCACGCCAGCCAGTCCCCGGCGGGGCTGCAAGCCCTGCTGCTGGAGAACTGCCATCCCGGCCTGCCCGCCGGGGAGCGCGCCGCGCGCCTGGCCCACGACGAGCAGTGGGCCAAGCGCTTCGAGCAGGAACCCCTGGCCGAGGTGCTGGCAGACTGGTATCTGCAAGGGGTGTTCGCCGATCTGGACAACGCCGCCCGGGCCCGCCAGGCCGCCCGGCGCCTTGGCAACGACGGCAGGGCCGTGGCCGCCATGCTGCGGGCCACCTCCCTGGGCAGGCAGCCGAACCTCGCCCCCTGGCTCGGGGAAACCGGGCTGCCGGTGTGCTGGGTCTCCGGCAACCGGGATCACAAATTCCATGGCCTGGCTTGCCAGCTGGTAAAGCAAGGCTGCAATATCAAACACTTGGCTCTGGAAGGCGGGCACAACCTGCACGCCGGCCAGCCCGATACCTTTGCCCGGCTCCTGCGGGAGTGGGTCAACCAACCAGAAGAGAAGATCCATGATTGAAGCGATGACGGAAGCCGAGCTCTACGCCCCTGTCGAGTGGCAAGACTGCTCCGCCGGTTACGAGGACATCCTCTATCACAAGTCCCGGGATGGCATTGCCAAGATCACCATCAACCGTCCCCAGGTGCGCAACGCCTTCCGCCCCCGCACCGTGAAGGAGATGCTGCAGGCCCTGGCCGATGCCCGCTACGACGATCAGGTGGGCACCATCATCCTCACCGGCTTCGGCGAGCAGGCCTTCTGCGCCGGCGGTGACCAGAAGATCCGTGGCGACTACGGTGGCTACAAGGATGATGAAGGCACCCATCACCTCAACGTGCTCGACTTCCAGCGCGACATCCGCACCTGCCCGAAACCCGTGGTGGCCATGGTGGCCGGCTACGCGGTCGGTGGCGGCCACGTGCTGCACATGATGTGCGACCTGACCATCGCCGCCGACAATGCCCAGTTCGGCCAGACCGGCCCGAAAGTGGGTTCCTTCGATGGCGGCTGGGGTGCCTCCTACATGGCGCGCATCGTCGGCCAGAAGAAGGCCCGCGAGATCTGGTTCCTGTGCCGTCTGTATGACGCCAAGCAGGCCCTCGACATGGGGCTGGTCAACACCGTCGTGCCGGTCGCCGAGCTGGAGCGTGAAACCGTGCGCTGGTGCCGCGAGATGCTGCAACACAGCCCGATGGCGCTGCGCTGCCTGAAGGCCGCCCTGAACGCCGACTGCGACGGCCAGGCCGGGTTGCAGGAGCTGGCGGGCAATGCCACCATGCTGTTCTACATGACCGAAGAGGGTCAGGAAGGGCGCAACGCGTTCAACGAGAAACGCCGTCCCGACTTCTCCAAATACAAGCGGAATCCCTGATGACACTCGCCCTCTATCGCTACCAGCTGCCCTTTACCCAGCCCCTGACCTTTCACGGCAAGGTGGAGGTGGCGCGAGAGGGCCTGCTGGTGCGCATCGGCAACGGCTGGGGGGAGATAGCCCCCTTGCCCGGCTTCTCCAGAGAGACCCTGGCCGAGGCCGAGGCGGAAGCCCTCGACTGCCTCGCCAGGCTGGCACGGGGGCAGACCACGGCCCCCCGGCTACCCTCGGTGCAGTTCGGCCTGGACTGTGCGCACCGCCACTGGCCCGAGCAGGGCGCCCCCCTGCCCGAGCCCTATCCGCTCATTCAGGGCTCTCCCCAGGAGCTGCTCAAGAACTGGAAGCAGTGGCTGCACGAGACGCCCCTCAAGGCCAAGCTCAAGGTTGCCCGCTACCCCATGCGGGACGAGCTGGCCCTGATCCGCCTGCTGCTCGACAGGCGCCCCAATCTCAAGCTGGTGCTGGATGCCAACCAGGGCTGGAACCGCGAGGAGGCCTGGGCCTTCTGCGGCCACCTGGATCCGAACCGGATCGAATATCTGGAAGATCTCTGCGCCAACTTCGAGGACATCGCCTTCGTCGCCAGCCGCACCGGCATGCCGGTGGCGCTGGACGAGCTGCTGGCCCAGGGCAAGGACTGGGAGCCCATCCCCCAGCTGCGCGCCCTGGTGCTCAAGCCGACCCTGCTCGGGTCCCTGACCCGCTGCGAGGCCCTGGTGGCCCGCGCCCGGGAGCTGCGCCTCAAGGTCATCGTCTCCTCCTGCTTCGAGTCCGGAGTGGGTCTGGGCCAGCTCGCCCGCCTCGCGGGAGAGTGGGCACCGGATCAAGCCCCCGGCCTCGACACCCGGCGCTGGCTGGCCGGGGATCTGCTGGACCCGCAGGGCCAACCCGATCCCGGCAAGATGGAGCCCCTGTTCCACCGTGACTGACCGGGAAAGCCTGTCGCCGGCGCCTCACCCCGTCGAACCCTGTCCGGTACGCCACTGGGCACGGGTTGCCCCCGACCGCATCGCCCTCCACGGCGCCCCTCATCCGGATGAGACCCTCGGCTACCGGCAGCTGGATGCACGGCTCAACGCCCTGTGCCAGCAGCTGGAGCAGGCGGGCTTGAAGGCCGGAGACCGCCTCGTCGCCGTGGTGCGCGGCGCCCTGGAAGATGTCCTGCTGGCCTGGGCCTGCGTGCGCACCGGCCTCGTCTTCTGCCCCCTCAACCCCGCCTTCCCCGTTGCCAGGCAGGCCGAGCTGGCGCGCCAGCTTGACGTGGCCGCCTGCTGGTCGGCGAGCGAGATCCCGACCGGCCCCTGGCAGGCGCTGCGGCTGGACTTCACGGCCGAGCGGGAGATGGACGAGGAGCCCGTCTGGCTGGTGCCGGCGCGGCTCAACAACATGATCCTCACCTCGGGCTCCAGCGGCACGCCCAAGGCGGTGGTGCACCGCCTGGCGAACCACCTGGCCTCGGCGCGGGGGTCCACCAGCCTGATCCCGCTCGATGAGCGCTGCGGCTGGCTGCTCTCCCTGCCGCTGTTCCACGTCGGCGGCTACGCCATCCTCTTCCGGGTCTTCCTCGCGGGGGCCGCCCTGGTGCTGGACGATCGCAGCCGCCCCCTCGGGGAGCGGCTCGAACGCCAGCCCATCACCCACCTCTCCCTGGTGCCGACCCAGCTCTGGCGTCTGCTGGCACAGGGCTTCGATCCCGGCCGCACCCGGCTGCGCGAGCTGCTGCTCGGGGGCGCCGCCATCCCGGCCCCCCTGGTGGCGCGGCTGGCCGCCATGGGGCTGGTGCCCAAGGTGAGCTACGGCCTCTCCGAGATGGGCAGCCAGGTCTGTACCGGCCAACCCGCCGGGGCCGGCGTGGTGGGCCTGCCCCTGCCGGGGCGGGAGGTCTGCATTCGGCAGGGGGAGATCTGCGTGCGCGGCGAGACCCTGTTTGCGGGCTACTTCAAGGACGGCGCGCTGGCGCTGCCCCTCGATCAGGGCGGCTGGTTCCACACCCGGGACAAGGGCTACCTCACCACAGGCGGCGAGCTGGTGGTGGAGGGACGCCTCGACAACCTCTTCATCTCGGGGGGCGAGAACATCCAGCCCGAGACCATAGAGCAGCGGCTGGTGGATCACCCCGCCGTGGCCCAGGCCCTGGTGGTGCCGGTGCCGAGCGAGGAGTGGGGCCAGCGCCCCGCCGCCTTTATCGACTGGCACGGCGAACCTGTCCCCCCTGCCGAGCTGGCCGCCTGGATCAGGCTGTCGTTACCCGGCTTTATGGTACCGGACCAGTGGCTCCCCTGGCCGGATCTCGGCGGCAACCTGAAACCCTCCCGCACCCTGCTGGCCGCGCAGGCCAACGACTCTTCCCACTGAGACGCTGGCATCGATACCCAAGGGTGGCCATGGCCGCCCTTTTGATTGGAGGATGTTAAGCGGGACAGGATCAAGCAGTTAGCCACTCCCGTCATGCGACAACCTCTGCCCGAGTGACTCCCTTCACCGCCATCAGACCTGACGCGCCGCGGCAACTTGTAATAGAATGGCCCCCTGTCATCTCTTACTTCAGACCCGAACCGCACCGCGCATGAAGAAGTTTGCCAAGATCCTGCTCGCCTGCCTCTGCCTGTTGCTGGCCTTCGCCGCCGCCCTGCTCGGCTACAGCGAGTGGACCGTCTCCGACGCCCGTCACTACACCTATGACGACGTCGATGCGGTGCCCTACAACCGGGTCGCCCTGGTGCTCGGCACCTCCAAATACCTGATCGGCGGCAGCCCGAACCACTACTTCAAGTACAGGATCAAGGCCGCCGCCGAGCTCTACAACAACGGCAAGGTGGACTACATCCTGGTCTCCGGCGACAACGCCACCGTGCAGTACAACGAGCCGCGCCAGATGCGGCGAGCCCTGATCCAGGCCGGCATCCCGGCCAGCGCCATCTACAGCGACTACGCCGGTTTTCGCACCCTGGACTCCATCGTCCGGGCCAAGGAGGTATTCGGCCAGAGCCACTTCACCGTGGTCTCCCAGGCCTTTCACAACGAGCGCGCCATCTTCATCGCCCGCCACTTCGGCATCGAGGCGGTCGGCTTCAACGCCGTGGATCCCAGCGCCTATCAGGGCATCAAGACCCGGGTACGCGAGGTGTTCGCCCGCCTGATGGGGCTGCTCGACCTCTACGTGCTGGACAAGGGGCCCAAATTCCTCGGTGAGCCCATCGTCATCGGCGCCCCCGCCCCCTGCCAGTCCCTGAGCACCATAGGGGCGAGCCAGCCCTGCCTGCCCCCGCCATCCCGGGTGCCGGCAACCGACCCCGTCGCCAGCGTATCAACCAGCGGCGCCGTGGCCACCAGTGCGGCCACCCAGGCCGTTGCCCCCGCCAGCGGCGCGACCCCGACCAGTGCCGCCACCCCCACCAGCGCGGCGGCACCGACCAGCGCGACCGACTGATCCCCGAACCCAGCAAATGAAGAGACCCGCCGATTGGCGGGTCTCTTCATTGGGTACGTCAGGCGCATCCGCCAGCCTTATGCCAGCGCCCCACGGTAGCGCCGCGCCACCTCGGGCCAGTCGATGACGTTGTAAAATGCGGCAATGTAGTCGGGACGCTTGTTCTGGTACTTGAGGTAGTAGGCGTGCTCCCACACGTCCAGCCCCAGGATGGGCACCAGCCCGTCCATCAGGGGGCTGTCCTGGTTGGCACTGCTCACCACCTGCAGCTTGCCCGTCTCGTCCACCACCAGCCAGGCCCAGCCGCTGCCAAAGCGACTCAGGGCCGCCTGGGTGAAGGCCTGCCTGAAGGCCTCCTGCCCGCCCAGATCCCGCTGGATCGCCGCGGCCAGCTCACCCGTCGGCTCACCGCCCCCTTGCGGACTCATCACCTGCCAGAACAGGCTGTGGTTGGCATGGCCGCCGCCGTGATTGCGCACCGCCCCCTGCACCGCGGCTGGCAGGCTGTCGACGCTGGCCAGCAGGGCCTCCAACGGCAGGGCAGCCAGCTCCGGCAGATCGGCCAGGGCGGCATTGAGATTGGTGACATAGGTCTGGTGATGGCGGCTGTGATGGATCTCCATGGTCAGCGCGTCGATATGGGGCTCCAGGGCGTCATAGGCGTATGGAAGAGCAGGCAGGGTATGGCTCATGTTCGTTCTCTCTCGTGTTGGATTCAATGCAGTTGATGGGCGGGCCCGGTCTGGCAGTGGCATTGACCCAGGCAGTGCTGGATGCCGTCGTGGTGACCGTGCCTGCGCACGAAGGCAAGCAGTTCGGTGCGGGTGCTGCGGCTGTGGCGCAGGGCCGCCGCTCGCAGCACCTCTGAGCTGGCGGGAGACTGGCTGGTGGCGAGCAGGCAGTCGTGGATGTGGCACAGCAGATCGGCCGCCCGCTCTGGCAGCGTCATGGCCACCAGCAGATCCGCCAGGTTGTGGTGGGCCACCACCAGGGCTGCCACCGCCTCGTCGGCATCCGGCCAGCTGGCAAACTGCTGGCGAGCCAGCCACAGGGCCTGCTGGTAGCAGTCGAGTGCCCTGGCGTGCTCCCCCGCTTCGAAATGGCGGTTGCCACTCAGGGTCTGCCCCTTCCAGTGCGCCATGCTGCTGTCCGCCTCCGTGGTGCCGATCCACCCCTTCACCCAGGTTCCCGTCATGATTTGACTACTTAAATGATAATAATTATTATTTAACTTAAACTGGTCATGAACACAAGATCTGGTTGGCGCCACCGCCTCGCCCATATGGGGAGGCGGTTCCCACAATGCCCGGTTTAGTGATCCCATCCACAGATGCATTTGAGTTCGCATACCATGCTGGTGACACTGGCATGATGCCGGTCGCTGCCGGATGGGCAGCCGATTTTCACAAGGACGGTGAAGATGAAGAGATGGCTATTGGTGCTCTTGTGCGCCCTGCCCATGCTGGGCCAGAGCGCGGGTTATACCCAGACCCGCTACCCCATAGTGCTGGTGCACGGCCTGTTCGGCTTCGACCGGCTGCTGGGGGTCGATTACTTCTACGGCATTCCCCAGGCCCTCACCCGGGACGGTGCCCGGGTCTTCGTGGCCCAGGTCTCCGCGACCCAGAGCTCGGAGCTGCGCGGCGAGCAGTTGCTCAGGCAGGTGCAGCAGGTGCTCGCCATCACCGGAGCTGAGAAGGTGAACCTCATCGGCCACTCCCACGGCGGCCCCACCATTCGCTACGTCGCCTCGGTCGCCCCCGAGCTGGTTGCTTCCGCCACCAGCGTGGGGGGGGTCAACCAGGGCTCTGAAATCGCCGACCTGGTGCGCGCCAAGGTGGCGCCGGGTTCGGCGGCCGAGCAACTGGCGGTGGCCGCCGCCTCGGCGCTCTCCGGGGTCATCTCCCTGCTCTCCGGAGGTGCCGATCTGCCCCAGGATCCCCTCGCCTCCCTCGACGCCCTGACCAGCGAAGGTGCCCGGCGCTTCAACCAGCGCTACCCGGAAGGGCTCCCCGACCAGCATTGCGGTGAGGGGCCCATGCTGGCCGCCAACGGGGTCTACTACTTCTCCTGGAGCGGGCGCGGCAACATGACCAACATCCTGGATCCGGTGGATCCGGCCCTGGCGCTGACCGGCACCTTCTTCGGCGAACCCAATGACGGCCTGGTGGGGGTCTGCAGCAGCCATCTCGGCAAGGTGATCGGCACCGGCTACCGGATGAACCACCTGGACGAGGTGAACCAATCCTTCGGCATCCACCACCTGTTCGACACCGATCCGGTCAGCCTCTATCGCCAGCATGCCAACCGGCTGCAGGGGCTGGGGCTATGAGAGGCCTGCTGCCGGGCGCCCTCGCCCTGGGTGCCCTCCTCCTGGGAGGCGTCCTGCTCTGGCCTGCTCCCGCCCCCGACCTGGCAGCGGCCCCGGAGCGCGGTGCCCTGCGCCACCAGCTGGCCCAGCGCCTCGCACAGGGGGAGACGGGGGATGAGGATCCGCTGCTTGCCCGCTACCGGCAGTTTCTGCGGGCTGAGGGGGGGCTGACCGTGCCGACGGATCCCGGCCTGGCCAGCCTGCAGCAGCTGTTTGACGAGCGGGAGCGGCTACGCCGGCAACACTTCAGCCCGGCCGAGCAGACCAGGCTGTTTGCCGAGGATCGGCTGATGGAGCAGTGGACCCTGAAGCGCAAGGCGCTGGCGGAGGCGGACGATGCCGACAAGGGGCCCCTGAGCCAGGAACTCGCGCTCTGGCTGGCAGAGCAGCCCCAGTGGTTTCAGGAGGCGGAGGCCAATGGCCGTCTGCTCGGGGATCTGCAGCGCCTGGAGCAGGCGCCCCCCGCCGAGCGGGATGCCGTGTTGCTGGAGCGGCTCGGCCCCGAGGCGGTGGACAGGCTGCACCAGCTCGCCCAGAGCCAGCAGCAGTTCGAACAGCGTCTCACGGGCTATCTGGCGGAGCTGGCCCCCCTGCCTGCCGAGGCGCGGGCCAGCCAGCAGCAGGAGATACTGGCGCGCTGGTTCGAACCCGGTCAGTGGCGACGGGTGGAGGCCCTCACCCGGCTCAAGCTGGGCGAGTCATCGGCGCAATGAAAAGGGGGCCCATACCCGGGCCCCCTCGCTTTGATACCGTCACGCTGATTGCGGCTTGTTGCCCCCGGCAGCGGCTGCCTGAAGGGGAATAGACCACAACGATAAGGGAGCCAGATGCCCCCCTTTCTTCATGCTGCAGCCGTACTCACAGCGGCTTGTTGGCCCCCGGCAGCGGCTGCCAGGTAAGGCGGGTCACCCGGTTGCCCTGCACCTCGCAGGTGAGGCAGAGATCCTGCCATCCCTTCTCCCGGCGCAGGGAGACCTCCCCCTCGATGCCCTCGGCAGTCGTCTTGAGTTTGCCCTGCTCGAAGGTCACCTTGTCCCCGCCGGCGAGGGTCATCAGCTTGCCGTTGCAGAGCCAATGGGCAAGCTCGGCGCCCTTGAGCTTGATGCCCCCCTTGTCTGCCTTCTCCTCGGCGGGGCTAGCTGCAAACAGCGCCCCCAGTTCGGCGGACCGTTTGGTGAGCCAGGCCTCGCGCTGCTGCATGCTCATCTTGCTGACGAACTCGGCCGGCTGGCCCTTGTCGTCCAGCCACTGGGTCAGCTTGCCATTGTCGTCGAAGGCGAACTGGGCGGCAGGTTCCTTCACCCCGAACAGCTTGCCGCCCTTGAAGTAGTAGCGGCTCTCCCCCTCCTGCTTGCCCTGCTCGTTCATGATGGGCACGGCGATGATGACGGGGGTGCCGTCGATCCAGGCCTTGATGTCGACGCCGTCATGGCTGAACAGCCGGGTGTCGAGGGCGCTGTCGGCCCCCTTCTCCATCAGGGTGAACTGTTCCGCCAGCGTGGCGGCCAGAGACGGCAGGGAACAGAGTCCCAGCGTCAGAGCGATCAGGGTGTTGCGCATAGTTGTCCTGTGATGGGCCCGCAGGCCGGATTAACTCTCTACCAACCAGGCCCGCAACCCCTCCCGGTGAGCGTCGCTCAGGGGAAGGGACTGGCGGGTCCGGTAGTCAAAATGGATCAGGGTCGTCTCGGCCGTCACGGCCAGCTCGCCGTCCTGCCAGGCCTCCTGCCAGACCGTGAAGGAGCTGCTGCCGATGCGGCGCACTCCCGTCCTGATCGACACCTGCTGGCCATAGAAGAGCTCCCGTTTGAACTGCACCGTGTAGCCCGCGATGATCAGATGCCAGTCGTGCACATCCAGATCGGGGGAAAAGAGGCGAAACAGGGGATCACGGGCCGATTCAAACCAGACCGCCGGCACCGTATTGTTGATGTGGCCGAGGGCGTCCGTCTCCTGAAAACGGGGTTGGATCTGCATTTCCAGCATGGGTATCGACTCCTTGTCGTAGGACCGCGCACAGGCTAGCGCGCCAACCCTCACGACTCAAGCGTTCCGGCCCGGGGGTGAGAGCCTCCTCCGGTTTCCGCCGCCGCCATCTCCTGCTCGGGTCTTAGCCAGGCGCTGCGAAAATCGAACCAGCCGAGGGCCGTCATCCGCACCCCGTGCACGCCGACCCGGCTCTCCAGCTCCAGCCAGTGGTGAAACAGGGGAACGAACCAGCCCTGACGCTGCACCTCGGCCAGCAGAGCCCGGGGGCCGGGCTCGACGCCACTGGCGCGCCACTGCGTCAATCCCTGCCACAGGGCCTGTCGCTTGCCCCACACCCTGCGCAGCAGCGGTGTCCCCTGCAACCAGGCATAGGAGGCGAAGGCGTGTTCGTGCTCCAGGTTGAGGGTGCCGAGCCAGAGATCCACGTCCTCGTCCGCCCCGCTCACCCAGTGGCCATAGTCCAGGGTACGCACCTCGAGCGTTATGCCCTGCTCTGCCAGCAGGCTGCTCATGGCACCGGCGCACTCCTCAAACTCCAGGTGCTGGTTGAAGCAGGCCAGCACCAGGCGGGTCGGCAAACAGGCCGGGGCGGGCTCGGGGGCAGGCAGGGCCTCGCGCCAGTGGGGCAGCAGGCCCAGGGCGCTGGTCCAGCCCCGCTGCAGCTCGGGGGCAACCCGCGCCATCAGGGCGATGGGGTTGAGCAGCCGGCTCAACCACTGGCGCAGGGCGGGATCCTGCAGTTGCGCGGATCTGTCGTCCTGCAGCAGGAAGTAGCAGCCGGATTCGAGCTCGGACTCGCCGCGCATGGTGCCGAGCTCCGGGCTGTCACTGCCAAGCCGCAGGTGGCTCTCCAGCCGATCCGCCAGCTCCGGCAGCATCCAGATGTCGATCTCGTCGAGCAGAGCCCGCAGGCCGAAGTAGTCGTCGAAGGCCTCCAGACACAGGTGCAGGGGATCGTTGGCGGTCACCCGATAAGGGCCCGTCCCCACCGGCTGCAGGGCAAAGCCCGGCTCCCCCTTGAGCTCGCGGGGCAGGATGGCCGCCACCGGCTCCGCCAGCAGATGGGGAAGCAGGGGATCCGGGCTGTCGAGGTGCAGATCCAGGGTGCGGGGCCAGGGGCTCTCCAGCCGGACGAGATGGGCGAACAGGGGGCGATCCCGCAGCTCCTGCAGGCTCTCCATCACGTCCTCCACCGCCAGCATGCGACCGTGGTGGAAGCGCACCGCCGGCCTCAGGTAGAAGCGCCAGTGGCAGGGACCCAGACACTCCCAGTGGTGGGCGAGATCCCCCTCGATTTCCCCATTTTCCTCATTTCGCCGGGTCAGGCCGTTGAAGAGCTGGCGGCTCAGGTGCACCTCGGAACGGCGCAGGGGGTCGGTGGGCAGCAGGCGCGGCAAGGGCCGGTAGTAAGGCACCCTCAGGATCTGGCGCCCCTCCCGGGTGGCCTGGCCGAGCTGCTCGATGAGCAGCGGGGTGAGCAGATCCAGCCTATCCTCCGCCAGCCGCACCGCCTGGGCGAGCTGGCCCTGGCTCAGCAGATCCCGCAGCCGCCGGCGGGTCAGGCTCTCCTGGTTGTCCAGCAGGGTGAGCCGGGATCGCCGCCCCCGCCCGGCCTCGGCCGACCAGTCGAGCCAGCCCTGCTCCTGCATCCGGCGCAGCAGCAGGCGGGCGTTGCGCGGGGTGCAGCAGAGCAGATCCGCCACCTCGGCGAGGCTTGTCTCCCGCTCGTCGCCGCCAAGCTGCTGGGCGAGCCGTTGGAATTGCTGGTAAAGGCGGCTGCTGGGCATAAAAGAGGAAATCCTTGTGAGAAAAGTCATCAGTTTTTACTTCCTCATTTTAGCTCAATACTGCTGGCGAACGTGAACACCACAGCACAGCACAGGAGCACCATCATGAGCCAAGCCACCCCCCTCAAGCCGAACCGGATCCAGCAGACCCTGCGTCGCTACTTCCTGCGGATCCTGCACCGTCCCCTGGCACTGGTCGAGGATCCCATGAGCCAGCTCAACCGCCTGATGCAGTGGGACATGCACCAGATAGACGATCGGGAATATCGCCGCCGCCTCTGAGCGGGCTTCGGACGGGCCATGGCGTTCTCCGACATAGCTTTGCCGGATTGGGTGGTTTACATCGGCGCCGGGCCTGCTAGATTGGACGTCTATCCATCCATGATGGCGACATCCAACAAGGAGTGTGTGATGAAAGATGCGACCCTGGCCCTGCACCACGGCTTTGCCAACGACCCCACCACCAAGGCGGTGGCCGTGCCCATCTACCAGACGGTGGCCTACGAGTTCGAGAGCGCCCAGCACGGGGCGGATCTGTTCAACCTGGCGGTGCCGGGCAACATCTACACCCGTATCATGAACCCGACCAACGACGTGCTGGAGCAGCGGATGGCCGCCCTGGAGGGGGGGATCGCCGGCCTGGTGGTCTCGGCGGGTTCCGCCGCCATCACCTACGCCATCCAGGCGCTGACCGCCGCCGGCGACAACATCGTCTCCACCCCCCAGCTCTATGGCGGCACCTACACATTGTTCGCCCACATGCTGCCAAGCTTCGGGGTCGAGGTGCGCTTCGCCAGGGATGACAGCGCCGAGGCCATCGCCGCCCTCATCGACGACAGGACCAAGGCGGTCTATTGCGAGAGCATCGGCAACCCGGCGGGCAACATCGTCGACATCGCGGCCCTGGCCAAGGCGGCCCACGCCCGTGGCGTGCCCCTCATCGTCGACAACACGGTCGCTACCCCGGTCTTGTGCAAGCCCATCGAGCACGGCGCCGACATCGTGGTGCACAGCCTGACCAAATATGTCGGCGGCCACGGCAACTCCCTGGGGGGCGTCATCGTCGACGCGGGCAAGTTCCCCTGGGCGGATCACGCCGAGCGCTTCCCCCAGCTCACCCGACCCGAGCCCTCCTACCACGGGGTGGTCTACACCGAGGCCTTCGGCCCTGCCGCCTTCATCGGCCGGGTGCGCACCGTGCCCCTGCGCAACACGGGTGCGGCGCTCGCCCCCATGAACGCCTTCCTGCTGCTGCAGGGGCTGGAGACCCTCAGCCTGCGCATGGAGCGCCACGTGGACAACGCCCTGCGGGTGGCCCACCACCTCAAGCACCACCCCAAGGTGGCCTGGGTCAGCTACGCCGGCCTGCCGGGTCATCCCCACTATCCCCTCGCGGAGAAGTACATGGCGGGTCGCCCGTCCGCCATCCTCTCCTTCGGCCTGAAGGAGGGCTACGAGGCGGGGGTGCGCTTCTACGATGCGCTCAAGATCTTCAAGCGGCTGGTCAACATCGGGGATGCCAAGTCCCTGGCCTGCCACCCCGCCTCCACCACCCACCGTCAGCTCAGCGAAGAGGAGCAGGCCAAGGCCGGGGTGAAACCTGAGATGATCCGGCTGTCGGTGGGGATCGAGGCCATCGAGGACATACTGGCGGATCTGGATCAGGCGCTGGAGGCCTGAGTCAGTCAACGCAGGAGCGGGCATCCAGCCCGCTCTTTTTTGGCCAGCGGTGAACCTGCCACCGCGCCGCTGCGTATTACCGCCTTCCGTCACTGCGTCGAGGTTTCCATGATAGTCCTGCACCACCTGAACAAATCCCGCTCCCAGCGCATCATCTGGCTGCTCGAAGAGCTGGGCCTGCCCTATGAGATCAAGGCGTATCAGCGCGACGCCACCACCTTTCTGGCGCCCCCCGAGCTCAAGGCCGTCCACCCCCTCGGCAAGTCGCCGGTCATCGAGTTCGACGGCCGGGTGCTGGCCGAATCGGGCGCCATCACCGAATACCTGATCGCCCGCCACGCCCCGGAACGGCTGGCACCGGCCACCGACAGCCCGGAGTATGCCGAATACCTGCAGTGGCTCCACTTCGCCGAGAGCTCCGGCATTCTGCCGCTGCTGCTCGACATGTTCGTGCGCAAGGACGGCAGCCCAATGCGCTTCCTGCCGGACTACGCCAAAGCCGAGTGCGCCAAGGTGCTGGGCTACCTCAACGAGGTGCTGGCGAACCGCCGCTACCTGGTGGCCGATCGCCTCACCGGTGCCGACATCCTGAACTCCTTCCTGGTGGATCTGCTGGCCCAGAGCGGCCAGCTGGACCAGTTCCCGCATTTGCAGGCCTACTGGCAGCGGCTCAACACCCACCCGGCCCGCCAGAAGGCTGCGGCGCTGGAGCACGAACTGGACAAGAGCGCCTGATCCCCATCCCGTGCGCCTCGCCATGCAAAACGCCCCGATGATCGGGGCGTTTTCTTTTCCGTTGGCCTGTCAGTGATCAGAGGGCGTGAGAGAGGATCCACACCACTATGGTTGCCAGGATGACTTAAAGCGCGTGGGACAGGATCCTGGCCACCTTGTCCGGATCTATGTCCTGCTGCTCCCCGAGCGCGGTCAGGCCGAACAGCTTGAGGTTGGAGCAGATCCCCGGGATGCAGCGCGCATCCAGGCCATAGTCGGCGAGGCGGGTGCCCACCCCCATCTGCCGGAAGAACTGCTCGGTGCGGATAATAGCCTCCTCGATGCGCAGCGCCCTGTCCTCGCGGCTGGAGTGCCAGACCCGCTCGGCGAACTGGGCCAGCTTCTCCTGCTTCTGGGCCGCTTGCTCCCGCAGCAGGGAGGGCAGCACTACCGCCAGACTCTGGGCATGATCCAGCCCGTGCAGGGCGGTGAGCTGGTGACCGATGGCGTGGGTGGACCAGTCCTGGGGCACGCCGCGGCCGATGAGGCCGTTGAGGGCCAGGCTCGCCGCCCACATCAGGTTGGCACGCACCTGGTAGTGGGTGGGCTCCGCCAGCGCCCGCGGGCCGTTGTCCACCAGCACCTGCAACAGGCCTTCCGCCAGCCGGTCCTGCACCTCGCCCCCTACCGGGAAGGTGAGGTACTGCTCGAGGATGTGGACGAAGGCATCCACCACCCCGTTGCCCACCTGGCGCGGCGGCAGGCTGTAGGTGGTGGTGGGATCCAGCACCGCAAAGCTCGGCAGCACCAGCGGGCTCATGAAGGAGAGCTTGGCCTCCCCCCGGCTCACCACGGCGGCCGGGTTGCTCTCCGAGCCGGTGGCCGGCAGGGTCAGCACGCAGCCGAGCGGCAGCGCCGCCTTGACGGGGGCCTTGTGCAGCAGGATGTCCCAGGGATCGTCCCCCTCGAAGCGGGCTGCGGCGGCCACGAACTTGGTGCCGTCCACCACTGAGCCGCCCCCCACCGCCAGCAGGAAGTCGATGCGCTCGCGCTTGACCAGGTCCACCGCCTCCATCAGCTGATCGTACTGGGGATTGGCGCCGATGCCGGGGAACTCCAGCCACTCCCGGCCCGCCAGCGCCTGGGTCAGCTGGTCATAGACCCCGTTCTGCTTGATGCTGCCGCCGCCGTAGAGCACCAGCAAACGGCTGCCGGCCGGGATCAGCTCGGCCAGGGTGGCGATCTGGCCCTCACCGAAACAGACGCGGGTGGGATTGGCATATTGGAAGTTGTACACGGCTGAGCCCTCGGTTGAATGCATGCAGGGGGATTGTGCGCCTGCCGTGCCGTCAGGTCAAAAGCGAGAGCGCACCGTCAAAACTGCGATGCCGAACGGGTACCCTGACCCGGTTTTGCTATGGTGAAAGCGGGAGGCGACCTCGCCCTCCCGTCGTCACGACCCCTCCCGGGGTCCCTTTCCCAGCCACAGGGTCTCAATCATGAAACTGAAGCACGCATGGATCGCCGGCGCACTCGCCCTCTGCACTCATCCCTTGTTACAGGCCGCCGAGGTGGCCACCCATGTCGCGGTCACGCCGGGTCAGGCCAGCCTGGCGGAGGAGCTGAAGGCCGAGGCCACCGTCACCGCCATCGATCTGGCCACCCGCAAGGTCAGCCTGAAGAATGCCGAAGGCCGGACCTTCGATCTCGTCGCCGACGAGAAGGTGAGCAACCTGCAGCGCCTCAAGGTCGGGGACGTGGTGGCCTTGCGATACCTGCAATTGCTGGATCTGACGCTGCTCAAGGGCACCGCCGGGGTGAGAAAACGGGTGGTGGAAACGGAGGAGAGCAAGGCCGCCCCGGGGGAGCAACCCGCGATCGGCGCCGGCATGCAGACGACTATCTATGCGGACGTCATCGACGTCGACAAGGAGCAGCAGACCATCAGGGTCAAGGGAGTGGACAAGACCCTCACCCTCAAGGTGAAGGATCCCGCCCAGCTCGCCCTGATCGCCAAGGGGGATCAGATCAAGGCCGTGCAGACCACGGCCATCGCCATCGGCATAGCCCCGAAACAGCCCTGATCCCCGCTCTGGGCAGGGAGGATCAAGACCCTCCCTGCTTTCATCCGGCCCGGTCCCCCCGGGATCTCGACACCCTGGCAGGACGCTCTTTCATTCCCGTCACGCCTGCACGAGCGACGACTTGCCAGTGAGGCGATCCATGGCCGCCTCGAGCATGGCATCGCGCTGCTCGATGAGTCCCCGGGTCTGACTCTCCCGCTCCTCATCCGGGAGTGTCTTGTCGTCGGCCAGGCGCTTGATCTGGCTCTCGAGATCGTCAAATTTTTTGCGATCGAAGCCCAGGGCCTTGTCCACCATCTGCTGCACCCGCGCATCCTTGACGCCACCGGTCAGGGCCGTACTCTTGCCATTCCTGGCCAGGTGCTCGTAGGTGAGTGCCTGCTGCGCCTTGCCGGTCAGCGCCTGGCTGGAGAGGCTGACCTGCTGGGACCAGCCGCTCTGCTTGTCGTCGCTGTCGCCGAGGGTGGCCAGGGCACGGCTCTGGGACGCGCTCTGGGCGAGCTGCTGACCATAGGGTTTGATATCCATGAAGACTCCATGCTGACTGCCGGTCGCACCGGCCTTTGGGGCACTTCGCCCCGCCATGGCCTGGGGGCAGCAAATTGCGGGCCAACATGAGTACCTTGCGCCAGACAACCCGGAGTCACGCCCCCCCGGCCTCGCCGCCATAAAAAAAGAGAGGCGCCGAAGGGCGCCTCTCTTGGGTGGGTGAGCCACCAGGCCGGCCTCAGCGGCGGCTGATGTGCAGCGGGCCGAAGGTCTGGGCCACCGGCATGATCTCGATGCTGTTGATGTTGACGTGAGCAGGCAGCTCGCTGATCCAGCGCACGGTATTGGCGATGTCCTCCGGCTGGATGGCCTGCACCCCCTGGTAGACGGTGGCCGCCTTGGCATCATCCCCGTGGAAGCGCACGTTGGAGAACTCGGTACCGCCGCACAGGCCGGGCTCCACGTTGGTGACGCGCACTGCGGTGCCCGCCAGATCGGCCCGCAGATTCAGGCTGAACTGCTTCACGAAGGCCTTGGTGGCACCGTAGACGTTGCCACCCGGATAGGGGTAGGTGCCGGCGATGGAGCCGATGTTGATGACGTGGCCGCGGTTGCGCGCCACCATGCCCGGCAGCAGCAGCCGGGTGATCAGGGTGAGGCCGCTGACGTTGGTGGCGATCATCTGCTCCCAGTCCTCGAGATCTGCTTTATGGGCAGGCTCCAGCCCCAGGGCGAGACCTGCGTTGTTGACCAGCAGATCCACCTCGCGCCAGGCGGCCGGCAGCCCCTCGATGGCAGCGCGGGTGGCGGCCTTGTCCTGCACGTCGAACACCAGGGGCAGGAAGCTCTCCCCCAGCTCGTCGGCCAGGACGGCCAGACGCTCGGCGCGGCGACCCGTGCCGATCACCCGATGGCCGGCGCTCACCAGCAGACGGCTGATGGCCTCACCAAAGCCGGACGAGGCGCCCGTTACCATTGCAATCATGTGAACCTCCATTGTTGTTTGTCTTCTTTTAAAATCAGCACGTTATCTGTCGCGTTTCACCAGCTTTCGCCATGCAAAGGCCACCAGGTGCAGCAGGAAGAGGCCCGAGCCACCCAGCGCAAACAGCAGACCGGTCAGGGCGTTGACCGAGGTGTCGGCACCGCACCACCACCACACCAGCCAGCCGACTGCACCGATGAGAAAGGTCTGGCCAGCGCAGACCGGACAGCGCCCCAACTTGGCCCGGATGGCCGTGGCCAGGCAATCCTCGCAACTCATGATGGCTCCTGCCGCTCATCCCCCAGCGCCAGCACCAGGCGGTGCGCATGCTGGCCGGGCCCGTAATAATCGGGCAGCCGCAGCCTTGGGCGAAACCCCAGCCCGTGGTAGAGAGCCTGAGCCTCGGCGTTGGCGTCGGCGACTTCGAGGCGGATGGCCCCCCAGCCGGCCTCCCGCCCCTCCCGGATCACCTGCTCCAGCAGGCGGCGGGCCCAGCCCTGGCGGCGCACCGTCCAGCGGATGGCCAGGGTCTGGATGACGAGGCGATCCCAGCCCCTGTGCTCCAGCACGCTGAGGTAGCCCATCAGCTGGGCCTTGTCGTCCTGCAGGATCAGGGTGCGCCCTTTGGCCTGGCTGAGCAGATAGTGCCAACGGCTGCGACCGAAGGCGACCTCGGGGGGAAAGCAGTAGCGTTCCAGCTTCACGATGGCGCCCAGATCGTCGGTTCGGGCGGCGCGGACGGTCAACACGGGGAGTCCTTGTTCGGTTATTTATCCTCAGCACCAGAAATGCGACTTGTATCACAAGTTACCAAGGCAGAATATTAGGCACTGTAACCTCTTGTTTCCCCTCGCGCCATTGTCGTGCTTGTCGGTGCATCGAAGCCCACTGGGGATACTGCCGTTTCCGGCAGTCTGATCCGTGGAGCCCAAAATATGAGTACCTATGTCATCGTCGAGGAGCCGGGCGACTGGCCCTGCCCTGCCGACTACCTGCTGACCGCCCGCACCTACCTGCAGCACGGCCTGCCAACCACGGGCGGCCGTCCGCGCATCATCAACCTCTGCCGCAGTCTGGAGCACCTGAGCGCGGGCTACTACTGCTCCCTGCTGGCCCAGGCCCGTGGCCACCACTGCCTGCCGGGGTTGCAGGCCATCGGCCGGCTGCAACCCCAGCAGCCCCCCGCCAAGCTGTGGCGCAAGCTGCAGGGCTGGCTGAGCCAGCAGAGCGAGGACAGGATCCGGGTACGCGCCATCTTCGGCCAGTGCGAGCAGAGCGAGCTGGCGGGGCTCGCCCGCTACTACTACGGCCTGAGCCAGCTGCCGCTGCAGGAGCTGACCCTCAAGCGCGGTCGCCACGGCTGGTCGGTGCGCCAGCAGGAGAGCCTGTCACCGCTGGCGCTGAGCCAGAGCGAGCAGGCGTTGATGGTGCAGCACGCCCAGGCCCTGGTGGGTGTGGGCGACGAGGAGCAGGCGGCACCGCGCTACCAGCTCGCCATCCTGGTGGATCAGGGGGACGGCCGCGCCAGCAGCGACGCCCTCGCCCTCGAGCGCTTCATCGAGGCCGCCGCCGCCCAGGGGATCCGGGCCGAGATCCTGGCCCCCTCCGCCATCGAGCGGCTGCCGGAGTTCGACACCCTGTGGCTGCGCGCCGAGACCGCGGTCGGCCACTATACCTTCGAGTTCGCCCGCCGTGCCGAGCAGCTCAAGATGCCGGTGATCGACAGCTCCCGGGCCATCCTGGCCTGCAGCAACAAGCTCTACCTCTACGAGCTGATGGTGCGCAGCGACGTGCCCATGCCCCCCACCATGGTGGTGACCCGGCGCGGCCGCCAGCACGTGGACGAGCTGGTGCAGCGTCTCGGTCTGCCGCTGATGGTCAAGGTGCCCGACGGCGCCCAGGGGCGGGATCTCGCCATGGCAAGCGACGAGACCCAGCTCGCCCGCCTGCTGGACGAGGGGCTGGCGCGCTCCGCCCTGCTGCTGGTGCAGAGCCGGATCCCCGCCGAGTTCGACTGGCGCATCGGCTTTCTCGACGGCTCCCCCCTGTTCGCCTGCCGCCGCTACCGACCCGAGCCCGGCAACCGCATCCGCCGCCGCAAGCACCCTCTCGACATGAGCCGGATAGAGGCGCTGCCCCTCACCGAAGTGCCGGAGCGGGTGCTGCAGACCGCCCGCCGCGCCGTCCACCAGCTCGGCAACGGCCTGTTCGGGGTGGATCTGCGCCAGCAGGGGCAGGGCTGCGTGCTGCTGGAGATCATCGACAACCCCTGGATCCGGGGGGATGTGGAGGACAGGGAGGCGAAGGATCTCTACGATCGCCTCGCCCGGGCCTTCCGCCAGCGGCTGGAGAACCGGGGCCAGAGCGCGATCGCCTGAACTTGCAAAAAGGGCCCCGCAAGGGACCCTTTTGTCATTGCGCGGGTAACGGCCGCAGCGTCATTGCAGCAACAGGAAGCGGCCGGTGAGCGGGGGCAGCGTCACCGTCAGGCTGCTGCCGCCGATGGCCAGGCGCTCGCCGCTCTGCAGATCCACCAGGGCGCTGCCGCTGCGCAGCTTGCCCGCCGGCAGGGCATAGCTCTGGGGCGTGCTGGAGACGTTGAGCAGGTAGACTATCTGCTCGCCCGCCGTCTGCTTGATGTCGCCGTAGACGCTGCCCTCCGCCACCAGCTTGACCCGCTCCCCCTGATAGAGGGCGGGATGCTTGGCGCGCAGGGCCAGCAGATCGCCGAGCCACTGCTTCAGCTCGCTCTGCTCAGTGTTCGGCACGAAGCCGGTCACGCCAGGCACCTTGCCGTCGCTGCGGGCCACGTGATCGTCACAGAGCCCCTGGGCCGCACAATCGCCCCCCACCTGCTTGGCAAAGCCCGGTACCTCGTCGCCGAACTCCTCGCCATAGTAGAGGGTGATGGGGCCGGAGCGGGCCGCCAGGAAGCTGAAGGCCGCCTTGTGGCGCTGCCAGTAGTCCTCCGGGTTGAAGTTGCCGCGCTCCAGCAGATCGCCGAAACGCACCAGATCGTGGTTGCCCAGCATCAGGTTCGGCATGGCGTGGTCCGGGTAGTTCTCCACCTTGTTCCAGCTGGCGTCGAGCACGCCGGCCCCTTGCCCGCCCTTGCCAGACTCCTCCACCGCCAGCGCCTGCACCAGGCCGTAGCGCAGCGGGAAGTCGAACGCCGAGGAGAGCGCCGGGTTATCGCTGCTGCCATAGGCCTGGGCCCGGATCTCGTCGGCCCCCTTCCACACCTCCCCCACCAGGTAGCCCAGGGTACCCCACTGCTGGCCGGCGGCCTTGCGCGCCGCGCTCGCCCGCTCCACCTCGCTGCGGATGGCGCGCCACTCAATGAGGCCGAGCTGATAGGCCTGGTCGAGGCGCCAGCCATCGATACCGTACTGCTCGACCCAGTGACGGGCCACCTCCTTGAAGTAAGCGAGGCTCTCGGGCTGGCCGTAGTCCACCAGCTGACCGGGATAACCGGCCCCGCCACTCTTGAGGGCGGGCAGGCGCCCCTCGGGGGAGGGCTTGCTCACCCCCACCTTGCCCACGTGGCCGAACACCCCGTCGAGGAAGACATAGAGGCCGCGCTGGTGGGCCGCGTCCACCAGTTTCTTGAGCAGGGCGTTGCTGCCGAAATTGGGGTCCACGTTGAAGAAGTCGCAGGCGAAGTAGCCGGTGGCGTCCAGCCTGTCGTCCCCGCCCTGACCGGCGCAGGAGTCGAACACCGGGGTCAGCCAGATGGCGTTGACGTTGAGGCTCTTGATGTGGTCGAGGCTGTCGATGATCCCCTGCAGATCGCCGTTGTGGCGGGAGGGGCCGTAGCTGACGCCGTAGTTGGCGCTGCCGTCGCCGTCGACGAAGGACTCCACCATCACCTGGTAGGTGCGCAGGTTGCAGGCCGGCTGATCATCGCCGTAGCAGGCGCGGGCCGCAGCCGGGGGGGCAGGATTGACCACCGGCGGCGCGGTCTCGGTGCTGGCACCACCGCCTCCGCTGCCGCAAGCCGTCAGTAACAGGGCGGCCCCGATCAGGCCGCCACGACGCAACGTTCCTTGTTTCATTGTTATGTTCCCGCTGTGGTGTTGCGGGCGCGAAAGGCGCCCCACTGGGGTCATGATAACGGTGAGACCAGAGCGGGTCTGTGACTGAAAACGTTACCTGACTCAACGGGTTAGCACGTCGTTTTCAACGGCCTTGGCGATCGTTGAAGACCTCACGCTCGTCGATGGGAGTGATGAGGTGGTAAACCTCCTGGGCCGACAGGGTGCAGCCAGAGGGCCACTCCAGCTGGTGACGGCGGTTGATGAATACCCGGGCACAGCGCCGCTCCGAATCCAGCGCCGCGAACAGCTGCTGGGTCCGCCAGGGGGTCAGGTCCAGCGCCCCCGTGGTGCCGTCGGACAGCACCACGAACAGGCACCATCCCCGCAGATATTCCACATCGATAAAGACCGGCATCCCTTCGGCTCCGATTGAGAAATTCGGCGCCATTATAGGCACAGCCGTTGCCTCGCTGTGCTGGCAGGATCACAGTTTTCCCAGCGTTTTATGCTCTCTTCAAACCCTGCTTCCGGTCACAAAAAATCATAAAACGTGCCAACTTCTCCATATATCCCCATTCCCATGCAACCTTTGCTCAGCCCCACGGTCATATTCCCGCACCATAACAACAATGTGCCCGGGGAATGGGCGCAAACAGGTTTGCAGGAACAATATGACCACCATCAGACAATGGCTGGGACCGGTTTGGCCCATCGCCGTCTTTTCATTGATCGCGCTCATCTCCCTGACCGTCAGCCGCCTTGGCCTCGGGCTCTGGCAACTGGAACGGGTGGATGCCGTCTCTGGCTGGCAGGAGATGCTGCTGCAAGGCATTCGCGTCGACGTCGCCACCCTCTGCTGGGTCTGGGGCGTGCCCGCCGTCTTGACCCAGTTGCTGGCCGGGCCCCACACGCCGGGGCGGCTCTGGATGCAGCTTATCCGGGTCTGGCTCACCCTGGGGCTCTGGCTGATGCTCTTTCTCGAGATCTCCACCCCCGCCTTCGTCACCGAGTATGGGGTGCGCCCCAACCGCCTCTATGTGGAGTACCTCATCTATCCGAAGGAGGTGCTCTCCATGCTGTGGGCAGGTCGCAAGGGAGAGCTGCTGCTGGCCGTGATCTTCAGCGGCGCCGTGCTGGGCGGTGGCTGGTGGCTGAGTGGCCGCCTGGTACGCGACCTCAGCTTCCCCCGCTGGTACTGGCGCCCCGCCTTCGCCCTGCTGATCCTCGCCGTCGGCTTTCTCGGCGCCCGCTCCAGTCTCGGCCACCGCGCCCTGAACCCGGCCATGGTGGCCTTTGCCGACGATCCCCTGGTCAACGCCCTCACCGTCAACTCCGCCTACTCCCTCTTCTTTGCCATCAAGCAGATGGGGGCCGAGGAGGACGCCAGCCAGTTTTACGGCAAGATGGCTGACCATCAGGTGCTGGAGATAGTCCGCGAGGAGAGCGGTCGCCCGCTCGGTGATTTCACCTCCGCCGAGCTGCCGAGCCAGACCTTCAACACGGCCAGCTACCAGGGCAAGCCCAAAAACCTGGTGATCCTGCTGCAAGAGAGCCTGGGGGCCCAGTTCGTCGGCTCCCTCGGCGGCCTGCCGCTCACCCCCAACATCGATGCGCTCTCCCGGCAGGGCTGGGCCTTCGAGCAACTCTACGCCACCGGTACCCGCTCGGTACGCGGCATCGAAGCGGTGCTCACCGGCTTCACGCCGACCCCGGCCCAGGCCGTGGTCAAGCTCGGCAAGAGCCAGACCAACTTCTTCACCATCGCCGACCTGCTCAAACGGCAAGGCTATGACACCAGCTTCATCTACGGCGGCGAGAGCCACTTCGACAACATGCGCAGCTTCTTCCTCGGCAACGGCTTCACCACCATCGTCGAGCAGAAGGACTTCAAGCACCCGGTGTTCGAAGGATCCTGGGGTGCCTCGGATGAAGATCTGATGGCCAAGGCCAACGACACCTTCGCGGCGCTGCACAAAGAGGGCAAACCCTTCTTCAGCCTGGTGTTCAGCTCCAGCAACCACGATCCCTTCGAATTCCCCGACAACCGCATCGCCCTGTACGAGCAGCCCAAGCAGACCCGCAACAACGCCGCCAAGTACGCGGACTACGCCGTCGGCGAGTTCTTCAAGAAGGCCAGGGCATCGGCATACTGGAAGGACACCCTGTTCCTGGTCATCGCCGATCACGACAGTCGGGTCGGGGGGGCCAGCCTGGTACCCATCCCCCGCTTCCACATCCCGGGCATCATCCTGGGGGACGGCATAGCGCCGAGAAAGGATCCTCGCATCGTCAGCCAGATCGACATGGCCCCGACCCTGCTCTCCCTGATGGGCATAAGTGCCGACTATCCGATGCTGGGCAAGGATCTCACCCGCATGCCCGCCGACTGGCCGGGGCGCGCCATCATGCAATACGACAAGAACTTCGCCCTGATGCGCGGAAAGGATGTGGTGATCCTGCAGCCCGAGCGAGCGCCGGAAGGCTTCATCTACGAGGATGCGACAGAGACGCTCACCCCGGCACCACAACCGGGCACCATGAAGGATGCCGCTCTGGGGCTGGTCCTGTGGGGCAGCCTGGCCTATCAGCAGGGGCTCTACCGGACGGCACAGGACAGCAGACTGGCTCTCAACTGAGGGTGCACCCACAAAAAAACCGCCCTCGGGCGGTTTTTTTCATTTCCCCTGGCTCAGCCGTGTGGGAAGCAGGGCAGGGAGCGGCTGAATCTGTGCTCGAACACCAGGGAGGTCTCCAGGTGCACTACCTCTTCCCGGGAGGTGAAGTGATCGAACACGAAGTTGCGCAGGTGCTCGGTGTCGGAGACGCACAGGTGCACCAGGAAGTCGTCCTTGCCGCCCATGTGGAACAGGCTGATCACCTCGGGCAGTGCCAGGATGGCGTCGCGAAACGCGTCTATGATCTGGCGGCTGTGGCGTGCCAGCTGCAGGGAGACCATGGCCTGGATATGACCACCCAGCGCCTGATAATCCACCTCGCAGTGCGCCCCCTTGAGTACTCCGTCCTGCTGCAACTTGCGTACCCGCTCCAGGCAGGTGGAGGGCGCCACCCCGACCAGGGCCGCCAGATCCTTGTTGGTCATGCCCGCGTCGCGAAACAGATGGGCCAGGATGTCCAAGTCCAGTTGATCCAGGTTTCTCATCTTTACTCCTTGTCCTTGCATCGCTCGATTTTTTTAGACTCTGCCCGTAAACCGGGACGAACACAACGCGCATTGACATCGCCACCGTCCCCCCTATGCTGTGCCGCACCCGCGCGGGGTGCCCCATCCCGCCGCTTTTCCGACGGCGAGGAGACGCCCCATGCTCAGTGCCCACCCCTTCTGGAGCCTGGAGGTATTGCGCCTCGACGGGCAGCTCTTGCTCACCCCCTGCCCCGGCAGCCAGCAGGTCGCCCTGACCCGGGCCCTGGCCCAGCTGCAGCTGGCCGGGGCCGGCGGGGTGCTCACGCTGATGACGCAGGAGGAGCTGACCGCCCAGGGCCTCGCGGACCTGGGTCCCCAGGTGGACGCCAGGGGCATGGCGTGGTTTCACCTGCCCATCGCGGACGACCAGGCCCCCGATGTCACCTTCGAACAGGCCTGGCCCCGGGTCTTGCCCGAGCTGCTCGCCCTGCTGCGGGAGGGGCGGCATCTGGTCATTCACTGCCACGGGGGGAGCGGGCGCACCGGGCTGGCGGCGGCTCTGCTGCTGATGGCCCAGGGACTGCCCCAGCAGGAGGCCATGGCCGTCATCCGGGCCAGGCGGCCACGGGCCTTCACCCTGGCCTGCCACCGCCACTGGCTCGACACCCGGGGACGAGGGCTGGCCGGGCTCGACTGACGGCGACCTACCCCTTGGGTGGCTGGTAGGTGAATACCTTGCCGATGTCTTCCACCCTGTAGCTGGTCAGCTGATAGACGTAGTAGTTGAGCCAGTTGGAAAACAGCAGATGCCCGTGGCTGCGCCAGGTGGCGCGCGGGGTCTGGTTCGGGTCGTTGTCCGGGTAGTAGTTGACCGGCACCACAGGGGAGAGGCTGGCCGCCAGATCCCGCCGGTACTCCCCGTCAAGGGTCAGGGCGTCGTACTCCGGGTGGCCGGTGACGAACACCTGGCGACAGTCCTTGGTCGCCGCCAGATAGACGCCAGCCTCTTCCGATTCTGCGAAGATCTGCAGATCGGTGTGGGCACGGATGAGGTCCCCGTCGAACGCCGCATAGCGGGAGTGGGGCGCCACGAATTCATCGTCGAAACCGCGCAGCAGCGGCTCGTGCTCGTCGAGGCGGTGGTGGCGATAGACGCCGGAGAGCTTCTCGCCGTGGGTCTGCTTCTCCATGCCATACAAGGCTTTCAGCGCCGCCTGTACCGCCCAGCAGAGGAACAGGGTGGAGGTCACGTGCTGGTGGGACCACTCGATGATCTCGACGATCCGCGGCCAGTAAATCACCTCCTCGAACTCCACCAGCCCGAGCGGCGCTCCCGTGATGATCATACCGTCGTAGTTGTTGCCCCGCACCTGCTCGAAGTCGTGATAGAAGTTCTCCAGGTGCGCCTGGGGCGTGTTCTTCGACTCCCGATCGTCGATGCGCAGCAGATCCACATCCACCTGCAACGGCGAGTTGGAGAGCATCCGCATCAGCTGGATCTCGGTTTCTATCTTCTTGGGCATCAGGTTGAGGATGAGCACCCGCAGCGGACGGATGTTCTGGGTGACGGCCCGGGATTCCGTCATCACGAAGATGTTCTCCTGCCCCAGCACTTCGGCGGCGGGCAACTGGTCCGGGATCTTGATCGGCATGCTGACTCCCTGTACTGCATCGGTAAATATGTCTGGACATCTAGAAGCCTATAATAAAGCGCCCACGCTGTCACCAGATACCTTTTATTCACTCCGGCCTTTGACTAGCATACGGCTCAGTGTGTCCCTCGCGTCCAACCCCATGACAGGCATCAAGATCTCCGTAGACCGGCTGCAAGTCGGCAATTTTGTCTCCCTGCCGCTGGGGTGGCGCGAGCACCCCTTCCTGTTCTCCAGCTTCAAGCTGAAGCGCGAGGAGGAGATAGAGCTCATCCGCCGGCTGGGGCTCAAGCTGGTGACCATCATTCCCGACAAGAGCGACACGCCCCCCAAGCCCCTCGGTCAGCCGACCCTCCAGGGGGAAGACGACGAGGCGCTCCTCGCCCGCCAGCAGGCCATGGAATCCGAGAAGAGCCGGCGCATCGAACAGCTGCAGCGCTATCGCCGCGATCTGCAGCAGTGCGAGAAGCAGTTCCGCCAGTCCCTGGCCCAGGTGCGCAACCTGATGGGCAAGATCCAGTCCCGCCCCCTCAACGCCATCGGGGAGGCGCAGGAGCTGATCAACGCCATGACGGAGCAGCTGCTGTCGGTAGACGAGATGGTGTTGCACCTGGTGTCCGACAGCTCGGATGGCAACAGCCTGCAGTTTCACTCCCTCAACGTCAGCGTGCTCAGCATGCTGCTGGCCCGGGAGTGCAAGTTGCCGGCCGAGGCGATCCGCCTGGTCGGCATGGGGGCCCTGTTCCACGACATCGGCAAGCTGAAGCTCCCGAGCCAGATCCTGCGCAAGACGGAGCCGCTCACCAGGCCCGAGCAGAACCTGGTGGCCCAGCACCCGCGTTACGGGCTGGAGCTGCTGAGCCTGGCGAGGGAATTTCCGGAGCCCGCCAGGAACATAGTGCGGCACCACCACGAATACCTGGACGGCAGCGGGCCACTGGGGCTCAAGGGAGCCCAGCTCGACCCCCTCACCCAGATCGTCTCCCTCATCAACGAGTATGACAACCTCTGCCACCTGCAGACCAAGGTGCCCTACTCGGCCCTCGGCAGCCTCTACAAGCAGCGCAAGGCCCAGTTCAACGCCGATCACCTCGGCATGCTGATCCGGCTGATGGGGATCTATCCCCCCGGCAGCGTGATGCAGCTCTCCAATGGCCAGGTGGGGCTGGTGATGTCGGTCAACGCCTCCCGCCTGCTCTACCCCGCGGTGCTGGTGTACGATCCGCGCATCCCGCGCCAGGAGGCGGCCATCATCGATCTCGAGGAGACCGGGCTTGCCATCGTCAAGGTGATCCACCCCAAACGCCTGCCCCCCGCGGTGTTTGAATACCTCAACCCGCGAACCCGGATCAGCTACTACTTCGAACACAACCAGCCCTGATCCGGGTTAGCCATTTCCAAGGAGTCTGCATGCGCATCGAGATCCTCAGCACCGGCGACGAGATAGTGACCGGCCTGGTGGTGGACACTAACGCCGCCTGGCTCAGCGCCCTCTTGCTGGAACAGGGCTGGCAGGTGCGCCGCCGCACCACGGTCGGGGACAACCTCGCCGACCTGAAGGCCGTGCTGCGCGAGTGCGCCAGCCGCGCCGAAGTCGTGCTGGTGTGTGGCGGGCTCGGCCCTACCGCCGACGACCTCACCGCCCAGGCGGCGGCCGAGGCCTTCGACCAGCCCCTGACCCTGTTCCCCGACTGGCTCGCCACCATGGAGGCCCGTTACGCCAGCCGGGGCCGCGCCATGCCATCCAGCAACACCAAGCAGGCCTGGCTGCCGCAGGGTTGCGAGATCCTCGACAACCCGGTCGGTACCGCCTGCGGCTTCCTGGTGCACTCTGGCCAGAGCCGGCTCTTCTTCACTCCGGGCGTGCCGTTCGAATTCAAGCAAATGGTGCGCGAGCAGATCGTGCCGCGTCTCAAGGCGCTGGCGGGGGCGCAGACCGACACCGAGTTGCGCCGCTTCTACACCTTCGGCATCTCGGAATCCGCCCTCTCGGATCGGCTGGATGCGGCCCCCTGGCCCACCGGCATCGAGCTCGGCTACCGCTCCTCCATGCCGCTGATCGAGCTCAAGCTCATCGGCCACGGCGCCGTCCCTGCGGACATGGACGCCGCCGAAGCCCGCCTGCTGCAGGTGATCACTCCCTGGCTGGTGGGAAAAGGCAACGAGGAGCCGGCCAGCCAGATCCTGGCGCTGATGGGGGAGCGGCTGCTGTGCCTGCGAGAAGGGGAGACCCGGGGCGCCCTGCTGGCCATGTGCCACACCCACCCCGCGCTGGAGGCGCACTTCAGCCACGCCCTCCCCGACGAGCTCGATCTGCTGGCGGGTGACGGCCCCCACCCCGGCCTCACCATTGGCCGGGCAGGGCCACACGGCGTGCCCCTGCTGCTGTGCATCGACGGGCGGCAGTTTGGCCAGACCCTCAAGGTCAGTCACCCGGATCCAGCGAGCGGTCGCCGGATCCTCGCCTTCGCCGCCCTCGACATGCTGCGCCGTCACCTGCTGGGGTTGCCGGTGCTCGCCGACTACCTCACCCTGACGCGCACCGCCAACCGCCTCGCCTGACCCCGGCTAGAAGGCGCCTAGCCCCAGATCTCCGTGGACCCAGTAGCCGGCGAGCGCCAGGGTCAACAGGCAGAAGGCCCGCTCGTAGCCACCCCCGCTCTTGAGGGGCAGACCGGGCAAGCGGAAGCGGCGGCGCCAGGGCCAGCACAGGGGAATCCCCATCGGGGTGAGCCAGTCCCCCAGCAGGTGGCTGAGGTAACCCACGATGAGGGCATCCTTCACCGCCCCCGACAGCAGGCCCGGAGCCTGCGCCAGCCCCCAGACCCCCATGGCCACCGCCAGCAGGCTGTGGGTGAAGCCGCGATGGCCGAAGATCCGCGAGAGGGGTCCCGAGATCCAGGGCAGTTGCCGGCCGAGCAGGGAGTGGGGATGGTCCAGGTCGGGCAGCAGGGCGCTCGCCAGGGCCATGGGAATGATGTGCCACAGGCTGGCGTCGGCCAGGGCCGGGGTGAGTTCGACCTTGTGGGCAAGCAGGACGCAGGTGACGGAAAACAGCAGGTGGCCTTGGGCGGTCATGGGGCTCGTTCGGTTGGGCATTCGGTGGAACAAATGGGCAGGATGGCCGGTAACAGTCATCCCCGGCGCCTCGCGGCGGCAGATTAGAATCCCTTGTCTCCCGTCTGGCAAGGAGAATCCCCCGCCCGTGCCCGGGGACAGGCGCGATCGCTCAAAGGTCAGGCAGCCACAGTCCGACAAGGCGGGGTCCCGCCCCCTGTCAGCATAAATTTCCTCAACCCGGATCACCCATTTGCACCCAGCGCGTTGACCCGGAAGGAAAAAGACCCGAATACTGCGGTTTTGGGCCGCCCCGGCGGCCGCGGCATCCGGCAGGGATCCGCCCCGGTCACAGGGGCACGCCGGATCGGGACGACGAGGGAGGTGCCCCGGTGTTGAGCAAGGCGTGGTTTCAGCTGTCGGCAGACATGACCTGTGTCTGCCTGCGCATCATCCCAGGCCTCGACGCCCCCATCCAGGAGGCGGACATCCTCGCCCTGCTGCGGCTCTCCAACTGCCGGCGCTACCAGCCCCTCGACGAAGGGATCCGCCAGGCTGTCACCCTGCTCAACGCCCTGCTCAGCCAGCCGGATGCCCCGGCTCATCCCCCCGTGCCCATCGCCCGGCGCCAGGATGCCAGGCTGCTGATCCAGGTCGACAAGGATCAGATGAGCGCCAGGGCGCAGATCACCGCGGACTGGGGTGGCAACCCCCTCACCCTGGCCCAGCTGCATGAGGCCCTGGCGGCGAGTCCGGTCAGGATGGGGGTGAGCGAGCGGCTGCTCGCCGCCGCCCTCCAGGCCGCCAGCGAGGCCGCCCCCGGCGCGCAGCTGAGCCCTGTCATCGCCCTCGGCCGGGCGGCGAAACACGGCCAGGACACCCGTTTCGAGCGGCTGGTGGAAACCGCGGCCGAGCGGATCCTCAAACCCCAGGAGCTGGACCACGGCAAGGTGGACATGCGCGATCTGGGCACCCTGCTCACCGTCAGGGCGGGGTCGCCGCTGATGCGCCGCCACCCCGCCACCCAGGGCCTGGACGGCGTCACCGTGACGGGTCAGACGCTGCCGGCCCGGGACGGCAAGGAGATCGCCATGAGCGCGGGTGACGGCACCAGCCTCTCTCGGGAGGATCCTGACCTGCTGCTGGCGACCCGCACCGGGCTCCCTTGCCAGGAGCGTGCAGGCATGCGGGTCGACGAGGTGCTGAACGTCAAGCAGGTCGACATCCGCCACGGCCACGTCGAGTTCGAGGGCTCCCTGCTGGTCACCGGCGATGTCATGCCCGGCATGCGCATCAAGACCCGCGGGGACGTGGTGATCGGTGGCTTCGTCGAGGGGGGGCTTATCGAATCCGGCGGCACCATCACGGTGCGTAACGGCATCATAGGCCGCAAGCTGGGGGAGGAGGAGTACCTCTGCCACCTCAGCGCCGGTGGCGAGATCCACGCCGGCTATGCCCAATACGCCAGGCTGGAGGCCGACGGCGACATCCATATCCAGAGCCAGCTCAGCCACTGCTACTGCCGCAGCGGCCAGGATCTGAAGGTCGGCGACAGCGCCATGCGCAAGGGCCACCTCATCGGGGGCGTCAACATCGCCAACCGCCTCATCATGGCCCCGGTGCTCGGGGCCTCGGCGGCCAACCGGACCCGGCTGCAGATCCTCGGCGGCTACTTCAGCCACAAGGAGCAGGAGCTGGCCCTGCGCCAGCGCAAGCAGAGCTGCCGGGAGCAGCTCGACAAGCTGCAGGATCTCATCCTGCGCCTGTTGCAGCTGCCCGGCGACAGGCGCAACCCCGAGACCCTGGCGAAGATCAAGACGTTGCGCACCCGCCAGCTCGACGAGAGCAAGTCCCTGGACGAACAGCTGGTCGAGGCACAGCGCGAGCTGCAGGCGCTGATGGCCAACATGGACATCATCGCCACCCAGCGCCTCTTCCCCGGCGTCGAGGTGGAGATGGCCCATCACCACAACAGGGTCGACATCGAGCACGGCCCCATCCACTTCGCCATCCGGGAAGATCAGCTGCAACTGACCCCCTACCAGGGCCAGCGCTGAAGGATCGGGGGCACGCCCAGGGAGGCGATGGCGTGATCCCGGCGGCGATTTTCGCTACACTCGGCCTCCCCTTGGCCCCATCGGGCGGGCCGGCCAGACTCAGGTAGTGAGAAGATGTACAAGCTGATCGCATTGGATATGGATGGCACCCTGCTGAACCCAGAGGGCCAGATCTCCCCCCGCACCCGTGACGCCATCGCGGCGGCCCGCGCCCAGGGCGTGACCGTGGTCCTGGCGTCGGGTCGCCCCCTGGAAGGCATGACCCCCTCCCTGGCCGAGCTCGGCCTCACCGGTCAGGATGACTACGTCATCTGCTACAACGGCGCCCTGGTGCAGCAGGTCGCGGAGCAGCGCATCATCCGCAGCCAGCTGCTGACCGGCAGCGATGCCAGCGCCATCGCCCATCTGGCCAACGAGCTGGGGGTCAACGTCCACGGCTTCTCCGTCCGCCAGGGCCTCATCAGCCCCAGGGTCAGCACCTATACCGAGCACGAGTCCCGTCTCATCAGGATGCCCATCAACCTGGTGGACTTTGCCACCCTGCCCGCCGACGAGCAGATCATGAAGGTGATGATGATCGATCCCGAGCCCCAGCTCTCCCGCGCCATCTCCCAGCTGCCCGCCGAACTCTACGAACGCTACACCGTGGTGCGCAGCGCCCCCTACTTCCTCGAGTTCATGAACAAGCGCAGCAACAAGGGGACCGGCGTGGCCGCTCTGGCGGAGCACCTCGGCCTGACCGCCGACCAGGTGATCGCGGTGGGGGATGCGGGCAACGACCGCCACATGATCGAATATGCCGGCCTCGGGGTCGCCATGGGCAACGCCACCGACGAGATCAAGGCGCTGGCACAGCACACCACCAGCCGCAATGACGACGACGGCGTGGCCAGGGTGATCGAACGGTTCATCCTGAACGCCTGACCAAACGACAAGGGGCCTCTCGGCCCCTTTTGCTATCCGGCCCTCTGGGTCAAATGTTTAATATATCCACCATTCCACATCCCCCCTCGCCATCCGCTCCCCTGCAGGCCCCTTAAAACGGGACTCAAGCTGGCTTTGTTATGTTTTTTATTAACATAACCGCATCATTTCGTTTGACATATTGAACGGCCTTGGCAGACTGGGAACAGGATCCAGGCTGTCGTTGCCCAGGCTGACCGACGATTCTGGTACTGCGGCACGACCCTGATCCCATGACCATGCCTTGAGGCATGCCTTTGCCAGCATGGCGCGGCAAGGGCCTTCCCAAGGCGCAGGATGAGACCGCCAAGGATAGCCAGGTGACCTATGCCAAACCCCAGTTCCCACACCAAACCCGTCGTGCTGATGACCATGGGGGCCCAGGCCCGTAGTGGCCACGCCTACCAGGTAATGACCCACAAATACATCAAGCCCCTGGTGGAGATCAGCGGCTGCGTGCCCCTGCTGGTCCCCACCTGCTGCGGCACCGAAGATCTGGAGCAGTATCTGGATCTTGCAGACGGCGTCTACCTGAGCGGCGCCGGATCCAACATAGATCCCGCCCTCTACGGCCAGGAGAACCTCACCCCGGAGAAGCCCCAGGACAGGGACAGGGATCTGTTCGACATCCCCCTGGTGCGCGCCGCCATCGACAGGGGACTGCCCCTGCTCGGCATCTGCCGCGGCATGCAGGAGATCAACGTGGCCCTGGGTGGCGACATTCACCAGAAGGTCTATAGCGAACCCGGCTATGCGGATCACAGAGAGGATGCGGACGATCCCGTGGATGAGCAGTATGGCCACAGCCACCAGGTGAGCCTGGTGCCCGGTACCTGGTTTGCCGATCTGATGGAGGAGGAGCAGATCCCGGTCAACTCCCTGCACGGCCAGGGGATCAAGCGGCTTGCACAGGGGCTGGCGCCCCTGGCCCACGCTGAGGATGGTTTGATCGAGGCGATCCACGCGCCCAGCTTGCCCCAGTTCACTCTGGCGGTGCAGTGGCACCCGGAGTGGAAGGCGAACGACAACCCCCACTCCGTCAAGCTGTTCAAGGCATTCGGTGACGCCTGCCGCCAGTACCGGCAGCAGGCGGGCTAGTCACCAAACCCCTTGGTCTTGAGCCTGGGCAGGGAGCCGCGGGCAGGACGCAGGGTACGGCAGACATCCAGCCCCTTGAGGCCCCGTTGTATGTGATCCGGGGCCTGTCCGAGCACGGTGCCGTTGCCGCGATAGAGGCGGGCCTCCTCCAGCTCGAACAGCTCGCCGCCGATGAGCAGCTGCTCGCGACCCTCCACCACCTTGCCCCGCTTCAGGGGCAGGGTCATGTCCACCAGGATCTCGCCGGTGGCACACCCCTCGCGCCAGAGCGCCTCATCCGAGAAAGAGGAGATGGTGATCTCCCGCCAGGAGCCATCCCGAAACTCCACCCGGTAGCTGTCGCGCAGCAGGTCGCACCCCCCCAGCACCAGGGGGATGGCCAACCAGATGACACTCTTCATTCCACTCACGCCTGCACTCCCTTGTCAGTTCGCGTCAAGGATAAATAAACCGCCTCTCTGGCGCATCTTTTTCCCGGTGGTCGCTCCCCAGCCCGAGCCACTCGCGCCACCTCCGGCGCCTCTTGCCCGATGCCCGCTCCCGCCTAGAGCAGCAGCCCGGCCAGCTCGTGAAGCCCCCCCAGCTCCACGTCCGGCAGCAGGGAGAGCGACTGCCATGACTGGCCGCGCTCGTTGAGCCAGGCGGCGCGAAAGCCGTGCAACCTGGCCCCCAGCACGTCGGTCTCCGGGTGATCCCCCACGTGGAGGATCCGGCCTGGCGCGATCCCGAGGGCCGCTTGCACCTGCATGAACATGTCCGGCGCCGGCTTCATCCGGGCGCCCGCTCCCGCCTTGCACACCAGGGTGAAGTAATCCGCGAGACCAGCCTGGACCAGGTCGAGATTGCCGTTGGTGATCACGGCCAGGGGATAGCGCCCGGCCAGCCGCGCCAGCAACGCGTGGGTCTCGTCGCTCACCGCTATCTTCGAGCGCTCCGCCAGGAAGCCGGCGAACACCGTCTCCGCCTCCAGCGCCGCCTGCGAGGGGGCCATGCCCCCCTGCACCAGGGCCTCGCGGATGCCGTGCAAGCGCGCCAGGCTGACATCGTCGCGCAGCTCCGGCCGGCTCAGCAGCAGCTGGCGCTTGAGCGCCAGCCAGCGCGGTTTGTCGAGCATGGCGGTGGCCAGGTATTCGCTGCGCAGGTGGCTCAGCATCCACTGCTCGGCCCGCGCGATGGCGGGGCCGTTGTCATAGAGGGTGTCGTCGAGATCGAAGGTAATGGCGGCCACCGGCTGCCAGCGACGATAAAACTGCATGGCTACTCCTGTTTACTCTTCATCCGGCGCGGCGGGATCCCGCCTGGCTCTGGGATGAGCGCTGTCATACACCTTGGCCAGATGCTGGAAGTCGAGGTGGGTGTAGATCTGGGTGGTGGAGAGATCCGCGTGGCCCAGCAGCTCCTGCACCGCCCGCAGATCACCGGAAGACTCCAGCATGTGGGTGGCGAAGCTGTGGCGCAGCTTGTGGGGATGCACGTGGGCGTTGAGCGCCTGCTTGTTGCCCCAGCCATCGAGCCGCTCCTGCACCGAGCGGGCCGACAACCGCTGCCGGCGCTTGGAGACGAACAGCGCCTCCGGCTCGTCGCCCGCCAGCAGGGGTCGCACCTTGAGCCATTTCTGCAGCCACTCCACCGCCATCCGCCCGATGGGCAGCACCCGCTCCCGGGATCCCTTGCCGGTCACCCTGAGCTGGCGATCATCGAGCTTCACGTCCGCGAGGTTCAGCCCCACCAGCTCGGCGAGGCGCAGGCCGGAGGAGTACATCAGCTCCATGATGGCGCGATCCCGTACCGCCAGTGGATCCTGCTCGTCGGTGATGTTGAGCAGCTGGTACATCTCGTCCACGTCCAGATTCTTGGGCAGGGGCCGCCCCAGCTTGGGGGTGGCGATGCCCCGCGCCGGGTTGGCGTTGATCCGCCCCTGGCGCACCTGCCAGTCGCAGAAGCTGCGCAAGGCGGAGAGCTTGGTAGCGAGGGAGCGGGGCGCGAGCCCCCCCTTGTGCATCCGGGTCACCAGGCTGCGCACCTGGCTCGCCTCGAGCCGGGCCCAGTTGTCGAGCCCCAGCCTCGCCAGCTCGGCGGTCATGGCTTCCAGGTGGGCCTGATAGTTGCTGCGGGTGTGGGGGCTGAGCTGGCGCTCGACCCTCAGGTATTCGATAAAGGCCGCGAGCTCGTCAGCCAATACAGCCGGCAGAGGCTCGGCGGCAGGCGGCGCCTTGGCAGGTGATCGGGGCGGTGCCTTAGCCACGGGCCAGCTCGGGCAGGCGCAGTTGCAGCAGGCGACCCAGCTGGCCCAGCAGCAGGGTGTCGTTGTGGGGGGCGAAGTGGCTGGGATCCGAGCTCGCGAAAGCCAGCACGCCGAGATCGCCGAGGCGCATCAGGGCCACCGAGTTGACCAGGACGTCGTTGCCGAACAGCGCCTGTTTCTCGCTCTGGTTGAGGCGGCCGAAATAGTAGTCCGTGCCCGGCAGACGCTGCCCGAGCAGTTGATCGAGCTGCCTGCCCTCTGCCAGGAAGCGCTGCTCCGGGCCGCTCAGCTGGAACTGCTTCGGGCTGAGCCAGAGCCGCAGGCCGGTCAGTCGCAGCCGCTGCACGAAGGCCTTGCCCATCACGGCGCTCAGCTCGAACAGGCTCTGGCAGCCATAGATCTCCCCATAAAGGTCGGCATAGATCCGGAAGATCCGCTCGTTCTCGCTGGCGACCCCCATCAGCTCGGTGATCTCCTGCTCCAGCTGCTCGATGCGCTCGCGCTGCCTGTCCAGCTGGCGTTCCACCAGGGAGATGGCGCCCTTTTGTGCGTGGGGAATGCGGATCCGGTCCAGCATGGCTCCGTGGCGTTGGAAAAACTCGGGGTAACGGGCCAGGTACTCCAGCACTGTGGCTTCGTCCACCAGTGATTCCTGCCGTTTGAGTTCACTCATAACTTGGTTGATCCATCCGAAAAAGGGGCCAAGGGCCCCGACATTGACATGTGGCGGAGCGGGGCCCTCCCCGCTCGCTGTCTACAACTCTATCTGGCCGTCGAACACGTGCTCGGCCGGGCCCGTCATATAGACGGGCTGGCCCGGCCCCTTCCAGGCGATGGTCAGCTTGCCACCCGGCAGGGTGACGGTGACCCGCTCCTTGAGCTTGCCCTGGCTGATGCCGACCACCACGGCGGCGCAGGCGCCGGTGCCGCAGGCGAGGGTCTCCCCCACCCCGCGCTCGAAGACCCGCAGCTTGATCTCGCTGGCGTTGACCATCTCCATGAAGCCGACGTTGACCCGCTCGGGGAAGCGCTCGTGGCGCTCCATGATGGGCCCCAGGGTCTCCACCGGGGCGTCCGCCACCGAGGGGACCTCGATGACGCAGTGAGGGTTGCCCATGGAGACGGCGCCGCACATCACGGTGTGCTCCTGGGCCCGCAGCAGGTAGGTCTTCTCCGCCTTCTGGGCCCGGAACGGGATCTTGCCGGGCTCGAACTGGGGCACCCCCATGTTGACCGTGACCTGGTTCTCCCCTTCCAGTTGCAGGGTGATGCGACCCCGGGCCGTGCTGACCGCGATGCGATCCCGGTTGACCAGCCCCTTCAGGCGCACGAAGCGGGCGAAGCAGCGCGCCCCGTTGCCGCACTGCTCCACCTCGCTGCCGTCAGCATTGAAAATGCGGTAGTGGAAGTCGAGCTCGGGATCATAGGGCGGCTCCACCAGCAGCAGCTGGTCGAAGCCGATGCCGAAATGGCGATCCGCCAGCTTCTTGATGATGTCGTTGCTGAAGAACACCTTCTGGGTGACGCCATCCACCACCATGAAGTCGTTCCCGAGGCCGTGCATTTTTGAAAACTCAATCAACATCGCGCGTTCCTGTCTCACCGTTAATCACGCTCTCACATGGAGGAACGCTGACATTCCATACCTATCACGGCAGCAAGTGCTCGCCACGCCAGAGGTCGGCCAACTGCTCGCGCTCCCGGATGAGGTGGGCCTGGTCACCGTCCACCAGCACCTCGGCCGCACGGGGACGGGTGTTGTAGTTGGAGGACATGGTGAAGCCGTAGGCCCCGGCGGAACGCACCGCCAGCAGGGAGCCCTCGGCGATGGCCAGGGTACGCTCCTTGCCGAGGAAGTCGCCGGTCTCGCACACCGGGCCCACCACGTCGTACAGCGCCTTCTCGTGGGTCGCGCGGCTGTCCACCTCGATGATGTTCATCCAGGCGCCGTAGAGGGAGGGGCGCAGCAGATCGTTCATGCCGGCGTCGATCAGGGCGAAGTTGCGGGTCTCGCCGGGTTTGAGGAACTCCACCCGGGTCAGCAGCACGCCGGCGTTGGCGACGATGGCGCGGCCCGGCTCGAACAGCAGGGTCAGGTCACGGCCCGCCAGCTTCTGCTTGAGCGCCTCGGCATACTCGGTCGGGTGCGGCGGCTGTTCGGCGCCATAGTTGACCCCGAGCCCCCCGCCTACGTCCAGGTGATGGATGTGGATGCCTTCCGCCGCCAGCTCGTCGATGAGCCTCAGCAGCTTGTCCGCCGCCTCCATAAAGGGATTCAATTCAGTGAGTTGCGAGCCGATGTGGCAATCCACCCCCTTGATCTCGATGTGGGCCATGGCCGCCGCCTTGCGGTAGATGGCGGGGGCCTGCTCGATGGGGATGCCGAACTTGTTTTGCTTGAGGCCGGTGGAGATATAGGGGTGCGTGCCCGCGTCGATGTCGGGGTTGACCCGCACCGAGACCCGCGCCTTCTTGCCCATGCTGCTCGCGACCCGGTTCAGGCGCTCCAGCTCGGCTTCCGACTCCAGGTTGAAGCAAAGGATCTCTTTTTCCAGCGCCAGGCGCATCTCGGCCTCGCTCTTGGCGACGCCGGAGAAGACCACCTTGGCCGGATCACCGCCCGCCGCCAGCACTCGTGACAGCTCCCCGCCGGAGACGATGTCGAACCCCGAGCCCAGGCGGGCCAGCAGGTTGAGCAGCGCCAGGTTGGAGTTGGCCTTGACCGCATAGCAGATCAGGTGGGGGATGTCGCCCGCCGCCTGATCGAAGGCGTGCCAGTGGCGTTCCAGGGTGGCGCGGGAGTAGACGTACAGCGGGGTACCGTACTGATCGGCGAGCTGTTGCAGGGGAAGCTGTTCGACCTGAAGCTGACCGTCGGCGTCGTAGTTAAAGTGATCCAAGGGGGCGGTTCCTTCCTAGATTATTGCGGCGCGGCCTCTGAGGCCGGTGAAGCGGTCGCAGGCGAGGCGGCTTGCGGTGTACTCTCTGTCTTGGGTTGTGTCTGCTCTGCAGGAGCGGGCTGTTCGGCCGGCGGCATGTAGAGCGGCCCCGTCAGGCCGCAGGCGGCCAACCCGAGCGACAGCGACACGGCAAACAGGCACTTGGTGAGCTGGGTAATCATAATGGTTCGCTGCGAAAAAATTTTTGGCCCTCTATAATCGCACTCACATTGTTAAAAGCAACAGGATAAACCGATGAAGGATCACGAGTATCACGCCCTGACCGACGCCTTTTTCCAGTACGTGGAAGACGTTATCGACGAGGGGTATCCGGATATCGACTGCGAACGGGCCGGCGGCGTGCTGACCCTGAGTTTCGAGAACAAGACCAAGGTCATCATCAACAAGCAGGAGCCCCTGCACCAGATCTGGGTCGCCACCCGGGAGAACGGCTTCCACTTCGAACTGCGTGGCGACAGCTGGATCGACAACCGCTTCGGCGACGAGCTCAAGACCCTGCTGACCCGTGCCTGCACCAGCCAGGCCGGCGAGCCCGTGGTCTTCCCATGATCGACCTTCACCCCCAGGGTGCCCGCCATGCGGTAGTCTGGCTGCACGGGCTGGGTGACTCCGGTGCCGGCCTCGCTCCCCTGGTGGACGCCCTGGCCCTGCCCGCCGGCTTGCCGGTGCGCCACCTGCTGCCCGATGCCCCCGAGCGCCCCATCACCATCAACATGGGCTACCGGATGCGCGGCTGGTACGACATCAAGAGCTTCGACGACCCGGCGGATCGCGCCGTGGCCTCCCATGTACACGAATCGTCCACCCGGATCGCAGCCCTGCTGGATCAGCTGGTGGCCGAGGGCTTTGCCCCCGAGCGCATCGTGCTGGCCGGCTTCTCCCAGGGGGGCGTCATCGCCGCCGATACCGCCCTGCGCTATCCGACGCAGCTGGCGGGCCTGCTCTGCATGTCCACCTACCTGGCGGCGCCCGATGCCCTGCTGGGGGAGATGAGCGAGGCCGCCCGCAGCCTGCCCATCTGCTACATGCACGGCATCTATGACGACGTGGTGAACCTCTCCATGGGTTGGGACGCCAAGAACCGGCTGGAAGCGGCGGGGCTCTCCCCCGAGTGGCACGAGTACCCCATGCGCCACGAGATCTGCCGCCCCCAGCTGGGCGACATTCGCCGCTGGCTGCTGGCCCGCCTCGGCGCCTGATTCTCGGACCTCGGATATGACAACGGCCTGCATCATGCAGGCCGTTTGCTTTCATCCCGTTGACGATGTGCGCGGCACATCCGCGTCCATCACCCCACTTCCCGGGCCGCCCCCGGATTCTCCCGCTGCGGGCTCTGGCTGCGGTAGGGGATCACCTCCAGCTTGTCACCCACCTGCACGATTTCGTAGTACTGGGGCAGGTTGAAGTTGCTGAACTGGCCCGCATTGCTGAACCGTTCGTGGCCCGAGGTGTAGAAGCGATTCACCCCCTGCACCAGCTCGTCCTTGTTGCCGGCGAAGTGCTGGTAGATCTCCACCCGGTTCGCCTCGTCCAGGATATAGATGTTGGTGCCTGCATCCCGGGTATCGAAGAAGAACTGCACCAGCCCTTCGCTCGCGTAGGCGTCGACGATGCCCGGCAGGTGCTGGCTGTGGGTCTTGTCGAGGCGCAGCGGCAGGTGATCCAGCTTGTTGTGGGAGATGTGGCGGTAGAAGTCGATGGCATTCTCCAGCTTCTTGACCGACACCCCGCGCCGCTCGAAGAAGATGCCGTACTTCTCCTTGCCAAGCGCCAGGGTCTTGACCAGCTGCTGCTTGTCCCGGGCCAGGCGCAGCTCGATGCACTCGGCCACCAGCTGCTGGAAGCGGGAGCGCACCAGGGAGCGGAAGTGCTGGCTGTAGCAGAACACCTCTATCATCTCGGGGGCCGCGGCATCCTGGTGCATCTTGCCGAGGATGGTGGTGAGGGCGTCCACCACGGCCTCCTCCCCCTCGAAGTGCAGGGTGCGGATCTCGCTCCAGGAGTTGCGATAGACGAGATCCACCGAGCCCACCAGGCACTCCTGGTTGCGACCGAAGGAGAAGACATCGGCGGCATTGGCGTCGAACTCGATCACCTGGCCGACCCAGTGGCTGGACGGGTCCGTCTCCAGGTTCAGGAAGATGGAGAGCTGACGGATCTCGCACGGCCGGCTCAGTGCCAGGTTGGTGGCGCGCGGGTACTTGACCGGGAAGGTCCCGGAGAGGTCGCGGCAGAACTGGTGCAGGTTGTCGATGTGCAGATCCGAGCCCTGGTTGAACAGGTGCACCCGGGACTGGGGCGTCAGCAGGCCGTTGAAATAGGCCCAGGCCACCAGCTTGCTGATATAACCGTTATATTCAAGCGGCGCCCGACCTATGATGTCGGCGGGCTCGAGGGAATGCTTGTAGAGATACCAGCCGGCACGGTTCAGGCGGCCGTGGGGCACCTGCACCAGGCTGAGGTCCGGCTCGCCGAGATCCGGCGCTATCTTGAGGTTGATGCGCTGCACCTTGCCCGGCAGGCTCTCGAACGCGGCATAGAGCTTGCGCGACAGTATGCCGATGTCTTCCGGGTTGATGGACTCGCTGATGTTGTTGCGCCGGGCGAACTGGATGAGGTTGCGGTAGCTCTGCATCAGGGCCTCCAGCAGCTCGGCGTAGGCCACCTTGACGTCCTCGACCTTCCACTCCTGGCGGTGATCCAGGTGGTACAGGCGCTCCGGGCTCCAGCCCCAGTAGGCGACCAGCTGGGCCATCTGCTCCCGGCGCCAGTCCGGGGAGTGATCCTCCTTCGGGTGGCTCAGGCCGTCACACACCTTGAGGTAGAAGCAGCGGCGCACCAGATCCAGGCGCTGCATGTCGCCGATGGACTTGAGGTAGTTGGTCACCTTGTCCAGCATCAGGCAGTAGTTGTCGAGGCGGTAGTGCATGCCCTCGTTGTGCTGGAACCAGTCGCGGCTGGTCACCGACAGCAGCCGGGTGTTGGGGTACTCGTGGGAGTAGGCCTCCATCAGCACCGACTTGAGCACCGCCTTGTAGGGGGAGTCGATCCCCTTGTAGAGCTGCCACAGGGCGGAACCGAAGTACTCCTCGGCAGGAATGCGGTTGAAGCCCCCGAGATCGAGCCAGTCGTCCTGGCTCAGCTTGCCGTGGGCGAACAGACCCTTCACATAGTCGTCGTAGTGATCGTCATACTCGGCGGGCACCAGATACCAGAGCAGCCGCTTGCCCGCGATGTGCATGGCGCTGCGGTAGAACTCGTCGAGCAGCAGCAGGTGCTGGGCGCTGCCGCAGCTCTCCCCCTGCATCTGGGCATCGTTGCGCTGGCGGAACTTGTCTTCGGGGATCAGGAAGAAGTTGAGATCGACCCCCCGCTGCTCGGCCCACAGGGAGAGGTGATGGCACTTCTGCTCCAGCAGGACGAGGCGCTCGCTCGACAGGCCGGCCACGTGGCAGACCCAGATATCGAGATCCGAGTGGCAGCACTGCCCGATAGAGGAGGTGCTCCCCATGGAGTAGAGGCCCTGGATGGACTTGTCGTGGGTGCTGAGCCCCCCCTGGCAGTTCGCGTTCTGGCAGAGATCCTGGATGAAGGCCTGCTGGGCGTCGTTTGCCACGAAACTCCAGATACCATGAGGCACGTCCCCTGCCACATAACCGGGCAGCAGGGGATGATTGAAGTGCAGCATGACGGGCAGCAGTTGGAAAACCTGCTGCCCGTACCGGCTCATGAGATCCAGCGCTCGTTGCGTCTTGAGACGATTCAGCTCGTCGTAGCGCGCCACCAGCGTGTCGAGTTTTACCAGCAATGCCCTACCTATGGGGGAAGAGAAATGACGCACCAAAACGGGGAGACGTCAAAAAAGTGTGATCATGTTAACAATGCAAACAGCGGTGGTAAACAAGCCCGCACACAATCACCGGATTATTTCTGAGCACTGCCTTAACGGTATCAATGGAAAGCAATAAAACACTGTATTTTCAGTGTCTTAAAATCAATTTTTGGCGTAATGAAAATTCTTTTCAACTGCCGTTTTTGAGCTTGGCCCCGCTTTTGCGGGCTGCGCCATGAAAGCCCCTGCAAAGGGTGGTAAGATCGTTTTCCTCTCTAAAGATGAAACAACTGATTGATATGGCAGCCCGAACCCTGAGAATTGCCACTCGCAAGAGCCCACTGGCCCTGTGGCAGGCCAACTTTGTGAAAGATCGGCTGGAGGCGCTCCACCCCGATCTGCAGGTCGAACTGGTGCCCATGAGCACCCAGGGTGACAAGATCCTCGATACCCCGCTCGCCAAGGTCGGTGGCAAGGGATTGTTCGTCAAGGAGCTGGAGACTGCCATGCTCGAAGGACGGGCCGACATCGCCGTCCACTCCATGAAAGACGTGCCGGTGGAGTTTCCCGAGGGACTCGGCCTGCACACCATCTGCGAGCGGGAAGACCCGCGCGATGCCTTCGTCTCCAACCGCTTCACCGCCATTGACGAGCTGCCGCAAGGGGCCGTGGTCGGCACCTCCAGCCTGCGCCGTCAGTGCCAGTTGCGCGCGGCGCGCCCGGATCTCGTGATCCGCGACCTGCGCGGCAACGTCAACACCCGCCTCGCCAAGCTGGATGCCGGTGACTACGACGCCATCATCCTGGCCGCCGCCGGTCTGAAACGGCTGGAGATGGCCCACCGCATCACCGCCTTCATCGAGCCGGAGCAGAGCCTGCCCGCCAACGGCCAAGGGGCGGTCGGCATCGAGTGCCGCCTGGACGATGTTGAGCTGCACGCCCTGCTGGCGCCGCTGGAGCACGCCGAGACCCGCATCCGGGTACTCACCGAACGGGCCATGAACCGCGCCCTGCAGGGGGGCTGCCAGGTACCTATCGGTGCCTATGCCCTGGTGCAGGGGAACGAGGTCTGGCTGCGGGGCCTGGTGGGTAGCCCGGACGGTGCCCGCGTCATCCGCGACGAGATCCGCGGCCCCCTGGCCGACGGCGAGGCCCTGGGAGAAGCGCTGGCCCGGCGTCTGCTGGCCGACGGGGCAGACACCATACTGGCCGAGGTCTACCGGGCATGAGTCCGGTCAGGATCAGATCATGGCCACCCTGCTGGGGCGCGGCCTGATGGTCCCCCTGGTGGTGCGTCCGGCCGCCCAGGCCGCCGAGCTGACAGCCCTGCTGCGTCAGCACGGTCACGCTCCGCTCTGCTGCCCGCTGCTGGAAACCCGGCCGGGCAGCGAACTCGCCCGCCTGCCCGAATGGCTGCCTGCAGCAGACATCGTCATCGCCGTCAGCATACATGCCGTTCATTTTGCACATCATTTTCTGTTGCAAACTGGTCTGACCTGGCCACATATTGATTACTTTGCGGTCGGTCAGGCAAGCGCGGATGCCTTCGCCGAGGCGGGCATCCAGGCGCTGTGCCCGGACGATCCCCGCAGCGAAGGCCTGCTGGCCCTGCCGGCCCTGCAGGAGGTGAGCGGCAAGCGGGTGCTGATCCTGCGCGGCAACGACGGGCGGGATCTCATCGCCCGGACGCTGGCCTCACGCGGCGCACTGGTGCACTATTGTGCCACCTACGAGCGCCACTACCCCGACCTTGACGGGGACGCATTGACCCGCCGCTGGCAGGGGGCCGGCCTCGACAGCCTGCTCGTCACCAGCGGTGAACTGCTGCAGCGGCTGCTGGCGCTGGTGCCCGGCCCGCAGCACCCCTGGCTTTATGACCGCCTGCTGGTGGTGCCCAGCCCCCGGGTGGCCGAGATGGCCGGGGAGGCTGGTTTTACCCGTATCGTGATTGCCCAAGGTGCATCCAACCAGGCTCTGGTGGCCGCCCTGGAACTGAGGAAGATGGAATGACTGAACAGCAAGAAGTCCAGCCGAGTGCCGCGGCCCCCGTGGCCGACAACAACCAGCCCGGCCAGAAGGCCCCCAACGGTAAGAAGGGCGGCTCGGGTGCAGTGCTCGGCGGCATCGCCATTCTGCTGGCCCTCGGCCTGACCGGCGGCCTCTATCTGCACGGGCACCAGAATGCCGTCGCCCAGAAGGCCGAGCTTGGCGCCCTCAAGCAGCAGCTGGCCGACGCCATGGCCAGGCTGGATCAAAACAGCAGCAAGGACGCCGAACAGATCGCCGGCCTCGACAAGCAGCAGCAACTGCTGCAGGGCGAGCTCAAGGGTCTGCAGACCCGGGTGCTGGATCTCAACGACAAGCGCCCCAACGACTGGATGCTGGCCGAGTCCGAATATCTGGTCCGCATGGCGGGCCGCAAGCTCTGGCTTGAGCACGATCTCGTCTCCGCCATCACATTGCTCGGCAACGCCGACGAGCGCATCAGGGCGCTCAACGATCCCAGCCTGATGCCCATCCGCCAGGCGCTGGCGGAAGACATCGCCAAGCTCAAGGGGATGCCGCGGGTCGACCGCGAGGGGCTGACCCTGAAGCTGGCCGCCCTCTCCGACCAGATCGAACTGCTGCCCCTCTCCACCGTGAGCATGCCGGAAGCCAAGGCCGAGCCGGACCAGGCGGTCAGCGCCAATCCCAACGAGTGGGAGAGCAACCTCAAGAAGAACTGGGTCAAGTTCACCGAGAACTTCATCACCATCCGTCGTCGCGACGGCGCCGTGGAGGCCCTGCTCTCCCCGCAGCAGGAGATCTTCCTGCGGGAGAACCTCAAGACCAAGCTGTTGCAGGCCCAGCTCGCCGTCTACCGCGAGCAGCAGACGCTCTACACCGACAGCCTGGACAAGGCCCAGCGCTGGCTGACCCAGTACTTCGATGCGGACAACAGCGCCACCCAGTACATGCAGTCCGAGCTCGACAAGCTCAAAGGCGAGCAGATCCAGTTTGACTACCCGGATCAGTTCAAGACCCAGGCCATGCTGGAGCAGGTGCTGAACGAGCGCCTGCAACGCATCCTGGCCGGCAACTGAGGAGGAGACCATGATTCGTCTGATCGTCGTGGTGGCCGTCATGGTGGCGGGCCTTATCTTCGGCCCCCAAGCCTCCGGCAACAAGGGGTATGTGCTCATCTCGCTGGGCAACTACACGGTGGAGTCCTCGGTTACCAGCGCGGTGATCCTGGCGGTGCTGTTCTACGGCGCCCTGCTCATCGTCGAGTGGCTGCTGGTCCGGGTGTTCGGCCTGCGCCGCAAGACGCAAGGCTGGTTCGGTTCCCGCCGTCGTCGCAAGGCGAACCTGCAGACGGTGAACGCCACCCTGGCCATGGCCGAGGGGCACTACAACCAGGCCGAGAAGCTCCTGATCAAGGGGGCCGACAACAGCGACACCCCGCTGCTCAACTACCTGAGTGCGGCCCGGGTGGCCCAGGCCCGGGGCGATGATGTGCGCCGGGATCACTACCTGCAGAAGGCTCAGGAGGAGAACCCCAAGGCCGAGCTGGCCCTGACCCTGATCCAGACCCAGCTGCAGATCGAGCAGGGGCAATACGACAGCGCACTCGGTCGCCTAGAGTCCATCTATGCCCTCCATCCGCGCCATCCCATGGTGCTGGATCAGCTGCGCCAGGTGTATCTGGCCCGCCAGGAGTGGCCTGCCCTGATCGATCTCGCCCCGACCCTGCGCAAGGTGGGCAAGCTGACCGCCCACGAAGAGGAGGCCCTGCTGCACCAGGCCTGGTCCGGCCGTCTCGAGGCCGCCAGCGAGGCCCTGGAGACCCTGCGCCCCGTCTGGCAGGAGATGCCCCGCAAGCTGCGCCAGGAGCCGGCGCTGCTGGCCAGCTATGGGGATCACCTTCGCCGGCTGGGGGCCGATGCCGAGGCCGCCGAGCTCTGGCTGGAGGCCCTGCGCAAGGACCCCTCCCCCGAACTGTTCACCCGCCTGCCCAGGCTCAAGCTGGATGACTACCAGCCCATGCTGACCCTGCTCAAGAAGAGCCAGGATCAGCCGGGTGCCCAGGCGGCCCTGGCCCGGGTCTACCTGCTGGCAGGCCAGCTGGACGACGCCCAGCAGCTGCTGGAACAGGAAGTGGCCAAGGCGCCGGATGCCGCCCTCTACCACGCCCTCGGGCAGGTGATGGACAAGCGTCGGCTGACCAACAAGGCCAACGAGTACTACCGTCAGGCCCTGCAACTGGCGGACGTCTGATCGGGCGCATCTGCCGGAATATCTGCCGGAATGTGACAAGAGGCCGCGATTGCGGCCTCTTTTTTTGTCCGGGTTCTCTGGCGGCCTGCGCCTCAGGCGGTCAGCCGCTCCAGCTCGCCGATGAGCCAGATCGCCTCCTGGCGGTGGGAGCCGCAGACGTCCACCATGGGCCGGAAGCCGCCGCACACCGCCGGGCGCTCCGGCTGGCCGAAGATCTTGCAGCCCAGCTGCGCATCAAGCTGCACGCAGGGCACACCCGCCGGCTTGCCGTCCGGCATCCCGGGAATGGCGCTGCTGATGCTGGGGGCGATGCAGCAGGCACCGCAACCTTGACGACATTCCATGTGATCTTTTCCTCTGTATGGCACCGCAGTGTAGCAAGGAGTCCGGTTTCTCCTAAGCCTTATCCCTGCCCGGGCAACATGGCACCTGGCAGGCAGCAAAAAGCCCGACAGTGCCGGGCTTTTCAGGCGGTACCATGCGGGTTGCCCCGCGCACATCCCGATTACAGGATGATGTCGCGTACCACGCTATCCTTGCGATCCAGGAAGTGGATCGACTTGATGCGGCGGATGGTCCGCGACTTGCCGCGGATCAGCAGGGTCTCGGTGGTGGCCATGACGCCGTCGCTGGTGATCCCTTCCAGCAGATCACCCTTGGTGATGCCGGTGGCGGAGAAGATAACGTTGTCATTCTTGGCCAGATCTTCCAGCTTGAGCACCTTGTTCACGTCGATGCCCAGCTCCTCGCAGCGCGCGATCTCCTGCTCGCCCAGGGCGCGAACCTCGGGGCTGTCACCCTTGACCTGGTGACGGGGGATCAGGCGGGCCTGCATGTCGCCATCCAGGGCGCGGATCACCGCCGCCGAGATCACCCCTTCCGGGGCGCCACCGATACCGTAGAGCATGTCCACTTCGCTGTCTGGCAGGCAGGTGAGGATGGAGGCTGCCACGTCGCCGTCGGGAATGGCGAACACCCGCACGCCCAGCCCCTGCATCTCCTTGATTGCCTTGTCATGACGCGGCTTGGCCAGGGTGATGACGGTCAGGCGGGAGAGGGGCTTGCCGAGGGCCTTGGCCACGGCCTTGAGGTTCAGCTCCAGGGCCTGGTCGAGGTCGATGGCACCTCTGGCCTTGGGACCCACGATCAGCTTCTCCATGTACATGTCGGGGGCCTTCAAGAAGGAGCCCTTGTCGCCGACCGCCAGCACCGCCAGGGCATTGGCCTGACCCATGGCAGTCATGCGGGTCCCTTCAATGGGGTCGACCGCGATGTCCACGGCATCGCCCTGACCCGTGCCCACCTTCTCGCCGATGTAGAGCATGGGGGCTTCGTCGATCTCCCCTTCGCCTATCACAATCTCGCCATCGATCTGGATCTGATTGAGGATGTGACGCATGGCCGCCACGGCCGCGCCATCGGCGATATTCTTGTCACCACGTCCGAGCCACTTGTAGCCAGCCAGTGCCGCCGCTTCCGTCACTCGGGAAAATTCGATTGCCAGTTCACGTCTCATCGCATATCCAACCTTAGGAGCTCGAAAAACGGGCGGCATTCTATCACAAGGGCAAACCTTTGCGCGTAAAAGTGGCGGTCAGCCACATAAATCGCGGTTTTCATCCCGCTGACATGAAACCGACACGGTTTGTTCACCGTGCGGTCACCCCGCTGTCATCTACCCCTCCTAGCATGGCCCCGTCTTTCAAAACAGAAGCTTGCAACACAAGGGATCATGATGAAAAAGCTCACAGTAGTCGCATTGGCACTCACCGCCGCCTTCCAGGCTCAAGCCGTCGAAGTCTACAAGAACGACAGCACCCTGCTCGACCTGTACGGTCGCATCTACGCCGGCCAGTTCTTCGGCGAGAAGAAAGAGCTGGATGCCAACGGTGACATCAAGAACGAATACAGCGACAAGCAGGGTGCCAACCAGTTTGTCCGCCTGGGCGCCAAGGCAGAGAGCGAGATCAACCCGGGCCTCAAGGCGCTGGCGCAGTATGAGCTGCAGATCTACATCAACGACAGCGAGAAGACTGTCAGCGAGAACTCCGACAACATGCGCACCCGCCTGGCCTTCGCCGGGGTGGGCGCAGACTGGGGCACAGTGACCTTCGGTCGCCAGAAGGGGGCCCCGGGCTTCCTGGCCGACTGGACTGACGTCTCCCTCTCCGACGGCTACGGCAACGAGGCCCTGGGCGCCAAGACAGACACCTTCGCCACCAACCGCGCCGGCTCCGTGCTGAAGTACTCCGGCCTGTTCAACGGCTTCCAGGTCGACACCAGCTACAAGTTCGACGGCGGTGACACCGAAGAGACCACCAGCAAGGACAGCGATGCCGCCTACGGCGCCGCCGTGGCCTACACCTTCCCGTTCAACCTGTCGCTGGGTACCGCCTACAACGTGGGTATCCGCGACAAGAGCGGTGAAGAGGATGCCAAGCTGTGGCTGCTCTCCGCCAAGTACGACAACAAGGCCCTCTACGCCGCCCTGAGCTATGCGGACGGTAGCGACTTCCTGGCCACCGGCAAGGATCACACCGGTTGGGAAGGGGCCCTGGGCTACAACTTCGAGAACGGCTTCGGCCTGATGGCCCTGTGGAACAAGCAGAAGGTGGAGCAGTCCGGCAAGTCTGACTACGACTCCATCGACTACTACACCCTGGGTGCCCAGTACAAGTTCAACAAGAACCTGCGCGTCATCGGCGAGTACCGCATCAACAATCTGGACAGCAATGACAGCGGCAAGCTGAACACCAAGGATGACTTCCAGCTGGCAGCCCGCTACGACTTCTAAGTCGGCAGCCATCTGACGACGCGGCGCGCAGATCCCTCTGCGCGCCGTTTTTTATTGCGTCAGGCCAGGGGCTTTTGCACCGACACCAGCAACAGCATGGGGCGTTCCGCCTCCTCCGCCAGGGCCGGGTTGGCGGCGATCTGCGCCGCCGTCGGCCCCCACTCCTCCACGCGGCGGATCTCGAATCCCGCGGCGATGAGCGCGTTGAGGTAGGTGCCCAGGGTGCGGTGGTACTTGATCACCCCGTCCGCCAGCCAGTTGCTAATCCGCTTGCCCTCGGCCTGGTAGCCATTGACGGGCCAGGAGCGGCGCCCCTCCCCGTCCACCAGCCAGCCCTGGGGCTGCGGGCTGGTGAAGATGGGGTGCTCCACCGAGAACACCAGGCTTCCCCCCGCCACCAGGGCACGGTGGATCTCCGCAAACAGCGGCGCCACTTCCGGCAGATAGTGCAGCGCCAGGGAGCTGTAGATGAGATCGAAAGGCTCATCGGACAGCGCAAGACCGTCCAGATCCCCCTGCCGATAGCGGATGGCCTCATCCCGGGTCAGCTCGGCGGCACGGGCCAACATCTTCGCGGAGAGATCGATACCGACTACGTCGGCAGCCCCGAGCTCTCTGGCTGCCCGGCAGAACCAGCCATAGCCGCAGCCCAGATCCAGCACCCGCTTGCCGGCCAGCGCCGGCAGCATGGCCTGCAGCGCCGGCCACTCCGGCGCCCCCGCCAACCCCTGCTGCGATCGGGGCAGCTGGGCATAGCCTTCAAAGAAACCTGGGTTGTCATAGATATTTTGTGACATGTCACGTCTTCCTCGTGGATGTTGCCAGCCTGTCCGATCGGTGGCCCGGCCCTTGCCAAGCATACCCGTCGGCCAGCGCCGGCCATAAAAAAAGCAGAGAACCCGGGCGGGCCTCTGCTCTGTCTCGCGCCCGCAACCTGGCTGCGGGCCAACAAAAAAGGCCATAGACGAGGCAGCGTCTATGGCCTTTGTTCAGTCGTACGGCAAGGGCCCGGATCCCGCGATAAAGGGGATCCGGCCGGCGCAATACGATGAATGGGTGGGAGGCTCAGGCCTCCCCGGGCTCCGGACAATGCTTCATCGCGCGCATCTGTACGGAGTTCACTCGGGTCACGCGTTGATCCGAGGCATAAAGGGTCATCTCGTTCACCTGGCCAAGGCTGGCCGTTGAAAGAAGGAAATCAGCTGGCGCCACTCTAGGGGCTGCGAGCCCGGGAGGCAAGCCCGAAAGGCCATGTTTGCCGACCGGCTCACCCCAGCGTCTTCTGCCAGAACAGGGCCCGGCCCACCTCGGGTACGAGCTCATAGCCTGCGAATCCGCTCGCCCGGTAGGCGGCCTGGGCCACCTTGTTGCCCTCCAGCACCTCCAGGGTCAGCTTGCAGCAGCCGAGCTCCCGACCGAGCCGCTCCACCTCGGCCAGCAGCCGTTTGCCGATGCCGCGGCCGCGATGGGCCGGGTGCACCGCCAGGTCGTGCAGGTTGAGCAGGGGCTGGCAGGCGAAGGTCGAGAAGCCCTCGAAGCAGGTGGCCACGCCGGCCGGCTCCCCGTCCACCCAGGCCAGCAGCACGTGGGCACCGGGGCGATCCGCCAGGGCCCGGGCCAGATTGGCCTTCACCTCGTCGGCCAGGGCGGTCCCGCCCCCCATCTCGTCCCTGGCGTATTCGTCCAGCAGCGCGATCAGCGCCTCCCCGTGGCGGCTGTCGTGCAGATCGGCCCGGATGATCTCTACCATGTCTCTCCCCCTGTCCCTATCGTGAGCGGTACGCCGGCGGCGTCGTGCCGCCATGGTAACCGGGCCGCCCGCCGGCACCAAGGCGGATCCCCCCGCCCGGTGAGGGCCTGTCATCCCCTCCTGCGCCATCCATGCAGTTTTCCTGCATCTTCTCCTTGCAAGGCAAATGAAAATCAATATCATTGGCATCCCCGCATGGCGGGGGTATCAATAACTACAAATAAATCAATAAGTTCAGGCCAGCAGGTCGATTAGAAGAGTCACACGCAGATGCAGAACCCCAACCCAGAGCACGCCCTGCTGGGCGCCGCCTTGCTGGCCCTCAGCGCCGGCACCCAGGCCGCTGACGAAACCATGACGGTCGTCGGCAAACGCAGCCAGCACGAGGAGGTCGCCACGGCCACCCGTACCAACACCCCGGCCAAGCTGGTGCCCCAGACCATCGACAGCGTCAAGGCGAGCGAGCTGACCGCCTACGGCCAACCCACCCTGAGCGAAGCCCTGACCGGCATCCCCGGCGTCAACGCCAGCGGTGACACCCGCTTCGACGGGGTCAACATCCGTGGCTTCAGCGCCAGCAACGACTTCTATCTGGACGGTCTGCGCGACGACATGCAGTACACCCGCGACCTTGGCAACATCGAGCGGGTCGAGGTGCTCAAGGGGCCGGCCGCCGTGCTCTACGGCCGTGGCAGCACAGGCGGTATCGTCAACCGGGTCAGCAAGACGCCACAGAAGGGGCAGGCCTCCAGCGTCACCGCCCGCATCGGCAGCTTCGACAGCCAGCGCCTGGCCGCCGACCTCAACGCCGAGGCGGGGGAGCGGGTCCAACTGCGCCTCAACCTGGCCCAGGAAGACAAGGACAGCTTCCGCGACGACGTGACCAGCAAGCGCACCCTGCTGGCCCCCTCCGTCAACTGGGAGATCAGCGACAGCCTGAACTGGCTGGTGCAGTACGAGCGCAACGAGCACGACCGCACCCCGGATCGCGGCATCCCCGGCGTCGATGGTCGCCCGGCCGACGTCCCCATCGAGAGTGTCTACAGCGACACCCGCCGCGACTTCATCGATGACCTGGCCCAGTCCACCCGCTCCCGCTTCACCTGGGACATCAACGATCAGTGGCAGCTGCGCCAGCAGCTCGGCTACACCACCCTCGACAGCCAGTTCGACAACACCTATGTCACCAGCGTCAAGGGCGACAAGGTGACCCGCGCCCGCTGGCAGCAGGATCTCAAGGCCAGCAGCCTCACCAGCAACACCGAGGCCGAAGGCCTGCTGCAGACCGGCCCCGTCGAGCATCGCCTGCTGGTCGGCCTGGAGCAGGGCTGGCAGGAGCGCACCCCCAAGCTCTACCAGAACGCCAGCGCGATCCCGGCCGGGGATCTCTACGATCCGGGCGCCCTGCCCACCTACGACGGCGCCATGAAGCTCGCCAGCGACGCCCACCACAGGGTGCGCGGCTACGGCCTCTACGTGCAGGATCAGCTCAGCCTGGGCGACTGGCACCTGCTGGCGGGTCTGCGCCGGGACGACTTCACCGTCACCAGCCGCCGCAACGACCTGAACAAGGAGGAGACCCTCTCGGTCACCAGTCTGAGCCCGCGCCTGGGCCTGGTGTGGAACCCCATCGAGAATCACGCCTTCTACACCTCCTACAGCAAAACCTTCACCCCGGTGGGCGGGGAGCTTATCGGCATCACCCCGGGGGACAAGAACAACCACCTGGATCCCCAGCACACCCGGCTGTACGAGGGCGGCGTGAAGAGCGACTGGCTGGATGGCCGCCTGGCGACCACCCTCTCCCTCTACCGGCTGGAGATGTACAACAAACGCAGCAAGGATCCGCTGGATCCCACCCTGGTGCTCCTCACCGGCCTGCAGCGTACCGACGGCATCGAGCTGAGCGCCCGCGCCCAGCTGACCGACGAGTTCTACCTGCGCGGCGGCATCGCCATCCAGGATGCGGAGCAGGTCAAGGCGGACGCGGATCTCCAGGGCAAGCGCCCGATGAACGTCTCCCGCCAGAACGGCCAGCTGTTCGCCGGCTACCAGAGCGGCAAGCAGGGCTGGTTCGGCGAGACCGGGGTGACGGCGGTGGGGGATCGCTTCGCGGACAACGCCAACACCACCACCTTGCCCGGTTACGCCCGCTTCGACGCCCGCGCCGGCTACCGCTGGTCCCAGTGGGAGACCCAGCTCAGCGTGGAGAACCTGACCGACCACGACTACTTCGTCAGCGCCACCAGCGCGGCCCAGATCATGCCTGGCACGCCCCGTCAGCTGAACCTGACCGCCGCCTACCGCTTCTGATCCCACCCTCACTGGCCAGCACCCGCTGGCCAGTCTCTTGTAAAGCGCAAAGCGATGACACGCAGAAGACTTCCCTTGCACAACAACAAGTGGGTGCGCCGCATCCACGCCTGGGCCGGCTTTGCCACCCTCACCCTGATCCTGCTCTATGGCCTGACCGGCCTCTGGCTCCAGCACAGGGCCGTGCTGCCCCTGCCGGGCCCCCACACCGCGAAATCCAGCGAGGAGATAGTGCTGACCTCCCCCCTGGCCAGCCCGGATGAATTGAAAACCTTGCTGCAACGGCGTTATACCGACGTGTTCGAGGAGGCCCGCCCCCAGATC
>NZ_CDDD01000102.1 GCF_000820165.1 Aeromonas taiwanensis
TTCGAATCCGAAGTGTACGTGCTGTCCAAAGAAGAAGGTGGTCGTCACACCCCGTTCTTCAAGGGCTACCGTCCGCAGTTCTACTTCCGTACTACCGACGTGACCGGTACCATCGAACTGCCGGAAGGCGTAGAGATGGTAATGCCGGGCGACAACATCAAGATGGTTGTTACCCTGATTGCCCCGATCGCGATGGACGACGGCCTGCGTTTCGCCATCCGTGAAGGTGGCCGTACCGTAGGTGCTGGTGTTGTAGCTAAAGTTATCGCTTAATCGATACTTTATATGCACACATGAAAGGGGTGGCTTCGGCCACCCCTTTTACTTTTTGGGCTTTAAATGGCCTGTGAGATACTTTTGCGAAATCATCTATAGAGGTAGCTGCTGTGAGTAAACCCGCCATTTTTCTGGATCGCGATGGTGTCATCAACAAGGACACGGGTTATGTCAGCCAGGTTGATGACTTCCATTTTCTGCCCGGGGCGATTGAGGCCATGCAATTGCTGAAGAAAAAGGGCTATTTGCTGGTCGTGGTGACCAACCAATCCGGCATCGCCCGTGGTTACTTCACTGAAGATGACTTCATGAACCTGACCGAGTGGATGGATTGGTCCCTGGCCGATCGTGATGTGGATCTCGATGGTATCTACTTCTGCCCCCATCACCCGGACCACGGTGCCCCCTGTGATTGCCGCAAACCCGAACCGGGTATGCTGTTGCTTGCGCAGCGGGAGCTTGGTATCGACATGAGTCGCTCTTATATGGTGGGCGACAAGCCTTCGGACCTGAAAGCCGCCATCAATGCCAAGGTTGGCCACAAGATCATGGTCAGAACGGGCAAGCCGATTACGGATGCGGGAATCGAGCTGGCCGATGCCATCTACGACAACCTGCATGATTTTGCCGTGGTGGCGCCTGTCGCAGGCTGATTTCGCTGGATTAAGATGCTTTTTGGTGGCTTTGTGAGCGGTTGAACGATGAAAGCCATCTTTTTGCAATTATCCTCTTGCCATCCCGGCGCGGCTCCCTATAATGCGCCTCCATCGACACGGCAAGCGGCAACGTAAACAGCCAAGTCGATAACCTCGAAAAGCCTTTGAAA
>NZ_CDDD01000103.1 GCF_000820165.1 Aeromonas taiwanensis
GGTATCGCTACGTGAATACATAGCGTAGCGAGGCGAACCGGGAGAACTGAAACATCTAAGTACCCCGAGGAAAAGAAATCAACCGAGATTCCCTCAGTAGCGGCGAGCGAACGGGGATTAGCCCTTAAGCATCTTGGAAGTTAGTGGAACGGTCCTGGAAAGGCCGGCGATACAGGGTGATAGCCCCGTACACGAAAACAACCTTGATGTGAAATCGAGTAGGGCGGGACACGTGACATCCTGTCTGAATATGGGGGGACCATCCTCCAAGGCTAAATACTCCTGACTGACCGATAGTGAACCAGTACCGTGAGGGAAAGGCGAAAAGAACCCCTGTGAGGGGAGTGAAATAGAACCTGAAACCGTGTACGTACAAGCAGTGGGAGCCCTTCGGGGTGACTGCGTACCTTTTGTATAATGGGTCAGCGACTTACATTTTGTAGCGAGGTTAACCGTATAGGGGAGCCGTAGGGAAACCGAGTCTTAACTGGGCGTCTAGTTGCAAGGTGTAGACCCGAAACCGGGTGATCTAGCCATGGGCAGGTTGAAGGTTGAGTAACATCAACTGGAGGACCGAACCCACTAACGTTGCAAAGTTAGGGGATGACCTGTGGCTGGGGGTGAAAGGCCAATCAAACTCGGAGATAGCTGGTTCTCCCCGAAAGCTATTTAGGTAGCGCCTCGGACGAATACTACTGGGGGTAGAGCACTGTTTGGGCTAGGGGGTCATCCCGACTTACCAACCCCATGCAAACTCCGAATACCAGTAAGTAATATCCGGGAGACACACGGCGGGTGCTAACGTCCGTCGTGAAGAGGGAAACAACCCAGACCGCCGGCTAAGGTCCCAAAGTTCTGGTTAAGTGGGAAACGATGTGGGAAGGCTCAGACAGCTAGGATGTTGGCTTAGAAGCAGCCATCATTTAAAGAAAGCGTAATAGCTCACTAGTCGAGTCGGCCTGCGCGGAAGATGTAACGGGGCTCAAACCAGGCACCGAAGCCGCGGATTCACGCTAAGCGTGAGTGGTAGGGGAGCGTTCTGTAAGTCTGCGAAGGTGTATCGAGAGGTATGCTGGAGATATCAGAAGTGCGAATGCTGACGTAAGTAACGATAAAGGGGGTGAAAAGCCTCCTCGCCGGAAGACCAAGGGTTCCTGTCCAACGTTAATCGGGGCAGGGTGAGTCGACCCCTAAGGTGAGGCCGAAAGGCGTAATCGATGGGAAGCAGGTTAATATTCCTGCACGACTTGTAATTGCGATGGGGGGACGGAGAAGGCTAGGTGGGCCAGGCGACGGTTGTCCTGGTGAAAGTGCGTAGGTGGTGTTTCTAGGCAAATCCGGAGACACAACACTGAGACACGAGACGAACGCACCACGGTGCGGAAGCCATTGATGCCCTGCTTCCAGGAAAAGCCTCTAAGCTTCAGATTACAAGTCATCGTACCCCAAACCGACACAGGTGGTCGGGTAGAGAATACCAAGGCGCTTGAGAGAACTCGGGTGAAGGAACTAGGCAAAATAGTACCGTAACTTCGGGAGAAGGTACGCTCTTGTTGGTGAAGTCCCTTGCGGATGGAGCTGACGGGAGTCGCAGTGACCAGATGGCTGGGACTGTTTATCAAAAACACAGCACTCTGCAAACACGAAAGTGGACGTATAGGGTGTGACACCTGCCCGGTGCCGGAAGGTTAATTGATGGGGTTAGCGCAAGCGAAGCTCTTGATCGAAGCCCCGGTAAACGGCGGCCGTAACTATAACGGTCCTAAGGTAGCGAAATTCCTTGTCGGGTAAGTTCCGACCTGCACGAATGGTGTAACCATGGCCATGCTGTCTCCACCCGAGACTCAGTGAAATCGAATTCGCCGTGAAGATGCGGTGTACCCGCGGCTAGACGGAAAGACCCCGTGAACCTTTACTACAGCTTGGCACTGAACATTGAACCTACATGTGTAGGATAGGTGGGAGGCTTTGAAGGCGTGACGCCAGTTGCGCTGGAGCCGTCCTTGAAATACCACCCTTGTATGTTTGATGTTCTAACGCAGGGCCCTGAATCGGGCTCGCGGACAGTGCCTGGTGGGTAGTTTGACTGGGGCGGTCTCCTCCCAAAGAGTAACGGAGGAGCACGAAGGTTGGCTAATCCTGGTCGGACATCAGGAGGTTAGTGCAATGGCATAAGCCAGCTTAACTGCGAGACGGACAGGTCGAGCAGGTACGAAAGTAGGTCATAGTGATCCGGTGGTTCTGAATGGAAGGGCCATCGCTCAACGGATAAAAGGTACTCCGGGGATAACAGGCTGATACCGCCCAAGAGTTCATATCGACGGCGGTGTTTGGCACCTCGATGTCGGCTCATCACATCCTGGGGCTGAAGTCGGTCCCAAGGGTATGGCTGTTCGCCATTTAAAGTGGTACGCGAGCTGGGTTCAGAACGTCGTGAGACAGTTCGGTCCCTATCTGCCGTGGGCGTTGGATGATTGAAGGGAGTTGCTCCTAGTACGAGAGGACCGGAGTGAACGAACCTCTGGTGTTCGGGTTGTCACGCCAGTGGCACTGCCCGGTAGCTAAGTTCGGAATCGATAACCGCTGAAAGCATCTAAGCGGGAAGCGAGCCCTGAGATGAGTCATCCCTGACCCCTTGAGGGTCCTAAAGGGCCGTTGGAGACCACAACGTTGATAGGTGGGGTGTGTAAGCGCGGCGACGTGTTGAGCTAACCCATACTAATTACCCGTGAGGCTTAACCATACAACACCCAAGAAGTGTTCAGAGACTTGTAGCAGATACCGAGAACGAATAACTACATGCTCTACTAC
>NZ_CDDD01000104.1:0-16618 GCF_000820165.1 Aeromonas taiwanensis
CCCCCGCCGCGGGGGGGGAGAGGAAGGGCGGCCGCAGCCCCCCGCTCGTCGCCCCCCCCCCCCGCCTCCCCCCCCCCCCGGCCGGCCCGACCCGAGCGAGGGGAGGGTGGGGGGGGGGGGGGGGGGGCGGGCCCCCCCCCCTTCCCCCCCCGAGGATCAGAAGGCCGGGGAGGCCAAAAACAGCCAGGTGGGGGGCGGGGGGCGGGCGCCAGCCCCGCCACAGCATCATGGCGCGCGCACTCAGGGTGAGCGCACCCACGGCCAGCACCCAGAGCTGCAACTGGGGCCAGAGCGCCGTGGCCAGCAGCAGCTGCTGCAAGGCGATGAGGGGCAGCAGGCGACGGTTATCGAGCAGCATCAGTCCCCCTCTCTGCCGTCGTCTCCCCCCTGTCGCCAAGGCGTGCCAGCGCCAGTCGGCAACGCTGGAGGAAGGCCGGTCCGCTCTCGGGGCCGAGGGTCTGGCCCGCCAGGGTCAGGGTGAAGGGAAGGCCCCGCCTCGCATAGTCGGCGCACCACCAGGCCAGCACCGCCAGCCGAGCTTCGAGATCCTGACCGCCGACCCGGGAGAGGGAGAGGTGGGAATCATCCAGCAGGGGCTCTTCGAACTGCTTGATCAGAAGGCCGCGTCCCTGGGCGAGCTGTTTCCAGGCGATCCGGCTCGGCGGTTCTCCCGGGCGATGGGGCCGCAGGGCGTCAAAGTCTCCCAGGGTGGCCGGCATAGCCTGTCCCCGGCCTTCTCGTTCCCCCTGTGACGAGCCCGCGAGCAGGTTCCCATGAAGGGGGGCGGGCGCGAGCCAGGCCTCCAGTTGCAGATCCAGCAGCGACCAGCAGCGAAACAGCCCCAGAGGATAGCGGCTCTCCACCCGCAGCCTGCTCAAGGCCACCCGGCCGCGCCTGCCTCCCTTGATCGCCAGCAGCAAACTGTCAGGGGCCGAGTCGGCCTGGGCCAGCCAGAGGGTTCCCTCGTTCAGGGTCAGCAGCAGTGCCCGGGCCGGGCGGCGTGCGTGTACCGTCACCCGGATGGGCAGGGACTGGCCCGCCTCGCCGAGGGCCATGGGGCCGCCGAACAGGGAGAGCCCAAGCAGGTTGCGATGGGTGAGCCACATGGCGACCATGAACAGGCTGGCGAGGCAGTAGGCAACCAGCATCACCAGGTTGTTCTGGTAGTTGGTGCCGAGCAGGTAGATGGCGATCATCACCAGCAGGTAGCCAAGTCCCAGGCGAGTGGGCAGGATGAACAGGCTGCGCGGCCCCAGGGTAATGTGGCGGGCGGGGGGAATGCGGCGGGCCAGCCAGCGCCGCTGCCACAACGCCCTGCGTTGCCGCCAGCCCATCAGGGGCGATCCGGATCGACCCGGGCCAGCAGGCGCTGGCTCAGGGGGCAGGCCTCGCCGCGCTGCACGCCGAAGCTCCCCCGGAGCCTGTGCTCGGCCACGTAGGGGAAGACGGCCTGCACATCCTCTGTCGTCACGAAGCGGCGCCCCGCCACCAGAGCCCAGGCGCGGCTGACCGCCAGCAGGGTGCGGGCAGCCCGGGGGGAGAGGGGCTGGGGCAACTCTTCATCGATGCGGCTCTGGTGGACCAGCGCCAGCAGGTAGTCGAGGGTGGCCTCGGAGAGGTGGATTTCCTCCGCTTCGGCCTGCAGGGTGGCCAGGGAGGCGGTGTCCAGCTGGCGGCTCAGGGTGAGGGGCTGGCTGGCACCGCGCAGCAGCCGGCGTTCGGCCTCCGGCGAGGGAAAACCCAGCGACAGGCGCACGGCGAAGCGGTCGAGCTGGGACTCTGGCAGGGGGTAGGTGCCCGCCTGATCCGCCGGGTTCTGGGTGGCGATGACGAAGAAGGGGGAGGGGAGCGGATAGCTCTGCCCCTCCATGCTCACCCTGTGCTCGGCCATGGCCTCCAGCAGGGCGCTCTGCACCTTGGGGCTGGCGCGGTTGATCTCGTCGGCCAGCAGCACCTGGGTGAAGACTGGGCCGGGGTGAAAACGAAACTGCTGCTCGGCCTTGTCGAAGATCTGCAGCCCCAGCAGGTCGGCGGGCAGCAGATCGGCGGTGAACTGCACACGCCGGCAATCGAGACCCAGTACCTGGGCCAGGGCGTGGGCCAGGGTGGTCTTGCCCATGCCGGGCAGATCCTCGATCAGCAGGTGGCCACGGGCCAGCAGGGTGACCAGGGCTACCCTGAGCTGCAGCGGCTTGCCGAGGATCACCTGCTCCAGGGCCGTCAGCAGCCGGGTGATCAGTGGTTGTGTCTGCACGGGCGTATCCCCTCTTCGTTGCCGCCCATACAGCTTATACGCCAGCTGCAGGGCAAGGGGGGAACCAAGAAGATAACTCATTGAAACAGGCTGGTTTAGAGAGCCGACTTCACACAGACTTCACCCGGGTTCATGCCTGGCACACGCTGAGCGGTTAGGCTGGCGCCTCCTGAATATATTGAGAACTTGCCATGAAACGCACGACAACCCTGCCTCTGCTTGCCCTCGGGACCCTGCTGATGTCTCCTCTTTCCCTGGCCTCCTCCGTGGATCCGCTGGATGGGATGGTGGGCGGGGTCATCCGTCCCCTGATCAAGGAGCACAGGATCCCGGGCATGGCGGTGGCCGTGGTCAAGGATGGCCGGGCCCGCTACTTCAACTACGGCATGGCCGATCGGGAGAGAGGGATTCCCGTCAGCGAGCTGACCCTGTTCGAGATAGGGTCGGTCAGCAAGACCCTGACCGCGACCCTGGGGGCCTATGCCGTGGTGCAGGGGGCGATGGCCCTGGATGACAAGGTGAGCCTGCACGCTCCCTGGCTCAAGGGCTACGCCTTTGACGACATCACCATGGGGGAGCTGGCCACTTACAGTGCCGGAGGCCTGCCGCTGCAATTCCCCGAAGAGGTGGATTCACACGAGAAGATGCAGGAGTACTACCGTCAGTGGACCCCTGTCTACTCGCCGGGATCCCATCGCCAGTACTCCAACCCCAGCATCGGCCTGTTCGGTTATCTGGCGGCGAGCAGCATGAAGCAGCCGTTTGAGCGCCTGATGGAGCAGACGGTCCTGCCGGGGCTTGGTCTGCACCACACCTATCTCGATGTGCCCCAGCAGGCCATGGGGCACTACGCCTACGGCTACTCGAAGGAGGACAAGCCCATCCGGGTCACTCCCGGCATGCTGGCGGACGAGGCCTACGGTATCAAGACCAGCTCGGCGGATCTGTTGCGCTTTGTGAAGGCCAACATCAGCGGGGTGGAAGACGGAGCCATGCAGCAGGCCATCGACCTGACCCACCAGGGCCAGTACGCGGTGGGGGAGATGACCCAGGGGCTCGGCTGGGAGCGCTACGCCTACCCCATCAGCGAAGCGGCCCTGCTCGGGGGCAATGCGACCCGGATGATCCTCGAGGCCAACCCGGCGGCGCCTGCGCCCGCGGCGGCGGGACACCCTGTGCTCTTCAACAAGACCGGCTCGACCAACGGCTTTGGCGCCTATGTGGCTTTCGTGCCGGCCAAGGGGATCGGCATCGTCATGCTGGCCAATCGCAACTATCCCAACGAGGCCCGCATCAAGGCGGCCCACGCCATCCTGACCAAGCTGGCCGAGTGAGATGAAAGAGGGCGGTCCATTGCGCGAATGGCCGCCCTCTCGTGGGTTCCTGTCAGCACGCCCTGTCAGTCGTACTGCTCTTCCATCCAGGCTTCGACGATGAGCTGGGCGGAGACGCCATCCACGCTCCCCTTGTCCAGCGCCTTGTAGCCGCCGCGCTCGAACAGGCGGGCGCGGGCGTCCGTGGTGGTGAGCCGCTCGTCCTTGAACTCCACCGGCTTGCCGAAACGGCCGTGCAGACGGTTGCCGAACTTGCGGGCCCGCACCGTGATCTCCTGATCGGTGCCGTCCATGTTGAGCGGCAGGCCGACGATGAGCAGATCCGGTTGCCACTCCTTGAGCAGCTTCTCTATCTCGTCCCAGTTGGGAATGCCGTCGTTGGCCTTGAGGGAACGAAGGGGACGGGCGCTGCCCGTGAGCTCCTGGCCGATGGCGACACCAATGCTCTTGGTGCCGTAATCAAAGCCCATGATGCTGCGTGATGACATGGGGATTTCCTCGAAATGGGGTAAAGGAGGGGCGCTGCAACCGCGCCCCTGGACGCAAGCGCTCCGGGACTAGCTGTGCCCCACCTGGCTGGAGAGGTGCAGGGGATTGACGCCTATGCTGGCGGCGGCCTGCTGCCAGCGCTGGTGGATGGGGGTGTCAAAGACCAGCTTGGGGTTGGGAGGGATCACCAGCCAGGAGCCGTCCGCCAGCTCCTGCTCGAGCTGACCGGCGCTCCAGCCTGCATAGCCCAGGGCGACCAGCCAGTGGCTCGGCGCGTCGTCGGTGCCCAGGGTCTCGAGGATGTCCTTGGAGGTGGTGACCATCATCTCGTCGCTCACCTGCAGGGTGGAGTTGAAGCCGGGTCTGAAGCTGTGCAGCACGAAGCCGCGATCGGCATGCACCGGGCCGCCCTGCAACACCGGCTGCTTCATCTCGGTCGTATCGGGCGGGCTCAGCTTGAGCTTGGCCAGCATGTTGTCCAGGGTCATGTCGACCGGGATGTTGACCACCAGCCCCATGGCCCCTTCGCTGTTGTGTTCGCACAGGTAGACGAGGGAGCGCTGGAAGTAGGCGTCCGTGAGGCTCGGCATGGCGAGCAGGAAGTGGTTTTGCAGTGTTTGCATAGAGTGCATGGAGCGCATGGATCTCAAAGCGTACAAAGGTATTGGGGTGATTATGGCAGTTGATGGCGGCGGGCAAAACCGCTTTTTACGGCCCTGGCGTTGAGCCGGGCCCAGTCCCGGTAAAGAGAACGAAAGGGGCCAAAAGGCCCCTGCGTACTCCTCTTCCCTGCCGGGAAGAGCTGTTCAGCGCCCCAGGCGGCGCTCGATGGCGTCCATCAGCATGCCGGTGATGTGCACCGGGAAGGCCGCCTCGATCTCGCGGATGCAGGTCGGACTGGTGACGTTGATCTCGGTCAGGCGATCGCCAATGATGTCGAGCCCGACGAAGATGAGCCCCTTCTCCTTCAGGGTCGGCCCCACCGCGCGGGCGATGGCCCAGTCCGCCTCGCTCAGGGGACGCGCCTCGCCACGGCCGCCGGCGGCCAGGTTGCCGCGGGTCTCGCCCTGGGCCGGGATGCGCGCCAGGCAGTAGGGGACCGGCTCGCCATCCACCACCAGCACCCGCTTGTCGCCATCCTTGATGGCCGGCAGATAGGTCTGGGCCATGCAGTAGCGCTGGCCGTGCTCGGTCAATGTCTCGATGATGACGCCGACGTTGGCGTCATCCTCCTTCATGCGGAAGATGGAGGCGCCACCCATGCCGTCCAGGGGCTTCAGGATGACGTCCCTGTGCTCGGCGTGGAAGGCGCGCAGCTTGTCGGCACGGCGGGTCACCAGGGTGGTCGGGGTGTGCTCGGCGAACCAGGCGGTGTAGAGCTTCTCGTTGGCGTCGCGCAGGCTCTGTGGCTTGTTGACGATGAGGCAGCCCTCGTCCTCGGCGCGCTCCAGCATGTAGGTGGCGTAGATGAACTCGGTGTCGAACGGCGGATCCTTGCGCATCAGGATCACGTCCAGATTGGAGAGGGGCTGATCGACCACCTCGCCCAGGGTGAACCAGTGGGCGTAGTCATGCTTGACCGTCAGCGGGCGCATGGTGCCAAACGCCCGGCCAGCCTGCATGTAGAGATCCTTCATCTCCAGATAGAAGAGCTCGTAGCCGCGCTTCTGCGCCTCTTCGAGCATGGCGAAGCTGGAGTCTTTCTTGATGTTGATGGACGAGATGGGGTCCATCACGATGCCGAGTTTGATGGTCATCCGAGATTCCTTCTGGTGGCTCGATTGCGTTTTAGATGAGCAAGACCTGTGTCAGGCCAGATCGCCGAAGCGGCACTGAAGCGCCGTGATGGCGGTCAGGGCGGCGGTTTCGGTGCGCAGCACCCGCGGCCCCAGCAGCATCTCCTTGAAGTCTTCCTGCACGGTACGGGCGATCTCGTCGCTGGACAAGCCCCCTTCCGGGCCGATCAGCAGGCGCACGCCGTGCTCCGGCACCGGCAGGGTATTGATGCTGTAGGGCGCGCGCGGGTGCAGGTTGAGCTTGAGCTCGTTGGTCTCTTCCGCCAGCCAGGCGTCCAGCTCCATGGGCATGCGCACCTCGGGCACGGTATTGCGGCCGCACTGTTCGCAGGCACTGATCACCACCTTCTGCCACTGCTCGCGCTTCTTCTCCAGCCGGTCTGCCGGCAGCTTGACGCCGCAGCGCTCGGAGAAGAGCGGGGTGATGCAGGTGACGCCGAGCTCCACGGATTTCTGGATGGTGAAGTCCATCTTGTCGCCGCGGCTGATCACCTGGCCCAGATGGATGGCGAGCGGCGACTCCACCGAGCGCGGCTCGCAGCCGTCGATGCGCACCTCCACCGACTTCTTGCCGACGGCGGCGATGGTGGCGGGGTACTGGTGGCCGTCGCCGTTGAACAGTTCGAGCTGCTGGCCCGGCTGCATGCGCAGTACCCGGCCGATGTGGTTGGCACCGTCTTCCGACAGGGCGAGGGTCTGGCCCGCCTGCAGGGGGGCCGGTTCATAGATACGTGGGATGCGCATGGCTCAATATCAGTCTCTTGTTCGGGAAAAGGGAGATTCACTCCCTTGTCTCCCAGATGGGGTTATTGGCACTGCTTTTCAATGAAGGGATTGGTATTGCCCTGCAGCTTGCCGATGCGGCGGTTGCGCTCGCACTCCCAGCGATCGGCCGGGTACAGGCGATCCCAGGCTTCGAAGAGTTTACGCTGTTGGGCGGCGAGACGCAGCCCGTACTGCTGGCTCATGTAGAGATAGGCACGGGCGATCTGGCCGCGCACCGGCCCCTTGGGCGGCTGCACCTGGCGATCCTTGAAGTCCACCAGCATCTGGCACTTGCCGTACTGGTTCGGTTTGCCGTTCCAGTCGGAGAAGCGGAAGTTCGCCCGATCGCCGTTCACCTCGCCGATGGCGGGGAAGAGGTTGTGCATGTCCCCCTCCATCCTGTTGAACTCGTCGCTCTTGCCGCAGTTCTTGCGGCCCCCGTCCTGCCAGCACTGCAGCTGGTGGCCGAACTCCCAGGCGGGCACCACGTGCTCCCACTCGATGCGGGCGGCGCGCTCGGCCTGCTTGCGTGGCAGGTAGCCGCAGCTCTCCCAGTCGGGGGCCATCTTCTTGCCGCTGAACTTGATGTTGCAGCCGCAATAGAAGGTAGTGGGATGGCTCTGGTAGAGCTTGTTCAAGTCCTGCTTGGCGGCGCGGAAGGTCTGGATGTTGTCGGCAAGGGCCGGGGCGCTGACCAGCAGGGCCAGGCAGAGGGAGAGCAGAGGGCGAAACATGAATATCCTTGGCAATGAGACAGTTGAGTGAAGAAGATGCGCACACTATCACAGGTGCGCGACACGGGGTGACTCAATCCGCCGGGGCGTCGCGCTGCCACACCAGGGGCTGGCGGCAGCGACGGCAGTGATAGCGGGCCTCGCCGCGCATTACCTTGTTGTGGCGGCGCACCGAGAGGGGATGTTGCTGGCAGGCGCAGGCGTAAACGAAGGTGCGCTGGGCCAGCACGCCGAGATCGAAGCTGTGGGTGGTCCTGGGCTCAAGGCCGAACACTTCCCGCATCACCGATTGCCACTGGCGGCCGTGGGGCAGCACCCGGCTCTTGCCACGACCCTCTCCCCACAGGGCATAGACCAGCAGGTGGGCCACCTCGTGGGGCACCACCTCGGCCAGAAAGGCCTGCTGGTTGGCCTGATAGAGGGCGGGGTTGAAGCGCAGCTCCCAGGTCTGCAGCCGCGCCGACCCTGCCGCCCGGCCCCGCATGTTGCAGTGGATCTGCGGGCGCGGGAAGGGGCGGCCGAGACGGGCTTCGGCCTGGGCGAAGCACGCATCGACGCATTGATGCAACAGGGATTCAAGCTGGGCTGGGATGGCGGGCATCGGGTTCTCGGCAGATGGCGGACAAGCAAAAGGGGAGCCTGGCTCCCCTTTCATCACGACAGCGTGCCTTACAGGCCGGCGGCAGCGCGCAGCAGCTCGGCCTTGTCGGTCTTCTCCCAGGGGAACTCGTCGCGGCCGAAGTGGCCGTAAGCGGCGGTTGCCTGGTAGATCGGGCGCTTCAGATCCAGCATCTCGATGAGGCCGTACGGGCGCAGTTCGAAGAACTCGCGCACCAGCTTGACCAGCAGCTCCTCGGCCACCTTGCCGGTACCGAAGGTCTCGACGCTGATTGAGGTCGGCTCGGCCACGCCGATGGCGTAGGAGACCTGCACTTCACAGCGATCGGCCAGGCCGGCGGCGACGATGTTCTTGGCCACGTAGCGGGCGGCGTAGGCAGCGGAGCGGTCAACCTTGGACGGGTCTTTGCCGGAGAAGGCGCCACCACCGTGACGGGCCATGCCGCCGTAGGTGTCGACGATGATCTTGCGACCGGTCAGACCGCAGTCACCCATGGGGCCGCCGATGACGAAACGGCCGGTCGGGTTGATGAAGTACTTGGTGTCCTTGTTGATCCACTCTGCCGGCAGCACCGGCTTGATGATCTCTTCGCGCACCGCTTCCACCAGGTCGCTGTGGCTGATGGAGTCGCAATGCTGGGTGGAGAGGACCACGGCGTCCACGCCCAGGATCTTGCCTGCGTCGTCGTAGGCGAAGGTCAGCTGGCTCTTGGCGTCCGGACGCAGCCACGGCAGGGTGCCGTTTTTACGCACTTCGGCCTGACGCTTCACCAGCAGGTGGGAGTAGGTGATGGGCGCGGGCATCAGCACGTCGGTTTCGTTGGTGGCGTAGCCGAACATCAGGCCCTGGTCACCGGCACCTTGCTCCAGCGGGTCGGTACGGTCGACGCCCTGGTTGATGTCCGGGGACTGTTTGCCGATGGCGTTCAGCACGGCGCAGGAGTCGGCGTCGAAGCCCATGTCGGAGTGGGTGTAGCCGATCTCGCGCACGGTGTCGCGCACGATCTGTTCGATGTCGACCCAGGCAGAGGTGGTCACTTCGCCGGCGACCATCACCATGCCGGTCTTGACCAGGGTTTCACAGGCGACGCGCGCCTTGGTGTCCTGCTCCAGGATGGCGTCCAGCACCGCATCGGAGATCTGGTCGGCGATTTTATCGGGATGGCCTTCGGAGACCGACTCGGAAGTAAACAGCTTTGCCATGTTTGGTTCTCAATTCGTAGTGGGGTTATCGCCTCGGCCATAACCGGATAATGACAGGATGACTGTAGAGGTATCTACATCTGGACGTCTATTTTAGTGAGGTCACCCTGTGATTGCCAGCACTATTTAGGATTGGAGCCGACCGGGCCAAGGTTCGGGGTGGATCCACCTCCATGGGGGTAAGGGAGGGGGCAGGCTGAATCGTTTTCCCGCAGCAGAAAAGCGATTGTGCTCTCAAAGCCACTTTATTCACCCAGATAATATTTGCACCCCGCGCCCCCTGCTGGGACAATAACGCGCCTTAATCTTGGCCATCAAATGAAGCAATCGCAGGAGATACAGATGCCTTCTCGTAAAGAGCTTGCCAATGCCATTCGTGCATTGAGTATGGATGCCGTTCAAAAAGCCAACTCCGGTCACCCGGGCGCCCCCATGGGAATGGCGGATATCGCTGAAGTGCTGTGGCGCAGCCACCTGAAACATAACCCGAACAACCCCAAGTGGGCCGACCGCGACCGTTTCATTCTCTCCAACGGCCACGGCTCCATGCTGCTGTACTCCCTGCTGCACCTCTCCGGTTATGACCTCTCCATCGACGATCTGAAAAACTTCCGCCAACTGCACTCTCGCACCCCGGGTCACCCGGAGTACGGTTATGCGCCGGGCGTCGAGACCACCACGGGTCCGCTGGGTCAGGGCATCACCAACGCCGTGGGCATGGCGATCGCCGAGAAGGCCATGGCCGAGCAGTTCAATCAGCCGGGTCACGACATCGTTGACCACTACACCTACGCCTTTATGGGCGACGGCTGCCTGATGGAAGGCATCTCCCACGAAGCCTGCTCCCTGGCCGGCACCCTGGGCCTGGGCAAGCTGATCGCGTTCTGGGATGACAACGGCATCTCCATCGACGGCCACGTGGAAGGCTGGTTCACCGACGACACTCCCAAGCGCTTCGAGGCCTACGGCTGGCACGTCATCCCGGCCGTCGACGGTCACAACCCGGAAGCCATCAACGCTGCCATCGAAGCCGCCAAGGCCGAGACCGGCAAGCCGACCCTGATCTGCTGCCGCACCATCATCGGTTACGGTTCCCCGAACAAGTCCGGCTCCCACGACTGCCACGGCGCACCGCTGGGCAACGACGAGATCGCCGCCGCCCGTGCCTTCCTGAAGTGGGACCACGCGCCGTTCGTCATCCCGTCCGACATCGCCGCCGAGTGGAACGGTCAGGAGAAGGGCGCCAAGCTCGAATCCGACTGGGCTGCCAAGTTCGCCGCCTATGAAGCCGCTCACCCGGCCCTGGCTGCCGAATTCAAGCGCCGCACCGCAGGCGAGCTGCCGGCCAACTGGGCTGCTGAATCCGCCAAGATCATCGAAACCCTGCAGGCCAACCCGGCCAAGATCGCGACCCGTAAAGCGTCCCAGAACTCCCTGGAAGCCTTCGGCAAGCTGCTGCCGGAATTCATGGGCGGCTCCGCCGACCTGGCTCCGTCCAACCTGACCATGTGGTCCGGCTCCAAGTCCCTGACTCCCGAGAGCGCCGCAGGCAACTACATCCACTATGGCGTGCGCGAGTTCGGCATGTCCGCCATCATGAACGGCATCGCCCTGCACGGTGGTTTCATCCCCTACGGCGCTACCTTCCTGATGTTCATGGAGTACGCCCGCAACGCCCTGCGCATGGCCGCCCTGATGAAGCAGCGCGCCATCTTCGTCTACACCCACGACTCCATCGGTCTGGGTGAAGATGGCCCGACTCACCAGCCGGTCGAGCAGATCGCCTCCCTGCGTCTGACCCCGAACATGAGCACCTGGCGTCCCTGTGACCAGGTAGAGTCCGCCATCGCCTGGAAACACGCCATCGAGCGCACCGACGGCCCGACCTCTCTGATCTTCTCCCGTCAGAACCTGGCCCAGATGGACCGCACCGCCCAGCAACTGGCCGATGCCGCCAAGGGTGGTTACGTGCTGAAGGATTGCGCCGGTACCCCGGAACTGATCCTGATCGCCACCGGTTCCGAAGTGGAACTGGCCGTGGCTGCCTATGAGCAGCTGACTGCCAAGGGCCGTGCCGTGCGCGTGGTCTCCATCCCGTCCACCGACGTGTTCGACGCCCAGTCCGCCGAGTACAAGGCCTCCGTCCTGCCGGCCGCCGTCACCAAGCGTGTGGCCATCGAAGCGGGCATTGCCGACTACTGGTACAAGTACGTGGGCTTTGGCGGCAAGATCATCGGCATGCGCACCTTCGGTGAGTCCGCACCGGCCGAGCTGCTGTTCAAGGAATTCGGCTTTACCGTGGAAAACGTGGTTGCGACCGCTGAATCCCTGTAATAGCCCCTGTAATCACTGACCATTGGGCCGCGCAGGCCCAATAGCCGGAAAATAAAACGCCCTCCATCGCAAGATGGGGGGCGTTTTTTATACTATTTGAAATTCGTCATCGGAATGCATCGCCAATCTTGGACATATCATCCAGCTTCACCAGCGTGCATGCTTGAGCCATCTTTATTTCTTTGCACAGTTCGTAATGTATGGTTTCATATGGTGCCATGCATGATGTGATATGCGTATAAAGGCCGACCGCTCTGTATCCAATGCAGCAGCATTATTTTTTTGTGGCATCTTTATAATATTATGATGGTCATAAGTTATTAATTATAAATCAGGCCGTATATAGTTTCTTGCAAGGATGGGATGTTAATAATGGCTTGTTCTATAGTGATTGATAGGTCAGAGAGAAAACTACATATAAATTCTGACTCGTATGATGTGAACCGTATTTCTGATGTGCAGGTGAAGGTACTTACCTGGAAGGATAAAGTGACCAATATGTTATTGCTTGGACTGATCACATCCAGCATTCTCTTCTATTTTATTCCGACGGAAGCGCAGGGAAAGGGCATGACGCTATTTCTCCCCACAGTCGCGTTTCTGTTGGGGGCTGCGATGGCCTTTATCTCCAGTGCAAGGTGCGTCTTCAGGCTGGAGTTTAAACACACCGATGAAACCGGTGTGCAATGGATCACTGTCGCCAAGGGCAGAACGGCACTGGAGTATGAGGCCTTTAAATTGAAAGAGGCTGAGCTTAAACAATTCCTTGGATAGGGATCGTGGCTCCTTGGCCTTAGGGACAAGGTGGATGCCAGATAAAAAGACACCGGCCTAGGCCGGTGTCTTTTTATGGTTAAAGCAGCGTGTTACGCCTGCGGCGGGGTACTTTCGGCATTGGACATCACCGCATCCATCTGCACCAGGGCGCCGGCGGGTAGCTCGCTCACGCCAATCACGGTGCGGGCGGGCAGATAGGCCGGGAAGTACTTGGTGTAGATGGCATCCACCTCCGCCAAATCCGCGATGTTCTTCACCTGAATATTGACCTTGACGATATCGTCCATCACATGGCCGATGCTCTCCACGATGGTCTTGATATGGCCGAGGCACTGGGCGGTCTGCTCTTTAACGCAGCCGGTCAGGATCTTGCCGGTGGCCATGTCGACCGGCAGCTGGCCGGCGATATGGTTGTAGTGGGAGAAGGCGACGGTCTGGGTGTGCAGGGGGCTGCGCGGTGCCTTGTCGGTATTGCGGGCACGGATCACCAGGTTGTGCCTGTCTTCCACCAGCTGGGGCGGGGTGCCGTCGCCGTGGGAGATGACTACATCCATCTGTACCCGTGCACCGAGCGGCAGGGCAGAGGCCGCGATCACGCTGCGGGCCGGCAGGTAGGCGACGGCGCGGGCGATGGCGGAATCCGGGAAGAAGGTGGTGTAGACCTCGTTGACCGCGTCGAGATCCGCCAGGTTGGCCAGGTAGACGGTGACCTTGACGATGTCGTCAAAGGGTACGTCGATCCCCTCCAGCACCGCCTTGATGTTGTGCAGGCACTGGGCCGCTTGCTCGCGGATACCGCCGCCAATCAGGGTGCCGGAGACGGGGTCGATGGGCAGCTGGGCACCGATATTGTTGTAGTGGGAGAAGGCGACCGTCTGGCTGGAGAGCGGATCCTGCGGGGCGCGATCGCAGCTTCTGGCAAGCTTGAGCAGGGGGCAGGGAGCCTGGGGGAAGGTGCCTTCGCCGTTGGAGAGCAGGGCGTCCATCTGCACCCTGGCATCCAGCGGCAGGGCGGCGACGGCGAGCACGGTGCGGGTCGGCAGATGGTGGGGGAAGAACTCGCGATAGACGGCGTTGACTGCCTCCAGATCGGCGATATCCGTCAGGAACAGGGTCACCTTCACCATGTCCTCCATGCCGTGGCCGATGCTCTGGACGATGGCCTGGATATTGGTGAGACACTGCCTGGCCTGGGCCTGGATATCCCCCTCGATCAGCTTGCCCGTCCTGGGATCGACGGGGAGCTGGGCGGCAATATTGTTGTAGTGGGAGAAGGCCACGCTCTGGGTATAGGGGCCCAGATCCTGCGGGGCGTTGGGGGTATTTCTGGCGGATTTGATGATGGTACCACTCATGGCGATACTCCTTTTTCGTTTTTGATGTAGGGTCAGGCCACTCTTTTCTGCATTGCCGGGCACCTGACTGGCGGCGAATCCGGCTCGTTTTCTGGCGGCAACCGTTGCCCGTACCCGGCGTAACACGATGGGGAAAAGGAAACATGGCCATCACTGTGTCGAGCCTGAATTCGGCGTTGCCAGCGCGGGCGAACGGACGATGGAGAAACATTGGCTTGATATTTCAGACAGGGGGATTCTAGGGGGCGATTATCCGGGGATGCAAACCGGGATCCGGTTTCTATGAGGTGGCTCAACAGAGTGAAATATATTCATTTTGCTATTCAATTCATGGCGGGGATCACAATTAAAGGTGACGGTGGTCCCGTTTTTATGTCCGTTCGGAGGCAGATGACCTCTTATTTTTACCGATTGCGGTTACAGCGTGTGAATAACAGGTTAATCCCCCTGATGTAAATGCAGGTTATTCACTCTGTTTTGCATAGCTATTTATTTTCAGGTCTGTCGGGGGGCTTTTCATGATGGCAAAAATATGCCTTTTGGGGCTGCCTTGCCTGCATTGAAATAACATTCAGCCCCTCTGCATGGCAGCAAATCGACATGGCAAGAAGCGGGGCCGTTTATCGCCTGTTGCCGTGGCAAGCCAGTCAGGTTGCCGCCCGGGTTATGCCATATATTTTCAGCGGCGCGAATGCACCCTGACAGCACCGGCAGAGGGCGTCGGAGAATGGCAGGAGTGAGGGATGGCTCCCGGTTGCCAGGCCCCCGACGGTCAATACTGTGTGAGCGAGTCAACCCAGGATGGAGAGCAGTCCCATGACCGACAAGCCGAACGACGACAAGCAGCCGACCCCGGATCCGGCTGAACAGAATGCCTTTTTCCCCTCACCCTATTCATTGAGCCAGTTCACCTCGACCACGTCGGACCTTGAGGGGGCCGACTATCCCGCGCCTTACCGTGGCGGCCGCTGGAAGATCCTGCTGATCGGGGCCGATGAGCGCTACCTGCCCACCGACAACGGCACCCTGTTCTCTACCGGCAACCATCCGGTCGAAACCCTGCTGCCCATGTATCACCTCGACAAGGCCGGTTTTGCCTTTGACATCGCCACCCTGTCGGGTAACCCGGTCAAGTTCGAGTGGTGGGCCATGCCGACGGAGGATGAGGCGGTCGTGGGGCTCTATGGCAAATACCAGAAGCAGTTTCGTCAGCCGGCCAGACTGGCCGATCTGCTGGCGCGGGTGCAGGCCCCCGATTCAGATTATCTCGGCGTGTTTATCCCCGGCGGGCACGGTGCCCTGATGGGACTGCCCGAGAGCCGCGAGATGAAGGCGCTGCTGGAGTGGGCCATGGCCAACGAGCGCTTCATCATCACCCTGTGCCATGGGCCGGCGGCCCTGCTGGCGGTGGCCAATCCGCAGACCTTTGCCGGCTACAAGATCTGCGCCTTCCCCGACGAGCTGGATGCGCAGACCCCGGCGATCGGCTACATGCCGGGCCACCTCACCTGGCGTTTTGGCGAGCGGCTCAAGGGGATGGGGTTCGAGATAGTCAACAGCGGCATCTCGGGGGAGGTGTGTCGGGATCGCAATCTGCTGACCGGTGACAGCCCGCTGGCGGGCAATCCCCTCGGCAAGCTGGCCGCCACCACCCTGCTGGAGGCGGTGGGCCGTCGATAGCATCACGCCCTTGCAAGAGGGGCGGGCAGAACAGGCAGGTAATTAAAGAGCAGGGCCGTCGAGTGACGGCCCTGCTCTATTGGGTCTGGACCAGGCATGGCTCAGGCGGGATAGAGGGCGCCCAGCACGGCGGGGCGGCTGGCACCGGTGACGGCCGGCAGGTTGCCGGGCTGGCGGTGGATAAAGCGCTGTGCCAGCCAGGCAAAGGCCGCCCCTTCCATCCAGTCGGGGGCTATCCCCAGCTCGGCCGTGTTGGCGATGCGCCAGCGGGGCAGCAGGGTGGCGAGCTCCGCCAGCAGCGGCGCGTTATGGGCGCCGCCGCCGCAGACATAGAGCTCGGGCCGGCTCTGCGCATCCGCCAGTGCGGGCAGCTGGCGGGCGATGCTGTGGCAGGTGAGCGCCTGCAGGGTGCGCTGCACATCTGCCGGGGCATGAGCGTGACCGGCCAGCTCGCCATCGAGCCAGTCGAGGGTAAACATCTCGCGCCCCGTGCTCTTGGGGTGGGGGGCGGCGAAGTAGGGGTGAGCCAGCAGCTGCTCCAGCAGCGCAGGGAGCAGCTTGCCGCTGGCGGCCCACTGACCGCCGGCATCGTAGCTGGCACCCTTGGGGTGGTGGCGGCGATACCAGCCGTCGAGCAGGGTATTGGCCGGGCCGGTATCAAAGCCATAGACGCCATCCGCCTGGCCCGGCAACACCGAGATATTGGCGATGCCGCCGAGGTTCAGCACCACCCGCAGGGCACCGGGACGGGCGAAGAAGGCCTGATGGAAGGCGGGCACGAGTGGGGCCCCCTGGCCGCCGAGGGCCATGTCCATGGTGCGAAAATCGGCCACCACATCGATGCCGGTCAAGGCCGCCAGCAGAGCCGCGTTGCCGATCTGCAGGGTAAAGCCGAGCTGGGGGCGGTGACGTATGGTCTGGCCGTGGCTGCCGATGGCACGAATATCGGCAGGCACGAGGCCGGCCTTGGCGAGCAGGGCCTGAGTGGCGGCGGCAAACTCGCGGGCGACCAGGTTGTCGGCCACCCCCATGCGATCGATCTCGTTGTCCCCCGGGGTACAGAGGGCGTGCAGCTCGTGAACGGTGAGCCAGGGGTGGCTGAGGGCCGCTTCGACCCGCAGTTCATCCCCCTCGATCAGTACCAGCACGGCGTCAATGCCATCCATGCTGGTGCCTGACATCAGTCCGATATAGCGCTCACTCATTGCTTAACCCCTTCAGTGGTGCAGGGAGCCCGGGCGATACCATGTTCTGTCCCAGTTCTGGTCCCCGACATCAA
>NZ_CDDD01000104.1:16668-27092 GCF_000820165.1 Aeromonas taiwanensis
CCCGACATCAATCCGATATAACGCTCGCTCATCTCATCTCCCCTGTGTCGTCTTCAGCCAGCTGCCCAAGACGCGAGATAACAATCCGGGGGCCTTGCCCCCGGTATCCTGGTTCCAGGCCACCCAGCCTGGGCTCAACTGCCGTTGCTGTCCCGCTTGTTCTGGGCCAGATGCAGCTCTGCGCCGTCGAGCTTGGCGAGCTGGGGCATGGCCTGGGCCTTGAAGCTGGCCAGTTCCCGTCCGCCGAGGGACTCTGCCTGGGGCAGGGTGAGGGTGCGGGGATTCTTGTGCACGCCGCCCACCACGAATTCATAGTGCAGGTGCGGCCCGGTGACCCGTCCGGTGCCGCCGAGCAGGCCTATGGTCTGCCCCTGCTTCACCCGCTGCCCCTTGTTGACGGTGCGTTTGGAGAGGTGCAGGTACTTGGTCACGTAGTTGCCGGCGTGCTTGATGAAGACGTAGTTGCCGTTGAACTGGTTGTAGCCGGCGGCCACCACGCTGCCGCCACCCGCCGCCATGATGGGGGTGCCCACCGGCGCCACGTAGTCGATGCCGTTGTGGGGGCGCACCTTGCCGGTGACTGGATGCAGCCGGCGAGGGTTGAAGTTGGAGCTGATGTATTTGAAGTTGACCGGCGCGCGCAGGAAGCTCTTGCGCATCGCCTTGCCTTCCGGCGTGTAGTAGTTGCCATCCCCGTTCAGCACGGCGCGGTAGGTGGCACCCTGGTTGACGAACTCGGCGGCCAGGATATCGCCGGAGGCGACCCGCTCGTCATCCTGGTATTTCTCTTCGTAGACCACCCGGAAGCTGTCCCCCGGCTGCAGGTCCTGGGCGAAGTCGATGTCCCAGCCGAAGATGGCGGCGAGATCCATGATCTGATCCTCGGTCATGCCAGCGTCCACTGCGGCCCCCCAGAAGCTGGAGCGGATCTCCCCCTTGGCCACCTGTTCGCGGGTGTCGAGTTCGAGCCGCACGGGTCTGGCCACGAAGCCCTCGTCCTTGCGGCTCACCTTGAGCGCCTGCTCCAGACTGTGGGGATAGTAGAGGCTGTGCAGCTCGCCGCCCTTGGTGAGCTTGAAGGTGAGCTCCTGGCCGGGTTTGAGCATGCGCAGGGGATCGGTGCCCTCGAGCTGATCAATGAGGTGCAGATCCGTGGTGCTGAGGCCAAGGCGCTGGAAGATGACCCCCATGTTGTCGCCGCTGCGCACCTTCACCTGTCTGGTGAGGTAGCTCGGCTTGGGCGGGGTGGCCACGGGCTCGGCGCGGGCCAGCAGCGCCTCCTCGTCGACCTGCTGTTCGACGGCCAGCTCGTTGCCGTTGTCATCGACCCGGGTGGCGACCGCCTGTTCGCTCGGCCAGGCCGCCAGCATCATGATCAGAATGCTCAGGATAAGCACCATCTTGCGGTGCCAGGTGGGAAGAGAGTTGAAGGCGTGCCAAAGGACCATGAGAAGCAGACGACGTTGAATCCATAAGAAGGTCGGAGTTTACCGCCTTTCCAATTGGCCTGCCATTCCAGTAATATGTCTGGCCCTGTGGAATCGTGATTGGAGAGTCAAAAAATGTCCCAGCTCGAGGTGGCGCTAGCCGAGATCAAGCGCGGAGCGGAAGAAATTCTGGTAGAAGAAGAACTTGTCGCCAAGTTGAAGGAAGGGCGCCCGCTGCGCATCAAGCTGGGGATGGACCCGACCGCTCCCGACATCCACCTGGGTCATACCGTGATCCTGAACAAGCTGAAGACCTTCCAGGATCTGGGCCACGAGATCATCCTGCTGATCGGCGACTTCACCGCCATGGTGGGGGATCCCTCCGGCAAGAACGCCACCCGTCCGCCCCTGTCCGAAGAGGCCATCAAGCACAACGCCCTCACCTATGCGGAGCAGGCGTTCAAGATCCTCGACCCGGCCAAGACCCGCATCGAGTACAACTCCACCTGGCTGAGCGAGCTGGGCGCGACCGGCATGATCAAGCTGGCGGCCAAGCAGACTGTGGCCCGCATGATGGAGCGCGACGATTTCAAGAAGCGCTACAGCAACGGCCAGTCCATCGCCATTCACGAATTCCTCTATCCGCTGCTGCAAGGCTATGACTCGGTCGCGCTGAAGGCGGACGTCGAGCTCGGCGGCACCGACCAGAAGTTCAACCTGCTGATGGGCCGCGAGCTGCAAAAAGATGCCGGCATGGCGACCCAGTGCGTGCTGATGATGCCGCTGCTGGTGGGTCTGGACGGCGTCAAGAAGATGTCCAAGTCCGCTGCCAACTACATCGGCGTGCACGACGCCCCGGGGGAGATGTTCGGCAAGATCATGTCCATCACCGACGATCTGATGTGGAACTACTACGAGCTGCTCTCCTTCCGTCCGCTGACTGAAATTGAAGGCTTCAAGGCGGGCATTGCCGCCGGCACCCTCAACCCGCGGGACGTGAAGATCTGGCTGGCCAAAGAGATCATCGCCCGCTATCACGACGAGTCGGCAGCCGAAGCGGCCCACGAAGACTTCACCCAGCGCTTCTCCAAGAACGCCATTCCGGACGAAATGCCGGAGGTCGAGCTGGCCTTGGAAGGGGAAGGGCTGGCCATCGCCAACCTGCTCAAAGACGCAGGTCTCGTGGACACCACCTCCGAAGCGCTGCGCATGATCAAGCAGGGCGCGGTGAAGGTTGATGGCGAGAAGCTGGACGATGGCAAGGCACTCATCGGTGCCGGTACCGCCGTCTACCAGGTCGGCAAGCGCAAGTTTGCCCGGGTGACCGTCAAGTAAGTCGCCACCTCCGGCGCCGCCATAAGAAAGGCCTCCCTTGCGGAGGCCTTTTTGTTGGCTCATTGCTGCTGATAGGGATCAGCCCTCTGTTTTCAGGAAGTTGCGATAGAGCATGTAGAGGTGGGCCGAGCTCCAGCTGAAGTTGCTGGCCCCCTGCATGGCGCCGGTCTCCGGGTTGTAGTTCTCGCGGATGGGGCCGCTGCCCGCCAGCCCCTCGGCATTGCTAAACAGCTTGTTGACCAGCATCTGGGCATCGCTGCGATAGCCGTAGTTCTCCAGCCCCTTCACCCCGAAGTAGAACTGATCCAGCCAGACCCGGCCGCGCCAGTAGATGTCGGGGTCGTAGGCCGGGTTGGTCAGCGCCGCCGTGCCGAGCGGCACCCAGGTGTTGAACTCCCGGGCATTGAGCATCACCTCGCGCACCCGCGCCGCCTTCTCTTGGTCGGCCACCTCGGCCCAGAGGGGGCTCCACCCTTCCGGGCCACGGCCGCGGGCGGTCAATAGCTTGCCGACGCAGCCGTTGGTGTCGGGCAGATCCCCCTGGGCTATCTGGCGGTCGTAATAGAAGCCGGAGGCCTCGTCGAACAGGCAGCTGTTGATATAGCCCGCCAGCTGGTTGGCGCCTTCGCGATAGCGGCTCGCCTCGTCCGGCTTGCCGAGCAGCTCGGCCATGTCCGCCAGGATGCGCTTCTCTTTCGCGAGGAAGGCGTTGAGCTCTACCGACTCCTGATCGATGGAGAAGCCGATGAGTTCGCCGTCATCCTGGTGGTTTTCGAAGAAGAAGACGTTCCAGTCCTGACGCGCACGGGCCAGGTCGCCGCCATAGGTCTTGTCGGCATAGCGCTTGAGCTGATCCGGCTCGATAAAGCCGAAGCGGGCGGCGTTGTCCATGCCGGACTCCCAGCCGGCGCCGTGCTGGGCGCCGATATCCATGTCGCTATAACCGCCAACGCTGAGCACCTGCTGGTAGAGCGCCATGCCGGCGCAGCCATACCAGCCATCTCCCTCATCGGTACAGCTCGACAGATCCAGCCCGGCCGGTGCCCCCGTCGGGTACTGCACCTTGAAGGTGATGTTGCCGAACTCGTCGTTGTGCTCGACGTGGCGGGTGGCGCCATATTCGATGATGCCGTTGCGGTTGTTGTCCCGCGCCCGATACCACCAGTCGTGATAGGCCTGGATCTTCGGATACATCTCGGCGATGAAGGCCTTGTCCTGGGTGGCGCTGTAGATCTCCCAGATGGCCCAGGCGGAGAGGGGCGGCTTGGTGTCACGCTCGTTCCAGTTGCCGCCGTCACCGCCGCGATCGGCGAGCTTGTTGTAGAAGACGGCGTCGATCACCATGCCGGCGTCCTGGGGGCGCACCGGGTCATCGGCCTGGATCTGGTAGTCATACATGGCGCGCACGTTGTTCTTGGCTACCTCGGGGTTGAAGTGGGCCATGGCGTAGGCGTGCTTCCAGCTGTCCCAGGCCCAGACCCCGTCGAACCAGCGGGCGGTGTTGGAGGGGGTCACCCCGTCGTGCAGGATGGCACCGGCCGGCGAGCGCCAGTTGCCGTTGAGGGTCTCCATCGCCTTGACCGCGATGCGCCGCTCGGACTCCGGGATCCCCTGATTGGAGAGGCCGCGCTCGAGGTAATCCTCCCAGCGGCGGATGGAGTCATCGAAATAGTCGGCTGGCCTGACCAGCAGCGCCTGGCGGCTCTGCTCGAAGCGGTCGGCCTCCTCGCTGCTGTGGACATAGCTCTGCAGGGTGTAGATGTCCTGCTGCCCCTTGGCGGCCAGAGTGAGGCTGGCCTCGCTCACGTAGCCAAGCCCCTTCTCGTCCAGGGTGGTGCGGCTCGGCAGGGTGCGATCGATGCGGTAGCTGGCGCTGCCGCCTTGCATGATGTTCCAGGTGCTGCGCAGCTCGCCAAACTGGAACGCCACACCCCGCCCGGTCTGGCGGATGGTGCGGGTCCAGTCGGGGTACTTGCTGGCGACCGTATTCTTGGCATCCCACTGGTTGAGCAGGGCCCCCTGCCAGTTGAGGGTCAGAGTGAGCGGCGCATCCTGGTGGTTGATGAGGCGGGTGCGGATGATGGCGGTGCGGGCATCGCCGTAGCGCAGCTCCAGCTCCAGGGTGAAGGGCTCGAACTCGAAGCGTTGCACCAGGGCCCCCGGGATGGCATGGATGTCGTGGCTGCTGGCGCTAGTGAGCGGGAAAGCGCGGCCGCTCTCATCGCTCAGGGTCAGCTTGTCCAGCTCGCTGGCGAAGAAGAGGCTGTACTCTTCCGAGATGACCATGGGGCCGGTGAAGCCGCCCCACTCGCTGTCGCCGGCGGGCAGCAGGAAGCCGTGCCAGGCACCGAGGTCGAGCAGCGGGTTGTATTTGAGGTTGGAGTAGCTGTCAAAGTCACGGAACTGGCGCGGGGTGCCGCTGCGGTCGATCACGTCCTTGTACTGGTTCGCCAGGGTGGCGCTGGGGGCGGCCGGGCTGCTGGAGTCATTGCCGTTGCAGGCGGTGAGGCCAAACAGGGCAACGCCCAGGGCGACCGAAAGTAAACTTTTACGAAACATTACTCGCTCCAATGATCGTTTGTAGGTTAAGGAAGGTGTTTTTTTTAGTTCTATTTTAGTGAAAGCGATTTTCTTGAGCCATTTTAGGGCATTTCCACGGGGTGTTTGGGAGCTGCATCACGGTATGCAGAGCCGTGATGTGAGCCGGATCACCCGGTTACACGGGGTTACATGGATTCATATTTTAGTAACTATTTACTTTGGCTGAGAGCTGAGAGCTGAGAGCTGAGAGCTGAGAGCGGAGAGCGGGGCAGGGGGGCCGGTGTACCGGCATGGACAAGGGAGCTGGCCGATCCTGGCTTGAAGCGGATAGCTGTGCGGTGAAGGGCTTGGGAGGTCGTCACTGCGATCGCGCGACGGTCGGCGGCAAAAAGGCGGGCATAAAAAAACCGGCATCAGGGATGCCGGTCTTGGTATAGCAGAGAGAGGATCGGGCGGCTTAGCGCAGGATCATCTCGTCACGGCCCGGGCCGACGGAGACCATGGGCACCGGCACGCCCAGCAGGGCTTCGATGCGCAGTACGTAGTCCTGGGCAGCCTTGGGCAGCTCGGCGAAGGTGCGGCAGCCGCTGATGTCTTCGCTCCAGCTCTCCATCTTCTCGTAGACGGGGGTGAGGGCGGCGGTTTGCGGCCAGATCGGGTTCTCGGTGTGAGCGCCTTCGTAGGCCACGCAGATCTTCAGATCCGGCAGACCGGTCAGGCAGTCCAGCTTGGTCAGGGCCACTTCGGTGGCGGCCTGCAGCTCGACGCCATTCTTGGTGGCGACGGCGTCGAAGTAGCCGACGTCACGGGGACGGCCGGTGGTGGCGCCGAACTCGTTGGTGATCTTGCGGAACTCGTCCTGGTTCTCCATGGCGGTCAGCAGGGTGCCGGTACCGACGGAGGAGCTGAATGCCTTGGCCACGGCGATGACGCGCTCCGGGCGCAGGCCCGGCAGACCGCCACCGATGCCGGCGTAGGCGCCAGACACGTGGGAGGAGGTGACCCAGGGGTATTCGCCGTAGATGAGGTCACGGCCGGCGCCCAGCTGGGCTTCGAACAGCAGGGTCTTGCCTTCGGCCTGCAGGGCCTTGAGGGGCATGCTGACGTTGCAGACGGCGTCCAGCCAGGGAGCGGACACTTCCAGCAGCCAGTCGGCCATTTCCTGGGCGGTCTGGGTGAATTCGAAGTCGGGATAGAGAGCCTTCATCTGCGGCAGTTTCCAGTCCAGCATGAACTGGATGCGCTCGACCAGCACGTCCGGCTGTTTCAGCCAGCCTACCAGGATCGCCTTTTTCATGACCCGATCACCGTAAGCCGGGGCAATGCCCTGACGGGTGGAGCCGTAGGCGCCGTCGCCCAGACGCTGCTCTTCCAGGGTGTCTTCCAGCGCGTGCAGCGGCAGGCACAGGGTGGCGCGGTCAGAGATGGCGAGCTTGGGCGTGACGCCGGAGGCCTTGACCTCTTCCAGCTCGACGGTCAGCTTCTCGGGGCTGATCACCATGCCGGGGCCCAGTACGACCAGGCAGTCCGGGTTGAAGACGCCGCTCGGCACCTGGTGCAGCTTGAAGGTGCCCAGATCGTTGACCACGGTGTGGCCGGCGTTGTTGCCGCCCTGGAAACGAATGCTGGCGCCAGCCTGGCCTGCCAGATAATCGACGATGCGGCCCTTGCCTTCATCACCCCAGTTAGCACCTACGACTACGATAGACGACATGACTCTTTCTCCTAAGACGTTAGGCGATCATCCTAGGAGGCCGGAGCGGATTAGAAAAATTAATTATCTTTATAATTCCGATAAGAGAGACATATAATTATGGTGTATTTATCGACACCATGCCCGCTTCGGGAGGCGTCCCTCCCCACTGGGCGGCGCCCCGGGAGCCGGGGTAGCAGAGGATCCCCATGCTGGACATTCACTGGCTGCACACCTTCGTCACCCTGGCCCGGCTGCAGCACTTCGGCCAGACCGCCACCGAGCTGCACATGACCCAGCCCAACGTCAGCCTGCACCTCAAGAACCTGGAGCAGGCGACCCGGGTCAAGCTGGTGGAGCGCAGCCCGTTTCGCCTGACCCAGGCGGGGGAGCGGCTGCTGCAAAGCGCCGAGCGCGCCATCAACGAACTGCAGCTCTGCCAGTCCGATCTCAATGCCCTGAGCCAGCTGAGCCAGGGGACGCTCGCCATCGCCGCCAGCGACATCATCTCGCGCCTGCTGCTCATCCAGCCGTTCCAGCGTTTCAAGCAGGCTTTTCCCGGCATCGACCTCACCCTGTTCAACACCACCTCGGATCAGGCGGCGGATCTGGTGCGGGCGGGCAAGGCGGATCTCGGCTTCGTGATGGCGCAAAAGCGCAGCGAACCGCTCTTCTACACAGAGCTGCAGCAGGTGACCTGGTGCGCCCTGGGCCACGGCCTTGGCCGCTGGCAGGCGCGGGCGAGCTCGGGGGAGAGCGATCCCCTGGACGAGCCGACCCTGATCCTGCTGGGCCACGACACCCGGACCCGGGCACTCATCGACCCCTCATTGCCCCTGCTCGGCCTGCCGAGCTGCCGCATCATGGAGGTGGGCAGCGTGGATGCCCAGCTCGACTGGGCGGAGGCGGGCTTCGGCGTCGCCATCGTGCCGGACTTCTCCCTCCACCCCAGGCTCAAACTGACCGCCCCCGTGACCCGACTCACCGACTTTCCCGGTACCAGCCTGGGGTATGTGGTGCGCCAGAACCAGGTGCTGTCGCGGGCCATCAAGCAGTTGCTGCACTGGGTGGAGGAGGAGATCCAGAGCCCGGCCCTGCTGCCAGCCGCCAAGGCCTGACGCCGCAGCCGGCTCGTCGCCGAAAAGAGAAGAGGCCACCCAGGGGTGGCCTCTTCTCTTTTCGTTTCGGGTGCCCGTCACTGGGCGGGCGTTTCCTTCACCTCGACGGCGCCGCTGGGCGTGGAGGGAAGTGGCGCCGTCTGGCCGGTCGTGCCTGCCGCCGACGGGGTCTGGCCTTCGGCGGCGGGCAAGGCACCCGGCGTCAGCACGGCGCTGCCCTGGGCCGGGCTCCCGGTCAGGGCCGGTGCCGTCTCTGTGGCCACCGCGGCCGAGCTCGCCGGCAGGGTGGCGCCGGCGGGTTGCTCCGGCCGGGTCTCGGCGCCTTCCAGCGGGGTGGCCGCACTGGTGGGGGCCAGGGAGTCGGTGGGCAGGGCTCCCGAGGTGGCCTGGGCTCCGGAGGCCGTGAGCGCATCCGGCTGCAACATGGGCGCCGGCGCGGCGTCCAGCATGCCCGGGTGGAGCGGGGCAAGTTTCCCGGCCTGCATTCCCTCCCAGGTGAGGGTCGTGAGGGCCGGGTGCAAACGGGTGAACTGCTTGAGGCGCTCGTTCAGCACGTCACGCAGGGTGCGCACCTCGGTCTCGGGCAGGCTGGCCAGCGCCACCAGCTCGGCAGTGACGGCGAAGGTGCTGACCGCACTGGTCTGCCCCGGATAGAGGTTGGCGCCGATGCGGCTGCGCTCATAGTAGGGATACTGCTTGAGCAGCCTGTCTATCTGCTCCCCCTCGATGGGGATGAGGCGTGCCTTGCAGCGACCGGTCAGATCGCCGATGGCCTGGTTGGGGTGGCCGGCGACCACGAAGGCGGCGTCCAGGGTACCGTTGCAGAGCCCTTCTAGCCGGTTGCCGGGCGTGCTCGGGGGGGGCGGCATGAAGCTGGCCGGCTGCCAGCCCATGGCGTCCAGGAGTGCCAGGCTGGTGACCTTGTCCCCCGAGTTGGGGGCGCCGAGTTCGACCCGCTTGCCTTCGATGTCTGCCAGGGTGGTGATGTTGCTGGTGGCGCTGGCGAGCAGGGTCAGGGACTCCTGATGGAGTCGCAACAGGCTGCGCAGCCGATCGTCAGGAGCCTGACCCGCGAAGGGGCCGCTGCCCTGTACCGCGTGATGGAGCACATCCGACTGCACCAGGGCCAGTTGAATATCTCCCTTGGTGAGTTCGGCCAGATTGGCGAGGGAGCCCGAGGTGCTCTGCACCGTGCAGTGCAGGCCGTGACGATCGCTCTCTTCGTTGAGCAGGCGGCAGATGGCGCCACCCGTGGGGTAGTAGACGCCATTGAGCGCCCCCGTGCCTATGGTGACATAGGCGGGGGCGGCCAGAAGTGGCTGTGCCAGCATGGCCGCCAGCCAGGGGAGGGCGATGCGTGACAGGCGCAGCAGGGGAAAGAGGGCGAATGGGCGCATAGTGAACCAAAACCGTGGCTGAAAAAAAGGATGAGCCAGGCTCATCCCGTCATAGGTCTCATCTTATCTGCATCGGATGGGAACCTGAATGATTTTTGCCATCTGGCCGCGGCTGACCGGCAGCCGCGGCGCTCCCTGTCAGCGCTGGAGGATGGCCTTCTCCATGCGGGCCAGCGCCTCGGCGAGCCGCGCCCGGGGGCAACCGAAGTTGAGCCGCACGAACTGGCCGTCGCCAAACTGGGCGCCGGGGGAGAGGCCGACCCNNGTTGCCCGCCAGGTAGTCGAGCTGCTCGGTCAGCCAGGGCTCGCCCCCTTCGTAGGCCGCCTCGGCCGCCACATAGCCCAGCAGGTTGACGTCGGCACTGATGCCGCGCATCGCCTGCTGCAATTTCAGGCGCAGCCTGGCGTTGGGGATCACGGCGAAGGAGCAGCACAGGCCCGCGATGTTGAAGGTCTTGCTCGGCGCCATCATGACGGCAGAGCGCTCGGCCGCCGCCGGGCTCAGGGCACCGTAGGGGATGTGGCGGGCATCCTTGTCCAGCAGCAGATCGCAGTGGATTTCATCGGAGCAGATCACCAGGTTGTGGCGCTCGGCGATGGCGTCGATGGCCAGGAGCTCCTCGCGGGTGAAGACGGTGCCGCCCGGGTTGTGGGNNNCGTTGAAGCCCGGCGCCTGCAGGAAGGGGTAGTAGACGGGCTTGGGGGTGATGATGCCGCGCCCGTGCTGGCTCCAGGCCTTGCAGGCGAGGTTGAGGCCGGGCACCACGCCGGGCAGGAAGACCAGCCATTCGGACTGTATCTCCCAGCCATAGCGCGCCTGCATGCGGGTCTTGATGAGTTCGATCAGCCGGGGGGAGGGGCGGGAATAGCCGAAGACGCCGTGGGCGACCCGCTGGGTGAGCGCCTCCAGGAT
>NZ_CDDD01000105.1 GCF_000820165.1 Aeromonas taiwanensis
TTCACCACCTGGCGCGGCGAGATGGACGGCAAGGCCGTCATCGTCTGCTCCACCGGTATCGGTGGCCCGTCTACCTCCATCGCCGTGGAAGAGCTGGCCCAGCTGGGGATCCGCACCTTCCTGCGCATCGGCACCACTGGCGCCATCCAGCCGCACCTGAACGTGGGCGACGTCATCGTCACCACCGGCTCCGTGCGCCTCGACGGTGCCAGCCTGCACTTTGCCCCGATGGAATTCCCGGCCGTGGCCGACTTCGAGTGCACCACCGCACTGGTCGAGACTGCCAAGGAGCTGGGCTCCAAGCTGCACGTGGGCGTGACCGCTTCCTCCGACACCTTCTACCCGGGTCAGGAGCGTTACGACACCGTATCCGGTCGCGTGGTACAACGCTTCCAGGGTTCCATGAAAGAGTGGCAAGCCATGGGCGTGCTGAACTACGAGATGGAGTCCGCCACCCTGCTGACCATGTGCTCCAGCCAGGGCCTGCGTGCCGGTATGGTAGCCGGTGTCATCGTGAACCGTACCCAGCAGGAAATCCCGAACGCCGAAACCATGGCGAAAACCGAATCTGATGCCATCAAGATCGTGCTGGGCGCCGCTCGCAAGCTGATCTGATAGCACCACACCGCGTGGGGGGTGGGGGCCGTTGCGAAAGCGCGGCCCCTATCTTTATCCGCCGTATTCGCCATTCTCCGCCGTCTCTCCTTCTCTGCGATCTCCCCCCGTCGTATCCCCCTCCT
>NZ_CDDD01000106.1 GCF_000820165.1 Aeromonas taiwanensis
TCATCCGAGCGGGCTTTTTTTGTCTGTAGATTTCCATTCTCTGTCTGAATCCTTTCTTGTTTTTGCCTTTTACCTCTCTTTGTCCCTTGTCTTAGCGGGCAGTGGAGCCGCATCTTCACTGTCATAACGCAATGTGCAGAGACGATGGTGTGTTATTTACCCATTTCCATCGGGATTATCCAGCCGAGACTCCTTCGTCCAAATCCGACACCAGGCCCGCGATTAGGGTTGTATCTGCACCATAACTCGGTAGAGTAAGGGCATTCTGGGTTTGCCCGTGCCATGCCTTTTTTCTCTATCTGGTCTGGGAATATCCACCTGTTTTCATTCACCTTCAGTCAGTGGTATCGATATGGAACAAGTAAACAAGTCTACTTTCAACGATGTGCTGGAATATGTGCGTATGTCCCGTCGCCAGAACAAGCTCAAGCGTGAAATCGCGGATAACGAGAAAAAGATCCGTGACAACCAGAAGCGGGTTCTGCTGCTCGACAACCTGAGCGACTACATCAAGCCCGGCATGAGCATCGATGAGGTTCAGGCCATTATCGCCAACATGCGTACGGACTATGAGGAGCGTGTCGATGACCACATCATCAAAAACGCCGAGCTGTCCAAGGAGCGCAAGGAGCTCAGCACCAAGCTGAAGAGCATGAGCACCAGCAAGTAACGCGACTCCATTACCCTGAACACCGGCCTCTGGCCGGTGTTTTGCTTTCTATCCCGCAGCTCGGATCTCTTGTCGAGCCGCAACAATCGGCTCCCCTTTTCACAATCGCCCTGTTAACATCGCTGCAAAGCAGTCAATAGTTTTCAAGCCTTTGACTTGAAACGACTAAGCTTGATTGAAAGACAATAAATTGCGCAACCATGGTGGGGCTGATATGGGCGCATCAAAACAGACGGATTCGATTAAAGTGGCAACTCAGGATTCATCCGTACCGCATGCGGACGGGCAACCTCAGCGCAAGCGTCGCCCCTGGTGGCGCTGGCTGTTCTGTTTTATCTTCTTGCTCTGCCTGGCTGCCGTGATCGCCCTGGTCGGTTATGAGATGAAGACATCCCGGCTGCAGTCACAGGAGATCTCCCGCTATGCGGCCGAGCTGACTTATCAGGTCGAGCCCGGCCCCAGCAAGCAGATCGCCTTCCCGGATGACGGTCCTTTCGACAAGCGGTTGGGCTATGTGCTGATGCCCATGATCCAGGAACGCCTTGTCCAGCGTGGCTATCAGGTGAGTGAACAGGTGTATTTCTCCGATGCGCTGTACAACTATGCCAGCCACGGCTTCTTCGTTCCCTACACCGAGAAAGTACAGGCTGGGTTGACGCTCCATGACTGTCGTGCCGAACCTTTCTATCAGTACAAGTACCCGACTCATTACTACGCGGATTTCAGCGCCATACCGCCGCTGGTAATACAGTCGCTGCTGTTCATCGAGAACCGGGATCTGCTGAGCAACAAGGAACCCCTCGCCAATCCGGCTGTGGACTGGCCGCGCTTTGCCAAGGCGGCTATGTCCCAGGTGGGTAAGGCGCTGGATATGCAGGACCAATCTGCGGGTGGCAGTACGCTGGCGACCCAGGTGGAGAAGTATCGCCACTCTCCCGACGGTCTGACCGTTTCGCCGACCGAGAAGATCCGCCAGATGGTCTCGGCCAGCGTGCGTGCCTATCGTTTGGGGCCCGAGACGCTGGAGGCGCGCAAGCTGGTTGCCTGGGCCTACCTCAACTCGGTGCCGCTTTCCGCCGCCCCGGGATATGGCGAGGTCCATGGACTGGGGGATGGCCTTTGGGTCTGGTTCGGCGCCAATGTCGACGAGGTAAACCGTCTGCTGGATCCCGCCCGCAACCAGAATGCCACGCTGGCCGAGCAAGGCCTGGCCCTGCGTCAGGTGGTTTCCCTGATGATTGCCCACCGTCGTCCCTCCTACTACCTGGCCCAGGGGCGAGAGGCGCTCTCTACCCTGACCGACAGCTACCTGCGACTGTTCGTGCAGGAGGGTATGATCACGCCACCTTTGATGGAGTCGGCTCTGAAGGCCAAGCTGGTCTTCCGCGACTTCCTTCAGGCGCCGGCCATTACCCGGGTCAACAACAACAAGGGTCTGCAGGTGGCGCGCACCCGTCTGAGCCGCCAGCTCGGGGTGCAGCTGTATGATCTGGATCGCATGGATCTGACGGCCAATGCCACCCTCAACATGCCGCTGCAAAACGAGGTTTCCCGCTATCTGCAGCAGCTGGCGGATCCCGCCTTCGCCGCCCAGGTCGGTCTATTTGGTGAGCGCCTGCTCTCGCCGGAGAAGACGGGGGACGTGAAATACAGCTTCACCCTGTTCGAGAAGACTCCGGAAGGGGTCAAGGTGCGGGTGCAGACCGACAACACGGATCAGCCGTTCGACATCAACGAGGGCAGCAAATTGGAACTGGGCTCTACCGCCAAGTTGCGGGTGCTGACCACCTACCTCGAGATCGTCACTGAACTGCATGACAGTTACGGAAACATGCCGGTCGAGAGCTTGCGCAAGATAGAGGTCGCCGACCAGGACAACATCAGCCGCTGGGCCATCGCCTACCTGATCAGTGCCAAGGATCGGAGTCTCCCCGTGATGCTGGAGGCGGCACTCGATCGCAAGTACTCCGCGAGTCCCTATGAAGGCTTCTTCACCGGTGGCGGGATGCACACCTTCAACAACTTCCGCAAGGAAGACAACGGCCGCATTCCACCCATCCGCGATGCGCTGCGTGAATCCATCAACCTGCCATTCGTGCGGCTGATGCGTGACATCGTGCGCTACAGCCTCTACAAAGAGGGCAACCGGGCCCAGTTGCTGAAGGACGACAAGGATCCACGCCGCACTGAGTACCTTGCCAAGTTTGCGGACAAGGAGGGGCAGACCTACCTGCTGCGCTTCTGGCGCAAATATCGTGGCAAGACAGCGGAAGAGCAGCTCGACACCTTCCTCGATGGCCTCAAGCCCAGCGCCGTGCGCCTCGCAGCCGTACACCGCTACCTGATGCCGGAAGCATCCCAGGCGGAGTTTGCCGCCTTCCTGGCCAAGCGCCTGCCCCGGGAGAAGCTGAGCGACAAACGGATAGAACAGCTCTACGTCAGCTATGGTCCAGGTAAGTATTCACTGCCGGATCAAGGCTATATCGCTCGGGTACACCCGCTGGAGCTGTGGCTGCTCTCCTATCTCAAGGCGTTTGACAAGGCGACCTTCTCCGATGCCGTCGAGGCGAGCCGGGACGAGCGCCAGGAGGTCTACAGCTGGCTGTTCAAGACTCGTCATCGCAGTGCCCGTGACAGCCGGATCCGTACCATGCTGGAGGTCGAGGCGTTCCTCGACATCCATCAGCGCTGGGCGCGCCTGGGCTATCCGTTCGACCATTTGGTGCCATCGCTGGCGACAGCCCTTGGCAGTTCGGGGGACAGACCGGCGGCCCTGGCCGAGCTGATGGGGATCATCCAGAATGGCGGGATGCGGGCACCTACCCTGCGCATCGAGCATCTCTCCTTCGCCAAGGGGACCCCCTTTGCCACCGTCTTTGAGCCGGCCAATACCCAGGGTACCCGGGTGATGTCGGTCGAGGTGGCCAGCGCCTTGCGCAATGCCTTGTCCAAGGTGGTGGAAGGGGGGACGGCACGGCGAATTGCCGGTGCCTTTGCCCTGCCGGACGGCACCGTCCTGGCCCTGGGGGGCAAGACGGGTACGGGGGACAACCGGATCGAGACGGTGGGCCGCTACGGCAATGTGACCAGCTCGCTGGCCCGCAACCGGACCGCGACCTTTGTCTTCTATATCGGGGATGACCACTTCGGGACACTGACGGCCTATGTGCCGGGCAGTCAGTCGGACAAGTTCCGCTTCACCTCGGCCCTGCCGGTACAGGTGCTCAAGGGAATGGCTCCCCTTCTGGTGCCCTACCTGCAGCCCGGTACCCATACCCAGTGTGTGGCGGGAAGCTGATAACACATAAAAAACGGGGCCTGACTGGCCCCGTTTTTATTCTTGCTATCCTGCGACTAACCCGAGAGCGCGCCGTGGTTTACAGCTGATCTTCGATCTCGCCGCGCAGGTACTGGTACATCTCGCGATAGGCGACCGGCGGCTTGTTCAGCTCCCGCTCCTTGTTGGCGGTGCGGATCAGCTGGCGCAGCTTCTGACGGTCCAGTTCGTGGAACTGGGACATCAGCTCGTTGAGGGCACTGTCACCCTCGGTGATCAGGCGCTCGCGCCACTGTTCGAGACGGTGCAGGCGGGCGTTCACAGTGGAGTGGCGCATCTTGATGATGGAGAGGGCCTCCTCGATGGGGCCGACATCGCGACTGCGCATCAGGCGGCCGATGAACTGCAGGTGGCGACGGAAGGACTCGTCCTTCTTTGGTTTGAGCTTGCGACCCAGCTCGACTGCTTCAGCCAGCTCTTCGTCCAGCGGGATCTTCTCCAGCTCGCTGTGGCTCAGGGAGACGATCTCTTCGCCCATCTTCTGCAAGGCCTCGGCGTCACGCTTGAGCTGGCTCTTGCTGGGACCCCAGTCTTCCCACTCGTTGTCGTCTTGATATTGACTCATCGGTCTCTTGATTCCTGTCATTCACGTTTTGGCGGATATGTTACCAGCTTCTCCCGCTGGACGCAGGGGTCTGATATGCTTAGTCCCTTTCCTTCCTTCATACAGATGTGAGTTATGGACCAGCAAGATCAAATCCGCCAGGATCAAGCCCATCTCGAGGCCGTGGTCGCAGAAGCCCTGGCGATAGCGAAAGGGCTGGGTGCCGGGCTTGCCGAAGTCTCCATCAGCAAACAGACCGGCCTCTCGGTGAACACCCGGGGCTGTGAGCTGGAAAGCATCGAATTCAACAAGGACGGAGCGCTCGGTATCGCTGTCTATCGCGATGGTTGCAAGGGCTCTTCCTCCACCACGGATCTGACCAAGCCAGCCATTCGCGCTGCCGTGGAAGCGGCCATGGAGATTGCCCGCCATACCTCCCCGGACGACTGTGCCGGCCTCGCGGATGCCGAGCTGCTGGCCTGGGATGCGCCGGATCTGCAGCTCTGTCACGCCATCGAGCTCGATCCCGAGCGCGGCATCGAGCTGGCCATCGAGTGCGAGCGTCTGGCGCTTGGCCGGGATGCCCGCATCAAGCACTCCGACGGCGCCAGTTTCTCCAGCCATCTGGGGGTCAAGGTCTACGGCAACAGCCACGGCTTCGTCAAGGGCTATGCGGCGTCGCGCAACTCTCTTAGCTGCGTGCTCATCGGCGAGCAGGATGGCGACATGCAACGGGACTACGGCTACTCCTCCAGCCGCTCCCTCTCCGGGCTGTGGAGCCCGCAGCGCATCGCCGACGAGGCGGTGGAGCGCACCGTCTCCCGTCTCGGTGCCCGCAAGATCAGCACCCGCCACGCGCCCGTGCTGTTCCATCCCGATACGGCGGCCGGGCTCTGGGGACACCTGGTCATGGCCATCAGCGGCGGCAACCTCTACCGCAAGTCGAGTTTCCTGCTCGACAAATTGGGCAAGCAGATCCTGCCCGAGTGGCTCACCATCCAGGAATTCCCCCACCTGTTGGGCGGGCTGGCCAGTACCCCGTTCGACGGCGAAGGGGTGCGTACACGCGACATGGACATAGTGCGCAACGGCGAGCTGATGAGCTGGTTGCTCACTTCCTACTCTGCCCGCAAGCTGGGGCTGAGCACCACGGGACACGCCGGCGGCATTCACAACTGGCAGGTGTCCAATACGGGGCAGAATTTCCAGGGCATGCTCAAGGAGATGGGCACCGGGTTGCTGGTGACCGAGCTGATGGGGCAGGGGGTCAATATCGTCAACGGCGACTATTCCCGCGGCGCCGCCGGTTTCTGGGTCGAGAACGGCGAGATCCTCTATCCGGTAGAGGAGATCACCATCGCCGGCAACCTGGCCGAGATGTTCAGCCACATAGTGGCGGTGGGGAGCGACGAGGATGAGCGCTCCAGCCTCAAGACCGGCTCCGTGCTGGTAGAACAGATGAAGCTGGCCGGTCACTGACTCCAGGCGGACAAACAAAAACGGCACCCCAGGGGTGCCGTTTTTTTATGGGCGCGAGGATTACGCCTTGATGCGCTCGATGCAGCCGCCCAAGCCTTGCAGCTTGTGCTCGATGTCTTCGTAGCCACGGTCGATGTGATAGATGCGATCGACTATGGTGGCCCCTTCGGCCACGAAGCCGGCCAGCACCAGGCTGGCGGAGGCGCGCAGGTCGGTCGCCATCACCTGGGCCCCCTTGAGCTGGGTGGTGTCGCGGCAGATGGCCACGTTGCCCTGGAGCTCGATGTCGGCGCCCATCCGCACCAGCTCGGGTACGTGCATGAAGCGGTTCTCGAAGATGGTCTCGGTGACCATGCCGGTACCCTTGGCCACCGCGTTCAGGACGGTGAACTGGGCCTGCATGTCGGTCGGGAACGCCGGGTAGGGGGCGGTCTTGATAGTGACAGGCTTCAGGGTGCGACCTGTCATGTCGAGGGTGATCCAGTCGTCACCCTTCTCAATCAGGGCGCCAGCCTCTTCCAGCTTGACCAGTACGGCTTCCAGCAGACTGGGGTCAGTGTTGCGGCAGGTGATCTTGCCACCGGTGACCGCTGCACCCACCAGGAAGGTCCCGGTCTCGATGCGATCAGGTTGCACGCTGTAGCTGCCACCGTGCAGGCGCTCGACGCCGTCGATGGTCAGGGTGTCGGTGCCCGCGCCCTGGATCTTGGCGCCCAAGGTATTGAGGAAGTGGGCCAGATCCACCACTTCCGGCTCCCGTGCGGCGTTTTCGATCACGGTGCGACCGTCGGCCAGGGCGGCGGCCATCATCAGGTTCTCGGTACCGGTGACGGAGACCATGTCCATCAGGATGTGGGCACCCTTCAGGCGACCGTCGACACGGGCCTTGATGTAGCCGTCCTCGATGGTGATCTTGGCGCCCATCAGCTCCAGGCCATGGACGTGCAGGTTGACCGGACGGGCACCGATGGCGCAACCGCCGGGCAGGGAGACGTCGGCCGCCCCGAAGCGGGCTGCCAGCGGACCCAGTGCCAGGATGGAGGCGCGCATGGTCTTCACCAGCTCGTAGGGGGCTACGTGGTTGTTCACGGCCCCGGTCAGCACGGTCACATTGCCGTTGACCTTGGTGGAGGCGCCCAGCATCTCCAGCAGCTTGAGGGTGGTGCCCACGTCCTTGAGGCGCGGCACGTTGGAGAGCTGCACCTCTTCATCGCACAGCAGGGTGGCGAACAGGATCGGCAGGGCGGCGTTCTTGGCGCCGGAGATGGTCACTTCACCGGAGAGGGTGCAGGGGCCGGTGATCTTGAATTTGTCCATGGTTACTTCTTTACCAAATCAGGAGGGCAGCTGGAATTTACGCTCGCGTTTCCACTCGGCCTCGGTATAGGCCTTGATGGAGAGAGCGTGGATCTCGTTGGTGGCAATCTTGTCCATCAGAGGGGCATAGATGGCCTGTTGCTTCTTGACCCGGCTCATGCCGTCAAACATGTCGCCGACGGCGATCACTTGGTAGTGACTGCCATCCCCTTTGACATGGACTTCGGACAATGGCAAAGCCTCGAGGAGTATCGCTTCAATTTCAGAGACTTGCATTATGCGTCCTCAGTTGTGAGCGGGGTTGATTGAAACAAACCGGCCACCCCGTAAAGGTTGGCCAGCGTATGGAAATCGTTGGAGGCACCCACCAGAGTCGGTGTGGCGCCTCGCGCCAGGGTTGCCTTGGCCCACTTGACCAGCAGGGCCAGGCCGGCGGAATCCAGGGTCGTGACCTCGCCGAGCTCGAGCTGGTCTTCCTGCCACCAGTCGGCACGGCGTTGCCACAGCTCGATGACCTGAGCCGCCTGCAACTCGCCACTCAGTCTCATGACTTGATGACCAGCGGCTTGGCATTGTGTTCGCGCAGCTGGGCGATCACCGCATCGATGCCGTTCTGACGGATGAGGCCACCCAGCTCGTTCTGCTTGGCAGAGAGCAGGCTGATCCCTTCGGCAACCATGTCGAAGGCTTTCCACTCGCCTGTCTTGTTGTTCTTGCGCAGCTTGAACTCGAGGAAGATGTCCGGTTTACCGGCCTCTTTCACGCTGACGTTGACGGCGGTGATGTTGCTGTCGGCCACCTTGCCGGGTTGCACCTGGACGGTCTGCTTGTCGAAGTGGGCCAGGGCATCGGCGTAGGAGCTCACCATGTATTCGGTGAAGACCTCGACGAAGGCATCACGCTGGGCCGGGGTGGTCTGTTTGATCTGGTTGCCGAGCACCTTGTAGGCAGCGAAGCGGTTGTCCACATAGGGCAGCAGCTCTTCGCGGATGATGACGCGCAGATGGTCGGGGTTGCTCTTGACCTGGGCCTGGTCGGATTTCAGGCGCGCGAAGGTCTGCTGGGCGGCCTGATCCACCAGGGCATAGGGATCCGAGCTGTTGATCTCCGCCTGGGCGACGAGGGAGAACAGCATGCTGGTCATCAGACCCAGCAGCAGGGCGATCTTCTTGAACATGGTTACTCCTTGGTTGCGGGTGTACTGGCGGCCGGAGAGGACTGGCTATAGAGGAACTTGCCAATCAGGTCTTCCAGCACGATGGCGGACTTGGTGTCTTCGATCATGTCGCCATCCTTGAGCATGCTGGTGCCCATCTCCTCATCGCTGAAGCCGGGTGCCAGACCGATGTACTGCTCGCCGAGCAGACCCGAAGTCAGGATGGAGAGGGTGCTGGTTTCGGAGAACTCGCCGGCACTCTTCTGCATCTGCAGGGTGACGACGGGGACCTGGCTCTTGGGCTCCAGACTGATGTCGCTGACCCGGCCGACGACGACACCGCCGACCTTGACCGGCGAACGAACTTTCAGGCCGCCGATATTATCGAAATGGGCGCGCAGGGTATAGGTTTCTCCTTCCGGTTTGAAACTCAATCCCGCCACTTGCAGTGCCAATGCCAGAATGGCCGCGATGCCAGCCAGCATGAAGGCGCCAACCAGAAATTCTACTTTGCTGAACTTCATCTTTCCCTTATCCAAACATGACTGCGGTGAGTATAAAATCCAGACCGAGCACGGCCAGGGATGAGTGGACCACGGTGCGGGTCGTCGCCTGACTGATCCCGGCCGAGGTCGGTTTGGCATCATAGCCGTTGAAGAGCGCTATCCAGGTGACCACCAGGGCGAAGATCAGGCTCTTCACTGCCCCTTGCATGATGTCGTCCTGCCAGTCGACGGAGGCCTGCATGGCGGACCAGAAGCCGCCCTCATCCACTCCCAGCCAATCGACACCGACCAGCTTGCCGCCGAAGATGCCGATCAGGCTGAACATGAAGGCCAGCAGCGGCATGCTGATGACCCCGGCCCAGAAGCGAGGCGCCACGACCCGACGCAGGGGATCGACGGCCATCATCTCGAGGCTCGAGAGCTGCTCGGTGGCCTTCATCAGGCCGATCTCGGCGGTGAGGGCGGAACCCGCACGACCGGCGAACAGCAGGGCGGTCACCACGGGGCCCAGCTCACGGAGCAGGGAGAGGGAGACCAGGGGGCCCAGGCTCTGCTCTGCGCCGAAATCCTTCAGTACGTTGTAGCCCTGCAAGGAGAGCACCATGCCGATGAACAGGCCCGACACCAGTATGATGGCGACGGACTGTACCCCCACCACGTAGAGCTGCTGCACCAGCAGCGGGAAGTGTTTACGCGGCTGGGGGCGTCCCGCCAGCGCATGAAACAGCATGATGGTGGCGCGGCCGATGGCGCTGATGAAGCGCACCCCGCTGCGTCCCAGCTTGCTTATCTGAGTTGTCAGCATCACAGATCCTGTAGCAGGTCGCCTGCCGGAAAATGAAACGGGACAGGACCGTCAGGCAATCCCTTCAGGAACTGCTCGACTTCGGGATTGTGCTCCTCGCGCAGCTGCTCCGGCGTGCCGTGCGCGACCACCTTGCGGTTGGCGATGATGTAGGCGTAGTCGGCGATGCTCAGCACTTCCTTCACGTCGTGGGTGACGATGACGGAGGTGATGCCAAGGGCGTCATTGAGCTCCTTTATCAGCTTGACCAGCACCGCCATGGTGATGGGATCCTGGCCGACGAAGGGCTCGTCATACATGATGAGATCCGGATCCAGCGCGATGGATCTGGCCAGGGCCGCGCGTCGTGCCATGCCGCCGGAGAGCTCGGACGGCATCAGTTTTGCCGCGCCGCGCAGTCCAACCGCCTGCAGCTTCATCATGACGATGGCGTGGATCAGTTCCTCCGGCAGGCCGGAGTGCTCCCGCAGCGGAAAGGCCACGTTGTCGAAGACGGTCATGCCGGTGAACAGGGCGCCGCTTTGAAACAGCATGCTCATCCGTTTGCGCACCTCGTAGAGGCGTGAACGGGAGAGAGTAGGAATGTCTTCCCCGTCGAACAGGATGTGACCCGATTCCGGTTTCAGTTGGCCACCGATCAGGCGCAGCAAGGTGGTCTTGCCGATCCCGCTCGGCCCCATGACGGCGGTGACCTTGCCACGGGGAATGGTCAGGTTGATCCTGTCGTACAGCAACCGATCTCCGTGACTGAACGTCAGGTCGGAGATGGTGATCAGGTCATCGTTCAAACAATTGTCCATCCGGTATAAATGAAGAGCGAATTTTATGGGCTAGTCTAGGTCTAAGCAACAGCAAGGAACAACTATTGAGCGGGTTTCCCCCCCAAAGGCGCGACAGTTTTATGTAACAATTTGCATCGCTGACCGGCCATTCCGCATCCGATTCGCTTATCTCGGCAGACTTTTTTATAATCCCGCAGCAAATTTCGGCCCGGAGCTGTGCCTTTATGTCTGTAAAGCCTGAAAAAGTGTCTGAATTGTTCGATTTTCGTCGCAGTGCCCGAGCGGTGCTGGACATAGAAAAACAAGCCATTGATGGGCTCTACCAGTACCTTGACGAGGCCTTCGAACGGGCCTGCGAGATGGTGCTGCGCTGCGGTGGCAAGATAGTGGTCACCGGCATGGGCAAGTCGGGTCATATCGGCAACAAGATTGCCGCGACCCTGGCCAGCACGGGGACGCCCGCCTTCTTCCTGCACCCGGGCGAAGCCAGCCACGGGGATCTCGGCATGATCTCCGCGGGGGATCTCATCATCGCCATCTCCAACTCTGGCGAGAGCGACGAGATCCTTGCCCTGCTGCCGGTGCTCAAGCGCCGCGGCATCCCGCTCATCTGCATGACGGGCAACCCGGCTTCCACCATGGCGAAAGAGGCCAACGTGCACCTGTGCATCAAGGTGGAAAAAGAGGCCTGCCCGCTGGGGTTGGCACCGACCTCCAGTACCACGGCAACCCTGGTGATGGGGGATGCGCTGGCGGTGGCTCTGCTGGAAGCCCGCGGCTTCACCGCCGACGACTTCGCGCTCTCCCACCCCGGCGGCTCCCTGGGCAAACGGCTGTTGCTGCGGGTCGGCGACCTGATGCACGCTGGTGATCTGTTGCCCAAGGTGGGGATAGATGCCACCATCAGCCAGGCGCTGCTGGAAGTGAGCCGCAAGGGGCTGGGGATGACGGCGGTGGTCGATGAACAGGGGCTGCTGGCCGGCCTGTTCACCGATGGCGACCTGCGGCGGATCCTGGATCTGCAGGTGGATATTCACCACACTCCCATCAGCCGCGTCATGACGGCCAACTGTGTTACCGTAGGGCCTGAAATGATGGCGGCCGAAGCCGTCAAACTGATGGAAACCAAAAAAATCAACGGGTTGCTGGTCGTGGATGGGGAGAAACGTCCGCTGGGCGCCTTCAACATGCACGATCTGCTGAAAGCCGGAGTAATTTGATGCAAGACGTACCGACCCTCTATGGTCCGGTGACGCGCAGCCAGTACGAGAAGGCGGCGCAGATCCGCCTGCTGGTGTGCGATGTGGATGGGGTGCTCTCCAATGGCTTCATCTATATGGGCAACAACGGCGAAGAGCTGAAGACCTTCTGCACCCGTGACGGGGCTGGGATGCGGGCCCTGCTCAATGCGGGCATCGAGATCGCCATCATCACGGGGCGCAGCTCCCGCATCGTCAGCGATCGCATGAAGAGCCTGGGGGTGCAACACCTGGTGCAGGGGGCGGATGAGAAGCTGCCCCATTTCGAGGCGTTGCTGACCACGCTGGGACTGGATGCATCGCAAGCCGCCTATATGGGGGATGACACCATCGATCTGCCGGTGATGCAGGCTTGTGGCCTGGGTATCGCCGTGGCGGATGCCCATCCTCTGGTACGGGCGCGGGCTGACATGGTGACACGGCTGGGAGGCGGTGTCGGTGCGGTGCGCGAAGTGTGCGATCTCATCCTGCAGGCCCAGGGGGTGGGGGACTATCCACCCGAGGTGTCGCGATGAACAAGCAGACGGTTTTGTTCGGCCTGCTGTTCCTGGTGGCGCTTGCCGCCTGGCAGTTGGGGGAGATAGAGCTGGCGCCCGAGCCGACGACCAAGGTAGAGAACTTCCAGCCGGACTTCACCGCCAAACATCTGGTGACCACCCGCTTCAACGAACAGGGCAAGCGGACCGAGCGGCTGGAGTCGGATTATGCGGAGTATTATCAGGTCCTCGAGCAGTCCACCTTCGACAAGCCTGTGGTTTACATGTTCGATGACAAGGGTGAGGCCGAGTGGAAGGTGACGGCCGAGACCGGGGTGCTCAACACAGACGACAATGTGATCCTGCGTGACAAAGTGCATCTGGACGGCCTGTTGCCGGCTACTTTCATCTCCACGCTGGATACCCCTTATCTGGAGATGGACCTGGTGACGCAGGAGCTGAGAAGCAACCAGCACATCAGCATCGTGGGCCAGGAATTCCAGACCGAGGGCGTTGGCCTGAAGGGTCACCTGGAACGTAAATATTTCGAGTTACTGGATAAAGGCCATGCCACTTATTTCAATCAAAAACGTTAATCTGGCGCTCACTGCCCTGCTGCTGTGTGGCACCCTGAACGCCAAAGAGTCCGACTTCGCCGAGAAGGTCTATGTGGATGCCGTCAGACAGGTAGCCGAGATGCAGGACAATCGCATCACCTTCAGCGAGGATGTGATCATCACCCAGGGCACCATCAAGATTAAGGCCGACAAGGTGGTGGTGATCCGCTCAGGCGAGAAGGGGGCTGAGGTCATGACGGCCTATGGCAACCCGGCCACCTTCTTCCAAGTGCTGGACAACGGCAAACCGGTCAATGCCCACGGCAACAGCATTCGCTACGAGCTCAAGAACCGGCTGGTGACCATCACCGGCAACGGCCAGCTGAAACAGGAAGACAGCCAGGTCACTGGCGATCTGATCCGCTATGACATCGTGAAACAGAAGATGATCGCCGAGAGCAAGGGACCCACCCAGCGCGTCAAGACGGTGTTCCTGCCGGATCAGGTAGAGAACTTCGACAAGCCCGCCGACCAGAAGAAGTAGGAAACAGAAGCCATGGCAGTGTTAAAAGCAACGGGGTTGCAGAAGAGCTACAAGCGCCGCATGGTGGTCAGCGATGTGAGCCTGGAGGTGGGTACGGGCCAGATCGTGGGCCTGCTCGGTCCTAACGGGGCGGGCAAGACCACCTCCTTCTACATGATCGTGGGTCTGGTGCAGCGGGATGCCGGTCTCATCACCATCGACGAGCAGGACATCAGCCTGCAGCCCATGCACATCCGGGCGCGCAATGGCATCGGCTACCTGCCACAGGAGGCCTCCATCTTCCGGCGCCTCTCGGTGTTCGACAACCTGATGGGGGTCATGCAGACCCGCAAGGGGTTGAGCCGGGAAGAGCGGGAGGATAAGGTCGAACAGTTGCTGGAAGAGTTCAACATTACCCACATCCGCGATAGCCTGGGGCAGAGCCTGTCAGGAGGGGAGCGGCGCCGGGTGGAGATTGCCCGGGCGCTGGCGGCGGAGCCGCGATTCATCCTGCTGGATGAACCCTTTGCAGGCGTGGATCCTATTTCCGTCATTGATATCAAGAAGATCATCCAGCACCTGAAAGAACGCGGGCTGGGTGTGCTGATCACCGACCACAACGTCAGAGAGACGCTGGACGTGTGCGAGAAGGCCTACATCGTCAGCCACGGCAAGATGATTGCCGAGGGTGCCCCGGCCGACATCCTTGCCGATGAACAGGTCAAGCGCGTCTATTTGGGCGATCAATTCAGTCTATAGTAAGGGGGCACCCCTCATTTTTGTTAGGTGACCGCCTCGCTGAACATAAGGATATCCCGACGTAGATGAAGCCGACATTACAGTTGCGCCTCGGTCAGTCACTGACCATGACGCCACAATTACAACAAGCGATTCGTCTGCTCCAGCTCTCCACCCTGGAACTCCAGCAGGAAATTCAGCAAGCGCTCGATAACAACCCCTTGCTGGAGCAAGAGGAGAACGATGCGCAGGAAACCAGTGAGGCGGAGCCACACGATGCTAGTCAGCTCGACTCCAGCGACGCCATGGCACAGGACAAGATGCCGGACGAGCTCCCGGTCGACACCACCTGGGACGAAGTCTATTCGGCCGGTACGGCCCAGAGCGCAGGCCCGATCCACGACGGGGAGGAGAGCCTCTATCAGGGTGAAACCACCGAGAACCTGCAGGACTACCTGCTGTGGCAGATGCGTCTCACCCCCTTCAGCGATGTGGACGCCGCCATCGCGCTTGCCATCATCGATGCCATCGATGAATCCGGCTATCTGACCGCTTCTCTCGAGGACATTCAGGCTGCAGTCAGCAGCGAAGAGGTAGAAGTTGAACTGGATGAGATCGAAGCGGTACTCAAGCGGGTGCAGCATTTCGATCCGGTCGGTATCGCCGCCCGCTCGGTGCAGGAGTGCCTGCTTATCCAGCTCGGCCAGTATTCGCCCGAGTTGCCCTGGCTCAACGAGGCCAGGGAGGTGATCCGCGAGCACATGGACTTGCTTGGCAATCGCGACTATCGCACCCTGGCACGCAAGACCCGGCTCAAGGAGAGCGACCTCAAGGAGGTGCTGGATCTCATCCAGCAGCTGGAGCCCAGGCCCGGCAACGGCATCATCCAGAGCGAATCCCAATACGTGATTCCGGATGTGTCCGTGGTCAAGAAGGGCAGCAAGTGGGTGGTGGAGCTCAACCCGGATTCGGCGCCGCGCATTCGTGTCAACGAGGCCTATGCGGCCATGGCACGCAATGCCCGCAGCAGCACGGATACCCAGTTCATCCGCTCCCACCTGCAGGAGGCCAAATGGTTCATCAAGAGTCTGGAGAGTCGCAACGACACCCTGCTCAAGGTGGCCAGTTGTATCGTCGAGCAGCAGCAGGGCTTCTTCGAGTATGGTGAAGAGGCGATGAAACCCATGGTGCTCAACGACATCGCCGAGGCGGTGGAGATGCATGAGTCGACCATCTCGCGGGTCACGACCCAGAAGTACATGCACACGCCTCGCGGCATTTTTGAACTGAAGTTTTTTTTCTCCAGTCACGTCAATACGGAGGGAGGAGGAGAGTGCTCATCGACCGCTATTCGCGCCCTGATCAAGAAGCTGGTGACGGCGGAGAACCCCGCCAAGCCGCTTAGTGATAGCAAGATCGCGGATTTGCTGGCCGAACAGGGTATTATGGTGGCGAGACGCACGATCGCAAAGTACCGTGAATCCTTGTTGATCCCGCCATCCAATCAGCGCAAACGCCTGGTTTAGGCAAACAAAAGGAAGACGTTATGCAAATTAACCTGACCGGACACCATGTCGAGATTACCGAAGCTCTGCGTGATTATGTGAACAACAAATTTGCCAAACTCGAGCGTCACTTTGACCATATCAACAACGTGCATGTGGTGTTGAGCGTCGAAAAACTGAACCAGATCGCCGAAGCCAAGCTGCACGTCAGCGGGGGTGAGGTGTTCGCCAATTCGCAGCATGCCGACATGTATGCGGCGATTGATACCCTGCTGGATAAACTGGATCGGCAGATCATCAAGCACAAAGATAAGTTAAATCAAAAATAACTATGCAACTTGAACACATACTGAGTCGGGACTGCACCAAGAGTGCGGTCCCTTGTACCAGCAAGAAACGCGCGCTCGAGATCATCAGTGAACTGGCCGCAGAGCGCCTCGGCGCCTCCCGCCAGGTCCTGTTTGAAAGCCTGCTGGCGCGGGAAAAGATGGGCAGTACCGGTATCGGTGCCGGTATTGCCATTCCCCACGGCCGGATCGACGACGCATTTGCGCCGACCGCCGTGTTGATGACCTTCTCCGAACCCATTCCTTTCGATTCGATCGACAATCAACCGGTTGACCTGCTCTTTGCATTGCTGGTGCCGGAAAGCGAGTGCAAGCAGCATCTCAAGACTCTTTCCCTGATGGCATCCAAGCTGGGTGACAAGGCCGTCTGCCGCCAATTGCGCCAGGCGACCAGCGACGAAGAACTCTATCAGATCATGACGTCGGCCTGAGGCCGGGTCTGACACAGCCACGTTGGCGTGAGGGGACAAGATGCAGTTAATAGTGGTAAGCGGCCGTTCGGGCTCCGGTAAGACGGTAGCCCTGAGGGTGCTGGAGGATCTGGGGTACTACTGCGTAGACAACCTGCCGGTCAACCTGCTGCCTCAGCTGATCGTGTCGGTGGAGAGCCAGTATGACAAGCTGGCGGTCAGCATCGACGTGCGCAACCTGCCCGCCCAGACAGACAGGCTGGAGAGCCTGCTGAGCCAGGTCCGCAACGAGGGGCGGGTGGAGTTTTCGAGTTTCTTCTTCGATGCGGACAACACGACCCTGCTCAAGCGCTACGGCGAGAGCCGCCGTCTGCATCCCCTGTCACGGAACAAGCTGTCCCTGGACGAGGCGATCCGGGAAGAGACCCACCTGCTGGCGCCCCTCTCCTCGACCGCCGACCTGCGCATCGACACCACCAACCTCAGCATTCACGACCTCAGCGAGCTCATCAAGACCCGGGTGCTCGGCAAGAAGGAAAACGAGCTGGTGCTGGTGTTCGAGTCGTTCGGCTTCAAGTACGGCATCCCCAAGGATGCGGACTTCGTGTTCGATGCCCGCTTCCTGCCCAATCCCCACTGGATCCCGGAGCTCAAGCCCTTCACCGGCCAGGACGAGCCTGTGGCCAACTACCTCTCGAGCCAGCCGGATGTCATGTTGTTCATCCAGCAGATCGAGAACATGCTGGCGACCTGGCTGCCCCACCTGGAGCGCAACAACCGCAGCTATGTGACGGTCGGGATCGGCTGCACCGGCGGGCAGCACAGATCGGTGTTCATCGCCGAGCGGCTGGCCAGTGCATTCCGGCTGCTTGGCAAGAACGTGCAGATCCGCCACCGGACGCTGGACAAGCGGTCCACTCAGGCCTGACAGACCACAGGATGCTCAGATGACAGTTTCCGCCTCGGTAGAAGTCAAAAACAAGCTAGGCATCCACGCCAGACCGGCCATGATGCTGTTCGAGCTGGTGCAGGGATTCGATGCCCACGTGCTGCTGCGCAACGAGGAAGGGGTCGAGGCCGACGCGGACAGCGTGATCGGCCTGCTGATGCTGGATTCCGCCCAGGGCAAGCAGGTGGAAGTCCAGGTGGAGGGCCCCGAAGAGGTGGAGGCACTGGCCGCGGTGGTGGCGCTGTTTACCTCGGGTTTCAACGAGGAGTAAGCGGCCCCGACTCGCCTCAGGAGGCGCAGCGCGCCAGCGCCTTGAAGGCGGCAAAGTCCCGACAAGCCAGCAGGTTCCTGCTGGCTTTTTCGTTCATCAGTGCCAGAAACAGGTCGTAGAGCCCCATCGCCTCCTCATAGTCGGCCTTGGCGATGGCCAGCACGAAGATGAGGGTGGCGGTCTCGCCATTGCCCCAGTCGATCCCCTGGGGGGCCAGCACGGTATAGACCAGGGTGCGGCGCGCCAGCAGACCGAGGGAGTGAGGTAGGGCGATCCCTTCCCCCAGCATGGTGGAGACGATGCGTTCCCGTTCGTGCAGGGATCCCCGAAAGCCGCTCTCCACCAGGTCCTCGCGCTCCAGCTGGGAGCAGATGCGGGCAAACAGCTCGTCCTGGCTGATCGGTTCCCTCACCACCATGAAGTGCTCGGCATCGAAATACTTGTCGAGCAGATAGGGGCGGGTGCGATCGATGAGCACCAGCTTGCCGAGCTGCTCCAGCTGATACTGGGTCGGGAAGGGGGCTACCTGCACCACGGGTACGTTCTTCTCGCTCACTTTGACGGTGCTGACGACAAAGTCCTGCTCGACCCGCGCCAGCCCTTCATAATCCCGTACCGACTCCAGCGTCATCAGCTGAAGTTGGGGATACTCCCGCCGGATGCGCGCCTCCAGCACCCGGAAGGTGGCATTGCCCGCGTCGCACAGCAGCAGCGCCTGGGGGCGCCGGGCGTAACCGATGTCGTAGTGGCGCTCAAGCCCGACCCCGATGTGGATCACCAGGTAGCCGATTTCATGGTGGGTCAGCCGGTACGGGGTCTGCCTGATCCACTCCGAGATGGCGGCCAGGGTGATGTCGTAGGCAAGGGGGTAATACTGCTTGATGTGGTCCGCCAGCGGGTTGTGGCTGCCGATCTGGTACTTGACCCGCAGCAGCATGGCGCTGATATGGGTCTGCAGATCGGCCCGCAGCTGAGGATCGCCGCGAAGGTCATAGGGGTAGTGCTGGTGGATGTAGGTCAGCAGATGCTCCGTCAGCTGCTTGCTCTCGGCGGCCATGGTCGGGCCGAGCTGGGGGGTGTCGGCTGTGAGACGGGCCTGGATCTGGATGGAGAGGCAGGCGATCTCCTCCTCCCCCGGTGGCGTCAGGGTGGGCAGGGCGGCATAGATATCGCGGGCCACTGCCGCCAGGGGCGGGGTGATGTCGTCGCTGGCAAACTGGATCAGTTCATGGCCGGAGGCTTGCCGAAGTAGGGCGACGGCGCAGTAGACGGTGACTTGCTGCAGGCTCTCGTCGGCGAGGCGTAGCTGATGTCGGCCGAGCTGTTCGTGAATGTGATTGCCCACTACCTCCAGCGTCTTGCTGGGGCAGAGGGTAGGCAGCAGGCTCTGGAGCGGATGCTGTTGCAACAGTTCCTGACAGAGCAGCTGTGTGAGGCAGGCGCGGATCGCCGTCTCGTTTCCCTGAATGCGCATCCCGAGCCTCGGCTTGCTGTCGATGGCGAGCCCGAAGTGAGCGAGCCGCTCCCGCACCTCCGCCATGTCTCCCTGCAGTGCCGCCCGGCTCAGGTACCAGGTGTCCGCCAACTCGTCGAGCTTGATCCCCTGTTCCGCCGTCAGCAGCAGGATCTGCAGGTGCAGCACCCGCTCGCGGCTGGTGCGGGGCAGGGCGCTCTCCTGCCCCTGTGCCGCCAGCAAGGCGTCGAACAGCCCCTGATTGTAGATCTTGAGCTGGTAGCCGCTGCCACGCTGGTGGATCAGATGGGCGCCCTGGGTGGTGATGAGCTCGTTCAGGGTCGCCACGTCGGTGCGCACGGTGCGGGTGGAGACATTGAGGCGGCGGGCCAGCTCCTCCTGAGGCAAGGGCTCGGCGTGGAGCTGGGCCAGCAGTTGGTGGAGCCTGGGGTGGGGCAGCTTGATCATGGGGGAAAGGGGACTCCTGTCGCGCACTGTGGGTCGATGTTAACAAGGGGGTCAATGACAAGCCAGGCACCGGCCAGTGATCTGACCGGTGCCCCTGGCTATCAGGCCAGCAGCCCCTTCACCATGGTGAGCAGGGTGCGCACGTCCTCGGGCCGGGTCTGACCGCTTGCGCTATCGATGATGGAGCTGTAGACGTGAGGGATCACCTTCTCGACCCCGGCATCCAGCGCGATCCGCACTATTTCCTCGAAGTTGTCCAGATCGATGCCGCCGGTGGGTTCCAGCCAGAAGCCGTGGCGGGCGCAGGCCTCGGCCACAGCCTGATACTCGGCGCGGCAGGCCAGCCCGCCCATGGGGAAGAACTTGACCGAGTTGCCGCCCATGTCCTTGAGCAGGGCGATGGCGGTATCGATGGGGACAATCCCGTCCGGCTGCCCGGCGCTGAGCGGGCCGGTGGAGATCTTCACCATGCCCGGCGTGCCGGTGGGAGAGATCAAGCCGTTCACCAGGGTGGCAGACTGGCCGAGCAGTGCCCGGCTGGCGCCGACCCCGGTGAACACCTGGTTGACGTGCTGGGGCTGCAGCTGGCGAGCCAGCTCGGCCACCATGGCGGACTGGCGCGGATCGCCAGCTCCCAGCCCGATGGAGAGGGCGTTGTCGATGAGCGCCGCGTACTCCTTCATGTCGGCGACGGCGGCAGGGACATCCGGGTAGTTCTTGGAGAGCACGCCGACCAGCACGTGGCCCTCGGCGGCTTCATAAATCTCGACGGCATTCTCTCTGGAACCGGCCAGCACGTTGAGGCAGACCCGATCGCGGTAGTAATTGGGCGTAAGAGACATAAGGAGTTCTCCTGGATTAGAGGTGGCTGTCGACGACGGCATGCTGTGTGAAACCCGGTAACGCGTTGAGGCAAATCTGATCGCGGTAGAAATTGGGAGTCAGTGACATCAGTTGTTCTCCTGAACGAGGTGGGCAATGGCGGCATGGATCTGGTCGAGCTGGGGGACGGTAACGCTGCGCACGTCTATCTCGATGTGCCCCTCGTTGGCCTTGTAGCCGCGACAGTAGATGGCCGGCGTACCCTGTTGCAGGCGGGCAACGACCTGCACCGTGGTCATGCCGATCTGCTGGTGGTCGAAGGCAATGTCGGTGCGGGCAATGTCGCGCCCCGCGCTGTCCCATACGACCCTGGCGGTGACGCCGGGCAGCTGGTTGAGGCCTTCGATGAAGGGGGTCATCTTGGCGACCATGGCGGCGCCGCTCTCCTTCTCTTTGGCCAGGTAGCGCTCGATGGCGTGAGTCAGGCCGAGGATCCCCTCCTTGCCTACCTTCATGGCGCGTCCGATGCCGTTGCCCTGCTGCTTGACCCACGCCACATACTGGCGTTTGCCGAGCACCAGCCCGCTGGTGGGCCCCTCGATGGCCTTGGCCCCGCTATAGATGACGAGATCCGCTCCCTGGTTGTAGTAGAGGTGCAGATCCTCCTCCGCCGCCGCATCGACGATGAGCGGGAGCCCGTGGACCCTGGCTACCTCGGCCGCCTCGGTCACCGACAGAATGCTCTTCTGCACGCAGTGGTGGGACTTGATATAGAGGATGGCGGCGGTATTGGCATTGATGGCGGCGGCCAGCTGGGCGGCAGAGCACTCGTTGGCATAGCCTGCCTCCACCACCTTGCCACCCCCCAGGCTGACCATGGTGCCGACGGGGGCGCCAAAGTTCACATTGTGCCCCTTGGGCAGCACGATCTCGCTTGGTACCCCGTGGTCATGGGCGTGTAACTGCTCGAGGCGGTAGGGGTCGCCGCGCACTATCATGGCGGCCACCGACTGGGCGATGCCGGCGCTGGCGCAGGATACCACCACCGCATCCTCGGCCCCCAGCAGGCCGGCGATGTAGGCGCCGGTCTTGTCGATCAAGTCTTTGACCTCGAAGTAGTGACCCAGGCCGAAGTTGACCGCGTCGACCACCTCCTGCTCGGGAGTGGAGACGCCGAGCAGGGTCATGCGCCCGGAGGCGTTGATCACCGGTTTGAGCTGATATTTCTCATACACAGAAGGCATGGTGTGATTTCCCGTTGTGAGTCAGAACCAGTTCGCCGCCGACCAGGGCGGCGAGGGGGAGCAGTTGCCGGTCGCCGTGGCGGGTAGCGGCCTCGGTATCGGCAAAGAGAATCGGGTCGCTTGCGACCTGGAACAGGGTCAGGTCGGCATCGGCGCCCACCTCGAGGCGCCCCTTGCCGGGCAGGCGCAGGGCATCGGCGGCCTGGTGGGTGACGCAGGCGAGCACCTGTTCCAGGGTCATGCCGATGGCGAGGAATTTCGACATCACGTGGGCCAGGCTGTAGACGGGCCCCTTGATGCGGTTCTTGCAGTAGATGTCGGAGCTGATGGTGTGGGGCAGGATCCCCTGGCGGATGGCCAGCTCCGCCACCTCGAAGCTGAAGCTGGCGCCGCCGTGGCCGATGTCGAGCAACAGTCCTCGCTGCATCGCCTCGCGCACCGCCTGGCGCAGTTCACCCGCCGGAGTCAGGATGCGGTTCGGCTTGCCATTGAAGCAGTGGGTCAGCAGGTCGCCATCCCCCAGCAGGGCGACGATCTCGTCGAGATCCGGCGGCGTGTTGCCCACATGCACCATCAGCGGCAGGTTGCCATTGTCCCGCTGGATCTGCTTGGCCACGCGCAAGGGCTGCAGGCCGCTCTCGCCCACCACGCTGCCGCTCATACGCGCCTTGATGCCGACGATGAAGGAGGGGTGGCGCCGGATGGCTGCCTGGGCGAGGGCGGGGTCGATGTCAGCGGGATCCGCCAGCTCGTTCTGGCGCAGCAGACCGATGCGGGAGATGTTGAGCAGGGCGTGGACCCGGGTCTTGCAGCCGGCGGCGATCTGCTGGAAGTCGTCCACGTCGTCGGCCCCGGTGCTGCCGGCGTCGATGACGGTGGTGACACCTGACGCTACCCCCACCTTGTCCGGCTCATCGTGATAGAGGGGGGAGGCGGGGTAGCAGTGGGTGTGGCCGTCGATCCAGCCGGCGCTCACATGCACCTGTCCAGCCAGAGTGAGGGTTTGCTTCGCCTCAGTGCTCTCTGGCAGCGAACCCAGCACCACTATCTTGCCATTCTTGATGGCGATATCGACGAGCTGCCCGTTTCCCAGGCATCCCGCCCTGATGATCGTGTCGTACATGCTGATGACCTCGACAGTGCCGCCCCTAAGGGCGGCGAGTGTGGCGCCGGCTTATGCCAGGGCGATGGGGAAGAAGGTGCCGAACAGCATGGCTCCCAGGATGGCGCCCCCCGTGATGGGTTTCTCCCAGAGGTAGAACACCAGGGCGCCCAGCAGGGAGCCGATGCCGATGGGGATGGAGGCGCCCATGGCGGAGAGGATGATCAGGGGGCCGAGGAAGCGGCCGGAGCTGTTGCCGGCCCCCATCATGACGTCAGCCCCGTAGGTGGAGTCGCTCTGGTTGATGGTGAACTTGCGCGCCAGGATGATCACGTAGCCGATGGCCAGGCCAATCGCCATGCCGGTGACCAGGGAGGCGGTGAAGTTCTCCACCGGGTAGACGATCCCGGCCCCCAGCAGAAGGGCGGGCACGCCAAGGCCCACCCCGGTCTGGATGGCGCCGCCGATGTCCAGTATCCCCACCAGGGAGCCCTCGATGATGCGGGCAAACAGGAAGCTGGCGCCGAAGGCGGCCACCGCGCCGTAGGCACCCGTGTCCATCCCGGCCTTGAGCATGGCGACGAAAGCGACCTCGTTGAAGGCGCCGACCCCGTAGAGGTAGAACATGTGGGTACCGGCGAAGACGCCGGAGGAGAGCAGGCCGACGAAGATGGGGAAGGACCAGTCGGCATACCAGAAGTTGTTTCTCAGTTTCTCATCCATGGTGTGACCCCTTATTTGCCGCTCAGCAGGTTGTGGACGTTTTCCAGCCACAGGGGGATGCCCAGGTGGAAGGACTCGATCAGTTTCATGTCAAAGCCGCGGAAGAAGCCGCTCAGCACGAACAGCAGCACGATGGCGCTCATCATGACGCGGGTGACGTGGTTCCAGCCGCTCTCTTCCACCCCCTTGCCGATCAGGATGCCGAGCACCAGACCCGGCACGGCGTTGCCCATGATGAGCTGCGCCAGACCGCCGAAGATGGTGGCCCAGAAACCGGACTTCTTGCCCGCCTCGATGGCGGCCAGCCAGAAGATCACCGGCATGACGGTGTTGACCAGCAGGTTGGCGGCCGGTACCAGCACCTTGACCGCAGTAACCTGCAGGGCGGCGGGGACGGCGGCGGCCGTGCTGTTGAGGAAGGCGACCACGATGGCCCCTATGATGCCGCAGGCGATGGCCATCTTTTTGGGGTCATGCAGGGTGGTGGCGAGATCCCGGTTCTTGAACATCAGGGCCGCAGCACCCCAGTTCGGCAGAATGCGGTGATCCACGTCCTGGGTGAAGGCCCCGGCCGCGACCGTGGAGGCCCAGGCGTTGAAGAAGAAGCCCAGACCGAACGAGAAGTGGGAGGCGGGATCCCCCTCGCAGGAGTTGAGCTCGCCCAGGGTGCGGAAGGCCCCCATGCCTTGTACGGTCGGGGCGTGGAACATCCGCGCCGCGCCAGCCCCCACCCCGACGCCGACCAGGCCGCCGATGATGAGTGACTTCATCAAAATGATTAGAAACATCCAACTTGTCCTTTTGGTTGTGGGGTCAGATCAGGGTGAAGTTCACCTTGTCGACGTCCAGGCTGGTGACCTTGACGGTGATCGCCAGCCGGACCCGGAACTCGCGGCGCTGGCGCGGCAGGAAGAAGAACAGGAACTTCTCCACCCTTACCGACTCCTCGGCCTCAAGCACCTCGACCTCGAGGGGCTCGATGCGCAGCATCACCCGGGGGTTCTCCTTGAGCAGGCCGGGTTGCACCTGGCTGAGGGCGGCGGCGAACGCCTGCTGGCGGGTCGCCCCCTTGCCGTTGACGGTCACCTGGGTGGTGAAGTGTTCTTTCATCAGGCGCGTCCGTGTTTCTTGGCGAAGGCCTCGACGAGCTTCTGGCCCAGCTCTTCCTTGTCCATGAAGCCGAAGCCCAGCACCACGCACCCCTCGTTGATGGCGGTAACGCCCTCCTCGATGGAGCGCATGCCGTAGCGGCACTTGTAGCCGTATTTGGTCTGGGCGGTGATGGCGCCCGCGCCACCGCTGCCGCAGAAGGAGATGCCGAGATCGGCCTGCTCCCTGTTCATCACATCACCGAGCTTCATGTCGGCGGCCATGCCGGGGATCACGGTCACGGCAGCACCGGCGGCTTCTGCGCCCGCTCCCACCTTCTGACCCTTGCCGAGACGATCTCCAATCACGAGTTTGATGGCTGTCATTTAGCTTTCTCCTTTGACTGAGCTGAGTTCATTTTCTTTGGCAACTTCGAAATGGACGGACAGGAGGTGCGCCTCCTCGTAGGCGAGTCGCTCCAGCCAGCTGACGACCTGTTCGGCGAGGCGCAGGGAGAGGGGGGAGATCTCCTCGAACAGGCTGAGGTCGACCTCCGGCAGGGATTCCCCGCTATGGGAGCGCCACACCATGGCCTTGACGTGGGAAGCCAGCATCTGCAGCTGCACCTCGTTGGGACGGATGCCCTGATCCGCCAGCAGGTTGTGGATGCGGGCCAGGGTGAGATCGGTCTTGCGCAGCAGTGCCGGGCTGTCCGGGGTCAGGGGGCTGTCATGGGGGTCGGTATTCAAGGTCTGCTCTCCAGGCTGGCAGAAAGGATGGAAGTACCTTAAGGCGGGGGCGCGGGAGGGAGGAGGCAGGCTTTTTCCGATTCGAACCGGAAATTCGGGTGGAAAGGCGTCGCAAGAGGCCGCTTTTGTGGCCGACAGGGGAAAAAGGAGGTCATGAATGCCGGTGCGCTGTGATCGGGAACGCATTTTGGTAGCCCCGACGGCCGAAAAATCTCAGGCAAGAAATGTGATGTGGCTCGCAAACAAAGGGTGATCAGAAGCCGACTGGCACAATAAAGGGCCCCTTGGGCCCTTCTCTGGTCAGCTTGCCGTCAGGTGGCGGGGACGGCGCCGCTGGTCGGCAGGTTCTGATTCTGGTAGCGCAGGTCCTCTTCGATGACGACGTCGACGTCCAGCGGTTTGCCGTTGCGGATCACCGAGATGGTGAGTTTGGTGCCTGGGCGGCTCTCGACGATCTTGTCCATGACGGGACGCACGCCCGTGATAGCCTCGCCGTTGATCTTGAGCAGCACGTCCCCACGCTTGAGGCCGGCCTTGGTGGCAGGGCCGTTGGGATCCAGGCTCTCCACCACCAGACCCTGCAGATCGCCCAGGTTCAGCATGCGCGCCACTATGGGGTTGATCTCGACGCTGGAGATGCCGAGGTAGCCTCGAATGACCCTGCCGTTGGCGATCAGCTCATCCATGATGCGCTTGGCCAGCTTGTAGGGGATGGCGAAGCTGATGCCGTAGCTCTCCTGGTTGCCGTTGAGGTGGTAGGCGGCGGTGTTGATGCCCACCAGATCGCCGCGGCCGTTGACCAGGGCTCCTCCGGAGTTGCCTTCGTTGATGGCGGCATCGGTCTGCAGCAGATCCTGCCGGCCGTTGCTGTCCGGCCCCATGCTGGAGAGGCCGATGCGGCCGGTGGCGCTGATGATGCCCTGGGTGATGGTCTGGCCGACGTTGTAGGGGTTGCCGATGGCGAGCACCACGTCCCCCACGTCCGGCAGCCGATCCGGATCCTGCGGGATCACCGGCAGGTTGTCCGACTCGATGTAGAGCACCGCCAGGTCGGTCAGCTTGTCGGTGCCAACCAGCTCGGCGCTGAACACCCGGCCATCCTGCAGGGCGACGATGATCTGATCCGCATCGGCGATGACGTGATAGTTGGTCAGCACGTGGCCGCGCTGGTTCATGATGACGCCGGAGCCCAGTCCCTGTGGCCTGAGCTCGGCTTTCTCGCCGCGATTGCCGGCAAAGCTGCGGGTGTAGATGTTGACGACGGCAGGGCCGGCCCGGTGGGCGGCGTAGGAGAAGCTCAGTTCACGGGCATTGGTGATGAGGCCCGGCAGGTGCGCGCCTCCGCGAAAACTGGGAAACAGCAACAACAGGAGTGCAGCCACGGTGAGGCCAAAGCCGACAGACTTGCCCAAGTAACTGATCAAAGGTGGGATTTTCATGTCATTCTCGTCCGTACACGCTGCGCGCAGAGAATAACACTATCGGTGGATAAAAATCACCCGCGGCGGTCGCCGCGGGTGTGAGGGACTTAACGGATCACCAAATAGAGCGAGGAGTCGCCGCGCTGGATGTTCAGCGCCAGGACTTCCGGCTTGTTCTTCAGTGCCTTGGTGAGCTCGCCCATGGAGTTGATACGCAGGCGGTTGACCCCGATGATGATGTCGCCCTTCTGCAGGCCGGAGGCGGCGGCAGGGGAGCGCGGATCGATGTCGGAGACGGCGACGCCGGTGACGGGGTCGGTGATGGTGCTGAGCTTGGCGCCTTCCAGAGCCGGGTGCAGGGCGCTGGCAAGCATCTCGCTGTCATCCGCCTTCTTCAGGGTGACCTTGACGGTCTGCTCCTTGCCGTCGCGGATCAGGCCGAGAGAGACCTGCTTGTCGGCCCCCATGGTGGCGATCTTGGCACGCAGCTCACCGAAGGAGCGGATAGGCTTGCCATCGATGCTGATGATGATGTCGCCCGCCTTGATGCCCGCCTTGGCGGCTGCGGAATCAGGCATGACCTGATTGACGAAGGCGCCGTCCTTCTTGTTGTAGCCGAAGGTCTTGGCAATCTCGGAGGTGAGCTCGGTGCCGGTGATCCCCAGCTGGCCGCGGCGCACTTCACCGTACTTCACGATCTGCTCTGACAGGTCGCGCACCATGTTGGACGGGATGGCAAAGCCGATACCGATGTTGCCGCCATTCGGACCCAGGATGGCGGTGTTGATGCCGATCAGCTCCCCGCGCAGGTTGAGCAGGGCGCCGCCGGAGTTGCCGGAGTTGATGGCCGCATCGGTCTGGATGAAGTTTTCCAGATTTTCGATGTTCAGGCCGCTGCGACCGAGCGCACTGACGATGCCGGAGGTCACTGTCTGGCCCAGGCCGAAGGGGTTGCCGATGGCCAGCGCGTAGTCGCCGACGCGGAGCTCGTCGGAGTCGGCGAACTTGATCTGCACCAGATCCTCGGCCTTGATTTGCAGCAGGGCGATGTCCGACTGCTTGTCTTCCCCGATCTTCTTGGCCGCATATTCACGACCATCCTTCAGGTTGACCTTGATCTCGTCCGCCTCGTGGACCACGTGAGCGTTGGTGATCACATAGCCCTTCTTGGCATCGATGATGACGCCGGAACCGAGCGCCTGGAAGGGCTGCTCGCTCACCTGCTCGTCAGGCATGTTGGGACCGAAGAAGAAGCGGAATTGTTCCGGCAGGCGCTGGCGGGTGATCTTCTTGCCAGAGACGGAGATGTTGACCACGGCAGGGGTCACCTGCTCGAGGACAGGGGCCAGGCTTGGCATCTCCTGGTTGTTCGCCAGCAGGGGCAGGGCGGCTTGCGCCGGTGCTGCGGACATGGCGATACCGACACTGAGGGCTAAGACACTGAATACAGAAAGAGATTTACGCATATGAGAAACAGCTCCCAGAAAAAGTTGCAGTGCAATCGTCAAGGTCTGACCACGATAAGGCGTAATTAGTTCCAGCGGAGACTAGCCAGGTTGCTTGAGCAGACCGGAGGCACCCGCGTAGTCACGGGGAGGTTGACCCGGTTCCTCGCCGGAAGTGGCTTCGTTTGCCTCCTCCGCTTCGGGCTCGCGGAACAGCGGCTCCTGTACCTTGGCCAGGAACTTGCTCTGCTCTGCCATGTGGCGATAGAGGGTCTGGTACTGCTCGGCCAGTTGCTCCATCAGGGCGGCGCTGTCGGCGAAGTGGGTGGTGATCTGGCCCTGATAGCTTTCCAGCTCCTTGTGAGCCTTTTTCAGTTCTTGTTCCAGGCGTCCGGCATCCCGGCTGCGGACAGAGAAACGGCCGATCACTACGCCGATGATCAGGGCGGCAATCGCCAGCAGGATCCCGTTAAACAGAGTCATAGAAGCTCCTTGTTACAGCTAAATCGATGAATTTGAAACGGTCGGATTGACCGCAACGCCTCGCTGGCACTATACCGTGCCCCCCGAGAGCGTGATACCATTTTGTCCCTCATTCAGGGACTTGGAGGCGGTTTACAGGATGACCCCGCAGCAAAAATATCAGCAGGATTTGCAGCGTCCCGGCTTTGTGGCCGACCCGGCCCAGGCAATGGCCGTGACCCGCCTGGAACGACTCTATCAGGATCTGTGCGCCAGCCCGACTCCGACCAGATCCCGCGGTCTGCTGGGCTGGCTGCAAAAGCCGAAGAGCCGCGACCCCATCCAGGGGTTATATATGTGGGGCGGCGTGGGCAGAGGCAAGACCTGGCTGATGGATACTTTCTTTGACAGCCTGCACGGAGAGCGCAAGCTGCGCGTCCACTTCCACCGGTTCATGCACCGGGTGCATGACGAGCTCAAGGGACTGACCGGCCAGGCAGACCCTCTCAAGCTCATCGCCAGCAAGCTGGCCAGTGAGGTCGATGTCATTTGCTTCGACGAGTTCTTCGTCTCCGACATTACGGATGCCATGCTGCTGGGTACCCTGTTCCAGGAGCTGTTCGGCCATGGTGTGGTGCTGGTGGCCACCTCCAACATCCCGCCCAAGGATCTCTATCGCAACGGCCTGCAGCGGGCGCGCTTCCTGCCTGCCATTGCCCTCATCGAGCGCCATTGCGAAATTCTGAACGTGGATGGCGGCACCGACTATCGCTTGCGCACGCTGGAGCAGGCGGAGATCTACCATTTCCCGCTGGATCAGCAGGCCAGGACCAACCTGGATCGCTATTTCGGACAACTGACCGGCATGGCGCAGGCGACAACCGCCGTGCTGGAGGTCAACCACCGCCAGCTGAGCGTATTGGGTATGGGGGAGGGGGTGCTTTACATGGAGTTCGAACAGCTCTGTTGCACCCCGCGATCCCAAGGGGACTACATCGAACTGGCCCGGGAGTTTCACACTGTCCTGCTAGCCAACGTGCAGCCCATGGGCACAGGCACGGACGATGCCGCCCGCCGCTTCATCGCCATGGTGGACGAGTTCTACGAGCGGCACGTGAAGCTCATCCTGTCGGCATCGGTGCCCATGGCCGAGCTATACGGGGATGGCCTGCTGAATTTCGAATTCAAGCGCTGTCTTTCACGGCTCCAGGAGATGCAATCGCACGAATACCTTGCAAGAGTGCACCTTCCTTAGTCACAATACCGCGCCTGCCAGTCGGATGGGCATCTGCGGCAGGTAGGGCCGGGCGACATTTGCTAGCTTCATGGCAGTGAAATTAGCAGGTGATATTTAAGGCAACTTCACTTATAATCGCCCGGCCCACGTTACAGCTGTCGATAAGACAGCAACACTTTAAGCTTTACTTGTATTCGAAGGGGTACAGGTAGGCCATCGTTTGTTGTTTGTGGGAGAGCCCCCATAAGCAATTGGGTCTGTAACAGGTAATTGGGTTTAACTTAATGAAAACTTTCGTTGCCAAGCCAGAAACCGTAAAACGTGACTGGTACATTGTGGACGCAGAAGGTAAAACTCTGGGTCGTATCGCAACCGAGATCGCTGCTCGTCTGCGTGGTAAGCACAAAGCCGAGTACACTCCGCACGTTGACACCGGTGACTACATCATCGTTGTAAACGCCGAGAAGGTACACGTAACCGGTAAGAAATTTACCGACAAAATGTACCACGCTCACTCCGGTTTCCCGGGTGGTATCAAGTCCATCAGCTTTGACAAGCTGATTCAGCGTAAGCCGGAAATGGTAATCGAAGCTGCCGTCAAGGGCATGCTGCCGAAGGGCCCGCTGGGCCGTGCCATGTTCCGTAAGCTGAAAGTTTACGCAGGCGCAGAGCACGCTCATGCTGCTCAGCAACCTCAAGTACTGGATATCTAACGGGAACTGGCAACATGGCAGAAAATCAATACTACGGTACCGGCCGTCGCAAAAGCTCCACTGCTCGCGTCTTCATCAAAGCGGGTAGCGGTAAAATCGTAATCAACCAGCGCTCCCTGGAGCAATACTTCGGCCGTCCGACTGCCCGCATGGTAGTTCGTCAGCCGCTGGAGCTGGTAGAGATGACCGAGAAACTGGATCTGTACATCACCGTTAACGGTGGTGGCATCTCCGGTCAAGCTGGTGCGATCCGCCACGGTATCACTCGTGCTCTGATGCAGTACGACGAGACCCTGCGTTCCGAACTGCGTAAAGCTGGCTTTGTTACTCGCGATGCCCGTAAGGTTGAGCGTAAGAAAGTCGGTCTGCACAAAGCGCGTAAGCGTCCGCAGTACTCCAAGCGTTAATTCGCTTTTGGTACGCACTCTCACGAGTGTCAAAAAAGCCTGGCCATGTGCCAGGCTTTTTTTATTGGTAATAGTCCATGCACTAATGCTAAGCACACGTCACAAAAGACAAAAATTTGTGTATTTATTGTTTTTACCCATCGCTTCCCTTTCTTGTCAAATTGTTATCTTTTCTTTAAAATTTCCATGGTCTTTCTGTGTCAATTGCCACTCCGCTTCCACCGCAGTTGTCAGGGAGAGGAGATAGGAAACGGGGACACTATAAGAATGAGCGGAGTCCACATGGGAGAGTTTTTGGATGAGCAATGCGCCAGTTGATACCGGTCGCCGCAGATTTCTTACCTGGTCAACGGTTGCCGTTGGCGGTGTAGGAGCTGCTTTTACCGCAGTGCCGTTTATAAAGTCATGGAATCCGAGTGCCAAAGCCAAGGCGGCGGGGGCACCGGTAGAGGTGGATATCAGCAAGTTGGAGCCGGGTCAGCTGATCCGGGTCGAGTGGCGTGGCAAGCCTGTCTGGGTGGTGAAGCGCACCAAGCAGACTCTGGATGCCCTGGCCGCACACGACGACAAGTTGCGAGATCCTGCCTCCGACGAGCCACAACAACCGGACTATGCCCACAATGGCTACAGATCCATCAGGCCGGAAATCTTCGTGGCGGTCGGTATTTGTACTCACCTGGGTTGCTCCCCCTCCTACCTGCCCGACAGCTTCGGCGAACAGGTGCAAGGGGTGACCTCCGGCTTCTTCTGCCCATGCCATGGTTCCAAGTTTGACATGGCCGGTCGGGTGTTCCAGGGCGTGCCTGCGCCGCTGAACCTGGTCATCCCGCCATACCAATTTCTTAGCGACACCACCATTCTGGTGGGTGCCGATGGCAAGGAGGCCTGACCATGTTTGCCAAACTCATGGGCTGGATTGACGATCGTTTCCCGCTCACGGCCATGTACAACGATCACATGGCCAAGTATCCGGCTCCCAAGAACCTGAATTTCTGGTACTTCTTCGGTTCCCTCGCCATGCTGGTGCTGGTCAACCAGATCATCACCGGCATCTGGCTCACCATGAACTACAACCCCTCTGCGGAAGGCGCCTTTGCCTCCGTCGAGTACATCATGCGGGATGTGGATTACGGCTGGCTGCTGCGTTACATGCACTCCACCGGCGCCTCCGCCTTCTTTGTGGTGGTCTATCTGCACATGTTCCGCGGCATGATCTACGGCTCTTACCAGAAGCCGCGCGAGCTGCTGTGGATCTTCGGCATGCTGATCTTCCTGGTGCTGATGGCGGAAGCCTTCATGGGTTACCTGCTGCCATGGGGCCAGATGTCCTTCTGGGGAGCTCAGGTCATCATCTCGCTGTTTGGCGCTATCCCGGTCATCGGTGACGATCTGACCTTGTGGATCCGCGGTGACTACGTCATCTCCGGTGCCACCCTGAACCGCTTCTTCGCGCTGCACGTCATTGCGCTGCCGCTGGTACTGGTGATGCTGGTGGCCATGCATATCCTGGCGCTGCACGAGGTGGGGTCGAACAACCCGGACGGCATCGACATCAAGAAGCACAAGGATGAAAAAGGCTGGCCGCTGGATGCGGTGGCTTTCCACCCCTACTTCACGGTCAAGGACATGATCGGGGTGGCAGGTTTCCTGTTCCTGTTCTGCGCCATCATCTTCTTCAAGCCGGATATGTGGGGCTACTTCCTCGAGAAGCCGAACTTTGAGGTGGCGAACGGTCTGAAGACTCCGGAGCACATTGCCCCGGTCTGGTACTTCACTCCCTTCTACGCCATCCTGCGCGCGGTTCCGGACAAGCTGCTCGGGGTCATCATGATGGGCCTCTCCATCGTGGTGCTGTTCCTGCTGCCCTGGCTGGATCGCTGCAAGGTGCGTTCGGTGCGCTATCGCAGCACCCTGCACAAGTTGAATATCGCCCAGTTCGTGGTCTGCTTCATCATCCTGGGGGTGCTGGGCGTGCTGCCATCGACTCCGACACTGACCCTGATCGCACAGGTCTGTTCACTGGGCTATTTCGGGTTCTTCGTCCTGTTGTTCTTCTACAGCAAGAATGAGAGCACCAAGCCGCTGCCGGAGAGGGTGACATTCAAATGAAAAGAATAATGTTTGCAGTGCTGGCCCTTCTGCCCGGCCTGGTGTTGGCCGCAGGCAGTGGCTTCCCGCTCGACAAGGCGGAATATGACCTGAGTGACAAGGCATCCCTGCAAAGGGGGGCTACCACCTTCATGAACTACTGCGCCGGTTGCCACTCCACCCAGTATCAACGTTACAACCGGGTGGCAGCCGACATCGGCATTCCGGAAGAGTTGATGAAGGAGAACCTGATCTTCACAGGCGCCAAGATCGGCGATCTGATGAAGAGCGCCATGTCCGAGAAGGACGCGGCGCGCTGGTTCGGTGCGCCGCCGCCCGACCTGACCCTGGTGGCCAGGGTGCGGGGGGCCGACTGGGTGTATACCTATCTGCGCTCTTTCTATGTGGATGAGACCCGGCCGTTCGGGGTAAACAACGCTGTCTTCCCGTCGGTGGGCATGCCCCATGTGCTGGAGCCGCTGCAGGGGACGCCCCGTGCAGAATTCGCGACCCACAAGGTCGATGGCGTCGATGTCCAGCAGGTTGCCAGCATCAAATCTGACGGCAACGGTGAAATGAACAATGAAGAATATGATCAGACGGTGCTGGATCTGGTAAACTTCTTGGTCTACTCGGCTGAGCCGGTGCAGCAGGAGCGCGAACGCATGGGTTTCTGGGTACTCGGTTTCATCGCTATCTTCTTCATCTTCACTGTGCTGTTGAAGAAGGAGTTCTGGCGCGACGTTCACTAAGCGACCAGATCGGAGTAATATGACGCACGGCAATGAAGACAGACATGCTTCATTGCCGTTTCTGCTTTTTAATGACGGGAGGGTTCAATGGCTGTAGCTGCCAATAAGCGTTCGGTAATGACGCTGTTTTCCGGTGCCAACGATATGTTCAGCCATCAGGTGCGCATTGTCCTGGCGGAGAAGGGTGTTAGCGTGGATATCTGCCAGGTTGATCCTGCCAACCTGCCGGACGAGCTGGCCGAGCTGAACCCGTACAACACTGTGCCGACCCTGGTGGATCGCGAACTGGCGTTGTACACCTCGCGCATCATCATGGAGTATCTGGACGAGCGTTTCCCGCATCCGCCCCTGATGCCGGTCTATCCGGTGGCGCGTGGCAACAGCCGTCTGATGATGCATCGCATCGAGCTGGACTGGTACTCGCTGGCCGACAAGATCATGGCAGGCACCGATACCGAAGCCGCCCGCGCCGAGCTGCGTGACAACTTGCTGGCCATCGCCCCCATCTTCGGCGAGATGCCTTACTTCATGAGTGAAGAGTTCGGTCTGGTCGACTGCTACATGGCTCCGCTGCTGTGGCGTCTGCCGAGCCTGGGCATCGACTTCACCGGTCGTGGCGCCAAGGAGCTGAAGGCCTACATGGTGCGTCTGTTCGAACGTGAGTCTTTCCAGGCCTCCCTGACCGAAGCCGAGCGCGAGATCCGTGCCGGCGTATGAGCATGGAACCGACAATGACTCCCAGTCGCCCGTATCTGCTGCGGGCGTTTTTTGACTGGTTGCTGGATAACGATCTGACTCCCCATCTGGTGGTCAATGCGAACATTCCCCATGTGATGGTGCCGATGCAGTTTGTGCAGGATGGTCAGATCGTCCTGAACATCGCTCCCCGAGCCGTCGGCCAGTTCCACATGGACAATGAGGCCGTCAGCTTCAACGCCCGCTTCGGTGGTGTGTCGCAGCAGGTCTATATCCCGATGGCGGCCATTCTGGCCATCCATGCCCGGGAGAACGGCGTGGGCACCCTGTTCCCGCCGGAGCCGGGTTACGATCTCTGGCTGGAGCAGGCTGAGGCCACGGCGCAGCCCGAGCCCGAATCGGAGCCACCGCGCCCGTCGGGCCGTCCGACGCTGAAAGTCATCAAATAAAAAAACGCAGCCTCCTGGCTGCGTTTTTTACATCCCCTGCATGATCAGTTCTGGGCGAACTCGAAGGCCTTGATCACCTGCCTCACGCCGCTGACGTGGCGGGCTATCTCCACGGCCTGATCCCCCTCCTGGCGGGTCACCAGGCCAATCAGGAACACCTCGCTGTTCTCGGTGACGACCTTGACCTTGGCGCTGTCGAAGTTCTTGGCGGCCAGCATGTCGGCCCGCACCTTGGAGGTGATCCAGGTGTCGTTGCTGCGCACCCCGATGCTCACCGGCTTGCCGAGACGCAGCTCGTTGTAGACGTGGCGCACCCCTTCGATACGAGCCACTATCTTGCCCGCTTCCTGCTTGTAGGTGTCGGAGGGGGTCTGGCCGACCAGCAGGACGCGGCCATTGTTGCTGTAGACGCTGATCTTGCTGGCGGCGCTAAGGGGCTTGTTGTCGGCCAGCAGGTTGGCCGCCTTCAGCTCGATGGCCTGATCGTCCCATTGGGCACCCAGGGTGCGGCGATCACCGGACGCCTTGGCGGTCCCGGCGGCGCCCCCCACCACGACGGCAGCACAGCCCTGCAGCAGCAGAGAGGCGGTCAGCAGGCCAAGCACCAGTATCTTCTTGTTCATGGTTTCAATCTTCCTGTTGCGGGAAAAGAGTCTGGTCGATGAGATCACAGAGGCAGTGCAGGGTCAACAGATTCACTTCCAGAATGCGGGGGCGACGGGCGGAGGGGACGCGGATCTCCACGTCATTGGGGCCGAGCAGGCCGGCGATTTCTCCTCCGTCCCCGCCACCCAGCACTATGATGGTCATGTCGCGGGAGAGGGCCGCCTCGGCCGCCTTGATCAGGCTGCGACTGTTGCCCGTGGTGGTGATGACCACCAGTATGTCACCGGGCTGACCCAGAGCCCGGATCTGCTTGGCATACACCTCTTCGAAACCGTGATCCGTGGCGATGGCGCTGATGGTGGCCATGTCCGGTGTCAGGGCCAGGCCAGGCAGGGAGGGGCGGGGCGTCTCATAGCAGTTCACCAGCTCGGAGATGAACAGCTGTGCCAGCGCCGAGGAGGGGCCGTTGCCGCAGGCCATCACCTTGTGGCCATTGAGCAGACAGATGGTCAGCATCTGGGCCGCGGTGTGGATGGCGTCCGGCAGCGCCTCGGCGGCGGCTATCTTGGTCTGGATGCTCTCGGTGTAATTCTCTTTGATGGGATCTGTCATGGGGTCCTCTTAAAACGCGTTCTGGATCCAGTCCGGCTGGTCGCCCTCGAACGCGATCACATCGAATCGACAGGCCTGGCTGGCCTCATTGATGGCATGTTGCTTGAAATAGTGGCGGGCGGCCAGCACGATCTTGTGCTGCTTGCGCCGGGTGACCGAGCTGGCGGCCCCGCCATGGCTGGCGTGAGCACGATATCTGACCTCGACAAACACCAGGGTATCCCCCTGGCGCATGACAAGATCGATTTCACCACCGCGGCAGCGGTAGTTGCGGGTCACGGGTTGCAGGCCGCGGGCCTGCAACCAGCGTTCCGCTACCTGCTCAAAGAGCTGTCCCTTGCTCGTCGCTGCCGATGGCAACAGGTTCAACCACTGCTGGTGCAGCTGTGTCAGTAACCTCTTCATGGGTCGCGTCCTCCAGCTGGGGCAAGGCGGTGTCGCTGACCAGCTTGCCATTCTGATAGGTGGCCCACTCCAGCACGCGCACGATGTTGCCCTGAGGATCCACGCTCAGCTGGCCGCTCATGCCCGGCTGTTGCATGGCGTTGACCTGGCGCATCTGCGGCAGGTTGTCAGCCAGGCTGACCGCATCGTAGCCGAGGGCGAACAGACGCAGCAGATCCCCCTGGGTTTGCGGCCAGAGAAGTGCAATCTGTTCACGCTCCTTCTCGTAGCTGCCCAGGATCAGCGGCATGTCGGAGATGTGCATGCCGTTAAGTTCGGAGGCGACCTCGGTCGCCCCGCTGTCATAGCCGCGAGAGCTGCTGTAGATGGGCAGGCTGCCCATGGGATTGACCGAGATATCCACGTAGGGCTTGATCATCCGTGTCTCCAGGCTGTTGGCCACCACGTAGACGGCATCGATACTGCGCGGCGCGGCATCCGAAAGCTGGACGATCTCCCCGGCGCGGGCGGTGGAGCGACCGCTCAGGGCATTCTTGACCATGCCCTGCACCTCGTTGCGTGCCCCGAAGGTAGCGACCACCGGCTTCTCCTGGCTGACGCCGGCCCAGGCCTGCTCAAACGCCTTGATGCTGCTGTAACCAATACGGCCCTGTGCGGCGATCAAGAGGGGTTTGCGATAACCCTGGCCGTAGAGATACTGCGCGGCCTGGCTCGCGTCGGCGGCGGCAGAGAGAGAGAAGTAGAAGGTGTTGTCGTTGACGATCGGCTTGTCCAGCTCGTTCAGCGCCAGTACCGGCACGGTCGGGTTGGACTTGAGCAGATCCTCGACCTGATCCTTGAGCAGCGGGCCGATGATCATGTTGGCCCCTTCCTGGATCGCCTGCTTGTAGAGGTCCCCCATCGCCTTGCCCTGGGTGTCGTAGAAGTTCAGGGTGAATTGCCCCTGATTCTCCTTGTAGGACATCAGCATGCCGTTGCGGATGGCGGCGCCCTGCGCCTCCAGGTTGCCAGAGAGCGGCAGGAAGACGGCGACCTGCTGCAGCGTGCCGCTGCTCGTGGTGGCAAGATCGCCAAGGCCGGCCGGCATGTCACTCTGTGCCGGGTGGTTGGGGAAGCTCTGCTTCCACCCTGCTAGCTGGCGGGAGAGCTGGCTTGGCTGGGCGCCAAACTCGTTCACCAGGGCAGCCAGCCGTAGCCAGCCGGTGGTGACGTCGGGAGCCGGCGCCTCTTCCAGGGCTTGCAGGGTGGAGGGGGTCATGCTCTTGAGCAGGGACCAGATCTGCTGATGGTTGGTGGAAAGCTCATTCTTGGCCAGGTAGGGTTCCAGCAGGATCAGCGACTTGGCGGCACCGAACTTGTTGTTGATGTCCAGTTGCAGCACCACGCGCTGGCGGTACCAGTCCTTCTGGGTATCGGCATCCAGCACCACGTCCGGCTTGCCCTCCAGCAGGATGAGTGCCTGGTTGGCATTGCCCTGGGCGAGCAGCAGATGCGCCTGCAACAGTTGCAGCTGCGCCTGTTGTTCCGGGCTCTGGGCCTGCTTCTGCAACTGCTGGTACAGGGCGGCGGCAGGCTTGGCCTGACCGAGCGCAAGGTAGCTGCGGGCGGCCATCACCTGCCAGACGAAGGCTTCCGCCGGTTTGGCGGGGTCGACCTGTTCCAGATACCACTGGGCATTCTTGGTCAGATCCGAGAAGGCCGACGGCATGCCGGGCTGACCCGAAGGTTGATTGGGCTCCGACGCACAGGCGGCGAGCAGTACTGCCGCGAGTATGATGCCGAAGAGTCGTGATACACTTAGCTGCTTTGTAACCCGGTTCAAGTTCATTCCCCGACCAGTGTTGAAATTCCTCATAGTGTAAACGGGCCAATATGACGACACAATTGTCGGGGCACTCGGAGATCCCATGAGTGACATCCCAACCCTGTATATAGTCCCTACCCCGATCGGCAATCTGGCGGATATCACCCAGCGCGCATTGGACATTTTACGCCGTGTCGATCTGGTGGCTGCCGAGGATACCCGGCACACCGGCATCCTGCTCGGTCACTACCAGATCTCGGTGCCGACCTTTGCCCTGCATGACCACAACGAGCAGCAGAAGGCGGATGTGCTGATCGGCCGGATCAAGGAGGGCAAGAGCGTCGCTCTGGTCTCGGATGCCGGCACCCCGCTCATCAGCGACCCCGGTTATCATCTGGTCACCCGCTGTCGCGAGGCCGGGGTCAGGGTTGTGCCGCTGCCGGGTCCCTGCGCCGCCATCACGGCGTTGAGTGCTGCCGGCCTGCCCACTGACCGTTTTGCCTTCGAAGGCTTCCTGCCTGCCAAGGCCAAGGGGCGCGACGATCGCCTGCAGGCCGTCATCGAGGACACCCGCTCCCTGGTCTTTTACGAGTCGCCGCGCCGGGTGCAGGAGACGGTGGAAGCCATCGCTCGCATCCTCGGTGAACGCCAGGTGGTGGTGTGCCGCGAGCTGACCAAGACCTTCGAATCCATCCACGGTCTGCCTGCCTCCGAGATGCTGACCTGGCTCGGCGAGGACGAGAATCGCTGCCGTGGCGAGATCGTGCTGGTGGTGGCGGGAGCGAGCAAGGTAGAAGAGGAGTTGCCGGCGGAGGCCATCCGCACCCTGGGGCTGCTGGTGGCCGAGCTGCCACTCAAGAAGGCGGCGGCACTGACCGCCGAGATCCACGGGGTGAAGAAGAACGCCCTCTACAAATACGGCCTGGAGCACCACTGAGACAGGCTGTGGACCCCTCGTGTGCGGAGGGCTCTTGTCCTGCTCGGCCCCGATACCGGGCTCGCGGGGTAGGAGAGGAATCTGCTTCCATCACGGCGAGCAGAGGTGCCCCCGATGCTTTCGACGGGAGGCCGCTGGCCGCCAAGGAGGCGTAAGCTGGCTCTGGCACAGGATAAATTGCTGCAAACGGGAATTGCCGGTTTACCCCGCCGGTATCACGGGGCTATAATCCGCGCCTCGGAGTTGGCTGGGCAATCGCTGCTTCGTCGTTGTGTCCCTCGGGACAGACGGGCGGAGGGGAGGAAAGTCCGGGCTTCATAGGGCAGGGTGCCAGGTAACGCCTGGGGGGCGCGAGCCTACGACCAGTGCAACAGAGAGCAGACCGCCGATGGCCCGCAAGGGATCAGGTAAGGGTGAAAGGGTGCGGTAAGAGCGCACCGCGCGACTGGCAACAGTTCGTGGCACGGTAAACTCCACCCGAAGCAAGACCAAATAGGCCCCTATTGGCGCGGCCCGCGTTGGGGGCGGGTAGGTTGCTTGAGCCAGCGAGCGATTGCTGGCCTAGAGGAATGATTGCTACCGGGGCAACCCGGAACAGAACCCGGCTTACAGGCCGACTCCGACCTACTTCAGGTAAGCAATTACCTTAAAATCCCGGCACCTCTGGTGCCGGGATTTTTATTTTCGGCTTGTCAGACCCCCGCGTGGCGCCTTTTGGGGTTTTGTAATAAAGTTCTCGCCCGTTTCGGTCGCTCTGTATCGGCTGAACTATTGGTATCAGTCACGCGGCCGGCCTGATGAGAGTCGCGACATGGCAGCAGGACGAGATGAAAATGGCAAAGGTGGTTTTGTAATGTCATCAAGCGGCGTAATGCTCACACCTGCCCGGCTGCTCAGTGCCGAGCGGGGCAGAGCTCTTCCCCAATATGATCTGCTGGGCGTCGAGCGTGCCAATCAGGCACGTCTCAAGCAGCTCAATGCCCAACTCAGCGCGTTTTCCCAGCAGGCCTCGGGCTGTATGGCCCAGTTGTTCAATGCGGCGGATTGCGATCTGGGTTACCAGGATTTTGCCTCCGCATTCCCGCAGGAGCAGGACGATCACCTGATCTGGGTCGAGGCCCGTACCCCCCTGGATGCCCAGCGCATCACCTACTTTGCCATCGATCCCGCCGTCATCTATCGGCTCGCCGTGCTGTTCTTCGGCGGCTCCCTGCAACACGAGGGAACCGTGGCCGCCCATGGCAGGGGATTGACAGATACCGAGCAGCGCCTGCTGCTGCGACTCTGCCAGTACCAGGTGGAGATCTGGTCCGCCTGCCAGGGTCAGGGGGATCTCGCCTGGCAACTGGCCCTGACTACCCGGGATGCGCTGCCGGCCAGCCGGCTCTGGGTGGCGCAGGCCGGCATGTTGGCGGGGGGCCGCCAGCATGATTGGCAGTTCTGGCTGGCGCCCCCCGAGGAGACCCTCAGCATCGGTGGTCAGAGCGTGCAGCCAGCGCAGCTGGAGCAGGCACTGACTCAGGTGCCGGTACGGCTGCGGGTGGTCATGGGGCAGATGTCCATGACCCTGGCCGACCTGGAGTGCCTCAAGGTGGGAGACGTGCTCTCGCTGGATTTACCCGAGGTGGTGCCGGCCCTGATCGGCCACCGCCCCTGTTTCAATGGACGCATTGCTGAACATAAAGGCAGCCTGGTGTATCAGGTTGCAGCAGTGGTAGAGGAGTAGTCGAATCGTGAACGAGCACAATATGAATGACCCGCTGGATCTGGATGGCCTGGATCAGCTGTTTGGTGACGACATCAGCATGCCGAGCGCGGCCGACTACATGGCACCGACCAGCAGCACCAAGCAGCGGGATCTCTCATTTTTCCACCAGATCCCGGTCAAGGTGACGCTGGAAGTGGCCAGCACCGAAGTCGCTCTGGGCGAGCTGATGAAGGTGGAAGAGGGCGCCGTCATCGAGCTGGACAAGCTGGCCGGCGAGCCGCTGGATGTGCGCGTCAACGGCCGCCTGCTGGCCAGGGGTGAGGTAGTGGTGGTCAACGGCAAATACGGCCTGCGTCTGGTGGACGTGGTCGACACCAAGCTGCTGGGTGGCATGAACGACTGATGCGCTATCTGGCGGTTGTCCTGCTGCTGTTCGCGCTGCCGGGTTGGGGCGCGGACATGACGCTGTTCTCGGTCTCGCCCAGCGAGACCGGGGGAGAGGATTACAGCATCAAGCTGCAGATCCTCTTCTTCATGACCCTGCTGGGTCTGCTGCCGACCCTGCTGCTGATGATGACCAGTTTCACCCGGATCATCATAGTGCTGGCCATACTGCGCCAGGCTCTGGGGTTGCAGCAGAGCCCGCCGAACCGGGTGCTGATCGGCATCAGCCTGATCCTGACCCTGGTGATCATGAGGCCGGTCTGGACCGACATGTACCAGCACGCCTTCGTGCCCTATGACCAGGACGAGATCACCCTGACGGAGGGGGTTGCCCGGGCCGAGAAACCGCTGCGCCAGTTCATGCTGGCACAGACCCGGGAGCCGGATCTGGAGCAGATGCTGCGCATCTCCGGCGAGCCGACCACCCTCGCCAAGAGCGAGGTCCCCTTCGGCGTGCTGCTGCCCGCCTTCGTGCTGAGCGAGCTGAACACCGCTTTCCAGATTGGCTTCATGCTGTTCATCCCCTTCCTGGTCATCGATCTCGTGGTCGCGAGCGTGCTGATGGCCATGGGGATGATGATGCTTTCGCCCCTCATCATCTCGCTGCCGTTCAAGCTGATGGTCTTCGTGCTGGTGGATGGCTGGTCCATGACGGTCGGGACCCTGGCGGCCAGTTTCGGCGGGGGAGGCTGACGTGACCCCCGAGCAGAGTGTGGCCCTGGTGGGGGGCGCCGTGAATCTGGTGGTCATCATGGTCTCCGTGCTGATCGTGCCCGGCCTCATCGTCGGGCTGGTGGTCAGCATCTTTCAGGCGGCGACCCAGATCCAGGAGCAGACCCTGAGCTTCCTGCCCCGTTTCATCGTGACCCTGCTGACGCTCATCTTCACGGGAAACTGGCTGCTGTCGCAGATCACCACCCTGTTTGCCGACCTGTTCCAGAAGATTCCCGGGCTCATAGGATGAACTCCCTGCTGTCGTTCAGTGCGGCCGAGCTGACCGCCTGGCTGGGACAGTGGTGGTGGCCCTTCGCTCGCATCGCGGCGGCCTTCTGGGTGATGCCGGTCTTCGGTGATGGGCGGGTGCCGGCCCAGGTCCGTCTCCTGCTGGCGTTCGTCATCAGTCTCATGATCGCCCCCATGATGAAAGGCATGCCGGTGCTGGATCCCTTCAGCGTCGGCATGCTGGTGCTGACCCTGGAGCAGTTGCTGTTTGGTCTGCTGTTCGGGCTCTGCATCCAGATGCTGTTCATGGTGATGACCATGGCGGGCCAGATCCTCTCCATGCAGATGGGGTTGGGGATGGCGGTGATGAATGACCCCTCCAACGGGGACACGGCCCCCATCGTCAGCCAGATCATGCTGATCTTCTGCTCCCTGCTGTTCCTTGGGCTCAACGGCCATCTGGTGACTCTGGATGTGCTGGTGCAGAGCCTGCACACCTGGCCGCCGGGCACCTCGCTCTATGCTCTCGACATGAAAGGCGTCGTCGGGCTCTTTGGCTGGAGCATAGGGGCTGCCCTCATCCTGACCTTGCCCGCCGTGGTCGCCATGCTGATGGTCAACCTCACCTTCGGGGTGCTGAACCGCACGGCCCCCTCCCTGAACATCTTCTCCCTGGGCTTCCCCATGACGCTGCTGCTGGGGCTGCTCACCATGGCCATCTCCATCAGCGGGGTGCCGGCTCGCTATCTGGATCTGGTCTCCCACGTGCTGGCCCAGCTCAGGGCCCTGACGCCGACATGAGCCAGCACAGCGCCCAGGACAAGACCGAAGAGGCCTCTTCCCAGAAACTGCGCAAGGCGCGGGAAGAGGGCCAGATAGCACGCTCCAAGGAGCTGAGCTCCGCCGGTCTGCTGCTCATCGGCGGTCTCGCCATGCAGTGGATGGTGCCAAGCTTCGGCCTCTTCTTTGCCGAGCTGATGAAGCAGCCCCAGCGCTTCAACTGGCAGGGGCCCCGGGATCCCCAGATGATGATCCACTGGACCGCGGATGCGCTGATCGGCATGTTGTGGGTCCTGCTGCCGCTGTTCGGTCTGCTCGCCCTGCTGTTGGTCCTCCTCGGCGCCGTCCCCGGCGGCATGGTGCTGGTCTGGAAGAAGCTGATGCCGAGCGGGGAGAAGCTCAATCCGCTCAAGGGCCTCAAGCGGATGTTCTCGACCCACAGCCTGATGGAGCTGCTGAAATCCCTCCTCAAGGTGCTGCTGATCGGCGGCACCCTGGCCCTGATGCTGGAGCACCAGTGGCCCACCCTGATGATGATGAACCGCATGCCGCCCCAGGCCGCCATGGAACAGGCGCTGCGGATCCTCTCCCAGGCATTTATCTTGCTAGGCAGTGTGCAGATGCTGATCGCCGTGCTGGATGTGCCCTACCAGCGCTGGTCCCTGAGCAAGCAGCTGAAGATGACCAAGCAAGAGGTCAAGGACGAGCACAAGAACAGCGAGGGGCGTCCGGAGATCAAGGCGAGGATCCGCCAGGTGCAGGGCATGCTGGCACGAGCCCGCATTGAGCAGCGGGTGCCCCAGGCCGACGTGATCATCGTGAACCCGACCCATTACGCGGTGGCCATCAAGTACGATCCCGAGCGTGCCAACGCTCCCTATGTGATTGCCAAGGGGGTGGACAGCATGGCGGAGCGGATCCGCGAGGTGGCCGGGCAGCACGGCAAGATGGTGATGAGCCTGCCCGAGCTGACCCGGGCCATCTACTACTCCACCCGGGTGGATCAGGAAGTGCCGGCGGGTCTCTACACCGCAGTCGCCTATGTATTGAATCATGTATTGCAGCTACGGGCCTATGAGGCTGGCAAGGGCAAGAGACCCAACCCCCTTGCCCCCTTGCACGTGCCGCCCGAGTTACGTCAACCTGAGAGGTAAGTTGTGAACTGGCGTGTATTGACCCAATCCTATACCGCAATCCCCATGATGCTGCTGGCCATCCTGGCAATGATGATATTGCCTCTGCCGGGCTGGCTGCTGGACGCCCTGTTTACCTTCAACATCGTGCTGGCGGTGCTGGTGCTGCTGGTCTCCGTCTCGGCCCGCCGTCCGCTGGACTTCTCCGTATTCCCCACCGTGCTCCTGGTCGCCACCCTGATGCGACTGTCCCTCAACGTTGCCTCCACCCGGGTCGTGCTGCTGCACGGTCATGAGGGCAACGAGGCCGCCGGCAAGGTGATCCAGGCCTTCGGCGAGGTGGTCATCGGGGGCAACTACGTGGTCGGTCTGGTGGTCTTCGTGATCCTGATGATCATCAACTTCGTGGTGATCACCAAGGGGGGGGAGCGTATCTCCGAAGTCTCCGCCCGCTTCACCCTGGACGCCATGCCGGGCAAGCAGATGGCCATCGACGCCGACCTCAATGCGGGGACCCTGGATCAGCACCAGGCCCGGGCTAGGCGGGAGGAGATCGCCAGGGAGGCGGACTTCTACGGCGCCATGGACGGGGCCTCCAAGTTCGTTCGTGGCGATGCCATCGCCGGCCTGCTGGTGCTCATCATCAATCTGGTAGGGGGGCTGGCCATCGGCATCTTCCAGCACTCCCTGCCGGTTTCCGATGCGTTTCGTATCTATGCCCTGCTCACCATAGGTGACGGCCTGGTCGCCCAGATCCCCTCCCTGCTGATGTCCACCGCCGCCGCCATCATCGTCACCCGGGTGAGCGACGAGGGGGAGATGTCGGATCAGGTCGGCCAGCAAATCCTCGCCTCCCCTCGTGTGATCTACACGGCGGCGACCATCATGCTGATCCTGGGCCTGGTTCCCGGCATGCCCATGCTGGCCTTCCTCAGCTTCGCGGCCGTACTGGCCTGGACCGGCTGGAGCGTCAGCCAGCGCCGGGCCCAGGATCCGGCGCTGGATGCGGCAGAGGCGCTGACACGCCAGATGGTACAGCCGGAGCCCCAGGGGCTGGAGTGGCAGGACTTGCCGCCGGTGGACACGGTTGCCATCGAACTCGGCTATCGGCTGGTCCCCCTGGCGGAGGCGGACAAGGGGGCCGAGTTGCTCGCCCGGGTGCGAGGCATCCGCAAGACGCTCTCCGAGCAGTATGGCTTCCTGCTACCCGAGATCCGGGTGCGTGACAACCTGCAACTGCAGCCGGATCAGTATCGCATCAAGCTCTCCGGCATCGCCCTGGCCTCGGGCAACGTGGACTGCCAGCGGCTGATGGCCATCAGCAGCGGGGAGACCTACGGCGCGCTGGATGGCGAGCTGACCCAGGATCCCGCCTACGGCATGAACGCGGTCTGGATTTCGCCGGACAACAAGGCCAAGGCCCTCAACCTGGGTTACTCGGTGGTGGATTCCGCCACCGTCATCGCGACCCATGCCAGCAAGCTGCTCAGGGAGCAGCTCGACAGCCTGTTCGGTCATGACGAGGTGGGCAAGTTGGGCCAGCATCTGGCCACCCAGTCTCCCCGTCTGGCGGAGGAGCTCAATCTGGCCCTGACCCAGATGCAGCAGCTACGGGTCTTCCGCCAGCTGCTCAAGGAGCAGATCAGCCTCACCGACATCCGCACCATCGCCACCACCTTGCTGGATGCGAGCGAGCTGACCAAGGATCCCGTCCTGCTGGCATCCGATGTGCGCTGCGCACTGAAACGGCAGATCGTCAGACAGGCGATAGGTTCCCGCGACGTACTGGGGGCCTTCACCCTGGATGATCGGCTGGAGCAGACCCTGCTGACGGCGATGAGCCAATCCCAGCAGCAGGGGAAGATCCAGCTGGACAGCTTCCCGGTGGATCCCCAGCTGCTGGCACAGCTGCAGCAAAACATGCCGCTGGTGAAGGAGCAGTTGCAGCAGCAGGGATACCCCCCTGTGCTGGTGGTGATGCCCCAGCTCAGGCCCCTGATCGCCCGCTATGCCCGCTCCTTCTCGAAGGGGCTCAAAGTGATCTCGTACAATGAAATACCGGAAGAGCTGCGGGTTGAGGTAATTGGCACGTTGGGCTGAAGTTGAATTGCCTTATTCTCTGCCGGCAGGAAGTGACTATTCCGCATATCTGCTTGAATTGTCATATAAAGCCGTTATGATGTGACGGTTTTTGACGCGACACATACTGACGATTAAATAACAAAATACAAACAATCAGGTGTGTCTCATGGCTTGAAGGATCACCAAGCCATGCCATCCAAATACGGGTCGTCGCATGATAAAGGCAAACTGAACTGAAAAGTCAGGACGCAAAGCCTCCGGTCTAACAGCATTGATGCTAATGATAGCGGGGTTGCCAAGGCCATGATTCTCGCCTTGTTTTTATGAAGATATAGGGCAAGCGCTCAATTAGAAGCGCTGCTCTGTCTTTGTATGTCTTAATTTTTCAGCTGTCGGTTCTGTTGATTGATTCATGTGCAATCACAGGTTCGGGATAATATGTTTTCTGATATTTCTATCAAGGAAAATTCAGTATCGGTCGATATTGGAACCCATGCTCATTTATTATTGGTCTCCTCATTGTCACCAAATGGAAACCATGTTGGGCAAATATTATTGAATGCCGGTTATCGAATTACCCATCAGGATTCTGTGACGCAGGCCAAACATTTTATTTCGAACCACTGCGTTGATCTTATTCTGCTCGATATGGCCGTCATGACAGAAGCCGGCCCTGCCATGGTGCAGACGCTGGCGGGAACCGACTGCGTCATCCTGGTCAATGAACATCAGGCCTATCTGGCGGCCGAGGCCATGCGGGCCGGTGCCATCGACTACATCATCAAACCCTTCAGCCAGCGACAGATCCTCGACGTCGTCAGGGGCGCCCTGCGTCTGCGCCAGGCCATCCCCAACCTGATCGCCACCTCCCCCCAGAGCCTGCAGGTGCTGCAGCTCGCCCGCCGGGCTGCCAAGACCTCGGCCACCATCCTCATCGGTGGCGAGTCGGGGACGGGCAAGGAGCGGCTTGCCCGCTACATCCACGAGATGTCCAGCCGGGCGGCCAAGCCCTTCGTGGCCATCAACTGTGCGGCCATCCCGGAGGCCATGCTCGAGTCCATTCTCTTCGGTCACAGCAAGGGTGCCTTCACTGGCGCGACAGCCAGTCAGCAGGGCAAGTTCGAGCTGGCCCAGGGGGGCACCCTGCTGCTCGACGAGATCTCCGAGCTGCCGCTAGCATTGCAGGCCAAGCTGCTGCGGGTGCTGCAGGAGAAGGAGGTCGAACGGCTGGGCAGCCATCAGGTGATCGCGCTGGACGTGCGCATCATCGCTGCCAGCAACCGGGATCTGCGGGAGCTGGTGGTGCGGGGCGAATTTCGCGAGGACCTCTTCTACCGGCTGGACGTGCTGCCCATGAGCTGGCCCGCCTTGAGAGAACGGCAGGATGACATCCTGCCCCTGGCGGAGTACTTCATCGAGCGTTATGCCGCACAGCAGGGTTATCGCCTCAGCGAGAGCGCCCGCCAGCAGCTGCTCTCCTATGACTGGCCAGGCAATGTGCGCGAACTGGATAACGTCATCCAGCGGGCGCTAATTATGGCTCGCGGATTGCATATTCAGGCCGTCGATTTGATGCTGCCCCATTACGCAGCTGAAGCCGACACCCCGCTACCGCAGACACTCGCGGCCCCGGAGGGGCTCAACGAGACCAAGCGGCATGCCGAATTTCAATTCGTTCTTGAGACGTTGCGCCGTTTCCGTGGCCACCGGACACGCACGGCAGAAGCCCTCGGGATGACGACCCGGGCACTTAGATACAAGCTGGCTGCCATGCGCGAGCAGGGCATCGATGTCGAGCAGCAGATACAAAACTAAGGGATAACCGAGTGAAGATTGAGATCATGTCATCACAGGTGACACTCCTGCAGCAGATGCAGGAAATGCAGCGAGTCGCCAGTCAACCCCCTGCCATCGAGCCAAACGAGGCGTCTGCCGTCTCGTTCGGCGACGCCATGCGTGACGTCGTCGGCCGGGTCAACGAACAGCAGAACATCGCCTCCAGCCTAATGACCGCCGTCGATGCGGGGCAGAGTGACGATCTGGTGGGGGCCATGGTGGCCAGCCAGAAGGCAGGCCTCAGTTTTTCCGCCCTGATGCAGGTGCGCAACAAACTGATGACCGGCTTCGATGACATCATGCGCATGCCGCTCTGAGGTTGGTGATGACTGAATTGGTATCCTCTTCACCTGCGTCAGGCTCCCTGATCGCCCGCGTACAGGAAGGGATGCGCAACTGGCGCACCCTCTCCCGGGACAACAAATCCATTCTGACCATAGCGCTGCTGGCTGCGGTGGTCGCCGCCACCATAGTGGTGATCCTCTGGACCTCCAGCAAGAACTACGTGCCGCTCTACGGCAAGCAGGAACTCTACGACACCGCCAACATCATGGAGATGCTGGAGAAAGAGCAGGTGCCGTTCCGGCTCGAGAAGAGCTCGGGACAGATCCTGGTGCCTGAGAGCCAGCTTGCCCATGTCCGTATGGCGCTGGCGGCCCGCGGCGTCCGGGCCGCCATGCCGGCGGGCCTGGAGGGGCTGGACAGTGTCACCGGTCTTGGCACCAGCGAATTCATGGAAGGGGCGCGTTACCGCCACGCCCTGGAGGGGGAGCTGGCCAGAACCATCATCTCCCTGGATGCGGTGCGCAGTGCCCGGGTGCATCTGGCCATCCCGAAGCGAACCCTGTTTGTCGGCCGTGACGAGGAGAAGCCCAGCGCCTCCGTGATGCTGGATCTGCAGCCGGGCCAGTCCATGGAGCCGGGCCAGGTAGAGGCGATCGCCAACCTGGTGGCGGGCAGCATCTCCGGCATGAAGCCCGGCGCCGTGACCGTGGTGGATCAGAGCGGCCAGCTGCTGAGCGCGGAGCTGGGTGACAAGGCGGGCTTCGGCAAGCAGAGCGTCCAGCAGATGGAGTACGTGCGCAAGCTGGAGCAGTACATCCGCCAGCGGGCCAACGACATGCTCTACCCCATGCTGGGCACCGGCAACTTCCGGGTGCAGATCGCAGCAGACGTCAACTTCAACGCGGTGGAGGAGACCCAGCAGCAGCTCGATCCCAACGGGGTGGTGACCAGGGAATCCAACAAATCCGACAAGACCATAGACGCCCTGGCCCTCGGCATTCCTGGTGCCCTCTCCAACCGTCCCCCGGAAACGGCGCCCCAGACCGATCAGGCCGCCACCGAGGAGAACAAGGCGCAGGAACCTGCCAAGAACGACACCCGAACCGAGCGCCAGGAAGTCAGCAAGCAGTATGAGAACAGCCGCACCATAGTGCATACCCGCTATCAGCAGGGGCGACTGGAGCGGATGAACGTCTCCATCCTGCTCAACCAGCAGATCGGCCCCAAGGAGGGGTGGAGCGCGGAGCAGCTCGAGCAGATCCGCCAGATGGTGGAGCGCTCGGTCGGCTTTGACAGCGCCCGTGGCGACCAGATCAGCCTGCAGGTGTTCGATTTCAACGGCGCCGTGCCGGTGACACCGCCGGAGTCGAGCTGGCTGGAGACCCCCTACTGGCAGGATTCCCTGCGCTACCTGGTGGGCGGACTGCTGGGGCTGACCCTGGTCTTCTTCGGCATTCGTCCCCTGGTGAAGCACCTGGTGCGTACCCAGCAATATCCTGACACCGAGCCCGGACAGGAGCTGGACGAGGATCGGGAACCTGCCGTGGGTCTCTCCATGCGGCGGGAAGGGGATGAGGAACATGAACCGTCCTCCTCCGGCAATAGCCTGCAACAGCCCGAGTACAGGCTGGAGCCTCAGTTCTCCTCCCTGGATCTCGAGGCGCTGCCGGAGCCGGGGTCCGAGCTGGAGGTCCAGCTCAAGCACCTGCAACTGCTGGTGGACAAGGACACGGCCCGGGTGGCGGAAGTGGTCAGACAATGGGTGAGCGGCAATGAGCAACGGTAATCTGAATCAGAACGCGGTCGATATCGACATCGACAACCTCGAGAAGGCCGCCATCCTGCTGCTGAGCATGGGAACGGAGGCGGCCGCCAAGGTGATGCAGAAGCTGTCGCGGGACGAGGTGCAGCGCCTCATCTCCAAGATGGCCGGCCTCTCCGGCGTGAGCTCCATCGAAGCCAAGTGGACCCTGCAGCAGTTCTTCGACCAGTATCGCGAGCAGAGCGGCATCGGCAGCGCCTCGCGGGAATACCTGGAGCAGACCCTGGATCTGGCCCTCGGCCAGCGCCTCTCCCGCAGCCTGCTCGACAGCCTCTACGGGGATGCGATGAGCCAGGACATCCAGCGTCTGCAGTGGGTCCCGGCGGATGTGCTGGCCCGCTTCTTCCGCAACGAGCACCCACAGATGCAGGCGGTGCTGCTCGCCTTCCTGCCCCCCCAGACCGCCTCGGCGGTGCTGGACGCCCTGCCGGGGTCGGTTCACGACGATCTGCTGGTGCGGGTCGCGAGCCTCAGCTCGGTCAGCGAGCACGTTCTCGGGGAGCTGCGGCTGACCCTGGATCGCTGCCTCGCCTATGTGGCCGATCAGTCCGGTGCCAAGGTCAACGGGGTACGCCAGGTGGCCGACATCCTCAACCGCTATCAGGGAAACAAGGAGCAGATGCTCAGCCTGTTGCGGGAGCATGACGGCGAGATGGCCCTGGAGATCGAGAAGAACATGTTCGATTTCATGGCCCTGCGTCGCCAGAGCGACGACACCCTGCAGCGCCTGGTGCAGGAGTTGCCGGCGGATCTGCTGGCCCTGGCCCTGAAGAATACCGAGGCAGGCTTTCGCAAGGTGGTGCTGGGGGCCATGCCGAAGCGGATGGCGCAGGCGCTGGAGGCCCAGATCCAGGATCAGGGCAGCGTCTCCCTGCGCAAGGTGGAGCAGGCCCGGGAAGAGGTGATGCAGCTGGTGCGGGAACTGGTGGAGCAGGGCGAGATCGAGTTCCAGCTGTTCGAAGAGCCCACTGTCAGCTAACAGGAGTCAGGCATGAGTCAGCACGTTCGCAAACTGGCGGCCGGGGCTACCCGTCTCTACCGTTTCCCGTCGCTGGGACAGAGCGGGGAAGAGGCCAGGAGCCAGCAGGAAGAGTTCGAATACGGCTATCAGCAGGGGCTGGAGCAGGGCCAGGCGGAAGGTTACCAGTCCGGCTACCAGCAGGGGCTGACCAGCGGTCTCATCGAGGGAGAGGCCAAGGGGTTGCAGCAGGGACAGGTGCGTGGTCTGGCCCAGGGGCTGACCGAGGGGCGGGCCGCCTTCGATGAGTCCATGGTGCCTTTTGCCAAGCTGCAACAGCAGTGGGAGTCCCTGACCCGGGCCCGGATGCTGGAGCAGAAGGAGCTGGTCGCCCAGCTGGTGGCCCAGGTGGCCAAGCGGGTGATCCAGGCCGAATTCACCCTCAATCCCCAGCAGGTGCTCCACCAGGTGGAGCAGGCCATGGCCAGCCTGCCGAGCGAGTCGGAGGAGCTGGTCATCTACCTCAACGAGGGGGACAGGCAGCGGTTGGCCGAGCAGGGGGTGACCCGCTGCGAGAAGTGGCCGCTGCAGGTGGACCCGGCGCTGGCGGTCGGCGACGCCCGCATCGAGACCCGGGCCGCGGTGATCGAGATCAACACGGGGGAGCGCCTCGAGCGCTGCATCGAGCAGCTCAACCAGACCCTGGATCTGGCACAGGATGCATGAGGCCCTGCAGCAGGCACTGACCTCGGCCCTCGACAGCCTGGACGAGGTGCCGGGCTTTCGCCGTTACGGGCGGCTGGTGCGCGTCACCGGGCTGACCCTGGAAGTGGTGGGCTGCCAGCTGGTGATGGGGCAGCGCTGCGAGGTGGAGACGGCCACCGGGACCGCCCTGCTGGCCGAGGTGGTCGGCTTCAACCGTGACATCTCCTACCTGATGCCGCTCCAGCCAATGAGCGGTCTCTATGCCGGTGCCCGGGTCCTGCCCGTCGATGGGGAGGAGACCATCCGGGTCGGCGGTCATCTGCTTGGCCGGGTCCTGGATGGCCTGCTGCAACCCCTGGATGGCCGCCCCCTGAAAGAGGAAGGGGAGCGGGTTCCCCTGTTCTCCACCTCTCCCAATCCCCTGCTGCGCACGCCGGTGCGCGAACCGCTCGACGTGGGCATCCGCGCCATCAACGGCCTGCTGACGGTGGGCAAGGGCCAGCGCCTGGGGCTGTTTGCCGGCTCCGGGGTGGGCAAGAGCATGCTGCTCGGGATGATGACCCGCAATACCAGCGCCCAGATAGTGGTAGTGGGCCTCATCGGGGAGCGGGGCCGGGAGGTGCGCGAGTTCATCGAGCACAGCCTGGGGGCCGAGGGGTTGGCCCGCGCCGTGGTCATCGCGGCCCCGGCGGACCAGTCCCCCCTGATGCGACTGCGGGCCGCCCAGCTGTGCCACCGCATCGCCGAGTATTTCCGCGAGCAGGGGCAGGACGTGCTGCTGCTGATGGACTCCTTGACCCGCTACGCCCAGGCCCAGCGGGAGATCGCACTCGCCATCGGCGAGCCACCCGCGACCCGTGGCTATCCGCCGTCGGTGTTCAGCATGCTGACCCAGCTGGTGGAGCGGGCGGGCAACGGCACCCATCCCGACGGCAGCCTGAGCGCCTTCTACACCGTGCTGGCGGAAGGGGATGATCAGCAGGATCCCGTGGTGGATGCCGCCAGGGCCATCCTCGACGGTCACATCGTCCTGACACGGCGTCTGGCGGAGGAGGGGCACTACCCGGCCATCGACATCGGCGCCTCCGTGAGCCGGGTGATGCCTCAGGTGGTCTCTCCCGAATGGCAGGGGTTGGCGGTGAGCCTGCGCCAGCTGTGGGGACGCTATCAGCAGGTGCGCGAACTGCTGCCCCTGGGAGGCTACCAGCCGGGGGCCGATCCCCAGATGGATGAGGCGGTCCAGCGCTACCCCGCCATCGCCAGTTTCCTGCAGCAGGGCCTGCAGGAGGAGACCCCCATCATCCAGGTGATGGCCGGGTTGAAACAAGTGCTCGGCAGGGCCTAAGGAGGCGGGGTGCTGAAATCCTATCTCGGCCTGCAACAGGATGCCCTGGACGCCATGGGCAAGGAGCGCCAGCGCCTGCGCGAGGTGGCGCTGCGGGAGGAGCACAGGGCCCGGAAGCTGCAGGAGGTCATCGAGACGATGCAGCCGGGCTCGGCAACCTTCCACCCTCTGTTGTGGCAGAACAAGCAGCAGATGCAGGGACAGCTTCGCCACCTGCTGGCGCACCAGCAGCAACAGAGTGTCCTGGCCAGCCAGGATCTGGTTCACCACGAGGGGCAGTTGATCAAGCAGTTTGGCCGGGTGAAGGGGCTGGAGCTGCTGCTGGAAAAGCGGGCCCTGGCGGCACGCCAGCGCCGGGAGTCTGGGGAGCAGCGTCAGCTGGACGAGCTCGCTACTCAGCGTCATCGCGCCCTGCAGGGGAAGTGAGGGTTCAGTCGGGGAAGTGTTCCTGCCGGCCGTAGGCGGACTCCTGGCCCAGCAGGGTGTTGATCGTCTCGATCTGACCGGCCAGCAGACGGCCATTCTGCTCGTTCTGGCGCCGGCACTGGAGCAGCAGTTGCTCGAGCCGCCGCCACTGTTCGCCAACCTGCTGTTGCAGGGGGGAGGGCAGCTTGCCAATAAGGGTTGCCATGCCCTGTTCGTCGGGCTTGAAACCCAGGGCCCGCAGATGCTGGCAGCGTTGCTGGACCTGCTGCTGGATCTCGCTCATCACCCGTGTCTGCTGATAGTTGTGCTTCGTCAGCCCGTCCACATCGTGGCTGGCCAGCAGGCGGTACTGGGCGAGCAGCAGCTGTTGCAGCTCGGTATAGCGGCCGCAGTCCTGCTGGATGCCGGTGATCAACTGCCTGACCCTCAGCTTGGGGGCCATGGTCATCGGCGGTGCATGTCCAGGATGGCCTGGCTCAGGGCATCCATGTCCAGCTCGAGCCGGCCTTCGCTGATGGCCTGGCGGATCCGGTTCACCTTCTCCATGTCCACATCCGGGGTGGAGGCCAATTCGCTCCTCGCCTGATTGATGGTCTGTGCCGTGGCGCTGATCCTGGCGTCCCCCTGAGCGGTGGCCCTTGGCTGAGCGGCGGGGGCGGCATCCGCCTTGCGCTGCGGCTGGGGTTGAACGTAGAGAGGGTCGGTGCGTGTGATCTTCATAACGTCAATTCCTGATGGTCTATCTCTGACAGGCGACCCGAAGGCGGCCGAACTTGAATCAAACTCGCCTTTTGTGGGCTAAAAACGGGTTTCGACCTCTCCCTTGTCGATCACCCAGGCCTGGATCTCCTTGCCCGAGCCGAGGTTTCTGACCCGGATCCCCTCGCCGATGGCGCCATTCGTCAGCGCCTTGCCCCGGGTGGTGGCGGAAAAACCCGGTTGCCCCGCCCGGATCAATACCCCTTCCCCTGCCCGGACCGCCCAGGCCTGCTGCAGGTCGAGTTCACCGATAAGCTGCCCCATCCTGAGCTGGCGGGTGCTCTTGCTGCCCACCAGGGGGTGGGTACTGGGGACGAAGCCCCGTTGCAGCCGGCTGACCTCGACAGACTTCTCGACCAGATCCCCGGGTCCTATGGACTGTCCCTTCTGGATCTCCCTGGCCGTCACCCAGACCGGCAGCATCAGGGTCACCTCCACCCGAGCCCGAAGCTGCCAGGCCGGCTCGGTACACTCCACCAGATAGGGGCGCCGCCCCCAGGGCTGGCGATATTGCCCCCCGGCCTGATAGCGCACCGCCTGCCGGCAGTCGGGCAGGTGGGCCACGGCGGGGGAGAGCCAGACCTGATAGTCGGCTTGGGTCTGCGGCCAGCCCTGCCGGTGCAGGTAGTCGTCGAGGGCCGCCGTTGCATCCGCCGTCAGGCCATCGCTCAGCCGCTGCGCCAGGGGGGGCGGTTCGGCCCGCAGGGGCAGCGCCAGGATCAGCAGGACGAACAGGGCTGCCCGCTTCCATATGGGAAACATTGCTTCCCCTTTTGTCCGTCCCGTCCGCCATGGGCGATGGCCTGACCAGCGGAAATCACGGGTTTTCATGATTGGCATGAGTCTTGATAAAGGATGCACCGGTCTGACTGGTTCACAAGAAGGATGAAGCATGAGTATCTCATTTGACAGCGCGCTTGGCGTCCATCCCTATGCCCTGGATGTGCGGGCGGACAGGGCCCGTATTCTGGCAGGGAATCTGGCCAATGTGGATACCCCAGGCTATCTGGCGCGGGATGTGGATTACAAGGCGATCCTCGGCCGTGTCGCCGGACAGGTGGCAGCAGGGGAGCCGGGCAGTGCCATCAGCCAGGGCGCCATGGACAACGACATGCAGCATCCCCTCTACCGCATTCCCTACCAGGTCTCCATGGACGGCAACACCGCCGAACTGAGCGTGGAGCAGAGCAAGTTTGCCAGCAATGCCACCGACTTCCAGACCAGCCTCACCTTCCTGAATATGAAAATCACCGGGATCGCCAAGGCGATCGAGGGCCGTTAATCATGTCGTTCAACCGAATCTATGACATCGCCGGCAGCGCCATGCGGGCGCAGACCGTCCGCCTCGACACTGTCGCCTCCAACCTGGCCAACGTCGACAGCGCCGCCGGCAGCGAGGAGGCCGCGTTCCGCGCCATCAAGCCCGTTTTCTCCACCCTGTATCAGCGGGTGCAGGAGGCCGAAGGGCTGGGAGCCGCCCAGGTGCAGATCGCCGGCATAGTGCAGTCGGATCGCCAGGTCGAGAAGCGTCTGGAGCCGACCAACCCCCTGGCCGACGGTGATGGCTTTGTCTACTACTCCAACGTCAACGCGGTGGAGGAGATGGCGGACATGATGAGCGCCTCCCGGGGCTTCGAGACCTCGGTGGAGGTGATCAACCGCATCAACAGCATGCAGCAGGGGCTGCTGCGTCTCGGCCAGGGGGCATAAATGAGCCTGCCACAAGTCAGCGGTCTGGATACCGCCCGCAGCACCAGCCAGTACTCGGCCACTCCGGAGATCGCCGCCAACGGCACCACCGATGGCCAGGGGGTCCAGCTGCGCAACGAATTCCTGCAGATGATGGTGGCCCAGATCCAGAACCAGGACCCCACCAACCCGCTGGATGGCGCCCAGTACGTCACCCAGCTGGCGCAGTTCAGCATGGTGGAGGGGGTCGAGGGGCTCAAGGTGCTGCAGCAGAAGTCCATCAACATGATGGACACCCAGCAGGTGCTGCAGAGCACTGACCTCATCGACAAGGAGGTGATGGTGCCGAGCCAGACCCTGGATCAGCAGAAAGAGGGCGCCATCCGCGGTCAGGTGGAGCTGGCCGGCGCGGCCGATGCGGTCGAGCTGAAGGTCTATGACAAGCACGGCACCCTGGTCGCGACCAAGAGCTGGGGCGAGAGCAAGGCGGGGGCGCTGGATTACGAGTTGCCGACCCTGCCGGCCGGTGAGTACAGCTTCGAGGTGAAGGCTTCCCTCGCGGGGGTGACCACCACCAGCAAGAACTATGTGGCCAGCCGGGTGGAGCGCGTCAGCCTGCCGGGCACGGGCGAAATCATGCTGCAAGTGGCGGGCGTCGGGGATGTTCCCCTGTTCAGCGCCGTCCAGTTTGGCAAGTCGGCGTAACCAGAAAAGGAGCGAAACTGTGTCTTTTAGTATCGGACTGAGCGGCCTGCGCGCCGTCAACCAGGAATTGAGCGTTATCAGCAACAACGTGGCCAACGCCAGCACCGCCGGCTTCAAGTCCAGCCGTGCCGAATTTGCCGCCATCTACGGTGGTGGCCAGGCGGGCGGCGTGGAGATGAACAACGTCTCCCAGAACTTCGATCGCAACGGCGACGTGACCCGTACCGGTCGCGGGCTGGATCTGGCCATCTCGGGCAACGGCTTCTTCGTCCTCAAGGATGACAACGGCCAGACCTCCTATACCCGGGCCGGCATGTTCCAGCGGGATGCCAGCAACTACCTGACCACCGCCAGCGGCACCCGTCTGCAGGGTTACGTCACCAACGAGGCGGGAGAGCTGCAGTCCGGCGTGGTGGGCGACATCCAGGTCAAGGCGGGCAGCCTGGCGGCCAAGCCTTCCGACACCCTGGAGTTCGTGGCGAACCTCAAGGCAGACGCCAGTGTCATCGACCAGGCGGTCAACCCCTTCGATCCCGCCAAGGCCGACAGCTTCAGCTACTCCCAGTCCAGCAAGGTCTATGACTCCCTCGGGGTCGAGCACACCCTCACCCAATACTTCGTGAAGACCGGGGAGAACACCTGGCAGGTCAACTACGCCTTCAACGGCACACAGACCGGCACCCCGGTGACCATGGTATTCAATACCAACGGCACCCTGCAGTCCCCGACCACGCCTCCGGTGCTGAACCTGGCACCGGCGGGGGCCGATCCCATCGCCCTCACGGCGGATCTGGCCAAGGTCAGCCAGTATGCCTCCGACTTCAACGCGACCCGCAACCAGTCCAACGGCTATACCGCCGGGGATCTGACCGGGGTCCGGGTGGATGCGGACGGCGGTGTTTACGCCACCTTCACCAACGGCCAGAGCCTGCTCCAGGGCCAGGTGGTGATGGCGAGCTTCACCAACCCCAACGGCCTGGTGCAGGCCAACAATACCACCTGGCAGCAGTCGTTCAGTTCGGGTCAGCCCGTGCTGGGGGCGCCGGGCACCGGGACGCTCGGCGGCCTGACGGCGGGGGCCTACGAGGCCTCCAACGTGGATCTGACCGGGGAGCTGGTCAGCCTGATGACCTCCCAGCGCAACTACCAGGCGAACGCCAAGACCATCAGCTCGGCGGACAAGATGACCCAGGTGCTCTTCAACTCCTTCTAAGGCGTGATGCGTGGAAAAGCTTATCTATACCGCCATGTCGGGGGCGCAACACACCCTGATGGCCCAGCAGATCCGGGCGAACAACCTGGCGAACGTCAATACCGCCGGTTTTCGAGCCGACTTCGAGCGAGCCTCCGCCTACGCCCTGACCGGTGACGGCTACCAGAGCCGGGTCATGGCCCGGGAGGAGCAGGCGGGCACCGATTTTCGGGCCGGTGCCCTGATGCAGACCGGCCGCACGCTGGATGTGGCGATTCGCGGCGACGGTTTTCTCACTGTGCAGACCGCCGATGGCAAGGAGGCCTACACCCGCGCCGGCAACCTGGAGGTGGACGGCGAAGGGCTGCTCACCCTCAACGGTCGCCCCGTGCTCGGGGATGGGGGCGAGATGGTGCTGCCCGCCTACCGGGATCTGAGTTTTGGCAAGGATGGCTCCCTCAGCATCACCCCGCCGGGGGGCGGCGCCCGCCTGGACGTGGGCCGGCTCAAGCTGGTCAATCCGGAGCCGGCCGAGCTGGTCAAGGGGGCGGACGGCCTGTTCCGTCAGCGCCAGGGCGGGGATGCGGAGATCAGCGAGCAGGTGGTGCTGGCGTCCGGCTTCCTCGAGGGGGCCAACGTCAATGCGGTGGACGAGCTGATCGGCAGCATGTCCCTGACCCGCAACTTCGAGCTGCAGGTCAAGCTGATGAAGACGGCGGACGAGCAGGCGAGACAGGGAGCCAGGCTGATTTCCGGCCAGGGCTGACAGAATCACGCAGGGCCGGTGTGACCGGCCTGCAAGAGATTGATGAGGGCGCCAGGCGCCCTCCCATGAGATGGTGGAGAGACGAAGATGCATGCAGCGCTTTGGGTGAGCAAGACGGGTCTGTCGGCACAGGATGCCAAGATGGCCAGCATTTCCAACAACCTGGCCAACGTCAACACGGTCGGCTTCAAGCGCGATCGGGTGGCGTTCGAAGACCTGTTCTATCAGGTCCAGCGCCAGCCCGGTGCCCAGCAGGATCAGCAGAACCTGTCCCCCATCGGCATCCAGATGGGTAATGGTGTGCGGGTGGTCGGTACCCAGAAGGTGTTCACCCCCGGCCAGTTCCAGAACACCAATCAGGAGCTGGACATGGCGGTGGTCGGTGCCGGCTTCTTCGGCGTCGAGCGCCCGGATGGCGAGACCGCCTACACCCGCAACGGCCAGTGGCACCGCAATGCGGAGGGGCTGCTGGTCAACGCCGACGGCTTGCCCATGCTGCCGCAGATCCAGATCCCGGACAACGCCACCAAGATCTCCATCGGCACGGACGGCACCGTGAGCGCCACCCTGCCGGGACAGCAGGAGAACGTGGAGCTGGGTCGTATCACCCTGACCAACTTCTCCAACCCGGCTGGCCTGGAAGCCCTGGGGGGCAACCTCTACCGTGCCACCGGTGCCTCCGGCGAAGCCATCGAAGGGGTGCCGGGTGAGGAGGCCATGGGGGCCATCAAGCAGTTCACCCTGGAGAGCTCCAACGTCAACGTGGTGGAGGAGATGGTGGACATGATCACCACCCAGCGCGCCTACGAGATGAACGCCAAGGTGGTTTCCTCCGCCGATCAGATGCTCAAGTTCGTGACCCAGGCGCTGTGATGATGAGGTCGATGTGGCGCTGTGTCGTGCTCTGCCTGCTGCTGGGGGGCTGCTCCACCTATGAGTTGCAGGCCCCGGAACCCGGTGACGAGAAGTGGGCCCCCTCCCGCTCCGAGCTGACGAAGGCGGGAGTGGGGGAGGATGGCAGCCTCTACCGTAACGACTACATGATGACCCTGTTTCAGGATCGCCGCGCCTATCGGGTCGGCGACATCCTGACCGTGATGCTGGAGGAGCGCACCCAGTCCAGCAAGAAGGCCAACACCAGCATGAACAAGGCCAGCAGCATCAATGTGCCGGCCCCCTCCATCGGTGGCGTGTCGCGGCCCGACTGGGGCGCCTCGGTCAGTGCGGATCGGGACTTCGACGGCGGGGCCACCTCCAGCCAGCAGAACACCCTGGCGGGGGCCATCACGGTCACCGTGGCCGAGGTGATGCCGAACGGGGTGCTGGGGATCCGCGGTGAGAAGTGGATCCGCCTCAACCAGGGGGATGAGTACATCCGGCTGGGGGGCATGGTGCGGGTCGAGGACATCGATCAGAGCAACCGCATCTCCTCCCAGCGCATCGCCGACGCCCGCATCACCTATGCGGGGCGCGGTGCCCTCGCCGACAGCAACCAGATGGGCTGGCTGGCACGCTTCTTCAGCTCCGCCTTCGCCCCCCTGTGAGGACCCCGATGAACAGATGGTATATCGCCTTGCTCTGCCTCGCCCTCTCGGGCGTGGCCGGGGCCGCCACCCCCGCCAAGCGGGCCCTGCTGGACATCGCCGACGTGCAGGGGATGCGCACCAACCAGCTGGTGGGCTATGGCCTGGTGGTCGGTCTCTCCGGCACCGGGGATCGCAGCCAGGTCAAGTTCACCGGCCAGTCCATGACCAACATGCTCAAGCAGTTTGGCGTGCAGCTGCCCGATGACATCGACCCCAAGCTCAAGAACGTGGCCGCCGTCTCGGTACAGGCGACCCTGCCCGTCCTGGCCGGCAAGGGGCAGCTGGTGGACGTGACCGTGACCTCCATCGGCGACGCCAAGAGCCTGCGGGGCGGCTCCCTGCTGCTCACCCCCCTGCGCGGTATCGACGGTGAGGTCTATGCGGTCGCCCAGGGCAACCTGGTGGTGGCCGGGGTCAAGGCCGAGGGGCAGTCCGGTTCGTCCGTCACCATCAACGTGCCGACGGCGGGCATCATTCCGAACGGGGCCATCATAGAGCGGGAGGCGGCCAGCAACTTCTCGGACAAGCCGGAAGTCACCCTCAACCTCCATCAGCCGAACTTCAAGACGGCCCGCAACGTGGAGCGGGAGATCAACCGCCAGCTCGGGCCCGTGGCCAAGGCAGTCAGCGCCGGTCGCATCCAGATCGCGGCGCCGCGCGACGAGAGTCAGCGCATCTCCTTCATGGCCCTGCTGCAGGACATCCAGGTGGACATGGGCAAGGAGCGGCCGCGCGTCGTCTTCAACAGCCGCACCGGCACCGTCGTCATGGGGCAGGGGGTCAAGGTGCACAAGGCGGCAGTCAGCCACGGCAGCCTGACGGTGACGATCGGCGAGAGCCAGACGGTGAGCCAGCCCAACGCCTTCTCCAACGGGCGGACCACCACGACGCCGAACTCCCAGATCCAGGTTGACCGGGAGCGCAACAACATGTTTGTCTGGCCGGATGGCACCTCCCTGGAGGTGATCGTCAAGGCAGTGAATTCCCTGGGGGCGACCCCGGACGATGTCATGGCCATCCTGCAAGCCCTCGACGAGGCGGGCGCCCTCGAAGGCGAGCTGGTGGTCATCTAAGGATCTCTATGACCAGAATTACCTCCGAGCCCGGTTTCTACCAGGATCTCAACGAACTGCAGCAGATAAAGAGCAACCCGGATCAGCGCGCGGCCCTGGAGGCGGCGGCTGGCCAGTTCGAGGTGAGTTTCCTGCAGACGGTGCTCAAGCACATGCGTTCGGCCTCCGACGCCCTGCAGGATGACGAGGAGAGGATCATCAAGGGGGAGTCGCTCTACCGCGATATGTACGACAGCCAGCTCGCGATGAGCCTGGTCAAGCGCGGTGGCATGGGGCTCAAGGAGCAGATGGTCAATCAACTGGCCCCCACATTAAAGAATGCCGAGCCTGTGGTCGCTTCAGAACCCCAGACCCTGGCTGCCTTCAGTCAGCCTCTGAATTCGGCAAAAATGAGGAAAGTTGACTGATGTCGCTGCTCAATATCGGTTTTAGCGGACTCAACGCTGCGCAGATCGCGCTGAACGTCACCGCCCAGAATATCGCCAACGTCAACACCGTCGGTTACAGCCGCCAGGAAGCCACCATGGGCAGCCTGTCAGGCTTTGGCCGGCTGGACAACGGCATGGGGGTCGAGGTGACGGGGGTTCGCAGGATCACCGATGACTACCTGGTGTCCCAGCACTGGCGCAGCCGCTCCTCGACCGGCGCCTCCTATGCGTTCCATCAGTACATCAACACCACGGAGCAGCTGCTCGGCAGCGAGGCGATGAACATCACCAAGGGGCTGGACAGCTTCTTCGCCTCCCTCAGCGCCGCCCTCGACAGCCCGGAGACGCCGGCCCAGCGCAGCCAGATCGTCAGCTCTGCCGGAGCCCTTGCCAACCGGTTCGGCCAGCTGAACGAGAGCCTGCTGACCCAGGAGAAACAGATCGACGATCAGCTCGGCAGCACCATCACCCAGGTCAACAGCTATCTCAAGCAGGTGGCGGAGCTCAATACCCAGATCGGCGAGCAGGCCTCCAAGGGGGTCAACACCTCGGCGCTGGAAGACAGCCGCGAGCAGATAGTGCGTGAGCTTTCCACCTTCATGGAGGTGAGGGTCAACCGCCAGAGCGACGGCTCCTTCTCCCTGAGTCTGCCCCAGGGCCAGCCCCTGGTGCTGGCGGGCAGTAGCAGCACCCTCTCCCTGGCCGGGGATACCCTGAGCCTGAGCTTCGGGCCGCAGTCCTTCGAGGTGCCCAAGCTGCAGGGGGGCACCCTGGCCGGGGTGCTGGAGTATCGCACCACAGTGCTGCGCCCCCTGCGCGACGAGCTGAACCAGATCGCGAAGAAGCTGGCGGACGACTTCAACGCCAAGCAGGCGGGGGGCGTCGATTTGAACGGCGATCCGGGCAAACCCCTGTTCAGTTACGATCCCCTCAATCCGTCAGGCACCCTCAAGGTGGCCGACGGCTTCACCGGGGATCATCTCGCTTTCGCCAAGGCGGGGGGCGGCAGCGGCGACAACCGCAACCTGCAGGAGCTGCTGACCATCAAGGACAGCCAGTACGATGCCTACAGCGCCCTGCTCGGCAAGATGGCGGTGCAGAGCGGCCAGGCCAAGGCGACCATGGAGGCGGACGCCAACATGGAGAAGCAGCTCGCCACCAAGCTCAGCAGCGTCAGCGGGGTCAATACCGACGAGGAAGGGGTCAAAATCATGGCCTACACCAAGGCGTACCAGGCCAATGCCAAGGTGATCAGCACCTCGGATCAACTCTTCAATTCCATCTTGAACATGTTCTGACGAGGGCGATATGAGGATCAGCACCAGTCAAATCCAACTCTTCAATTCCATCCTGAACATGTTCTGACGAGGGCGATATGAGGATCAGCACCAGTCAAATCCAACTCTTCAACTCCATCCTGAACATGTTCTGACGAGGGCGGCATGAGAATCAGCACCAATCAAATCCAGCTCAGCATGCTCGACAACCTGCAACGGGGCTTCGGCGAATACGCCAGGCTGGACCGCCAGATCGCGTCCAACAAGCGGATCCTGCAACCCTCGGACGATCCGGTCGGCAGCGTGCAGCTGCTCGGTCTGAAGAAGGAGCAGGCGGCGATGGCCCAGTACCAGAAGAACATCGCCAACGCCAAGAGCCAGCTCTCCCAGGGGGAGCTGCAGCTCGAGACCATGACCAACATGTTGAGCCGGTTGCGGGAGCTGACCCAGACTGCCGCCAACGGCTCCCTCTCCGAGGACGATCGCCGTGCGGTGTCCAGCGAAGCGGCCATCATCAAGGAGGGGCTGCTGGATCTGGCCAACGCCCGCAACGAGAACGGCTCCAGCCTGTTCAGCGGCAGCCAGGTGGACAAGACCCCCATCGTCCAGGCGCCGGGTGGCGGCTATCTCTACCAGGGGGATGCCCTGGTGCGTGAGGTGGAGATTGCCCGGGGAGTGACGGTCTCCCTCAACCAGACCGCCGACACCCTATTCATCCAGAACGGGGATTTCTTCAAGCAACTGGACGACATGGTGGCGGCCTTCGATGCCGGCGCCCCGGATGCGGCCGATCAGGCCAGAGCCATGCTGGATCGCAGCAAGACCCTGCAGGATGACATCAGCCAGATGGTCAGTACCATAGGGGCGCGGATCAACCTGCTGGATCAGGTGGACGAAGGGCACGCCGAGAAGAGCACCTATAGCAAGGAAGTGAGCAATCAGATAGAGTCCCTCGACTACGCGGGGGCCGTGACCCAGCAGGCCCACGTGCTGATGGCCCTGCAGGTGCAGCAGCAGGCCTTTGCCAAGGTCAATGGCCTGAGCCTGTTCAACTACATGCCCTAAGTCTGTCTAAGGAGCCAGGATGCAGATTCAACAAACCCGCCCGGGTGGTGTGGCCGAGACCCCGGCCCAGCCCAGGCTGCAAGGTCGTTCGACTGCCCAGGCTACTTCTCCCCAGACTCCGCGCAATGAACGCCAGCCCAATGTCATCCGTCTGGATCGCTGGGCCCTGATCGGCACGGCGCAGCAGCGCATCGCCCATGCCCAGGGGAGCGAGCAGGCCCTGAGCCAGGTGTGGGGGGAACTCAAGCGCCTCGAGCAGCAGCTCGGCCAGCAGAAGGCGGCGAGCGGGGATCTGGTCTCCCGCCTCAAGGTGCTGGAAGAGAAGCTGACCCAGCCTCAGGCACCGCTGACGAGCGAGCTCAGGCCCCGTCTGCTGGCGTCGGCTGCGGACAGCCGGGTGCACTACGGCGCGGAGCGGCTCGATCTGCTGAGCCCCAAGTCGAGTGCCGAGCGTCTCGTCTTCTCCTTCCCCCAGACCAGCAGCGCCGTCGAGGTGCTGCTGCCTGCCGATGCCAGTGAAGCGGAGGCGGCCTCCCGCCTGGATCGCGCGCTGCGCAAGGAGCATATCCAGGCGCGCCTGAACGAGCTGGGCAAGCTGGAGCTGAGCGTGCCGGATCAGCACAGGCGCAAGCTGGACGAGCCCGTGCTGCTGAGCGGGGAGGGCATTCGCATCCCGGCAGGCAACCCGGTGCCGGTGCAGTTCAAGCAAAGGGCCGGGCAGCTGAGCCAGCTCGGCGAGGGGCTCGACAGGGGAGAGATCAAGCAGGAGCAGCAGCGCCTGAAGCGGCTGCTAGGGGAGATCGAACAGTCGGTGCGCGAGCTGAAACAGTTCCGCCAGAGAATGGTGAAGCAGCTCGACCGGGTGAAGTCGCGCAGCCAGAACCTGCAGCAGGAGGAGCTGGCCCAGTTGCAGGGCAAGCTCAGCCTGCAGCTCAAGGAGGGGGGCTTCATGGGGACCATGTCCGGTCTGCTGGCCCAGGCCAATGTATCGCGCCAGAACGTGGTGGCGCTGCTGACCTAGGGTCGGGACACCCCATCACAACAGGAAACCGCCATGCAGCCCGCTGGCGGTTTCCTGTTTTTCAGGGCTTGAGCAGGGCGTACAGGGAGATATCCGACGCGAAGCCGGAGTCGCTGAGCCCCTGCTCTATGGTCTTGAGAAAGCTTGCGTTGTGCTGGCGTATGGTGTGATAGCTGTAGAAGAGGTTGACGACGTCCTGCTCTTCCAGCGCCTTGTCCATGGCCAGCAGGCAGAGGTAGTTGCGCAGCAGGAAGTAGTCGATCACCAGCAACTGATAGGCCTGGAACCTGTCCCCTTGCAGCAGCGGGAAGTTGTGGTGATAGACGTAGTAGAGCAGGTAGTTGTCCATGATCTGGGGGTGCTCGGCCAGGAAGGGGGCGACCCTGTCCTGCCAGACCTGCTGCAGCCCTGCGATCTTGCCCTCATCGTAGACCCCCTCCAGCACCACATTGATCTTGTCGAGGCAGCGCTGCATGGTCTGGCGTCCCCGTCGTCCCTGGGAGTAGGCCAGCAACTGGTGGGTCATGGTTCTGAGGCCCCACCACTGCAACCGGGGCAGGGCGGGCAACTGGTCGAACATGGCGTGTAGCTCGCCCCGTTCGGCCAGCACGGCCACCTGATCGAGGAAGGCCTCGTGGGAGAGCTGCGCAGGATCCCGGTGGATCAGCATGCCGATGAGCCACAGCCGCAACTCGGCCGGAAGGTCGGTGGCGGCCAGCACGTGAATGCTCAGGCTGTGCAGGGTAGCCATGGCGGTGGTGGGGGGCGGGGTGAAAGGCAGAGGCTGGGCCAGCTCGGTCACCTCGGTCTGCATCGCCATGGGATCCAGCAGCAGTTGCCGGCACACTTGTGGGCAGGAGAGCATCAGGGACTTCTTGAGCTGGTTGCCGATCCGGGTCTGGGCCCTGGGGTAGGTCTTGCAGGTCTGGCTCAGGGCGTCCGGGCCCGCCTTGCTGTGGATCTGGCACAGTCGCTTCTCATCGAGGAAGGGACAGGCTCCCTGCTCGTCGAGTTTGATTTCCCCCCAGCGCTCGTTGCTCTGCCTCACCTTGATGATGTGCAGCTTGCTCAGGGACTTGACTGTGGGGTCGGGGTGGCGCTCGTAGTTGCGGAAGGTCTGCTTGTCGATGCTGATGGTCCAGCTGTGGCAGCAGTTGTCCTCGCAGCGATCGCCGATGCACTGGAACTGTTGAACGAAATGGGGTGTGTAGAGCGAGGCAGCCATGTCGCCATCCGGTAGTGAGAGGTGGCATTTTAAAAGCAATAAGCATGCCGGAAGATTGCGGTTCTGAACCACGACGTCCGGGATCGCAGGGAGGGGGAGGGAGTTAAAAATATGCGAGGGCGTGACTACATTTTTGCGGCAAAGGGGTCGTCTCTATCAGGTGTCAACCTAACGGGCTGCAGTGCAGCGTTTAACTCGAGGAATACATCATGGGCTTGTCCATCCATACCAACTTTGCCTCCCTGACCACCCAGAACCAGCTGAACACCACCAACAAGATGCTGGGCACCGCCATGCAGCGTCTGGGCACCGGTCTTCGCATCAACTCCGCCGCCGACGACGCGGCCGGTCTGCAGATGGCTACCCGCCTGCAGGCCCAGTCCAACGGCCAGAAGGTCGGCATGCGCAACGCCCAGGATGCCATCTCCATGATGCAGACCGGTGAAGGCGCCCTGGACGAGATGACCAACATCGTTCAGCGCATGAAGGACCTTTCCACCCAGGCAGCCAACGGCACCACCAGCACCGAGGACTACACCGCCCTGAACGCCGAATTCGGCGAGCTGGCCAAGGAACTGACCAACATCACCGACAACACCACCTTCGGTGGCCAGTCCCTGCTGAAGAAGGGTGCCGGCAACTTCGAGAAGGGCGCGGTCAAGTTCCAGATCGGTGGCTCTGCCGCCGAGACCCTGAGCGTGGACATCTCCACCGACCTGAAGAAGATCACCGGTTCCACCGGTGGCTCCGGTCTGGATGGCGCGGCTCTGAAGGCCGGCATCGGTGACCAGACCAAGGCCTCCGCCGCCATCACCGAGATGGAAACCTTCCTGAAAGACATCGGCAGCGCCCGTTCCTCCTTCGGTGCCAACATCAACCGTCTGGAGCACACCGTCAACAACCTCTCCAACATGAAGGAAAACACCGACATGGCGAACGGTCGCATCATGGATGCCGATTTCGCCCAGGAGACCACCAACATGACCAAGAACCAGATGCTGATGCAGGCTGGCATGTCCGTGCTGTCCAACTCCAACCAGATGACCGGCATGGTGACTTCCCTGCTGCGTTAATGCTGGCGGCACCCATCCCGGTGATGGGTGCCCTCTTCCCCTCGCAGTTTCCCTGTCAGCCTTTCTTCGTCTTTTTCATCACATTTTTCGCTCGCCATTCAAGTCCTGTCCCATCCCGGTCGCTTCTCCTCTTCGTACGGTTATCCGCTGCGGTAGCAGCCTTTTTCTAGGAGCAGAACCATGGGTTTGTCCATCCACACCAATTTCGCCTCTCTGACCACTCAGAACCAGCTCAACAACACCAACAAGATGCTGGGCACCGCCATGCAGCGTCTGGGTACCGGTCTTCGCATCAACTCCGCCGCCGACGACGCGGCTGGTTTGCAGATGGCTACCCGTCTGCAAGCCCAGTCCAACGGCCAGAAGGTTGGCATGCGCAACGCCCAGGACGCCGTCTCCATGATGCAGACCGCCGAAGGGGCCATGGACGAGATGACCAACATCGTTCAGCGCATGAAGGATCTGGCCACCCAGGGCGCCAACGGCACCGCGAGCGCGGAAGACCGTCTGGCCATCGGCACCGAAATGAAGGAGCTGACCGCAGAGCTGAAGAACATCAGCGACAACACCCGTTTTGGTGGTGAGGCGCTGATCGGTGCCGGTGGCAAGTTCGAAGCCGGTACCGTGACCTTCCAGATCGGGGGCACCGCCGCCGAGAAGCTGGACGTCAAGGCCGACACCAACGTCAAGGCCGTCAACACGGCCATCACCACGGCGACCACCGACCTGGCCGCCGCCGACGTGGCAGCGACTGCTCTGGCGTCCACTGACTTCAATGCGCAGATCACCAAGATGGAAGACGCCCTGGATGCTATCGGTACCGCCCGTTCCCAGTTCGGTGCCAACATCAACCGCCTGGAGCACACCGTCAACAACCTCTCCAACATGAAAGAGAACACCGACATGGCGAACGGCCGCATCATGGATGCCGACTTTGCCCAGGAGAGCACCAACATGACCAAGAACCAGATGCTGATGCAGGCTGGCATGTCCGTGCTGTCCAACTCCAACCAGATGACCGGCATGGTGACCTCCCTGCTGCGTTGATGAGTTGCCGGGCCGCGCCGAGGGGCGGCCCTTGTCTGACAACCGCCTGCCGGTTGGAAAGGATCGGAGCGGTCTTTTCCAACAGGCATGCCACCGAACAAGGGGAGAGAGATGCAAATAGATCCGGCCAGCATGGCGATGCAGCTGGTAGCCGCCGAGCGCCAGAACATGGACAAGCTGCTGAAGACACAGCTGGACAGCGTCAAGGCACAGCAGAGCGCCATCAGTACCCTCACCACCAAGCTGTCGAGCTTCCAGACTCTGCTCAAGGATCTGAACAAGGCAAGCAGCCTGCAGGCGCAGAAGGCGACCATGTCCCAGGACGGGATCATGACGGTAACGAGCAATGGCAAGGCCAGCTCGGGCCAGTACAACTTCTTCGTGGAGCAGCTCGCCCAGTCCCATCAGGTCGGCCTTCAGCTCGACAGCGACACGGCGCCGCTGCCCGCAGACGGCGTGCTCTCCCTGACCGTCAAGGGCAAGACCCTCGACATCGATCTGGCGACCCTGCCGGCTGGCGCCACCGCAAAAGATCTGGTCTCCCAGATCAACAATGCCAAGGACAACCCCGGGGTGAAGGCGACCCTGGTGCGTACCGACGGCAAGGTCAGCATGGTGCTGACCAGCAAGGAGAGCGGGGTGGAGAACGCCATCACCCTCAATTACAGCGGCGATGCGGCCAATGCCCTCGGGGTGGCCGTGGCCGGCAAGACCGACATCACCCAGGCGCAGGACGCCAGGCTGCAGATGGGGGGCGACAACCCTCTCACCATCACCTCGTCCAGCAACAAGATAGAGAACGTGGTGGATGGCCTGACCTTCCAGCTGACCAAGGCGCAGAAGGCGGGGGATGCACCGCTGCTGGTGACGGTGGATCAGGACAAGGAGGCGGTCACCGGCTCCCTCAAGAAGTTCGTCGACAGCTACAACGAGCTGGTGGACGAGCTGGCCAAGATGACCTCCAGCGATCCCAAGGCGCCTGGGGCGCTCTCCTCCGACAGCGGGGTGCGCAGTCTCAAGAGCCTGATCGCCCGCAGCGTGCGGGACCTTCCCAACGATCTGACCCTGGGGAGCCTCGGGATCAAGACCGACAAGACAGGCAAACTCTCCTTCAACGAGACCGACTTCAACAAGGCGCTGGAGAAGGATCCCGAGCTGCTCGGCAAGGCACTGATGGGGGACGACGGTCTGCTCAAGCGGATGGGCAACGCCCTGGACCCCTATACCAAGCGGGACGGTGCGCTCAAGGGACGCAAGACTGGTCTGGAGGCGAACGAGAAGCGGGTCAACGAACGGATGGAGGCGCTGGATCGGCGCATGGATTCCGCGTATAAGCGCTACCTCAATCAGTTCACCACCATGAATCAGATGATGCAGACCATGGGCGCCCTGTGAGACGGCTAGCCAGTAACACCTTGAATAAGCGAGTTTTTCATGTTTGAACCCCAAGAAGGCTATGACGCCTACCAGTTCGCCGCCACCCAGGCCAAGGCGGCGAGCGCCGACCCGCACCAGCTGGTGCTGATGCTGATGGATGGCCTGCTCGACGAGATCGCGCGGGCCGAGGGTCACATCCTGGCCAGGCAGTATGAGCGCAAGGGTCAGTCCATCAACAAGTGCCTGCAGATCCTGGGAGGCCTCGACAGCGCCCTCGACATGGACAAGGGCGGGGAGCTCGCCAACAACCTGCACCGCCTCTATGACTACTGCGGCCAGCGCCTGTTCGAGATCAGCGTGGCGAACGACGTGGCGGGCTTTGCCGAAGTGCGCCGCATCCTGCTGGAGTTGAAAGAGGGCTGGGAAGCGATGGCCCGCCATCCCCGCTGATGCGGAAGTTCCTCTTCCTCACATGCCAGGAAAAGTGACTAACGTATTGATATTTAAGTTCTATATATCTGGCCTGCTCCTTGCTTGCTGGCAGGGTCGTCTTAACTTGGGGCCATCATCATGTCCATGACAGGGGCCGTGCCGTCCGGTACGGAACGCGAGAGTCGCCAGAGCCAGCTGCTGGGGCTGGGGCGTCTGATTTTACAGCAGGCCCGCGCCGGGCAGTGGGAGGCGGTGCGCCTGGCGGACCATCGCCTGGCCCGGCTCGTCGAACTCCTGCGCCAGCAACCTGCCCTCTGGCAAACTCTGATGCCGGCCCGGGATCAGGTACGCCAATGGCATCAGGAGGCCTTCGCGCTCTGCCAGCAGGAAACCGCCCTGCGCAAGCAGGAGTGGGAGTCCCTCTCCCTCAAGCGGGAAGGGCTGCAGGCCTATGACGAGGCGCAGACATGGGCATGATCCCCTTCCTTGGCACCGACGCCCTGCCTCCCTCCACTGGTTTCACCCGTCTTTCCCGCCAGCCCGATGGGCAGGGGGAAGCGTTCCAGCCGCTCGATCTCCCGCAGGACGCCTTGGCCTCCGTGACTCCGCTGCTTCCCGCAGGCGAGAACGACGACGAGACGGCTACCAAGGCCAGCACCGAGGAGAAGGCTGAGGGGAGTGCTGAGGCAAGCCCCGAGTCGGCGCCCGTTGTCGCCGAGCAGCTTGCCGCCTTTACCCATATGCCGCCGCCCTTTGTCCGCCCGGAAGAGGGTGTGCGCCTTTCCCTCGCCCGTCCGTTGGTGGAGCCCGCCCCCCCTGCCACAGAGGAGAGCACACGGGCCGAGCCCGTCTCGCCGGCGCTGCGGGCGCTCACCCGCCTCGAACGCCTGGAAGGGGACCGGCTGCCGGCGGCATCGGTGATGAGTGCCCCGGGCCGCAAGGAGGTGTCTCCCCTGTTGGCCACGGAACTCGCCCTGCGGCTTTCCCAGCCGACCGGACAGGGGGAGCGGCCAGCACTCCCGACCATCGCCGGTCTGCCCCCCTTGCCCGGTGAGGCCGCGCCGGATCGGGAGCTCGCCGCCATGGATCCCAAAGTCATGGCGGGGTTGCCGACGCAGCCTGCCCTGGCCAGGACGGCAGAGTACCAGTGGGCGCCGGCCCGCCTGGCAGACAGTCAGGCCCAGTGGGGTCAGCAGCTGGTGGATGTGCTCAAGGACAGGGTCGAGCTGCAGGTGAACCAGAGCATCAAGCAGGCCCATATCCGGCTCGATCCCCCCGAGCTGGGTCGCCTCGAACTGACGGTCAGGGTCGAGGGCGATCGGCTTAACGTGCAGCTCAACGTGACCAACCCGGCGGTACGCGATGCCCTGATCCAGTCAATGGAGCGGCTGCGCATGAGCCTTGCCCCTCACCATGCCGGCGGTGTCGAGGTGAACGTGGGGCAGGGGGGCGAGCAGGAACGGGGAGATCGCTGGCAGCAGGACAAGATCCTGGCCGGCCGGCGGCAGTGGCAGGAAGAACGGGAAGCATCGAGCGGCGCTGGTCAGGACTGGCTCAATACCCTGGTGTGACATTTAACAATCTGGCTAAAGCGAGAGTGATTTCAAATGATGCGGCGTGTCATGAAGTGGATGATGGTGATGGTGATGGCACTGTGCCTGCTGGCGGCGCTGGCCTATGGCGCCTATCTCAAGCGGGATAAGGTGGCCGTCTGGCTGGGCCTGGCGGAGGCCAAGCCCGAGCTGAGCAAGACACCGTTGTTCAAGCCGATGGAGCGCTTCGTCATCAGCTTGGAGGGGGACAGAGAACCCCACTATCTGGTGCTGGAGCTGGCGCTGGTGACGCACAACCCCCAGCAGCTGGAGACGCTCAACGAGCTGACCCCCCTGATCCGCAATGCCATGGTGCAATATTTCAGCCATCGCTCCCATGAAGCGGTGAAGCAGGAGTTGCAGAACATCTCTGCCCTGCAGACCTCTCTCCTGGGCAAGCTGGTGGCGACCCTGGAAGGCTATGGCTACAAGCCCTATCTGGACGAAGTGCTGGTCACCAAGGTGCTGGTGCAGTAGCGCATGATGGACACCGGCTGGGATACCCCCTGTGATCTGGCCGCCTGCGCGCCCCGTACCGGCGAGCAGGCGATCCTGAGCCGCTACCTGCCCCTGGTGAAGCGGGCGGCTGCCCATCTGCGCAGCCAGGTGAGTGCCTGCTTCGATCAGGAGGACATGGAGCAGGTCGGCATGATGGGTCTGCTGGAGGCCTGGCGCCGTTACGGCAGCGAACCGGATGCCCAGTTCGAGAGTTATGCGTTCAAGCGGGTGCGGGGCGCCATGCTGGATGAGTTGCGGCGCCTCGACTGGCGTCCCCGCCAGCTTCGCCAGCAGGTGCACGGCCACAATCAGGTGCAGCGGGAGCTGTTCAACCGGTTGGGGCGCAATCCGACCGAGCAGGAGCTGGCGCAGGCGCTGGATTGCTCCGTCGAGGAGGTGCGCCAGCTCGCCTATGCCAGCCAGGCCGAGGCGCTGCAGAGTCTGGAGGAGTGGCTGGAGAACGGCGGCAGGGCGCCGGCGTCGGAGTCCGACGATCAGGATCTGGCCATGACCCTCAGCAAGGTGCTCGGCACCCTGGACAAGCGTGAGCAGTTGCTGCTCTCCCTCTATTACCAGCAGGAATTGAACATGAAGGAGATCGCCCTGGTGCTCGGACTGACCGAGTCGCGGGTATGTCAGCTCCACAAGCAGTGCGTCCTTCAGCTCAAGCAGCGTTTGGTCGACTCCATTTAGTAGTGCCTCTCCCCGCGGGGGGAGTCTTCGTGATTTCTGCGGGAGCATCCATGCAAAAACAGATTGGTCTTGGTGTCATTTTCGTTTGTGTGATCGGCGGGTTCATGATGGCCGGGGGGCGCCCCATCGCCCTGTGGCAGCCTGCCGAACTCATCATCATCATTGGTGCCGCCGTCGGCTCCATGTTCCTCGGCAACTCCAAGGAGGTGATGCATGAGATGTGGCGCCAGATGAAGCTTTGCTTCAAGTCAAACAAGGACGAGAAGGAGATCTATCGCGAGCTGCTGACCCTGATGCATCAACTGCTGGAGGAGACCCGCAACAAGGGGATGAAGGCGCTGGACGAACACGTGGAGAACCCGCAGCAGAGCTCCGTCTTCCTGATGTATCCCCAGGTGTCGGAAGATCCGCAACTGCTCGGTTTCATCATCGACAACCTGCGTCTGCTGGGCATGGGCAAGATCACCCCCCATGAGCTGGACACCATACTGGAGCAGGAGATCATGGCCATCGAAGAGGACATGCTCAAGCCCTCCCACGCTCTGCACAAGACGGGGGAAGCCTGCCCGGGGTTCGGGATCCTCGCGGCCGTGATGGGGATCATCATCACCATGCAGCAGCTCGACGGCCCCCTCAGCAACATCGGTGTGCACGTGGCGGCCGCTCTGGTCGGCACCTTCATCGGCATCTTCCTCTGCTACTGCCTGCTGGAACCCATCAGCAACGCCATGGAGGAGATGGTCAAGCGCCGCATCGGCATGCTGATGTGCATCAAGTCGATCCTGATTGCTCAGCTGCGGGGCAAGACGCCGCTGCTCTCCGTCGACTCGGGCCGCAAGATGCTGGAGCCTGACGTGAAACCCAGCTTCCTCGAACTGGAAGACTGGGTGACCAACAGGGCCATGTGATGCGCAACCACGAGCAGATCATCATCAAGCGCCAGCAGCGGCGCAGCAGTGGTCCCAAGGGGGGAGGAGCGTGGAAGGTTGCCTTCGCCGACTTCACTCTGGCCATGATGGCGTTTTTCATGGTGCTCTGGATCCTGGCGGTCTCCAGCCAGGAAGAGCGTGATGTGGTGGCGAGCCGCCTGCGCGACTACAGCATCATGGACAGCGAGGCAAACCCCTTCGACATCCGCAACAGCCCCTATCCGGTGGATCTGGGAGGCAATCCTTCCGTGCTGGAGGAGCTGAGCCCCCAGTTCGTGGAGGAGGGGCAGCGCATGCCCAGACACATGGAGCGGGATCGCAGCATCTTCACCGACGGCGCCAAGGGTAGCTACGAGAGTCTGCTGGTGGGCAAGATCGAAGGGGAGATGCAGATGCGGCAGCTGGCCGGTTTCATCGGATCCATGGCGGACCAGATGCAGGCCAGGAACAACCTGGAGCTGCAACTGGTGCCCCAGGGGCTTCGCATCCTGATCCGCGATGATGACGATCGCGAGATGTACAGCCGCGGCAGCGCCCGCATCAGTCCCTACTTCCGCCATTTGCTGATGGCGCTGGCCCCTATCTTCCAGCGTGTGGAGAACCGGGTCATGATCTCCGGCCACACCGACAGCACTCCTTTCGCGGGAGAGAACTACAGCAACTGGGAGCTCTCCTCCGATCGCGCCATGATGGCGCGGCGCGTCCTGCTTGCCGGCGGCATGCCCCCCGAGCGGGTGGGCCAGGTGGTCGCCATGTCGGACACCATGCTGGACAACACCGCCGATCCCCGGGGCAGCCAGAACCGCCGCATCGAGCTGCTGGTGATGACGACCCAGGCGGAGAAGAGCCTGGAGCAGCTGTTCAGCGCCCAAACCCAAGCCGCCACCCGGCAAGCCAAGGATGCCACTGCCCATGGAAACCCCTGATCCCGATCTGCCCCCCGTGACCCCGTTCAACGATCCCAGGCGCAAGGTACCCCGCTGGTATCTGCACGACGGCAGCACGCCCCTGGAGTCCCAGAGCTGCGGCATTGCGGCCCGGCTCATGGTGTCCGGTCTGCTCTTCGACAAGCACATCGGCCGGGCGGTGATCAAGGACATCGGGCCTGGCGGGGTCGGTTTTCTGGCCCCCGCCCGCTTCGTCCTGCCCGATACCGTCAGCCTGTCCCTGCTACCCCGAATCGTGCTGGCTTGTCACATCACCCACCGCCGGGCCATCGGCCAGTACCTCAGCTTCTATGGCGCGCGCTGGGCCGATCCGGCCATCGATCTCGCCCCCGTGCTCAGCCACTGGCGCCA